>CAZYQN010000004.1:65100-112322 GCA_964649955.1 uncultured Pirellulales bacterium
CTGTAACTTTTATGTAAAACCGCAACGCTTCTATTTTACAGACCTTTTACACCCACTTTAGACCCGTCGGAGGTATAGTTTAATGGAGACGAACCCTTATTTAGGAAAGGAAAAAACAATGAAAATGACACATTTATCAATTTGGCTGATGATGGCTGCGGGCTTTCTTACAGTAATGAGCGGACAACCTTTGCAGGCTGCCACTATTACACTCACCGCTGAGGCGGACAAGTCTTTGTTTGCAGCGGAGATAACTCAGACCGCTTACCTTCGGGTGGGATTGACGGGATGTCCTTTGGAGCGACTCAAAACACGAACGCCTATCAATGCGGCTATTGTTATTGATAAATCCGGATCGATGAGTGGCGAGAAAATCAACAAAGCCAGAGAAGCCGCAATTCTGGCCCTAAATCGACTTAATGCCGAGGATATTGTTTCTGTAGTAGTGTATGACACGGAGGTACAGGTTCTTGTGCCCGCGACTAAAATGACCTGCCGGGATGACATCATCCGCAAGATTCGCCGGATCGAAGCCGGAGGTACTACCGCATTATATGCCGGCGTAGAAATGGGCGCCGAGGAAGTTAAAAAGTTCCATTCGTGCAATCGCGTCAATCGGATTGTTCTGCTCAGTGACGGACTGGCCAATGTCGGGCCTCAATCCCCTGAAGCTCTCGGCAAGCTTGGGACACGGCTGGCAGACAACGGCATATCCGTAACCACTATCGGGTTGGGGCTTGGTTATAATGAAGACCTGATGAGCCGGCTGGCCTACCAGAGTGACGGCGGCCATTATTTTGCAGAAACAGCCAATGAACTGGCATCGGTGTTTGATCAAGAGTTTGATCGGGCGTTATCGGTCGTAGCACAGGAAGTTCGGCTTGAAATTATCTGCGGTGAAGGGATGCGGCCTGTTCGCATTTTGGGTCGTAAAGGCACAATCGAAGGAAGAACTGTGAGTATTGATCTGAATCAAATCTACGGCGAACATGAAAAGTATATTCTGGTGGAGATTGAAATTCCCGGAACAGAGGCTGTTCGGCCCCGTGAACTTGCGTGTGTACGTTTGAGCTATAGAGATATGAACACGGAAACAATTATCAAATCCAGCCATGCCGTTGAGGTCAAGTTCTGCAATTCCAAGGCCGAGAGCGAAAAAAGCATCAATAAGAAAATCATGGCCGATGTTATCGAACAAATCGCTATCGAACAAAATGAAAGGGCAACAGCGTTACGTGATGAAGGCAAACTTAAAGAAGCTAAGCAGATATTGATGGATAACAGCAGCTATTTGCGTTCGAATGCAGATAAATACGACTGCCCTGCACTGGAACAATATGCAACAGAAAATGAACACATCGCCGATCAACTTGGTGAAGGCAATTGGACAAAAACCCGCAAGGTGATGCGCGAAAGCCAAAATTCACGACGTACGCAACAATAAAACAATCGCATATATTAATTTTGAAAGGAAAGAACGTATGAAAATAATGTCATTAGCGGCAATACTATTGTGCCTTGGAGCCGGATGGAGTCAGGCGGAGCCGATCCCTGCGGTCGGTCCGGTCAGTTCAGTGATTGTTTATCGCGGACAGGCATTAGTAACTCGAAGCCTGGAAATACCCCCGACCAGCGGAGAGCTGGAGCTGCTGATAGAAAACCTGCCTGAAAAGATACTGCCGGAAAGCCTGTATGCCCAATCGGACGGGTCGATTTCTGTGCTCAGCGTTCGATATCGGGAAAAGGTGGTCACAGAAGACAAGCGTGAACAGGTCGTTGCCTTACGGGAACAGATTGAACAGACGCGACGTAAACTGTATCTTGCGCAGCGAGATTGGGATCATATGTCTACGCGATCAAAGCTTTACGATCAGCAGTCAAAATTATCCATTGACGCTGCCAATCGGGACTTGAATGCCAGCGTGCTTGACGTTGAGGCCTTTGAGAAGTTTGTTGAGTTTATTGACGTAAGACAATTGGAAATACATAAAGAATTTGTACGGCTGGAGACAGAAAAACAGGATTTGGAAAAACAGCTTGCCGAACTGGAAAAGAAGCTTGCGGAACTGTCGCAGGGACAGCAGAAGGTCAATCGTCAGGCGCTGGTTTATATTTCCCGGGGCGAACGAGCTAAAGGACAGATTTCGTTGAGTTATCTGGTCCGCGATGCTCACTGGCAGCCGCAGTATAATCTGCGTGCCGCTCCCGACCGGAAAACGGCGGCTGTGGAATACAATGCTCTTGTCCACCAATCCAGCGGAGAGGACTGGAGCAATGCAACGCTGGCTCTGAGTACCGCCGAGCCGACAATGGTGTCGGCACCTCCGGCCTTGATACCTATGAAAGTAACTCTGGGTGCCGGCGGCAGCGGATTTATTGCCGGAAGACCAGAGGCACAGACCGCCCAACCTCAAGTGATGATGGGCGGAATGGCGTTTACCGATCAGACACAGATGTTTGATTCACTGGCACAAGTTCGCCGCGGCACCATTGCCAAAGGCGTAAAAGCAGAACGTGAATTGAACCAGATTGCCATCAGCAACCAAATGATCGAACTGGAAGCCGACCGGCGGATGCTGCTGGAGCTGAAAGAACGCTCGGTCGCCATCAAGCAAACCGAAGGGGTCAGTGTTCTATATGCCCTGAAAGGCAAGTTGACTCTGCCGAGCCGTACCGAACAGCAAATCCTGAATATCGCATCTTATGAATGTCCGGCGCAGTTTGTGTTTGTCGCCAGTCCCCTGCTGACCGATTACGTCTATCTGCAAGGCGACATTTCCAACACCAGCGATACCATTCTGCTGCCCGGACCGGCGTCGATGTTTAGAAACGGCGAGTTTGTAGGGCGTTCGGAAATGAAGCTTGTCACCAGCGGCCAGACTTTTGTGGCCAGTTTCGGTATTGATTCTCAGATTCAGGTAATTCGTGAATTTGCGGATACCAAAACGGATACCCAACTCGGCAGCCGGACCAGTGAACAGCACTATCGCTTTGCTTTGAGCAACTACAAGAATACGCCGGTATCGCTTCGTCTGCTGGATCGGATTCCCTGGACGGACAATAACTCGCTGGCAATTGAGCTGAAAGAGACCTCGCACCCGCTTTGTCAGGATCCGGAATACCTGCGAACGGAAAAAGCCAAGGGTATCTTACGGTGGGACCTGGCGCTTGAAGCGAATACGAACGGACCAAAGGCAACGATCATAACCTATGTCTATACGATGAAATACGACAAGTCAATGTCAGTTATGCCCACGGGGCAGCCGTAATTACCTTCGTGTTTTTTATCCCGAAGGCAGATTTGTCTCTTAAATGCCGCAATCGGGCAGGATTGTATCAAAAAACAACCCGATACAGTCAAGTCCGGCTGCGGCTTTTTATTGAATCCGGTCTCCATCTTGCTATAATTTAGCCTTATTGAAATGGACATTTGAATATCGACTTCAAGGACATAAAATGACGGCAAAGATTATTGACGGCAAACAAGTGGCCGCAGATATGCGTGCAGAGTTAAAAGAAAAAGTCGCTCAGTTGAAGGCTAAGGGTATTACGCCCGGTTTGGCAGTCATTTTAGTCGGCGATGATCCAGCGTCGAAGTCTTATGTGACTGCCAAAGAAAAGGCCTGCGAGGAAATCGGAATGCACTCTGAGGACAATCGTCTGCCCACCGAAACAACACAGGCTGAGCTTCTGGCCCTGATTGCCAAGTGCAATGCAAATCCAAAGATTCACGGAATTTTGGTTCAGCTTCCCCTCCCCAAACATATAAACGAGGATGCGATATTGCTGGCTGTCGATCCGAGTAAGGATGTAGATGGATTTCACCCCGTCAATGTAGGACGGATGGTGGTCGGACAGGAAGCTTACCTGCCTTGTACCCCGCACGGCGTGGTACAACTACTGCTGCGAAACAATGTAAAGCTGGATGGGGCAGAGGTCGTCATCGTGGGACGAAGCAACATCGTCGGCAAACCACTGGCCAATATGCTTATCCAGAAAAGTAAAACCGGCAACGCAACGGTAACGGTCTGCCATACCCGCACAAAAAACATAGCAGCGCATGTCAAACGAGCTGATATTGTCATTGCCGCAGCAGGCCGACCCAACACCATCACCGCTGATATGGTCAAAGATGGTGCGGTCGTTATTGACGTAGGAGTCAACCGCATTGAAGATGCAACCAAGAAGAACGGCTTTCGATTGGTCGGTGATGTGGATTTTGACGCGATAAAGGAAAAAGCAAGCCTCATTACTCCGGTCCCCGGAGGCGTAGGTCCGATGACGATTACCATGCTCCTTTATAATACCGTTCAGTCGGCGGAAAAGACCCTGAAGCAATAGAATCTAAAAATCAGACAGAGTACTGTCCAAGATGCCGCACAAAGGGCTATACGGTCTATTGCTACAGACAAGATTACAGACGACCGCGATTTAATGCCGGTGAAGGAGCTGCCGGAGTTGCAGGGATTTTCGGTGCATCACCAATTGCAAGAAGAAATTCGACGGCTTTCTCGGAGTCGCCATCAAAACATTCCAGCGAATATTCGGCGATAAAATTGCACGTCTTTATTACCGCAGGAACCGAAAAGCGGATCACCGCATCCCGGCGGAAGAATGCAGGCAAACTCTCATTTCGCGAAAAAGGCATAATAGAAATCAGCACCATCACAAGACTGGTCAAGATGTAGCCGAACAAAAAGCCAAAGGCACCGCCGCCGATGCGTTCAATCATTTTCGGGAAATATTCGTCGCGGTCACGCAGAAAATAAAAGAAAGCCACCATCCAGAGCAGAATAAAAACCAACAAGGTCATTCCAAACAAACATGCGGCCGCATAATAGGCATCACGCTCCATCCCTTCGCTAAGATGGACGATGCGGGGAGTCGCCAATACACCGATATATACCGCAAACATCAGACAGAACAGCATGGTGAACATCATATAGAAGCCCTTTCTGACTCCCACCCATGCAAACACTCCACTGACCAACAGCAATATCCAAAACATCATATTAATTTATCCTAAACTGGCCGTAATACGTTTGATCTCTTTAAGGGATGTCTGTCCCTCGGCAACCTTCTGCATGCCGATCTTACGCAATGCAGTAAAAAATTGTTTATCGCCTTTTTCTTTGAGTTCGCCGGCGGAAATTGTCTGATTACACAGCATTTCACGCAGCGAGTCACCCATATACATAACATCCATCATCGCGGTGCGGCCGTAAAAGCCGGTACCGCCGCAATGACCGCAACCATGGGCTTCCAGAAGCTTTTTGGGTTCGATACTATTTTTTTCGCAGTATTCTATCTGGCTTTGTGACAGCGAAGCAGGCCCTTTACAGTATTGACACAGGCGGCGAATCAACCGCTGTGAGACGACCGCTTTAAGGGCCGAGGCAATCAGCAACGGCTTTACCCCCAAGTCCATCAGTCGAACAACCGCCGCCATATTACTGCTGCTATGCAAAGTCGCCATGACCAAGTGCCCTGTCTGGGCCGCCTGAAGAGCAATTTGAGCGGTTTCCGGGTCTCGTATTTCACCGACACAGATAACATCCGGGTCCTGTCTGAGTACACTGCGGAGAGACGCGGCAAACGTCACCCCTGCCTTGGCATTAATCTCAATTTGGCTGATCCTGGGCATAACATGCTCAATCGGATCTTCAATACTGATGACATTGCGTTCATTGAAGTCCACCGTTTGGAGCAATCCGTACAGAGTTGTTGTTTTCCCGCTGCCGGTCGGTCCGCAAATCAATACCATACCGGTCGGCTGCTGAACAAGAGTAGACAGTGTCTTGATCTGTTCGGGAGAAAATCCGATTTCGGCCGGAGTCATGGGGGCCTTGGTCTGATCCAGGATGCGAATCGCCAGTTTCTCACCACCGAGAACGCCGGAACTTGCCATCCGGAAATAGACCTGTCCTTCCGGCAGGCGGGCCATAAAAGCACCATCCTGCGGACGTCGTTTTTCAGCGATATCCATACCGGAGATCGCTTTGAGGCTGTTGATAATGGGGATCGATTTAGAAGACGGAAGGCTTTCATATTCGCGCAGGAATCCATCCACCCGGAAACGGACCGAATAATTAGACTCGTCCTTGGGATCGATGAGGATATCGCTGGCTCTGCTTTGGATACCTTCCAACACCATCTTTTCGGTGCGTATCTGTGTTTCATGTTCATGGCTGCGCGCTTTGACCTGACTTGAATAAACATCAGCAAATACCCTGCCTGACGTGTCCATCAGTTCGATTGCCGGAACATTATAAACCGAAGGCGTGCGTTTTCTCTTGCGTTGTCCAATGATCGCATCAAGCACATAACGCGGGACATCCTGAACGCTCAGGTCGCCATCCTGGATACGCCGTATTGTATCGGCAACAAACAGGACAAACAGCACCAGCGGACCTGCCAGCAAAGCGATAAAATTGGATACTGAACGGTATGCCTCGGACACCAGCGGGCTGGCATCGGAACGCTTGACCGAATACAGACAAAGATAGAACCAGCCGAGAAAAAAAATGATTTTAATAACACTAAACGGGAGCATAGAATCCCCGCTTGCCTCATCTATCTGGCAGAGGAAGTTCGCTCCCCACGATCCCCCCAACAGTCCGACTGCAATCGGTTCTGTCAGCTCCATAAAATATGCCTCCTGAAGTTTACGTGTGATTATTCTATCAGACGAACCTTCAGAAGGCAATCTATTTTCGACAAAAAAGTTATTCTTCCGATAATATCTGCTGTTCTTCCATAAATAACTGATTTAGAGTCTCTGCGGTTGCTTCCATCCTGCGGCGTGCACTTTCAATTACTTCAAGTGTTTTCGGGTCGGCAGGGAGTGAACCAAGTACGTTATCATCGACCACATACGGCGTAACAAACACGAGCAGTTCACTGTTACCTTTGTTAGCCGCCTCATGGCGGAATAGCCCACCCACCAGAGGCAAATCGCCCAAGAGAGGAATTTTATGCTCAACCAGCTCTTCCTTTTGGGTAAGAATGCCGCCCATCATCACAGATTGTCCGTCGTTGATAATCATTCGCGTGGTAGAGTCCAGATTTGAACGAACCCGCTGATCATTGATCATCTCGGTTTCGATCTGCGAAATATTAAGATTGATAGTCAAATCCACCGCTTTTTCAGGGGTAATATTCGGACGGATGCGGAGCGTCACCCCGACATCTTCAAACTCATACGACTTCTGCGTCGAGCCTGTATTGGCTGTCTGTTCGCCGGTAATAAACGCCACTTTTTGGCCCTTGATGAAAATGGCTTCTTCATTATCTTTGGTCCAGAGTGTCGGCTGATTGAGCACTTTTCCATTGGCATGTTTAACCAGTAAATCGACCAAAACGCTGATATCCGCATCGGTGGTGGAGCTGAAATGTTCCTTTTTCTCCGTGTACACCAGATTGTTCAAGGCCGTCAGAGCATTGGGGCCAAGCGTCGAGCTGAAGCTGCCATTTGAGGACAACTGTACGCCCAAAGAGGTCATATTTGACAGGCCGATCTCCATAATTACCGCCTTAATCATCACCTGCATTCCGGGACGATCGAGTACATCGATCATGGACGTAATATCTTTAATGTACTCCGGGGGAGCAAGCACAAGAACGGCTTTACTGCGGTGGACCGGCACAAATCTGACCCGCCCGATCAGATTACTGGTAGGCATCTGGGTCGTGTCCAGCCGCTGCCGTGTCCACCACGGCGTAATCGTGCCTGACCCTTCTTCGCTGGTTGAAACCGCCTGGTTTGTCCCTGTACTGTAGGCACTAAGACCCCGTGCACTGCGCTGAATGGTCGCCGTCGTACCCGACTCGTTCAGGATAGCATTAAGCTGGTCACAAAGAGCTTCAGGATCGGCATACTTGAGGGTAATGACTTTTGGCACATCCGCCTCGTCACGGGCGTCAAGTTTCTGGATAAGCCGCTCGACTACATCATAGGCTTCGGGTATCTGGCTGATCACGATAAGCTTTTTGGTGTCGGGCACCGGTTCAAAAGTCAACATTCCATACAAGGAGCCGACGATCTTCTGGCGGGAATCCTGAGAGGAACTTCCGAAGATCATCCGGATAAAATTTTGACTGCTGCTGGAAGAGCTGTCTTCGCTGAACAGTGTTTTAAGGAGTTCGGCTAATTTTACCGGATCGGAATTATTCAGGCTGATAATACGATACTGGTCTTTTTCGACATCCAGCGGCTTGTCCCACTGGTCTTCGATCTGACGGGTAATCTTTTCCATATTCTGGGGAGAGGCAATGACCGTCACTTGTTTGAGCATCGAGTAAGAAATTACTTTGACTGTATCTTCCGGGCGGCGGGTCGTTGTCATCCCGAAATAGCGGCCGTACTGCTGTTGTGATGTCGTATCCGAATAGAGCTGTTCAATGTTGGTTTTGATCTGATCCGGATCGGCATGTTTAAGCTGGAATGTTCGCTCGACAAAGAAATCTTCCTTGGGCAGGTCGATCTGTGCGATCAGCCGTTCTACCACAGCACGATTGTTATCATTGCCATAGATAACGATCTGGCTGGTTTGCGACAACGCTTCGACCACAATATTTGCCCGCAGTTCGGTGCCGGGCATCTGCTGGAGGGTATTCTGCACCATCCGGACTACTTCGCTGACATTGGCATAGCGTACCTGTACAACAGACTGCTTCATTTCTTCAGCATCCTCGAGGTCCAGCCGTTTGGCCCACTCTTCAATCCGGCGAATATCTTCACGGCTGGCACGAACCAGAATCCATTTCTGTTTGACCAGAGGAATCAAACGAATCGGTGTTGTGCCGGTGCTGTCCACCACCACTGTCGTTGCGGTTCTGACAGCGCTGCCGCCGGACTGGTTACTTGCACCAGGCTGGCTACTTGCGCCAGGCTGGCCGGAGCCGCCGGGTTGGCCCCCGCGTCCGCCGCCTCCCTCAAACGATTGCCCGGACTGGCCGCCGCGCCCGGATTGAAAACGACTGCTGACGCGCGATTGAGCAGTACCCTCAGCAAGAATCAATTGGAGCATCTGAACCACTTCAGACGGATCGGCATACTTTAATTCGATGATGGTCTCGATTTCCTGTCCAGTCTCGGGGAGGTCAAGCTGCTGAATAAGCCGTTCTATCCGCATTAGGTTATCCACCGTATCAATCACTGCTACACGTGAAGAGGCTTCGTCGGCAACCGCATAGCCATAATCAGCGGTAAGGGGAGAAATAATCTGAATCAAACGGGTAGGACTGTAATTGTTGAGTCTAAACCACTTTTCAACAATCTGCGATTTATCCTCGACTCTTGCCAGGGGTTCATCAGGGCCGAGCGTTGCCACCGATCCCAGACGTACAGAGGCCAGCGGGCGCAACATTACCCGGTTATCCAGCTGCTCAACAACGATTCCTTTGGCCTGAAGCGCCATGATCAGCAGCGAAAGAGCTTCGGCTCGCGTTACCATTTTGGGAGAATAGATGGTAATCCTGGTCTGCATCATTTCGTCGTTGACCGGAATGACAGGTTTGCCTGTCCATTCGGCAATTTTCTGGATAATCTGACGCATTTCAACATTGTTCAGATTGATCGCCTCCAGCGGCGTATTGGGGTCTCCGGTCCCGATCGCCGTAACGGGGCCGGGCCGCATAAAGCGCTCACCACCCTCAAAACGACTCCCGAAACCACGATCCACCCCCGACATTCGTCCACCCGTGCCGCGCGAAGACCGTGAGGGAAATCCCGTTTCATCTCTGCCTATCGCAGGTCTTTCCTGCCGAGCCTCCGTCGCAGGCGATGGCTCATTGGCATCTGCCGGCGGGGCAACGGCATTCGGCTCTGAAACAGAAGTCTGATCGCCGGCAGGTGTCGATTGATCTTGTGACATGACCGGTTTCGCCAGCATCAGCAGCAGCATACATAATCCGATTAATCCAAACAGTCCAATCTTAATTGTCATCGATTTCATGGGTTATTGCTCCCGACCTCTTCTGAATTCATCTCTCATTCGTTCGCGCTCTTCCGGCGAAGCATTTTGATACCGTTCAAACATCTGCTGACGCTGTTCAGGCGTCATGGATTCCACCCGACGCCGCATTTCTTCCATTGCGCCCGGCGTCATCATACGGTCGCGCATTCCGTTAGGAGGGCCTTCTGCAGCGGGAGTTGCAGGTCTGCCGCCGCGATCGCCGCCGCTGCGATCACCGCGGCCGCCCATTCCTCGCCCGCCTCCCTGAGGAGGTTGGCCGCCCTGTACCCTTTGAGCGGAATACTGAACCTCGACCTCAAACGGCACAAGATTCTGCTCCTTGTCATCGAATAGAACCTTAACATAGTCGGGACCGATGCTCAGAATTTTCGCACCCTGCACCGTATCGCCGACCTTCTGCCACTGATCACCAAACAGCGCTGAATCCCCTAAAATCGCAGCACACTGAGGAAGCTTGGGTTTTTCCGCAGAGGCAACGAACAGATTCTTTTCACGCAGTTTGGCGACACGCCCGCTTCTGTCTTCTTTCTGTGTCTCAGCTTCGGTTTGAATCCGCTTATATTCACCAATCGCCGAAGCCGCCTGGCCGGACATCTGCCAGCTATGTGCTCCGGCTCCCATAACCAAAACCGCCAGCCAAATGAGCATTCCGATCCACCCCCATCGAACCAGCAGGTCGATTGAGCCTGATTTTATTTGTTTTAAAATAACTTTCATCGTAATACCTCGCCTTTATTTCGCATACGTAAATACCGCAAGCTGAAAGGTCATCTCGTTCCGGTTTCGAGTATCGACACGCAGAGAAAATTTCTCAACTCCGACGTAATAGGGATTTCGTTTCAGGTCTGCCAGCACCTGAAGCATTTGTTCATAACTGCAGCGTCCCTGGCAATCCACCGTCAAGACGGAAAATCCATCCTGCCGTTTTCCGCGGTTATCCCGCATCTGAAGCGTACGCGCCTGAATACCCGCTTTCTCGAGCTGACGGGTCAGTTCATCGCGAAACAGAACCCCCTGCTGGGCAGCGTCTGCGGGCATTTCAAATACCGGCACGCGATCGGCCAATTCTTTGAACTGGGCTGCACCGATACCGCTTTTGATCTTTGTCAGACGATCCAGTTGTTTTTGAAGGCGATTGCGTTCGTCGCGCAGTGAACGATACCGCACCAGTGCCGGTTCAAATACCATAAAATAGCCGAAAATCAATACGGCACTGACTGCCATCAGCACAATTGCCCGTTTATCCCGTTGTGTCAGTTGTTTCATAATAATTACTTCGTAAAATGTTTATATTGAAACTGCATTGAAAAGCGAACCTGCCGGGTCCGTTCATCCATTCGCGGATCAATCAGCCGCACCTGACTTACACCATTTTGAGCCAGCAAGCGTTTCTGGAATCCATAAACCTGTTCATAGCTTCCGGCAGAAGCAACCAGCTTGACAGGTTTGCCCGCCTCGTATTCGATACTGTCCAGAAGCAGTCCGTCCCTGCTGGCCTGCAGAACCTCGAACAATTCCAGCACTTCCAGCCGTGCTCTGGCTACAGCCTCCTGATAGTTCTGTCGCAGCAGCAGAGCCTCGGCTTTAAGATCATCGACCTCTGATGCCAATTCCCGGTGAAGCTGGCCAACCTGCATTTTCAGGCTCCAAAAACTCACTGCGGCACACAACAATGCAAGCACTGCGATATATCCAATCGCCCGCAGCCGCTGCTTTCGTCGCCGCCGGGCATCTTCAACCGGCTGTGCCAATCGCCGCATCTGTAAAAAGTCAAATGCCGGGGCCGTCTCATTCAGCGCCAGCACCGCCAAACCCGCTGCATCCAGTCGGGGTCCATAGATATCTTCTTCAGCATCGATCTTTGTTCGACCGATAGCTGTTTTGTCAGGTTCTAATACACTCACCTCCCAACCGGCCTGGCGGATCTTAACCTCAACATCCCGCATGAAGGGATCCATCTGAGCATTCATATAGACCGGGCATTTGCGGCCGTTTTTCTTCCCGACAACATCCAGTTCCATGAGAATGTCCTGCATTACCATCGCAGGGTGTTCGGCGATATCGGACGATTCAGCATGAATCACTGAAGATTGAACCAAAGCGGTCCCATCGAGCAAGAGCACTGCAAAACCATCCGTCCGCCTTCGCAAAACCGTACACACATCCGGTGTCGGAGCAAAGAAATACCGGCGGATTTGTGCAAACCCCGCCGATTCGGGAATTACCGCCGTTAGTTTTCCATTGAGAGATTGCCGACCCAGAGCTGCATCTGCAGAATCAAGCCGAGCTGCGGCCACTGTACAGCCATACCCCTGCACCGCCGGCGACAACCTCCAGGCAAGCTGCATCTGTTCCCCTTCAAGGGGCAGTTGAGCTTCGGCCTGTGTACGAATCAGCAGCGGCAATTGCGACATTTCCACAGGGGGAAGCGTCATCTCAAGATAACGAAGCCGTGACGAATCAAGACCAATCACAACCGGCATCGGAACTTCATTGGTCTGGCGGCTGAGACACTGTACTGCACTGTCCAGGCCTTCCTGCAGATCATACACTGCATGATGCGTTCTCTCGAATCCCCCGGAACTCCGGCGAACTACAGCCGCCCATATCTTTCCGTCCGCGGCTGATATCACCAGCCCGGCTGCCTGCTGAAATATCTGTTTTTGCTGTTCTGTCTGCTTCACCGGCTGACCCCTTCGCGCCAATAAGTTATTTGACCCTGCGACAAATCGCGGTTGACAACCGCCTCAACACTGTATTGCAGCCCGGTCGCTTCGGAAACTGCGGTAGCGTGTATCTCGAATACACTTGAACGGACCGTCAGGAGATCCAGATAGTTCTTCAAAACATCCTCTGTCATTCCTTCCGCCTGAGATAATTCCGAAAGGCTTAAAAATACGCCGCCCTGACCCTGACGAGCAGCAATGACACTTTCGGCAAGTTCCCGGTTGCCTTCAAACAATGCCGTTAATACATGCACTCCGGCCGTATTGATATTAATCCTTCCGGGGATAAACTGCCTATTCACGAGCGATATTTTATCTGCCGCAGTAAGCAACGTCTGCCAGTCCAGCGGAGCAGAGGGTTGTTGCTGCTGCTGTCCGGCCTGCTGTGTCTGAGGAGACGTTTGCGTCTGACGAGATGTCTGTGTCGTCCGAGACGATTGTTGGTTCTGCTGAGTTGATGGCTGACTTTGCTGCGGTTGGGTTGCGGTCGTTGTATTGCCCAGCAATGCCGACAAGGACCTGAATGGGCGGTTCTCGGACACCCATCGAGCCTGCGCTTCAGACAACCCTACCTGAGTACTGAGTATTCCGGCACTGGTCCGGTTGACGTTGACACGGGTGTTGCCTTCGCTGTCCTGATTGATCTCCTGCGACCAGCACGTCAGGTAATTGATCCATCCTTCATTTTCCGGAGAGATAAGTTCATTCTCTGAATCGCCGTAAAAGAAGCCGTCGGTAACTCCCTTTACCCTCAGTAATTCACGCGGTGAACGAACAGCCGCATTACGGCTCCAGTAACCAACGTCAAGATTCAGGTAATAGCCGCTCTCGGCCCCGCCGGTTCGTACTTCATCATCCGAATCGATCCAGTCCAGGATGCTTTCGGCAATATCTTCGGTCATATCCGGCAAACATAATAATTGAGCCGCACTGGCCGTGTTTACATTGAGCTTTGAAGCGGCATCGATCACTTTAATCGTCAATCTCACCCCGCCGAAATCCAAATTCTCCAGTTCATCCGGATTGGTGGCCCACAGGTCCGTCAAGCCGTCATAGGCCCGATCGTCTTCCTGCAGCAATGCAATAGCGGTTTCAATTCCCCCACGACAGGCCCAACGGCACCGCTGTTTTTCATTCTGGATCTGGCTGATGCGGCTGTCCAGCAGACTGCCCTGTGCTGCGATACTGACCAACGATGTCATCAGCGCCGAGATCCACAGCACCGCCACCAGCGCCAGCGCCGAACGAAATCGTTTCAATTGTCTAAGACGCTGCCGCATTATTGTCCCAACCCCGATTCAGGTTCTGTAAATTCCACTTCCGTCGTCGTCTCTTCCCCTTCTTCTTCTGTTGTTGCCGTCGTTTGCTCACCAAGACGCGGACATGCTGCTATAATCTGCTTTGCATAAACCTTTTCTTTTCCGCTTTTCTCGATCACTCGTGAAGCCAGTGATATTTCAATCATTGTCGGCAAGAGCTGCTGCTCTACCGGCCAAACCGTCAACCACTCTGTACCGTTAAAATAGCGTACTCCGAAAAACGAAATATGCTCTGACAGTTTTGTCAATACCCCCCCGGCGGTCTGTTCGCTTTCTTGTTCGATACCGACGACCGGACAAGCCCGCCGGCTCAGGGTCGCTTTTCCATCCCCCCCTTCAAAAAACAAATACTCAATTTCATACAAATCTCCTTCCGGCTGAAGAGGCCTTGCCTTGACTGTACCAACCGTGCGGAACCGAAGGCGAGGCATCATCAACGCACCATTTTCCTCTACCAGCCCTTCAAAGAGCAATTCGCGGCTGTCCCGTGAAAGATTGGCCATATCCTGGCGAATCAGGTCAGCGGCATAGCGCAGTTCATCCATCACGCCCGTTGCCTCATCAAGGCTGCTGCGGGCACTGGTTACGCTGATCATGCCGCCGACCGCAACCATCGCAATAAATGCAGTGATCACTGATGCAGCCATCAGCTCAACCAATGTAAATCCGGATGTCTGTCTCCGAACGCTCATCGCGTTGCCCCCTGTGTAACGGTTCCCTGTCCCGAAGTCGTTCCCTGAGTTGTCGTCCCCTGGGAGGTCTGAGAGGTGTCTTCGGTCGTTTCCTGGTCGGTCATTATCTCTTTTCCGCATAAGCGCGTCCGGCATTCTACACGCCTCAGACGTCCGCTGCCTTCCCACTCAACGATAATCGATACCTCATATAACGATGTGATAGGGCTTTGAACAATAGCAACGTTCCATCTCCATGTGCGGCCGTCGAGGCTTTCAAACTGACCGCCTGTCTTTCCGCTCTTTAAAAAAGCATCGGCGCCGATCATATCAATCAGCACAAGCTGGCGTTCAATATAATCCCAGGCTTTTTCATATTCCTGATTAAGCCGAACAGAACGCAGGCTTCCAGCCGCCAAACTGCAAACGGTCATGATCGCCCCGCCCAGCAGCGATGCTGCCAGTATCGTTTCAAGCAGGCTGACCCCCCGTCGCGTTTGTCTGCCGGCCATTCTCATAGTACTCCGTCCAGATCGATCTGATCTGCCTCGTAATTATCTCCTGATCCATCCAACAGCACAGCCCGAGCAGTTGCGCCGCTGATGCGAACCGTATAGCTTCGGATTCCGTTACCCATTTGCACCATGGCTGCATCGGCGCTGCCGTCTGCGTAAAAAGTAATAACTCCCTCAGCGGACTTGTCCGACTTGATACTGATGGCGGTAACTTTCTCAAATGTGATCGAATCATCTATGTTGACAGAACGATGATATATATTGGAAACCACTGCAGTCTGACCGGTTTCATTCCCATCCTGAACAATCGAAAACAAGCCCTTTGACTTATCGATCACCAACCGACATGGCTTACGGCTTTCAATCGCCAACATCCGGGCATATTTGGCTGCATGGTAGAATTGCTGAGCATTCTGACGCAGCACCCAGTGCCGCCAGGTCTGTGCATAGGTAATAAACGCTGCTGAAGTCAACAGAGCTATCATTGCTGCGGCAGTCGTTAACTCCACCAGCGTAAACCCGCCGGGTTGTTTGGCTCGTCTGTTCAAAAGTTATCCGATGTTATTAGTCATTATAGATGTCAGCATTTTCACCCTCGCCGCCTTCGGCAGCATCGGCGCCAAGACTGATCAAATCAAATCCGCCGGGATTGACCACACCGGTAGCAATATAAATAAATGATTGTCCCCACGGATCTTCCAAATCGCTGCGGCGACAGTACGGCCCGCTCCATTTGTCTTCCAGATTTGCAGGGGCCGTCAGCAGCGATTCCAGTCCTTCGGAGTCGGTCGGGAATCGTCCGCAGTCATATTGAAACCTTGCCAAGGCACTTTCCACAATACCTATCTTGCCGCGGGCGATATCGTGTTTTGCTTTGCCCAGTCCTTTGAAGGCTCGCGGCACTACAAACACCGCCAACAGCGAAATGATCATCGCAACCGCCACTAATTCAATGATCGTAAAGCCTTTTCGTCGTCGTCTCATTTTGTCGTCCTTATTTTCAAATAATAAATACTGTTTAATTGCCTTATAAAACACTCAAATCCATTCCAACAATCGGAAGCAGCGTTGCAACAATGATAAAAAAAATCGCCATCGCCAGCAGGAGTATCAGGATTGCCGGAAATAACGCCAGAAACCGGTTCATTACGGTGTCGGCAGTTTCGTCAAAGGTTTCGGCGGCACTGAGCAGCAATTCATCCAGACGCCCTGTTTGTTCGCCCATCGAAACGATCTGCACCAGCAGCGCCGGAAACATTCCCGATTGTTCCAGCGGCTCAGCCAGGCTTCTTCCTGTTTTGACCTGCTGGCTCACTTCGTCAATATGACGACCCAATACTTCATTGCCCAATGTATCACGTACCACAAGCAGTGATTCGAGGATTGTTACCCCGCTTTTGGTCAGGGCGCCGAGTGTCCGGGCAAACCGCCCCACCGCCAGTGTCTTGACCACCGGTCCGAACAAGGGCAGTTTCAGCTTAAAACCATCCCATCCAAACCGTCCCTCGGATGTTTGTTTCCATTTATTAAACAGTGAAAGACCGATGACTATTGCCAGCGCACAAAGCCACCCCCAGCCTACCAGAAAATGGCTCAAGCCCATCAGCATCCGCGTCGGCAGCGGCAGCATCTCGGGTTTAAGACCGATAGTATTGATAATCTTGGGCAGAACCCATACTAAAATAACCACCATTGAAATAATGCCTACCGAAAGCACAAAGACTGGGTATGCGGCGGCATTGATCAAATTGCCTTTTATCTTCTCTTCACGATGTTTAAGTTTCACCAGTTCTTCAACCGTTTGTTCCAGTATTCCGCCCGTCTCTCCGACGCGAACCATCGAAATCGACAGCCGATCAAACAATTCCGGCCGCCGTTCCATCGAGTCACTGAGACTGTCACCGGAACTTACCGCCGTAACCAGTTCCTCAAGCAGTTTGTACATAGACTCTTTCTGCTGCTGTGACTTGATAATTTCCAAAGCATTCAGTATCGGCAGTCCCGCTTTCAGTGCTGTCGCCAGTTGCCCCATCATTGCCAGCAACTCTTTGCTTCGAATCGCACCGCCCCGGCGAGCCGCAGTCTTATCCTTGCCCGGAACCAGCGCAGACAGCCCGCCGGCCGCCTTGCCTTCGGCCAGTTCCATCGCAAACTGGCCGCGCTGCATCAGTTCGGAAATCGCCGCTTTGCGATCCACCGCGTCAATCGTCCCCGTGACCGATTGCCCGCCGGCATTTACACCTTTGTAAAAAAAAGTCGCCATGAAGAGTTCTTGCTTTTAATTCGGGTTTTCAACTCTCAGGACGGACGAAAGCCCGCAGCCCTGAGTCTTTTCTAATCTTCTTCAACACCCTGCGTGGCCCTTAGGACTTCTTCGGGTGTGGTCAATCCGGCCAGCACCTTTTCAATTCCGTTGTGACGCATCGTAACGTGATCGGCCGGCGCCGAAGCCAGTATCTGTTCAGTCGTCGGACGGGAGGCAATTAGTTTGCGCAGGGTTTCAGTGATTCGCAGGAGTTCAAAAATACCCACACGTCCGCTCATCCCTGTCCGATTGCACTCATCACAGCCGCGTCCATGATACAACGGCGAATTATGCTCAATACGAATGGAATTATTCAGGCTTTCCAGCAATGCTGCGCTGGGGTGATATGGCTCCCGGCAGACCGGGCATATCTTGCGGACCAATCGCTGAGCCAATACGCCTTCCAGTGAACTGGCTAACAGAAAGGGTTCGACACCCATATCGATCAGACGGGTAATAGCGCCGGCCGCATCATTGGTGTGCAGAGTACTGAAGACAAGATGCCCCGTCAGAGCCGCCCGAATCGCAATATCCGCCGTTTCTTTATCACGAATTTCACCCACCATGATAATGTTCGGGTCCTGACGCAGTATATGTCTTAGCCCGCGTCCGAATGTCAGTCCCCGTCGCGGATTAACCGGCATCTGAACAATTCCGTCGAGTTGATATTCCACCGGATCTTCAATTGTAATGATTTTGAGGCTGGGATCATAAATACGATTCAGTGAAGCATACAGAGTCGTTGTCTTGCCGCTTCCCGTCGGCCCGGTAACCAGCACAATACCGTGCGCCTTGGTCAGGCACTGTCCGAAACCCGTCAGCGTCTGATGATTCATCCCCAGGTCTTCCAGGCGTATCAGGGCTGCACTCCGGTCAAGAAGACGCATAACAATTGCTTCACCGAAAATCGTCGGAACCGTCGAAACACGGATGTCAATCTTGCTTTTCGCGGCACTAAATTCTATATGACCGTCTTGCGGTACAAATCGCTCGGCAATATTCATGTTTCCCATGATCTTAACACGTGAGACAATCGCCGCATGCAGCCGTTTCGGAGATGTGGATTTTTCAATTAAAATACCATCAATACGGTATTTGATACGAACCTCTTTCTCAAACGGCTCGATGTGAACATCGCTGGCCCGGGCCTCGATCGCTTCCAGAAGAATCAGGTTCACCAGGTTTACCAGACTCGGCTCACGTGCCAACTCGTGCAGTTTGGCCGTGCTGATTTGATCTCCCTCTAACTCTTCGGAGATAACGTCAGTTTTTTCCCCCGGAGCCAGGTCACGCAGCATCCGTGCCACATTACTGCCATAATACTTGAGGATCGCCTTTTCCAGGTCTGCTGTGGTGCAGTAACACCGTCGGATTGATAATCCCGTCAACAGTCTTAAGTCGGCAATCGCTTCATGGTTGAAGGGATCGGCCATCGCAACGGTCAATCTGCCGTTCTGACGTTCCAGCGGCATCAGGCTGTATTGGCTGACTACCTCGGCCGGCACCAGTTCCAAAACATCACGGCCGATAGAACGGTCATCAAGTGTAACCTTCTCAAGTCCGGCCTGTTCGACCAAAGCATCCAAAACCTGACGGCTGCTTACTGCCCCGGCTTCGCTTAGGAGTTGCCCCAGCTTCTTTCCAGTCGTTTTTTGTACATCCAAGGCCGCTTCAAGTTTAGAGGCGGTAAGATAATTCTTTTCGCACAGTATTTCGCCCAATCGTTTTGTCACACCCCTGATCCTTTTCCCAGTTGTCCTGCTAAATCCAAATTACAGATACATCCCAATCCTTTGTATTTCACCGATGCTCTTATGTTACAAAAACTTAAAAAATAAGGCCTCTTGCATTAAATATATAAATATGACATAAAACACACACAATCATAGATATAAACACCGCCTCCACCACCCTAATTTTCGGATACACCAAATAAGACGGAGTTTGCCCCCCCGATGTTTCAAGAAATAATGACAATTCTTTTATTGTAGAAACACCTAATCTTATCGGCTCTTATGCAATTTAATATAGATATTCTTGCCCTGCTATGTTGTATTTTATTCTTTCAATAACTAATAGATAAGTTCTTTAGAATTGAAATAAGGTTATCAATATAACCACGAATACAGAAAACAGATATCAATTATTCAGGGACCTCGGCGGCCGGTACTGTAACAATAAAGGTACTGCCCTTTCCTGCCTGCGACTCTAATTGAATAGTCCCACCCAAACGATCCAGAATACGCATCACAATACTCAGTCCCAATCCTTCACCTGAACCGTTACTGCCTGGATTAAGCCGATAAAAAACTTCGAATATTTTTTTTTGGTGTTCAGGAGCGATGCCAATTCCATTATCTTTAACACGATATACACAGATCTCTCCATCCTGTGTGCCAGAGATTGCGATCTCGGCGGGACGTTCGGGATCACGATATTTGAGTGCATTATCCAGAAGATTGCTGAATACCTGGTTAATCATTCGGGCATCTGCCCGACAGGAAGGCAGAGGTTCGACTGTAACCGCCGCGCCAGCCTGTTGAATTTGATAATTCATACTCGAAACAATGTGCTTGAGAATCCGGTTCATTTCCAGGGGCTGAACCATCATCGATGTTGTCCCAATCCTCGAAATCTCCAGGAGTCCGTCTATCAAGGCCTGCATTTTGGCGGCACTTGCATCGATAAAATACAATGACTCGGCAATGTCTGACTGCATAGGGGCAAGCTTTGCCTTTAAATCCGCATTGCCCTCCGAAGCTACGGTTTCTTCAAGCGACTTGCAGGCCAATTTCAACTCGCCACCGAATCCTCTGATATTAACCAAAGGCGACCGGAGATCATGTGAGGCTGCATAAACAATGCTTTCCAGCTCTTTATTCTTAACCTCCAGCACTCTCAGCAGAAGCTCCTTTTCGTCTTCAGCATTTTTCCTGTCAGTAATATCACGTCCGACAGCAACAATTGCTTCAATGTTGCCCGATGCATCGAGGATTGCTTTATCCGCCCATGCCAGCCAGCGCCACCCTCTGATTGTCTTGGAACGCTGCTCAACATAACAGGTATAGGGCGGCTCTTTGAGAATCTGCATCCTCTCCAGAGTCGTCGCAAGATCATCCGGATGGACCATCGGTATAAACGAACGGCCTAACAGTTCTTCTTCAGTCTTACCGAATGTGCGGCAATAAGAAGGACTGACAAAAAGAAAACTCCCTTCTGCATCGGTTCGGATCACCATATCCGATTGGTTTTCCACCAGCAGACGATATTTCTGTTCGCTCTCTTCCACATCCTGCCGGGATAGGTGCATAAAGAAGGCATAAAAAATATTGCCGAACAGCATTGGCTCAATCAGTCTGAAAAAATCCTCCAGGTAATCCAATACACTGGAAATACCGGCCCATTCAAAAATATTACTGATACAATTGAATGCACCGAGGCTTAAAAGAGCAAGTACCAGAAATGACATATCCTTGGGAATAGGGCGAAGTTTGAACCGAAATCCGATTGTTCCAATGGCAAACAGCGCCATCGCCGCCCCGATAACATTAAACCCCGCAATCAATTGATTAATCATCGCCGGAACCTCCGCGGCGGTATAACTTCCTGCACCAGATTGCCAGAAAAAACATCGAGGTTATATAGCTGAGATGCTCAAGCACATTGAAAAAATAAAACGCCTCCTGAAAAATTCCCTCGCAAATGGTAAAGATGTTGAATAACAGCATACACAACAGTCCGGACAACAACAAACCACTGCCGGGAATCCGAACCACGGTGCGATAGTTGACTAAAACAAAAAGAACCACGCCAACCATCAGGATACACGAAATGACCTCATTTTCCTGAAACATCTCTGCCCGACAATTCCGAAATCAATCACAAGACAATTTAACTCCTTTATATGAAATTCCGATTATACTGAAAAAACCCAAAAGAGCAACAACTCCTTTTTCATTTCTCCCCGGAAGTAACAATAATGGCACATTTTGATGGAATGGCTGATTTCGGAGTTAATACGCCATTGAATCCTTTTTAAGTCCGGTTATAATTGGTCTCTATGGACAAAGACCTTAAAAACTCTGTGGGATTGGTACAAACTCAAAAAGTTCGCGTTGTTGAGGCAGACCACCCTTTGATGCTGCGCTCCGGCAAAAAGCTCGGGCCAATTGATGTGGCTTACGAAACGTATGGTGAATTGACGCCTGAAAAAGACAACGCAATCCTGATTTGCCATGCACTAAGCGGCAACGCACATGTAGCAGGCTACAACAATCCTGATGATCGCAAACCCGGCTGGTGGGATATTATGGTTGGGCCGGGCAAACCCATCGATACAAGCCGCTATTTCGTGATCTGTTCTAATTTTCTGGGCGGCTGCAGCGGAACCACCGGTCCGTCTGATATCGATCCGGCAACGGGCAGTCCCTATGGTCTCGATTTCCCAATTTTTACCATCGAAGATATCGTTAATGTTCAAAGGCGTCTGCTCGATAAACTCCGCATCCCTCGCCTGCTGGCAGTCATCGGCGGCTCTATGGGAGGAATGCAGGTTCTTCAGTGGGCCATCGCGTATCCGGAATGCGTGGATGCAGCATTGTGCATCGCCTCAACCACTCGGCTCAATGCTCAGTCTATTGCCTTCGACGCCGTCGGCCGTAATGCCATTTTGGCCGACGCCAATTTCAAAGGCGGGCAATACCACAAAGGCGAGCAGCCCAGCCGTGGTCTGGCGATTGCCCGGATGATAGGCCATATCACCTACTTATCTGAAGAATCGATGCGTAATAAGTTCGGACGTCACCTCCGCACGGCACAGGAATACCAATACGATTTTAATTCCGAATTTTCCGTTGAAACCTACTTGGACTATCAGGGGCAAACGTTTATTGAACGGTTCGATGCCAATAGTTACCTGTACATTACCAAGGCAATGGACTACTTTGATCTGGCCCGTGATTACGGAACTCTCAATCAAGCTTTTGCCAATACAGCCTGCCGCTATCTGATCGCCAGTTTTTCCAGCGACTGGCTGTTTACGCCGCTGCAATCCGAAGAGATCATCGAAGCCCTTGGCGCCGAAGGAAAAGATGTGACCTACTGCAATATCCAATCTTCCTATGGACACGATGCCTTCCTGCTTGAAGCCGAAAAACTGGGTGCTCTTATCGGCGGATTTCTGAACAGCACCTACCAGCGTATTCGTACAGGCTGCCGCGTGATTGCCGAACACAAAGTGGATGTGCATAAATTCAAAACATTCGAACGGGCCAAACGTGCCCGCGTTGATTACGAATTAATCGATTCGCTCATTGAATCCAATAGCCGGGTTCTCGATCTGGGCTGCGGAGACGGCGAATTATTGTCACGGCTGATCGAAGACAAAGGAGTGAACGGGGAAGGCATTGAAATCGATGAAGACCTCGTAATCCATTGTGTCCGTCGGGGCCTGTCTGTTATTCACCGCGACATCGAACGGGGTCTCGATATGTACCCCAATGACACATTTGATTATGCAGTGCTTTCACAAACCATTCAGACATTACGGGACCCGCAAAAGGTGCTGATCGAACTGCATCGCGTTGCACGCAAGGTCATCGTCAGTTTTCCGAACTTTGCCCACTGGATATGCCGGATGCAAATGCTTCTGGGGGGACGGGCGCCGCAAACCCGCCAGCTTCCCTTCCGCTGGTACAACTCGCCTAATATCCATTTTCTGTCGCTGAGGGATTTTGACCGTTTCTGCGCCGAGCTGGATATTAAAATCGAAAAACGTATTCCGTTGGGCAAAACATCCCTCTGGCCGGTGCGCTTCCTGCCCAACCTTTTTGCTCCGCAGGCGATCTATGTCACCAGCAAATATCAGGCGTCCGGCATATAGACTAAACAGAGCATCAGGAACACAGACAGAAAATATACTTTTCAACACTGAATTCCTGATGCTCTTTGACTGTATTAATTCGGCTGATGATGAACTGCTTCTTCTAACTTGTGTTCGACTTCAACGGCTTTTTCTTTCGTTCGCTGCACGGCGACATAGAAAATGGGAACCATAAACACCCCCAGAATCGTCGCCACGATCATACCGCCAAACACCGAAGTTCCAAGCGCCTGTCGAGCAGATGCCCCGGCACCGGTGGCGATCACCAGCGGCAGCGTCCCAAGCGCCGTCGTAAGGGCCGTCATCAGGATAGGACGAAACCGAAGACGGGCCGCTTCAACGGCAGCCTCATAAATTGACCGCCCCTGCTCATGAAGTTGTTTGGCAAATTCCACCAGCAAGATCGCCGTTTTGCAAACCACCCCGATCAGCAATACGATACCCATTTGAGTGTAGATATTGTTATCCAGCATCCGCAGCCACGTAAAGCCCGCCGCCCCCAGAAGTCCCAGCGGCACCGCCAGAATGATTGCTATCGGAATTGTCCAGCTCTCATACTGAGCCGCCAGGAACAAATAGGCAAATACCGCTGCCAGAATAAATAGAAAAACGGTTTTTCCTCCGGCTTCGATTTCCTGAAGACTCATACCCGACCATTCATAGCCCATTGATGGCGGCAGCGATTGATCCAGCAGTTCTTTCATTCGTTCAATCGCCTGGCCTGAACTGTAACCCGGTTTTGCACTACCGGTAATCGTCGTCGAAGGATACAGGTTATAATGTGTTACCGTCTGCGGACCGGCAGTATCGCGCACCGTTGCCAGCGTCTGAATCGGCAGCATCTGGCCGCTGCGATTGCGGACTTCAAGCCGACCGATATCTTCGGCTGTGGCTCTAAACTCCGGCTCCGCCTGTGCGATGACTTTGAAGGTTCGCCCAAACAGGTTAAAGTCATTGATATAGGAACTGCCAAGATACGTCTGCAAAGTATTAAACACCGTACCAAGCGGCACATCCATTGTCTGTGCCTTGATGCGGTCAACATCCACATACAATTGCGGAACCGTAACGCGGAGTGTACTGTTAAGCTGCACAACAACCGGATCAGCCATTGTTTGATAGATAATATTATTGCCGGCCTCTGCCAGAGCTTCCAATCCGGCGCCGCCGCGATCCTGGATTTTCACTTCAAAGCCGCTCGTCATTCCAAGGCCCATAATGGCCGGAGGCTGAAGCGCCAGCGCAAATGCATCCGGAATGGCAAACAACTGCATCTGAAGACGGTCAGCAATTTTCTTAACGTGCAGTTCGGGGTCTTGGCGGGCCGACCACGGTTCGAGATTCACAAAGCAGGTTGCTCCATTCGGCATAATCGCCCCGTCCAGCAGGGAAAATCCGCCGACGGTAATATGCTCCTTGACTCCCGGAGTATTGTTTAAAAGCGTATCAATCTGATCCATCACAGCTTCGGTACGTCCCAACGTTGCTCCGTCCGGTAAACGAACACCGATAAAGATGGAACCTTCGTCCTCACTCGGTAAAAACCCGGTTGGCAGACTTTTAAAGCCTGAAATACCCAGAACCGTGATAGCCGCAAACAACAGCATCGCAATGGCGGTACGGCGGATAATCACTTTGACAATGCCCGCATAAACCGACGTTGTCCTCTTCATAAAGCGGTCAAACAAGCCAAACAGAAATCCGTGCTTTTTTTCACTGCTGCGAAGGAGTAATGCACACAGCGCCGGACTCAGCGTCAATGCAGTCATTGATGAAAACATCGTTGCGATCGCAATCGTGATCGCAAACTGCTGATACAATCGGCCGGTAATCCCTCCGACCAATACCGTCGGCACAAACACCGACAGCAGCACCAGCGTCGTGGCTATGATAGGACTGGTAACCTGCTGCATTGCCTTGGTCGCGGCTGCCTTGGGTGTCAGCTTTTCATCCGTGATCAGACGTACGCAGTTTTCCACCACGACAATGGCATCGTCCACTACAATACCGATAACCAGCACCAGGCCGAACAGTGACAATGTATTGATCGACATCCCCATCGCCATCATCACACCCAGCGTTCCGATCAGCGACACCGGAATCACCACCGCCGGAACCAGTGTCGCCCGCCAGTCTTCCAGAAATACAAACACGGTAAGCACCACCAGCATTACGACAGTCAGAAGTGTCCAGAGTACCTCGCGTATCGCTTCTTCAATAAACAGCGTCGGGTTGTACGGCACCTCATAGATGAGTCCCTCCGGAAATGTAGTGGACAATTCGGCAAGCGCCTTGCGGATGCCGGCAACCACATTCAGTGCATTGGCCTGAGGTGTCGGGTAGATTCCAACGGCCACCGCCGGGATACCCTTGTGCTTGACATACCAGAAATAATTTTGTGCCCCCAATTCCACCCGCGCAACGTCTTTGACTCTCAGCAGCCGTCCACCGGATTCGGCCCTTACAATAATATTCTCAAATTCCTCGACAGTACTGAGACGTCCCAGCGTCTTTACCGTATACTGGAACTGCTGGTCATCCGGGCTGGGCATTCCGCCGATCTGTCCGGCGGCGACCTGGACGTTTTGTTCGCGGATCACATTTAACACATCATCTGTCGTCAAGTCGCGCGCCCTGAGCTTGGCCGGATCCAGCCAAATACGCATTCCGAAGTCCTTGCCGCCGAAGATTTCAACTTTGCCGACTCCCGGCACGCGAGACAATACGTCTTTGACCTGTAGGTTGATAAAATTACTCAAATAGACTTCATCATATTCGCCATGCGGAGACAGAAAGCTGATGATCATCGCAAAATTCGTCGATTGCTTTTGTGTCATTATGCCGTAACGCTTGACTTCTTCGGGCAGAAGCGGCTCGGCGGTAGCCACACGGTTCTGTACCAGCACGGTTGCCATATCAACATCCGTGCCTACTTCAAAGGTTACTGTCAATTGCATCATTCCATTGTCACTGCTGCTGGAGGTCATATAGATCATCCCGTCAACGCCGTTGATAGCCTCTTCCAGAGGCGTAGCCACGGTCTGGGCGAGCACCTCGGCATTGGCGCCGGGATAAGACGCCTCTACCGAGACGGTCGGAGGCGTGATGTCCGGCGTCTTTTCCACCGGCAGCATCGGAAGACAGATCAGCCCGATAACTACAATCACAATAGAAATAACGCTTGCAAAAATCGGTCTATCAATAAAAAACTTGCTGAACATAATCGCTTGTTCTCCTCGAACCGAAAAACGGTTCGTTTGGTTATTGCTTCTCAGATGAATTGACCGTGTCACCCTGTTCGACTGCCCCCATCGGACCGGAAGCCATATCCAAAGGCGGACTGTCTCCGGTAATCGGCGTGATCGGCATTTTCGGCCGGGCCATCGCAAAACCACCGACAATATAAAGCTCATCGCCCTTTAAACCCTCATTAATGACACGCAATTTCCCGATCGTCGCCCCGGGCGTCACATCACATCGCTGAAGAATGTTGTTTTCACCGACCTTCAGTACATACTTGCCGCCAAGATCGGTCATAATCGCCATTTCCGGGATCAGAACAGCATTCTTGCGTACTTGTGTTGGGACCTGTACCCGTACAAACATTCCCGGCAGCAGAGTTTCGTCGTCATTGGGCAGTTCGCCGCGAACATACACCGTTCCGGTTTTTGGATCGACGGTATTATCCACAAAATTCAAAATCCCCGAATTCGTCATCTTTTCTTCGTTCGGCAATCCGACTTGGAACTGTAACGGTTCAACCTCTTTTCCGCCGCGCATTTTCGCCGGCAGGTCTCCGCTGAGCAAGTGTTCGCTCATATAAAAAGATACATAGATCGGCGACGTGCGCACCACTGTCGTCAGCACCGTCCGATCGCCGGCACCGACCAGGTTACCGATGTCAACATACCGTCGCCCGATACGTCCACGGATGGGGCTGCGGATTTCTGTGTAACTCAAATCAAGCGTTGCCCGATGCAGCATCGCCTCATAGGCGCTGACGGATGCCGCCGCTGTGTTATAGGCCGCCTCCGCACGGGTTAAGTCCTGCTGGCTGACCGAACCGGATTGAATGGCTTGTTTGATCCGCTCATAATCGAACTTTGTCCGCTCCAGTTCCGACCGCCCGGTTGCCAGCATTGCCGCCGCCTCATCGCGGCGAGTGATGAACGCATCCGGCTCAATCGTAAACAGCAGTTGATCTTTCTCCACGAGACTTCCATCGGTGAAGTGAATGCCTTTCAGATAACCTTCTACACGTGCGCGGATTTCAACGGATTCCACCGCCTCAGTTCTGCCGGTAAAGTCGAGTGTATCAGTAACATCCTGAATAATGCAGCGTGCAACCGGCATGGGCAGTGGGCCTTCACCCATGCCGCCGCCTTGCGCCATTTGAGCCATAAGCTGCTGACGAGCCGTCCAGTACCTATATCCATAATACCCCCCTCCGCCTAAGATCGCCAACACAACAAGCCACGTAATGATTTTCTTTAGAATTGCCATCTCTGAGTATCCTTATCTTTGTTTTTGACTTACTCTTCTCAATCTTTTTTATTGTTTAACGATTGGGAAAATCCCAACCGCCGCCAAGCGATTTATAAAGTTCGACGACCTGCTTGAGAATAAGTCCTTCACTGATCGCCAGTCGGTCTTCCTGCACAAAAAGCGACCGCTGCGAATCCAGGACATTCTGAAAATCCGTAAGCCCGCTTTTATAAAGCGTCTCAACCATCTCTACGGATTTTCGTGCGGCATCGACCGACCGTCTCAACGCCTCAAGTCGCTCATTTTCCTGAACATATCCAACCAGGGCATTTTCTACTTCTTCCATTGCACGCAGCACCGAGGCTTCATAGGCCGCTGCAAGCTCCCGAGTCCGCGATTCTTCGACATTCACCAGGCTTTGTAATCGATTGCCGTCAAATAAATTCCATCGCAGCCCGGGGCCGAATGCATAGGCCCGGCTGGACCAGTCTCCCAAATTGGAAATATGCGATGCCTGAAGTTCCAGCGTACCGAAAAGTGAAAAGGACGGGTATCGTTGAGCCTGTGCAGCGCCGATTCGGGCAGTTTGAGAGGCCAGTGCCCGTTCGGCACTGCGAATATCCGGCCGGCGACGAAGAAGTTCTGCCGGCAAACCCGCAGTCAAGACGGATTCAAGGCTTGGCAAAGGCTCCGGATGGACCAATGCTTCTCGCAAGGTGTACGGCGTGGTTCCTGTCAGCACGGCCAGGCGGTTTAAAGCCGCATTCTCAGTGATCCTGAGCGAAGGAATTTCCGACTCCGTGTTAGCCAGGTTCAAACGGGCCTGTGCAACATCAAGCGATGGTGCAATCTCAAGATCAAAACGGTTTTGGGCCAGTTCGAGAGTTTTTCGCTGGATTTCAATATTCGCAGCTGCATAGTGGATTCGGGCCTGGGCGGTTCGCAGTTCAATATAATTGCGGGCTACTTCGGCATAGAGGCTGATACGTACACTGCGAAAGTCCTCGATAGACTGCTCCAGCGTCGCTTGTGCAGACTCTACAGAACGTCGAATACGGCCGAAGAGATCTATTTCCCAGGCAGCATCAAATCCGGCAGAATAAAGGCTGGTTGGGTCGGGAGTACTTCCGTCTGCCGGTGCATAAGGTCCATGTTTGCTGACCCGGCTTCGGGTATAACTGCCGACAGCATTGACTGTCGGGAGATTTTCGCCCGCTGCATAAGCCCGTAATGCACGGGATTGGTCAATGCGCGCCAGGGCCGCTTTGAGGTCAAGATTATTCGCATCCGCCAGGTCGATAAGAGAATTCAATGTAGCATCGTCAAAGGTGGTCCACCACTGCGACAGCAGATTTGGATCAGCCGCAGTGGAATCCGTTGCAGCCGTCCATTGATCCGGCAGATGAAGCACGGGGCGGGTATAATCAGGCCCCACGGTACAGCCGGAGATCATTGACAATGACGCCATTGCGATAATAGATAAGATACCAATATGATAATTATAAGTGTTTTGTTTCATGGATAAGACCTTCAATTATAATGTTTTAAGAAGATTATAAGCCGACTCAGGTCAGAAAAGTCCGGAACATTTTAGTCAATTGACGTGCTTCTTTTCCAGGATCGAATTCGCCGAGTTCAGGATTGACACAAAGGATTCCGATGATAGCGCGATGAAAAAAAATCGCAGTATTTTGTGAATTTACAGCCTTAAAATCGCTGTTTTTAATACCTTCCTCAATAACTGACGCCAAGAGTTTTGTCTCCTTATCCAAATGACTGCGTTTTACAGCCATATCCATTTTACAGTAGACTTGCGCCTGATCAAGAAAACGAAAGAACGCATCATTCTTATTAAAAAAATCAAATGTAGTTTCTACAAAAGCTTGCAATTTTTTTAATGGCGGTATAGCCAATAGGGCCACCTCATTTTGGCGTTGATAAAGCTGGTCAAACATGCGAACCGCCGCATACACCAGGAGAGCATCCTTATCTTTAAAATAATTGTAGAGTGTACCGGTCGCAAGATTGGCCGCCGCCGCTACACGCTGGATTGTAAGCTTCTCAAGTCCATGCGATGAAAGAACTTGCAGCACAGCCGTATACACTGATTCCCGGATCAGTTGCTCGGTAAATGCCTGTTTTTTTTGTGAAATCTTTCCCATAAAAATATAAAGGTAATATAAAATAAAAATGAATGGATATTCACATTAATGAACAGTCATTCATTTGTCAACAAAATATTTTTTTCTTTTCGGATTTTACACAAAGAGGAAACAGCAGCCACATGAAGAAATAGTATTCAAAAAAAGATTGACTGCCTTAAATTTTGATAAGGACAAAAAAAATGGGCAGGCTCGAAAGCCTGCCCATAAACTCAACAGTAATTATTCGAAACTCAAAACTGACTCTATTTTTTACGACGAGCCAGAACCAGTCCGCCCAAGCCAAGCAGCGTAAGGGTTGCCGGTTCCGGAACGGCCATCGCTGTGTTAAAATCAGTGGCAACAACCAGATCATCCCACTGGGTTTTGCCGCCGGAAGCCAGGCGAACAGCCGTGTTCCAGTTATCGCCGGTGTAGGTCAACTGTACATCAGATGTGTTGTCGCCGGCGCCGTTGTCATAGTCATCCTGATCCGGATTGAACCATAAACGAAGCTGGTCTCCATCAAAATCAAGGACTGACACAATACGGCATGATACATTGTATTCGACGGGAAATGCGCTGAGAGCCGTACCGCCGCCACCGGAGACTTCAACGCCCCAATAACCGCTTTGCCAGGGCATACCCGCGAAAACACGTTCTGTCGGGAAGTCATAGCCGCTGATGCCGAACCAGCCGCCATCGGTCAGAGGAGTTACCGTAACGCCATAATAAATGGTGCCTTCTCCTCTAAAAGCGCCGATACGTTCATCCGTTTCAGGATTTTCATACCACAGTTCGGTCGGCCCGTTATACTGACGCAGAGCACCGCCATTGTCGGTAATCAGGGATCCGTTTTCAATATAGGTGTTTCCCCACAGACAATCCCAGTCCGAAACAGTCCCGGTGTGGACTTTATTAATGTTGTCCCAGTCCCACCCCTGTCCGCCTGTTAACCCTACGGCATCATCAACATCATACTGGTTTACAAAAGCCCCATCGGCATAGTTAAAACTGTCTGAACCGATAAGCTCAGCATTGACGGAACCAACAATTGCCACCCCTACAGCAACAAACAAAACAATACCTATCCTCTTCATCACCTTACCCTCCAAAAAAATTAAACTCTTTTAATCTTCTTACTATGATGAATAGTAAGATACAGTGCTAAAGCACTAAGTAGTTTATCATAACAAGTCTGATAAATCAATTTTTTTCCCCTTTTCACTCCCTAACCCTGACTTATTACGACTTAATTACTTCATTTAACTTATCTTATGAATTCCGTTGTTGCCTTTAAAAAATTTATCTTTTAGGCTGTCAGTGTACTTATAACACCAGCTCTGCTGCCACTATTTTGGCATCCTCCTCTTCATAAAATATATCTATTCGTTCTATATCTTTTTATGTTATACAGCCCCATAAATAACTTTTAAAAACCGAATTTAAAACTCTATACACGGCTGACACAATTTTTAAAATGATAAGAGCACGACACATTGATGTTAAACGGTTGCTGTGCATTTTAACTTGACTTTTCATTCCCAAGGAGTAAAATTTAGTATATTAGTTTCAGGAGGGAGAACAAATGAAAAAATTGAGGCGAACATATCAAAAGAAGGTCAAGAAAGTTGCCAAACGTCATCAGAAGTTAAAACGACACTTTCTTGTCGCAGGCACAACAGCAGCCATAAGTGTTGGAACCGTCTCGCTCTCAAAAGCGTGGGCAGCAGATGCCTTGGATCCCCACCAATTACCAGTCAGCCAAGATATGGATGTCGATTTGCTAACGGACCAGGAAGAACTCAACTTGTCTTCTAATCCCTGCATATCCGATCAGAACATCAATGGGATTCCCGACGGTATTGAACTCGCTGCATTATGTAAACAACGCATAGACCTGTTGCCATGGAACAATGAGGAAAAGGAACCGACTGAGACTTATAAATGGTGGAACCCGCAGTTCGGTCTGCATACCTGTGATATTTGCGGAGCAACAATGCCGATGGGACCCGGCGGTATAGTGAATCCCAAGCTGCGACTATCCGTTCAATTTGATTTTGAACTAACTTTGCACTATCTGTCGCACGGTTCGTTCAGTTATGCCGGACATTATGGAGATGACCCGGTGCAGGCCAGAATAGATATACCCCTTTTAGTTAAAGCTCTCGAAATTAATTTTCCCTTTACCGCCAATGACCATCAATTATCCGTTACAAACGATGCAGACAAAGACCTGCTTTCCAGCTGCGAAGAGCATGCAATAGGGTATCAACCTTTCGAACCTGACCAAAACCAAAACGATATCCCTGACGGTGCAGAATTAGCGAAGCGATGCTCATCATCTGTTCATACATTGCCCCATTATAATTTTTCAGGGACTCCCCCGAAGGAAATCTATAAAATTGAACACGCCCTGGATGGATTGGAGCAATGCCATATTTGCGGTCAGTGGATTCATATGGGAGGATGGGAAATTATCAACCCAATATTGAATCTCCGATATCCAGACCCCAATGACCATTTGAATGCAATGTTTTTGCCCGATTTAGCCTTGCACTATATGGATCATGGCTCTTTTCAATGCAAGGGAAGTATCCATACCGGACGAGTCAATGTGCAGCGGTTATTAAGAGTACTGGATATTCGTTTTCCTTATGACCCGAATGAACATCAACTGCCGCTGGATTATGTGATAGGTTCGGAATCGCCGCCCCTTGCAAAAGATACAAATGACCTTGACAGGGATTTAATGGCGGACAGTGAGGAACTTACAGCCGGCTTTAATCTCTATGACCCTGATCAAAATCAAAATCTCATTCCCGATGGAATTGAACTGGCTAAACGGTCTGCTGCGATCATCAATACGTTGCCTCTTTACGATCCTGCCGGCGGAGATTCGCCTCCCAAAGAAACATATCGATGGTGCCTGTATCAAAAAGGACTGGAACAGTGCTTCATTTGTGGCGCAACCGTAAATATGGGGCCTGCGGGTATCGTGAATCCGAAGTTGGGTTTGGAGATTACTTGCCCGCTCATTGCAGTCCATTATATGGAACATGGTTCATTCAGCTACGATGGTCGCACAATGGATTCTGCAGAGCCATTGCACGCCGGCAGACTGGATATTCCTCTTTTAGTGGAAATCCTTGAACTGCCAGCCCGATGCGGCGATTTGGGAACCCTCAATTCGCCGGGTGATCTGAATAATGACTGTAAAGTTGATTTGAAAGACTTTTTAAAGTTTTCGGAACAATGGCTTCAGTCTACCCATCCAAACTAATGATAACCAGACAAACACAAAGAGACCGGAAATCGTGAGTATAAATGTAGAGTCACCCGAGAAGAATTGCCTTAACAAGTTAAAAGAAATCGATTTCGAACTGGCATATCTTGTTTTGCTGACTCGGGAAGGACTAAAACCATTAAGCCGATGGGAAAAGCCGTTGAATCAAAACGGAGTGAATTTATTAAAACAAATGGGTCTGACTGCCAGCCAAATATCTCGAAAAGTTCAGAATGGCAATGTAATCGTTGAAACCGTTTTCAGCCGTACAACCGGCTTTGCCCGTTTGTACGAAAAGCAGTTTCAAAACACCTTCATAGACAAATCCTCTCAAACCCAACGGATAGAGGGCTTTTTATTCGGTTTTCCCGCGTGCTGCGTGAATACGTTTATTGAGCACCCCTATGCCCCCAATGAACTGTTGCCGGAACAGCAGAAAATTCTTTTCCACTGGGCGTGCAATCATTGCCGGATAACGCCGTTGCTGCTGCCGGCTTATCAGGATATCTACCGCTTCCTTGAAAACAGTTGACCTGTAACAAAATCACGATAGGATACTCCGGGACAATAAAACGGCTGCAGATCTCTATTTCTATGAAAGGACTCAAACAGACAACGAAAGGTCCATCTCTCGTAGAGGATCGGAATTTTTAAAAAAACCGCTCTATTGTGAAGATACAAGTTCAAGCACAAACCCTCCGAAGGACGGGATAGAATGCCGCCATTCAGAAGGAACATCGCCCCTTTTAAATGCAAACTCCATCAGGGGATCTTCCCCTTCAATAATCGAAATCAACTCGGCAAACCGGCCAAGCGGATCAAGCTCTATGGTCACCGGCACCATCTGGTTTGTACCGTTAAGCCCGGCGATAAACCACTGATTTCCCGTTCTTCGGGCAAGAACCACAAGACGTCCCGGATCTCCGATGAGACATCGGGTTTCATCCCAGGCGGCGGGAGCTGATCGCAGGATACGCTTAACCTCTTCAGGAAAAGCGTCGAATGTCTCAATAGAGTCAGCATAATGGATGATTCCCGATGTGGCTGTCAGTGCCGCAGCCAGTTCATGAGCAGCAGTGGTCTTGCGCGGATATTTCCGCATTGTGATTGCAACAGGTGTTATATCCATCGGACCTAATACATTGCGTGTAAACGGCAGGATTGTATTCAGCATTGCGGCATTGTCAGGATAATGCCCCTCATAAAAATAACTTTCGGTGCCCAGCACAGCTTCCGCCGTAAGAAGATTCGGCCACGTCCGATGCCAGCCTCGCGGGATCGTGCAGCCATGAAGATTGACAACGAGCTTGCGGGCCGCGGCGTCTTTCAGGGTTTCATAAATTGCGGCAATGGCCTCTTGACGGTCGGAACACCAAAAATCCACTTTGATACCTTTGGCCCCGCTCCCGGCCAGCTCATCCAGTTTTCGACGTCTTTTTTCGGGATTATAAAAATCTATGGCATGGGTCCATACCAAGGGCATAACTCCTTTTTCGGCGGCATATCGGCTTATTGAACGCAGCCCCGGCGCCCACCACCCCGCATCAAACAGCGTATATTCCCACTTAAATCCGGCCGCCAGATCGGTAAAGCGATTGTAAAGCTCCTTGGTATTGGGTCCCTCCGGATGCGACCACCACGACCACGAAGCCCGCCCTGTTTTGATCCACGAAGGATCCTGAATCTGCGAGGGTTCCGCTAAATCCGTAACAAGCGTAGAAGTAAGAATATCCCCCGCCCGATCGCCCAGAATGATCAGCCGCCACGGGGTCTGCCGGGTCATAACCGAAGCCGGTTTGGCGTCGGGAGCAAAGGTTTCCGCCCCCGTCGCTTCATCCTCATAGGCAAAGGCTATTTTGTAAAATCCTTTCGTGGATGGGTCTATCGTAAGATGACTTGCACAATAGCCGCCGTCAACTCCGGATTCGGCGATCAGCAGCCAGGCTCTTTCCGAAGACAGATAAAAGAGGGCCGGCAGACACCAGCCTCGCGGATTGGCCCGCGAGATGGGAGGCTCTTCGCCGGGCACAACGCGAAAATAGAAATCTTCATAGGCAGGGGTATAGCGACCGGCAGCATGATAAGGCTCAAGCCATGCAGTCGCTGCCAGAGGGAGCTGAAAACCTGTGGTTTCTTCTATCACAACGCGAGGGTCCGGAGTGTCATCCGGAAAGCGGTATCGCAAGGCAACTCCCTCATTACCTGCGGTAATGTCCAAAGCGATCAGAGAACCTTGCTTGTTTTTGAAAACCAACGTTTTGTGAATGAAAAGCTGATCGACATTTAATATGCTGCCCGTAAGAAGCGAATAGGTTTGACGCAATTGGCGCACCTGGCCCGCTTGATGCAATGTCAACTCGGAGATAAAGTCCTGATCCTCGCATCGTAATCCGAGGGACGAATCCTGGATAAGCACGCAGCCTTTCCGTTCAACCCGATAGAAGAGGCTACCGGCATCGTTCATTGAAATGGTGATTGAATTTAAACCATCGGGCGACTGAATCCGGCATAAGTCTCCCGCAGACGCCCGGGCAGACACGATGCTTTGTATGAGTACAAACAACAGGATTAAGATATCGGCCATTCGAAACATCATCTCAGGTCTCCTGTTCAGGAAATACGGTCCACGGCAGGATATGAAGCTTGCAGTTCGGGGATAATAGTAAGGGTTTATTGCCCGGCTTACCAGAAAATTATATAAAAGACGGCAACCGCCCCGATCACAAGGCTGCCAAACAGCTTTGCAGCCCAACTGGTTTCCAGAACAATATCCTCCCTTACCGGTAAATTCCGCGGGGTTTCCAGCGGTTTCCAAAATGTGATCAGTATCATAACCAGCAGCACAAGCTGGAATGTTACCGCCACCTGAATAAGAAACTGTAAGTCAGGAGCAAAATATTGAAAAACGCCATAGATCAGAGGACCAAAAATCAGCGCCGCCACGCCGGCCGCACCCGGAGCCGTGGGAACCGTCATACCGATCAGGAATGCCGCCACAACACCCGGCCAGATATACCCCTGAAACTGCTGAATAAATTGAAACACTCCGCCGAACTTCGGATCGTCAAGCATCGGCGACAACAAACAGCCGGCGGCGGCAAATACCAGGGTCATTACACGCCCGAGAAGAAGTAAATTTTTTTGTGATGCGTTCCGATTCATCATCCGGTTGTAAACATCCATTGTAAAAATTGTCGAAGCCGAATTCAGCATAGACGCCAGGGAACTGATAACCGCACCGGCAATGGCCGCAAACATAAATCCCCGTAATCCCTGCGGTATCAGGTTCCTGATTAACAACGGAAACGCCGCATCATATTTGTAACCGACAAGATTCTTGAAGTGAGCCGCCTGATTCATTTTCTCCATCTCCCGTTGAGTAGACATGTTATAGCGGCTTATTTCTTCCGCTTTCTCAGGGAAACGTTCTTTCCAGCCGTCATCGACAGCATAAAGCATTCGGCCCGCAGGCGTTTTATTCATTTTCATTGTTTCGTATTCGGCCAGGATCACCGCATTCATTTTATCCGCCTCAACGGCCATGTCCTCCTTGTAGAGGACTGAGGAAATGATTCCCGGCATGACAATTGCAAAGGGGACAAGCAGCCATAGAGCGCCGGCAAAGATGACACCCAACTGACCGTCACGCAATGTCTTGGCGGCAAGATTCCGCTGAACGATAAACTGGTTCAATCCGCAGTAATACACCAGCACAATCCACATCCCTGAGGCTACCCCCGTCCAGGGCAGTCCTTTATCGTCTGCCGGAAGGACCATATGCAGTTTGTCGGCATTGGTTGCCGCAAAGCCGCTCCATCCCCCGCAAACACGCAGCCCCAAGAGAAAAATGATGATGCCTCCTATCAGAAGACATGTCCCTTGAAAAAGATCCGCCCAAGCCACCGCCTTCAGCCCGCCCCAGACGGTATAAGCGGCGGCGATCAGACCGATCAACCAGACGCCTTTTGTCAGAGATATGCCGAAAATCGTCCTTAAGGTCAATCCCCCCGAATACAACACCGCCGTCAACAGAACCCCCACATAAACAACCACAGTAATGATCGCCATGATTGCACGAGCGGATGAATTATACCGGTACTCGAGGTACTCCGGCATCGTATAAATACCTGCTTTAAGAAACCGCGGTAAAAGTGTAAAAGCAATGATAACGATACCGACACTGCCGATAAGCTGCCAGTTGCTCACGGCCAGTCCGATACTGCCGGCCCCCTGCCCGGCCATACCGACAAATTGTTCGGTGGAAATATTGGCCGCAACGATTGAAATGCCGATAAGCCACCACGTCAGTCCCCGACCGGCCAGAAAATAATCCTCACTGCTCTTTTCTTTTCGGCTTTTAAAAAGACTGACCCCGATAACAACGGCAAAAAATCCCACGAATACAATGATGTCGGAAATCGTCAGTTCCATCCTCGGCTCCTGTATAGAAGTAAACGTATAATGCCCTCAACCTCGCGCATGATCGATCGCTTTAAACATCGCCAGAAGGTTTTCAGTCGGAACATTACTTTGAACATTATGAACACTGTTAAAAACAAATCCGCCGCCATCGGCAAATAGTTCAATTCGCTCTGAAACTTCCCTATAGACCTCTTCAGGCGTCCCAAAAGGAAGCGTTTTCTGCGTATCGATACCCCCGCCCCAGAAGACTATGTCCCGCCCGAATTCCATCTTAAGCCTTTTGGGGTCCATACCGGCGGCGGAACACTGGACGGGATTCAGGATATCAAATCCCGCTTCGATAAAATCAGGAATCAAATCAAATACCGCACCGCAGGAATGAATAAATGTCTTCCAGTGGGTCAGTTGATGGATTTTATCATTGACGGCTTTGTGAAAAGGTTTATACAGGTCACGGTAGGCATGCGGAGAAATAAACAAACCCCGCTGCGTCCCGAAATCCGTACCGCTGACAAAAGCAACCTGAACTTTATCCCCGACCGCCCGGGCCAGTTTTTCGATATTCAAAAGGGCGTATTCACATTGCGTTTCAAACACTTTGTAAACATAGTCGCGTCTGATGACTGTAGAGATGTACCATTCCTCAACATCGCGGATGCCTTTAGGATGCTTAAGCCATGTTCCCGGCACAAGTGCAATATCGCCGAATCCCATTCCCGGCAGCGTCATATAGATTCCGTAATCCGTCTGTTCATTCAAACGGTCGGCCGTCTCGGCAAAATATTCAACATCGCTGTCGCTCAACAGACCAAAATCTTCACAGTTATCAGCAGGGTCAAGATCTTCTTCCCGGAAGGGTTTCTGCCGGTTGACCGCATCAAAAAAATAGCCGGTTTTTGGCATCAGCGCACAATGCGGTACCGAGGTATCCCCTTGGGGGTATATCAGAATATTGCCCTCCGCATCCACGGTAAAATTAAACTGTCCCGGCACAAGGACCGGCGTTCCATCCGGCATCTCGAAAGGCTTCCAGTCTTCATCCCGGATACCGAACATATTGACCGGCGGGTTAAACCCCGCCACATCAAGCCGAAGGATATCTTTGAGCTTGTCATCAATTTCACCGAGCATTTGGAACGGTTCGATAATTTTAACGCGATAGCCGGGATCCCCGATGAGCGCTTGATGAAGCCGATAGACGGCTCCGGCACCCATTCCGGTCTGACCCCCGGCGCCGAAATCTACACAGAGCCGATCCGGCTGGCGATGATTGAGAGTGGCATTGAGCCGTTCACGCGAAGTCCAGCGATTGGCGGACTTTCCCGCTCTTTTATCGACCTCAATACGATGGGACGCTCCCCCTTTTTTTTGTTCTGTACCTATAGATCGTTTATTCATAACGTTCTCATTTAAAATCCCGGAGTTTGGACGTTTGACACAGACTACAGGCCCCCCTCTCGCTCTGGAAATTTCTGTAGTCTTCTGCATCAAGCCGACCGCGTTTAAAAAGACGACAAGCCATTATTTCTTTCGACGCAGCAGACACACTCCCAATTTATACAACACCATTGTAGCAGGCTCTGGAATTACTGCAATCCCATATTTATCGCCGAGGTATTGCGTTAATTCGCCCATTTGGGACGAACTCTGTTGCTGGTCGGCTTGAAGACCAACGCAATGGTCCAATGGATAACTCCCAAAAAAGCTGACAAAACCATCCGATGTGACATAATGTTGATTCTCCGTAAAAAAGTGTTTGATCAAACTGCTTCGCATCCGCTGTGAAAATCTCATCTTGGGCTACACTTTACCCACACCGAACGCATCCGCCAAAGCCATTATCGGTACTTAAAAAAGCCAAAACGCGCCGTATCGTGTGTCTGAAATGAACTTTATCGCCGCTTGGCTGGCAGGTTATGACTGACAAAAGTGGATTCTGAGGCACTGATTCCCAAACCCGCAAAAACAGCAGATGTCTTCCCGTTGCACTCAGCCGGTTAATGCCAAATGGACTTTAACTGATAAATATCCAGGGTCTTAATATGCGTTTGCCCGCCTTGACTGACAAACTGGACACCGGCGGGACGATGTACTAAGTTTACTCCCATCGGCATATAAATCAGACCGTCATTGGCATAAATTTCGATACTCATACGATCAACCAGAATTTCCAGGCAGATATTGCCTTCCATAGGCTCCAGAGGCGCTGCTTTATCGGCACAGGTTAGCTGGCGTTTTTGAACATCATACTGCACCGGAACTCCCCGGATGACAAAACTGACAAAGTCAGCTTCCTTCAACTCAAGCTCTGCTTTAATATGGAGCAGTTCCCCGCTTATCTCCTTAAGCGGATTTTCATCCGGCCTGACGGTCAGGTCCTTCCACTGCCAATGCCGGCCGTAAAGGGCCTTGATCTCCCTGATAGGTTCAGTAAACAGACGAATCCCGTCCTCTGTCATCCGAAGCGTCAGCTCCACCGGAAATAAAATCATCTGATTAAACGGCATTTCCGGCATATCAATCCGTCCCCACGCCATTTGGAGACGCCGGCCGTCCGAGGGCGGAATATGATTAAATGTTTGAGACGCATAAAAGCAATTGCCGTACTGAAACCGAATAATCTCTCCTTCCGGTTTAAATGCTTTACCGTCAAATCCCCCGATACAATAATCGCCATTGGCGCCGCAAATCACCCATTTTTTTTGCGATGGATTGCCGTCAACGGGCAATTCAAACAGTTCCGGACATTCAAAAAATCCCTCAACATCACTATGCCTTTTCCATGTCTTAAGATCCGGTGAAGTAAAAAAGGATAATGTTTTCCCATCGATCCACAAAACCATCACCCAGTGATGACTTGGTTCGTGCCAAAATACTTTGGGATCACGGGTCCCGCCTTGGATCGGCCCGATTACAGGATTGTGCTCATATTTCGTCCAGCTTTTCCCCCGGTCATTACTGTAAGCAAGTGATTGAGTATAAGGGTTTCCCTTCGACCAAAAATTTTCTCCGCCTGCCGAGGTATAAATGGCAACCAGCGTCTTCTCACTGCCGGTTTGAAATCCGGCGGTGTTGTATTCATCGACAACAGCCGAACCCGAATAAATAGTTCCCAGCGCATCAGGATGGATCGCATCGCCCCATTCTTTCCAATAGATCATATCCGGACTGACCGCATGCCCCCACGTCATATTGCCCCAGTTCCAGCCGTAGGGATTGTGCTGATAAAACAGATGGTATTGTCCGTCATAATACACCATCCCGTTGGTGTCATTGAGCCAGCCCCGTCGGCTCGAAAAATGAAACTGCGGCCGGAATGCTTCCCGATAAAGGGGCTCTTCTCCCGGAAATGTATCGCCTTGAAAGATCGCATCAAAGCCTGTCTCCCATGCCGGACTGTACCGGTCAATTTGCACTGCCGCCTCTTTTCCCTTGAATTCACTGATATCCAGAAAAACCCAGAAATCCGGCGTTTCGCTTGCCAGTTCGATATCAAATTGACGTACGTGTTCCCCTTCCACAAAAAGATTGATCAGCCGTTTTGGAGCACCGTTCTTAACAGGAAAATTCAGATAGTGCTGACGCACTTCGAATGTGCGCCTCTGATCACTGACCATCTGGTACGTGCTCTCACTTTGAACAATGTGATCGATATTAATATGTCCCCACCCGCCGGTATGCTGATCAACGATCTGGATCCGCACTGTTCGGCCCGACAAATCGCTCACATCCCACGTGTGCCACTCCAATTGCTCCGACCCGCCGAGACGGGTATTCGGACCGACAGCCGTGCGAACCGCTCTTCCCTCTGCCAAAAGATTAATACACGTCAGCCCGGGAAATCCCCCCCCGCCGATTAGAAAATTGATATAACGGCGTTCAATCTTAAAAGCGGGAGAAGTAAGAACACCGATTGTCCCATCGCCTCCCTTAAAGCTGTTAACAAGCCCCTTACCCTTATATCCCGACACCGGCATCTGCCCGGACAGCGTTCCCCGGGCCGGCCCGGAACCGAACGCCTGCCCCGAAACCTCCCAGTCCCCATAGTCTTCTCCCTCAAAATCCGCAATCACAATATCAGGCAAAACCGTCGGACCTTCACTGGATAAAGAATCCTCAATAGGTCTTGCAGAAACCGGCTCTGTGAAACACACCGCCAATACCATCAATCGCATCAATAAATACATTCCCATTCCGTTTCCCTGCTCAATATAACCTGAACATGATTTCACAAAAAAATCCGAAAACCGGAAAATGCACTGCATCGTCAGGGCATTTCTTTCCGGTAGTCATCCCGATACAGCCCGATTTTGTCGAAAGGTATTTTCTGAAAGCGCGGGATATTGGTATACACCTCACTGTCTTCTTTCAACATAAAATTATTCTTCCCTGCGTCAACAAATCCCGGATCGGTATCGGTTGACCGGTTGCCTTCATTGACCAGCAGGTGCTGCCATTCTTTAGGCATATCGAGCAGCGGCGTTCTTACTGCAAGATTGTTGACAAGCGCATTGCCGCGAGGCTGGGCCGGCTCCTCATCAAGAATAGAGGCCAGCTTTGGATATTTAACGCTGTAGGGAGGCTGGTCATGGTTGACCTGTCGGAGTTTTTCATACATTCCCCATTCCCCGCCGTCCGAGATAAAACGCTTTGCCCATTCCAGGCCGCGCGTATCGATCCACACGCCCTTGGCACAGTCGATAAAAATGTTATTGTCAATCAGGTTATCTCTGCCTCCGCCGACATTAACAGCACACATAGACCCCGCCTTATAAAAGATATTCCCGAAAACAGTAAATCCGCTGGCAGCATCATCCAGATAAACGACCCGCGAACCATGCCGGTATTGCCCCTCTGCACTGTGGATATGATGGAAGAAGTTGTATCGGATAACCGTTCCCCGGCTCACCCAGCTTCGCCCTGCATAAAACGCCCCGACATCATCGCTTTCGGTACAGACATTGTGAATTTCATTATACTCAATAAGATGATCGTTGCCGCCAAGCTGAATGGCGTTGTGCGGTCCGTCATGGATCAGATTGTGCAAAACCCGATTTCCAACGCCGTCTATCTGTACCGCGGCCCGATACGTAAAACACCACCGGCTGTAGTGATGGATGTGGTTATTGCTGGCGTAATTTGCCGCCGGCATAAGCGTCTGTTTATCGCCGCCGTAAATATGGATGCCGCCGTCCCCGGTTTCAAAAATGTCGCAGCTTTCTACGCCGTTCTCGGTACCGCCTGAAATCAACACCCCGGTATTGCCGATATTGCGAATGACACATCCTTTGATAGTATTTGCCCTGCCGCCGTGAATTTCAACGGCCGTTCCCCGGCTGCACTCAAGGGTCATCCCTTCAATGGATGTATAGGAACAATTCCGCATCGAGATAAGAGTATTGAGCATCGAAACAATCGGCATATCACCCGCCAACGAAGCAGGCGGCCAAAAATAGAGCATCCCGCTGCTGCGGTCCAGATACCATTCTCCGGGCATATCCAGCTCTTCAAGAACATTCAGTACATAGAAACGGTGGTTTTCGCTATAACCATACACACCGTGAGGCGGATAAGTTTCAATGGTTTTGCTCGCCGGATCAATGGACTTGATGCGTTCATAGGTATCGGCCCAGTCGTGGGTCCAGAAACCGTGAACCCAGATCTGATCGCTGTTTTGCCACGTATCAGGCTGCGATTCAGTGTAGGTAAATTTTCCGCCTTCCGGCCCGGCCGGCACCTTATCAATGTTAACCCAGCCCGTATTGGGCCAGCGGGCCACCGTCATAGGCTTGTTTTGAAAAAACAACTCCAGCCCCGCAGGCGAGATAGACCTCCCGAAACCTCTGCTGACAAGTATCCCGAAGTCTGTAATGCCCTGTGCCTTAAGATCAGCCTGAAGAATCGAACCGCGGCATTCTTTTTTAAACCGGCCAAGAATTTCCGTATCCGTAACCGGCGTAAAAGAACCAACACGCAGGCCTGCGATCAAACGCACATCTTCCTTCTCATACGCAGCGTACACAATCGGTGCATCCTTTGTTCCGGCGTCCTGCTCGGTCAGCTCAAGCCCCTCTTCAAGATAATACTCACCGCCGCGCAGCAGAACCCCGATTGGACCTGAACCTGTATTTGCAGAGTTAAGCTGTCTGACCCTATTCCGGGCAGCGGTCAAGGTTCTCATCGGGCCGTCAGTCTGCTGTGCATTCGGAGCCGACAAACTCCCCGACCATGCGTCATTGCCGCCGGGACTGACATACAAAGTTCTGTCTTTTGCATAATGACCCTGCGAATAAACGTGCGGCGCAATAAAAAATAACACAGCAAAAACAAAACCCGTTGCATTCTTTTTAACGCCGCCGTATTTACTACTGTCAATTTGAGAACGGAACGGCAGATTAGCCCCCGCTGCCGGCGAAAACCGGAACTGCTGCACAGTCTTCAACATAAGTCTCTCCTCGTGTCAATGGCCGTCATCGGATTAAAAGAACTCCACCCTTCTATTTTAACATACCACCGCCCCTCTGTACAATCGGATTATGAAAAACATAACCCCCTTAAAAACAGATTTGAGATTGCATCAGCAGACCGGAACGTATAGAATGAACGCCATCATAAAACCCAACGCTGTTCAAAAAAGGAAAGAAACAATGAACAAAGCACGCTTTATCGTATCGGTTATAGGCACAATGCTCGTTGTTTGTATCTCCGGCTGCACAACCGGACAAAATCGACCCAAAGAAAACGAATGGTTCAGCCTCTTTAACGGCAAAGACCTGACAGGTTGGAAAATTAAGATCACCGGCTATGAGCTGGACCAAAACTACAAGGATACATTCCGGGTCGAAGACGGGATACTGAAGGTCTGTTATGATAAGTACGAACGATTCAACGGCGAATTCGGACACCTCTTTTATGAGCAGCCTTTTTCACATTATCGCTTAAGGATTGAGTATCGATTCGTAGGGGATCAGGTCGCCGGCGGCCCCGGCTGGGCATTCCGCAACAGCGGGGTTATGCTCCATAGCCAGTCGCCCTGGAGTATGGGCAAAGACCAGCAGTTCCCGGTCTCTATCGAATCGCAATTCCTCGGCGGTAACGGCAAAGACGAACGCAGTACTGCAAATGTCTGCACTCCCGGCACCAATGTGGTCATCAACGGCAAACTGGTCACAGACCACTGCATCTCATCCGCCTCTAAAACCTTTCACGGAGACCAATGGGTAACCATGGAAGCAGAAGTGCGCGGCAGCTCTCTCATCCGCCATTTCATCAACGGACAGTTGGTCTTCGAACTTGAAAAGCCCCAGTTGGATCCAAACGACGCAGATGCCAAAAAGATTATCAAAGACGGCAGCCTGATGTTGAACGAAGGATACATCGCACTGCAGGCGGAAAGCCATCCCGTGGAATTCCGAAAAGTGGAAATCCTGCTCCTGCCGGAATAGCCTGTTCAGAACGGTGCCTCTGCAAAGCGGAATTAGGCCTGCTTTTTAAATATTGGCTCCAGTGTCAAGGCAAGTTGCTTGAGAGTATCGATTTGTTCTTTGGTAATAGGTTTTAGATCGCCCAGTAAATCCAACGCCAAAGTAAACAGCCGAACATCTCCCGGCGGAATTGCAGACGTTACAGGCTGGCTCAGGGTAAACGACATTGACAGCTTAGCCTCTTGAACATCAGTGATAGGTTGATACCAGCATTTGGGGTACTGCTTGCGAACAGGGTCGTCTTGCGGCGCCCGCTGCCGGGCAAGTATCTTCAGCGCAAGGATCGCTGTCTCTTTTTCTATGGCCTTCTTGATAACCTCAGGACTGAAATTGCCCTTAAGATATTCCGCAAAATTCACCGGCAGCAAAATTGAATCAAAATCATAACGTTCCATAGCACTCAACGCCGCAGCCGTTGAATGCGCAGAAAAACCAAGATACCGAATACGCCCCTGCTTTTTCTCTTCGAGCAGCAGCTTCATCACGCCCTCATCGGAAAACGCAGCCTCTACATCCTTTGAAACATCGGTAATCGCATGAAGCTGATATAAATCAAAATGATCCGTCTCCAGTCGTTTTAACGACCGCTCAAATTCCGCCTTCGCGGCCGCATAATCCCGCATTCCAGTCTTACAGGCAAGAAATACTTTTTTACGATACGGCTTCAGCGCCGGCCCCAATTTGATCTCTGCATCGCCATAGGCAGGAGCCACATCAAAATAATTGACTCCCCGTTCAAACGCCTCGGCCACTATACGGTCTGCATCTTTTTGCTCGGTGTCTTTAACGACAATACCGCCAAAACCAATCACCGAAAGCATAACCTCGGTTTTCCCATAACGTCGTTTGGAAACAAAACCCGGCTTATCCTCTGTACCCTCACCGGACGACAGTTCCTGCCCGAATACGGGAAGACCCCCAAGTGAGATCAGCCCCGTTGTCAGTGCTCCCTGTTTTATAAATTCCCGTCGTTTCATTGCCAGACTCCTTATAAAACAGTTTATGTTCTGTATTCTGTGTCAGCTTCCTTTAACCTGCATCCGCAGGCAATATAAAGATGTACGTGCTGTTATGAAAAGAGTCTTCTTATCTTTGCCGCCAAAGCATAAATTGGCCGGTTGCTCCGGAACCTCGATAGTTTCAATGAGGGTTCCTTGTTTATCATACACCGTAACGGCTTTGCCGGTCAGATAAACATTGCCGTACTCATCGAGTGTCATACCATCGGACCCTTGTCCGGCAAAGAGTCTCTTGCCGGAAAGCGACCCGTCCGGCATAATGCTGTATACATACGTTTGATTGGCCCCGTGGTCGGCCACATACAAACGTTTTCCGTCCGGCGTACCGATTACCCCATTCGGCCGAACCATATCATCAATGACACGAACCAACCGTTTTCGATCGGCGGACAAATAATACACATGCTCTCCGTCCTGCGGCAGATTCTCTCTTGGCCCATATCGGGGATCAGTAAAGTAAATGCTCCCGTCTGGATGTATCCAAAGATCATTGGGGCTGTTAAAAGAACGGCCCTCATACCGGTCCGCTAACACGGTTACATCTTTTGGGGGACTAATAGACACTAACCGCCCCCTCCCGCCAGCACAGGCGATAAGATTTCCTCGCCTGTCAAAAAATAAACCGTTCGCCCCGCCGGAATCATCCAAAAAAATCGAAAGTGTCCCCTCCACAGACCATTGAAGAATACGGTTATTGGGAATGTCGGTAAAAAAGACATTTCCCTGCGCATCACAGGCCGGACCTTCCGTAAAACGAAAACCATCCGCCAGTTTTTCCACATTGCTGTCAGGATGGACAATAGAGACCGGACCGGGACTTGTCGAATGATTACATCCACACAATGTGAAAATCAAAAGCACAACGCCTGCAACTGCTGCTGTCTTCATGATAGGCCCTTTCAAATGGAGCTTGCCCTTCTATTGTAGTGTCCGCCTCAGCCGCAGACAATTATATTCTTGACTTCTTTTTATCTCCGGCTACCATATCGGA
>CAZYQN010000005.1:0-32559 GCA_964649955.1 uncultured Pirellulales bacterium
CTTAAATATTTCCCGACCCCTTAAATATTTCCTGATGGTTGCTTTTATATTTCCCTATATCCAAAAGAAAAAGCCGATTCCATGCAAACTGAACAACGCCGGGCAGGCCGGACCAAAAAAGAGTAAACAAGATGATACCGGGGATTAGAATGACTGATTGTCTCTACTTAGTAGATTTCGGGAGGTAAACTATGAGTATGCGATATGGAATTTTTATTGTTGCGGCGATTGTTTTGGTCTTTCAGAATGCGGCGATGTCGGCTGACGATATAAACCAGAAGGCAGCCCGGCTGGATATGGCTTCGGCGGGGCTTGAGGAGGTCATCGCCGTCTTCGGTCCGCCGCAGCGTTATATCTGGGGAAACAAAACGTTCACCCGGGATACTCTGCCTGAGTCTTATGTCGCCTGCTTAGAGGAGGGGTTTTGTGTTTATATCCGTCAGAATAAAGTCGTCGAGCTGCGATTTGAAGGACAAGACACGGGATTTCGCTTTGGAGGCAAATTGGGTGTCGGTTCCACGCTTGAAGAGGCCCTTGATGTGCTCGGCCCGCCGGAACAAACACTTGAAAACCAGGGAAATGGGTTTGCGGACAAGATTCTTTATAAAGACATCGACGGACAGAAAGGACACTGCTATTACCATCGATCAGATAAAAACATCCGCTTGTTTTTCGCCGATTACAAGATCGTCGCCCTTTATATCACCCGTATGGAACCTGTTACTGCGTCTTCACAAAAACAGGGATTTCAGGTTGAACCCGTCGATGTTGTTAAGCCGTATATGGATGTCCGCCAGCAAGACTTGCGCAAGATTCTAACGCCCGCAGGACGTTCGCTGGTGCGTACATTAAGCTTTAATGGAGCCACGGTGTGGCCGGAGTTTAATGTCGGTCAACTGCCGCTGAAGGAGTATGTCAACAAACTGGTTGAGGACGCCAAAAATCCGGGGCTGGGCGTTCGGAAGCTGCATCAACAGGGCATCACCGGCAAGGGCGTTACTGTTGCGATCATTGACCAGCCGTTATACCTGAACCATCCGGAGTTTGAGGGTAAAATTATTGAGTATCATGATGTCGGCTGCGGCGGTTCGCAAAGCAGTATGCATGGGCCGTCGGTGGCCAGTCTTCTGGCGGGAACTCATTGCGGCACAGCACCGGAGGTCAAAATGTATTATGCGGCCGCACCGTCGTGGACGAAGGATACGGCTTTTCAGGCCGCAGCGCTCGATTGGCTGATCGAGAAGAACAAACAATTGCCCGTCGGGCAGAAAATCCGGGTTGTGTCGGTGTCGGGAGCACCTTCGGGGCCGGGCAGTCCATTTGAAAAGAATACGGAGCAATGGGACATGGCCTGTCACCGTGCCGAAGCTGCGGGGATGATGGTTCTGGACTGCACACAACACCACGGTTTTATTAGCTCCTGTTATTTTTACGGCGCAAACGTTGAAACGCCTATCGGCTGTAAACCGGGCTTTCCGAATTCGAAAACAAACCCGGTTTCTTCCGATGATCTTTATGTTCCAACCTGTCCGAGAACTTCTGCTGAACAATACACGGAAGATCAGGCGGGGTATGCGTACTGGGGGCAAGGGGGCTTAAGCTGGGCAATTCCGTATTGCGCCGGGGTTTTGGCGATGGGCTGGCAGGTCAGCCCCAAGGCAACGCCGGAGCAAATGAAAGAGCTGCTGCTGAAAACAGCTTATCAAACAAAAGAAGGGGCGAATATAATTGATCCGTCGCGATTTATTCAAGCTCTTCAAAAAGGCAGATAAAAAGCAAGGGCGGACATGGCCCGCCCCGCCGGACTTGGCGGTAAATATCTTATGAACCCTGTGATAGAAAGGAACATCGATGAGAAATGCAGTTGTTGCACTTGTTGGGGTTGGGTGTCTGTGGCTGTGCTGCGGGTGTGCGTCAAATCCCAAATGCAATTTTAATATTGAGCGACGCAACATTACCATCATTACGGAGCCTGAGGGGGCGAATGTTGTCCAGATCAAGCCGCTCGGTCAGGGGTCCACGACGCTGGGGAAAACTCCTATTCAGGAACAGCCTGTGGTGGTGATTCAAAAAATTACAAAATTGCAGAATATGCCTTATGCTGAAGCTGAAACACTGTACAAGCATGTCGGTGCTGTTTATGTGGTCATCGAGAAGGACGGCTATGTTCCGTATAAGGGGTACCTCAAGACCGAACCGGAGAAGACCACTGTTCACCAAATCACCCTGCAACGGAAGGAATGACGCAGGCGAATATTTTACCGAAACGGCACTGTCCCTTACAACCAAGAAAGAAAGGCCCTGCCCACAAAAGACAGGGCCTTGTTTTGCTTATTAAACAGCATTTTCGAAGACTTTGATGCCATCGACGACTTTGCAGGTGTGTACGGCGAATTTGTCGGCGTAGGCCGGCCGGCTGCGCGGATAGGCGGTTTCGACGGCTTTTTTGACCGCATCGGCACTGTCGGCCAGTACCAAGGCCCCTGCCGCTCCTTTATCGCCGCCGCCAAGCATCCGCTCGCCAAGGACGCCGGGGACGGTGCGGACGATGTCGCACATGGTTTCCAGTTCCGGGCCGGAGATGACGTAGTCGTCGCGAAGACCGACGCCGTCCTGACGGAAGATGCGGCCAACGGTTTCGATGTCGCCGGCCTTCCAGGCATCCATCATCTCATAGAAACGCTTCTGGGCATTGTAGATATAGTCCATACGGGCTACCAGGTGCGGTGCCGATTTTTCGAAATGAGCCTTAATCCTGTCAAAGAGGGACTTGTCGCGAATGTCGGCCAGACAGGTGATGCCGAAGCCGGCCTGTTTGGCTTTGGCGGTCATTTCGTCGCATTCGGCGCGGCGGATTTTGTAGGTCGATTTTTCCAAGCCGGGGCGGACTGTGCCGGTGTCCATCACGACGATGCGGAAGTCTTTGGCACCATTGCCCAGCGGCACATACGAAATCGAGCGGTCGGCGGGTTTGTAGTGTGTGCCCATACCGGCTTTGGAGAAGGCAATCATAATCTGGTCGAGCTTGCCGCAGGGTGAGCCGATATAGTCATTTTCGACCATTTGGGCCAGATCGACGATCTTCATCATATCCGGCGCGGCGATGCCGTTTGCGTCGAGGACTGAGAGAATCAGGTTCAGGGCCAGCGAGGCCGAGCGGCTCATCCCGCCGCCGGGAATGTTGCCGATGAGGACGGCATCGATGCCCTGTGTGAGCATGCAGCCTTCGCGGCGGAGGACGTACTCGACGCCGTAGGGGAAACGCGCCCATGTGTCGGCGATTTCGGCGGATTTGGGAGCGGGGACTTTGCCCAGCTCAAACTCCACAACGCCGTCATTGACAAAGTTGCCGCTGAAGAGGCGCATTGTTTTTGTGCCGTTGGGCTTGTAGGCCATCCATATGAAGCGGTCTGTACCGACGCCGAACAGCTCGGTGCCGTTATAATCGCCGTGTTCGACGCCGAGGCAGAACCGCGATGACGAGCGGCGGACTTTGGCGCCGGCGATATTGATCCCGGCCTGAGCGGCCAGTTTTTTTAAGGCTTCAAATGCCTGTGCATCTGTTGTTACGTTCACGATTTTCTCCTGTTAACGGGCAATGCCCATCGGGCTGAAAATAAAGTACAGAATCAGCGTAATAATCACGACGAAAATACCGGCCACTTTGGCTCCCTGTGAGGTATGCAGTTCAATTTTTGTGTTCAGCTTGAACTCAACGGGTTGAGCCAGCGGTTTTAACATCGTCGATACAAGCATAACGAGCAGGCAGACAAAGAAGGTAATCGCCATGCGATTCAGGAAATTACCGATGAATAATTCCATCTGCGGAATTTCCATCAGTTTATTGATAGTGGAGACATACTTAAGGCCGCCATAGACCGCAATACCAGTCAGCAAACCGAGGACACCGGAGAATCGCGGCGCTTTGTGGAACACCAGACCAAAGGCAAAGACCGCCAGAATGCCGGGGGACAGGAAACCCTGGCTTTCCTGGATAATCGTAAAGATACTGTGGCTGAATTTCGGATCGCCAAGTTTGGGCGCCAGAAGAACAGCAATCACAGAGAACACCACTACGCAGATACGGCCAAGCATAACAACCATCTTCTGGTCTGCCTGCGGATTGAGATATTTTTTATAAACGTCCATTGTAAAGATAGTGGACGCAGCGTTTAGCATTGCCGCCAGCGAACTGACAATCGCACCGAGGAGCGCTGCAAGGACAAATCCTACCAAACCTGTGTTGCGAGGAAGGACTTTGCTGAGCAGCTGACCAAGGGCGGAGTCGTATTTATAACCAACAAATTTTTCTGTATTAACGCTGACGCCCGCAGCACGAGCTGCTTGTTCGGTGGCTTTGTTGTAAACATCCAGCTCAGCCGCCAGGGCCGGAAATACCGTATTCATCGATTTATCATCAGACTTGAACACCGAGTAAGGCTTGACTTCAATCTTGTTTAGCCCCTCCTGTGTGATTGGAAGGACATAGGGATTTCGAGTATGGGCCGCCTTGAGCGAATGCGCATCGGGATAGACCGCCACTATCAAATTTCCCTCTTTACCACCGGCTATTTCTTCGGCTGAAGGAGAAACAACTGTTTTGATAATCGCTGTGTCCGGGTTGGCCTTGAGATATTTTGCAAAAACTCCTGCATTATCTCCGGTTGCCTTAAGTTTCAGATCCGGGGCAAACAGGTTGAACGCGATAATACCGGGTATAACGATCACAAAAGGAATCAAAAGCTTCATAAAAGCGGAGAAGACGATGCCCTTTTGGCCTTCGGCCAGCGACGCCGAACCAAGGGTACGCTGTGTAATGTACTGGTTGAGGCCCCAGTAATAGAAGTTCGGAATCCACAGACCTAACAGCAAGGCTGTCCACGGGAGTACCGCATCATTGGACGGGAGGAACATATTCAGGCGGACCTTGTTCAATTCGAGAAAACGATCCATTGAACCCTGGCCGGGAGCAAAGGTTTTAAGACCAACTGCTCCTGTTGAAACATCTTCAATATAGGATGCTTCCGAAACACCGCCCAGCATTTTAAATGCAAAAATCATCACCACGGCCCCGCCAACGATAAGGGCACTGCCCTGAATGAGGTCGGCCCATGCGCAGGCTTTCAGGCCGCCGGCAGCCACATATACCATTGCAATGATACCGATGACCAAAGAGGCCATTGCTACAGTCGGTGTGATATTCAATTCCATTTCCTGGGCCATCGTTTCAATTGTCAAGGCTCCGGAATACGTCACTGCACCTAACAGCAACATATAAATCAACAACATACTGACCGCCATGATCAGGCGTGCCCACTGATTGTAACGGTATTCGAGAAATTCGGGCATGGTATAAATGCCTGCTTTGAGAAAATACGGCAGGAAGGCAAAAGCGACTACGACCAAGGTAATTGCCGCCATCCATTCATAACTGGCAATTGCCAGACCGACATGACTGGCAGCGTTTCCGCTCATGCCAACGAATTGTTCTGAAGAGATATTGGCAGCGATCAGCGAAAATCCAATCAGCCACCATTTCAATCCGCGGCCGGCGAGAAAGTAATCTTCGCCGGATTTTTCATTTCGGCTTTTGTAGAGGCCCAAGCCGACCACGCAGACGACAAAAATAACAAAGACGGCGATATCCAGAAATCCCATGCTTTTTCTCCTTAAAAACAGATTCCTTTTTCGGGTCAAAATCGATTGGTGTTATTATGCGGGTTTTTCGCAAATATTCAACAGGAAATACCAAAACGACGCTGGAATTTCTGTGTTTATTTATCCCGTATCCTAAGAATTCCCTTTTCATCGGTTAATTTATCTGTTATTGTTAGCTAAGGTTTGAAAAGGGATTCTATGGGCCAATTAGCGACAGACCAAGCGGGTCTTTCTATTGTCATTCCGGTCTTTGAGGAATCACAAAAGGTCAGCGGCGATATTGCAACTGCCGCCCGCTTTTTGTCAGGATTTCCGGGGGGCGGAGAGGTCCTGGTTGTTGACGACGGAAGCCGCGACAACACCGCAGAGATTGCCGAAGCGGCCGGGAAGACAGCCGGCGTGCCGGTGCGGGTAATCCGGCTGGAGCGAAATCGCGGTAAAGGGTGTGCAGTACGGACAGGCATTCTAGAGAGCCGGGGGCGGTATGTGATGTTTGCCGACAGCGGGTGCTGTGTGCCGTATGAAGAGACGCTGACCGGCATCCGGATGATCGAAAGCGGGGCCTGCCGAATCGCTCACGGCTCACGCAAAATGAGGGTTAGTCATATCCATCGTCCTCAATCGTGGTATCGCCGGCTGTGTTCGAAACTATTCCATTGGCTATTGATCCATGACATTAAGCGTTTGGCCAATCTGACGGATACGCAGTGCGGTTTTAAGGTGTATGACGGAGAAATTGCGCGCTGCATTTATGCCATCAGCACGATAGACGGCTTTATGTTTGACGTCGAGATTATTCTAATCGCCATTAAATACGGGTATACCATCGGCGAATTTCCCGTAGATTGGTCGTGGGATCCGGACAGTCGGCTAAAACCTGCTCATGTAGCCATCAAGGTGCTGCGCGATCTGGTCCGGCTGAAAAGGCATTACAACGATGTACTCAAACAGGCGCGCTCAAACGGCGGTTAATTTTCCGGCCACGGGCCAAAACGCAATGGTTCAGGCCCGGCTTGAGCATCGCCGACAGGCATAATCATGATGCACTCCTGCTGAAATGCATCGGCAAAACGGGCAACGGCCTCGACAGGCATTACCATAAACGCCGTGGTCAGGGCATCGGCTTTTGCGGCGGACGCTGTGGTCAAAAGCCACACTGCTTTTTTATCTGTGACTGCCTGGCCTGTTTGAGGATTTATAATATGATGACCGCGCTGAAGACCAGAACAGCTCAAGACCTGCCGGGCCATTTCCAGACGAATCAGCTTTTGAGCTGGGTCGCAGGGATTGCTGAGTACGACGGGCCATCCCGTTTTTTCCTCAGGAGCCTCCATTGCCAGCACAGAGCTTGCTCCGCCGTGAATGAGGGCACGCTGGATTCCCCATTCCTGCAGCGTTTGTGCCATCCGATCTATTGCATACCCTTTGCCGACACCGCCCAAGTCCATGCCGACGTTTGATCGCAGTACGGAGACGGTCAATTCCGACTCATTGAGGGCAAATGCCGGGCCGGTTCGGGACAGTAATATCGCCGCGATATCTTCCGACGTCGGAACGCCCTGCCGCCAGAGCAGCACCAGCGGGCCGACTGTGATATCAAACGCGCCCCCTGTCAATTCGCAGACTTCACAGGCCACGGCCAGACAAGCCATTGTATCGGGGGAAACGGTAACGTTCTGTCCTGAATCAGCCTGGTTAATACGGCCCACGTCGCCGTTTTCAATAAATCGGCTCAGTTCCTGTTCCAGGCGGTCGGCCTCTTTGAATGCAGCCCGAGCAGCGCGAGCGGCGTAAGAACCGTCGTCGTGCTGAATCCATATCTCAAAGACCGCATTCATTGCCTGATGAGAAAATTTGGTCAAATTTTTAATTTCTTTTCGGTCTGACTGTATCTGCACGGTCTGATCTTTCTGGGGTTCTGATTCCTGCTGAGAGGTCACAGGTTCGTTCTGATTTTCTGTTTTTTCCCACAATGTACGGGGTAAATATCCCCGCCACTCAACCCCCGGACGGAGCTGAACAGGTTCGTCAAATAACGGCACCTGTAATTCACGCCGGCCGGGCGGAGGCGATTCGTAAAGTTTTTGAAGCACCTGCTGTTCAATTGCAGCCGGTCCGAGAAGTATCGCAGGGTTTGGAGTGCGGACGTCCACAGAATCGGAATATGCAACCGCCGTGAAATCCCGCAGATACCACGGCAGCGGCCAGTAGTCATGTCCGGGAGCTACTACCTGAATGTACATCGCCTTGCCGTCGGGATGGACCGCAGCCGTCCGGCGCAGGGCGTTTTGAATTTTAAATATATCGGGACTTGTATGCGCATAAACCCAGGGATTGCCCGGATGGGCACAATACCATGTGTTTAAAAACACCGATTGAACCAACGGGCTGACAATTCCAAAAATTATAAGGATAACGCATAGCACCCGTTTGTGCCATCGCTGTATTTGACACTTCAGCAGTTGATCGACGGCCAGTCCGGCCAGCAACACCATTCCATACAGGAAATTCAGCACGCACCACGGCGTTTTGTAAGGGATGATCGAATAGATGACCGTCAGGATGAGCGTAAAGAGAGCCAAGAAAACGGTAAATGGCCGACGGTGGAGAAGGGTCTGGCGACGGAACGCAAAGAACAACCCGACCATTGCCCCAACGACAATCACATCTTCATTCCACGTTATCCGCTCGGTGAGTTCGTTCCATGTAAGCAAATCGAAGTACCAGTACCACGGGTGGGCGTGTATACTCTGTTCACCGGCGCGGTTGAGCCAATACGTGTAGGTCAATACCGAATCGAGAATGCCGTCAGGATTTTTACCGAATGAGGAAAAAAACAAAGCACTAACGACTATCGCTGTCAGCAGCCCCAGAAGTCCGTTGCGATTATAGAGGGTAATCTTTGCCGGGCTGCCAGCCAATACCAGCGTTAACAGCATCGCCAGCATTGCCGCAGCAAAGGTCAGGGCACAGGTTTCCTTCGTGGCGTGCATCAAACCAGCACACAAGCCCGCCAGAAGAATCCATCGCCGCCGCTGTGATCGCAGATATCGCCACAAGCCGCCAAGGAACCCGGCCGTAAAACACACCAAGAGCATTTCCTGTATGTAGTAGCGGCTATAGAAGACAAATGCAGGGGACAGGGCGAGAAAAACCGTTGAGAACACCGCCGCCCGCAGACCGATCCCGTCGAAAAACAACAGCGGTGTCAAGAGCAACAAAGTTCCAATCACCGCCGGAACGATACGAAGGGTCTTCTCGGTAATCTGTGTATAGGCGGTCTGGCCGTAAAGTGCAGCACTCAGCAGCGTCAGATAGTTCAGTGTGGGGCCGTGGTATTCATCGGGGTCATACGCATAAAAGCCCTCGTCCAGAAGTGTCCCGAATTTATCGGCGTGTACCGATTCATCGGTGTGCATCGGCCTTAGGTCCAGGCCGTAAACCCTGAACCAGAGGCCGAATGCAAGCACCGCACCGAACAGCAAACATCCTGTTCGTGATAATGTCATAGGTGATTATTTACCGAATACTTCCACTTCAATGTAGTGGCTGTAATCGTTCTGATTGTTGCCCTGACTCCAGAGGCGGACATAGCGTCCACGGACCCCTTTGGCATCGATCAATTTACCTTCGGCGGTTTCAACATAATGCGGATCTGTCCCTACGCCCAGTCCGAGTGAGTTGTCCATGTCGTTATTAAACACGGTTACGGCATTGACAAATTCCGCATCCTTGGCCACCTGTACTACCACGTCAAAATAAACGGCGGGTGTTTTGTGGTAATGCCAGACAACGACCGCGTAAATATCCTTTTCTTCCTCAAGATCAATAATCGCCCACTGTTTGAAGGGTCCCAGTTCAACCACACTGCCTTCGGTCGCTTCTTTGTCACCATCGACGATCATTGACAGTTCGCCCATAATCGGCATCGGTTCGGAACTTGTCACAGGCTTGTTGAGTGCTATATTCGTGACACCTTCGGGAGCCAGGAACGGCGGACGGGGTCTGCCGAGAGGCTTTTCGAGATTCTGAACGCCTTCCAGATTCTGAGGGGTTCCAACAAACATCGGCTTGGGCAATGTCAGCGGAATGGGTACAAGCGTCGCATCGGTTGAAACCGGCGCGGGCTCCTGTGCCGCCGGCTGTACAACGGGCTGAGGTTCCGCCGGCCGGGGTTCTGCAGGCTGTTGCGTCTGTTCTTTTTGGGGTTGGGGTTGAGGAGCCGGACTTTTTTTACATCCGAACGCAACAACGGCGATTATTACACCAGCAATCATCCACATACATCTTGTCATCGGTACAGTCTCCATAATCATTGTCATCACACATTACACTTTACTTTACATAAAATACCACGGCGATCTGGCCGTACGATTTAACATTCGATCAGCACTTTCATCATCCATAAACTGCTCGGCTTCCGGGTTCCAGCGAAGGGGTCTTGCCAATTTTATAGCAATATTTCCCAGATGGCAAACCGTTGCCGAGCGATGGCCGATTTCAACATCGGCAATCGGCTCCCGGCGGGATTTGACACAATTAAGAAAATCCCGACCATGATCCCGACTGCTATACAGGCGGATGTCGTCAGGTCCCAGCGGGTCCCTAAGCAATGCAGTGTCAGAAACCTTTAAATATTCGCGGGCGACTTCCAGCCAGCCCTCTGAGCCTTCAAACCGTATCCGGCCCGACCCGACATCGGATGTCCGGCATTGGACCCGGACTCCATCGGCATACGTGTATTGTATCCGAACATTATCGGCTGTGTCAAATAATCCATTTTGAGGAATTTTCCCCTCCCCTTCGATACGTACCGGTCCGGACCCGTCCATCCCTAAAGCCCACTGGACAATATCCAGATGGTGAGCCCCCCAGTTGGTCATCTGGCCACCGGAATAATCCGAAATAAACCGGAAGGAATAGTGGCACCGCTGCCGGGTATAGGGAGCCCAAGGCGCCGGACCCAGCCAAAGCTCATAATCAAATTCTTCAGGAACAGGTTCCAACTGCCACTGTGTCGGATTCGGGCGGTTGTTGGCTGGAATTTCGACAAAAACTTGTTTCAACCGGCCTATTCGTCCGTTTCGAATCAGTTCGGCCGCCTGATGAAAACGGGCATCGCTGCGTTGTTGGGAGCCGTTTTGCAGAATACGACCATATTGCCGCACTGCTTTGACCAGACGACGCCCTTCTGCAATAGTCAGGGTTAAAGGCTTTTCGCAATAAATATCTTTACCTGCCTTGGCAGCGGCAATAGAGATTGGTACGTGCCAGTGATCCGGAGTACAATTGACAACGACATCTATATCCGATCGTGCCAGCACCTGACGAAAATCGGTATAACCAGCATCCGCATTCAGTTTGGCGGTTTCCAGCCCCTGTCGGAGATGTGTCTTATCGCAATCACAAACTGCAATAATCCGGGTATCATCGCGATGTAAAAAACCCCGCAGATTGTAAAGCCCCTGCCCGCCGAGACCAATGCACGCTACGGTGATTTTATTGGACGGGGCTTCCACACCCAAGACATGCGCAGGAACAATCGTCGGTATCCCAAAACAAAGACCCGCCGCGGCCGCTGAGCCTTTCAGAAAACCGCGACGGGAGAGTTTTTTGTTTTTAAGATTCATAACCAAATGAGTATAATTTTGCTATCCCCGAAGGTTTATTTCTTCTCGAGTTCAACCGTTTCGGGTTCCAAGCCCATTTCCGCAGCAATCAGATATACGGCAAGGCCAACCATAAATGACATCAGAGTTTCCAAACCATATCCCCACTTGGCGTTGAACACGTTGAGAATACCGACGAGGAAACCGAGCGCCCAAGCAATATAGCCTGCCCAGTTAATTCCTTTACGCGGCCCGGTCCATTTTCCATTCCGCAGATAATCCGCAACCATAGCACCAATAATCGGACCAAAGGAAGCGCCGATAATCAGGAAGAATCCGACCAAGTTGTTGGCGACTCCTGTAGCAGCCAAGATGACCCCCACCACACCTGCCGCCAAGGTCATGCCCATACGCGGTAATTTGGGGAACATGGTTGCAAATGAATTGGACGCCAGGAACGCACAGAAGCCGGTTGGACAAATACAAGCTATTACAAAAATCCAGAACATAATACCTGACAATGAACCTACCTGAGCAATCGAACCGATAAACGCATCGCCCTTGCCGGCGGCTTCGACCGCAGCGGCATTGTTACCCATCGCACCGGCCATCGCTAAAATGGCAAAGAAGCCGGCTACAATTGCAGCAATCGTCACTCCGACAAAACCTCCCATAACGACATCTTTTTCATTACGGCTATTCATCGTAAAGTCCGCCCCCGCAGCGCCTGCCGTAGCAAAGAAACCCGCCGCGGCCTGTAATGCCGCAAAAATCGCCAAACCGAATACCGGTACTGTCTCAGGCATAACAGTCGTGCCGGTAAATTTGCTGACGCCGGACATATTGGTCAACCCAGCGATGATAATCGCGATCAATGGCAGAATCGGCAGATAGGTGCTCAATGCTCCCAGCAAACCGATACCCACTGCTCCCACGAATGCAAATACCATCCCCCAAACCGCACAGATCACCCAAAATTGAGCGCTGCCTACAGCGGCATCCATACCCAGTGCCTGAACAATAAATTTGGAGGCAGTAATCGTGAACACCGCATGCCAGCCAATCTGCAAAACCCCCATCAGTAACCCAGGCATCAGAATACCACCCTGAGCACCAAAGGTGGAACTGGCTACGACATACAGCGGCATTCCGGTGGTCATTCCCAGCTTGCCGGGAACATAATACAATGCAAAACAAAACAATGCTCCAACCACCAGACCGATGACCGTGGCCAGAACGCTGCCGTAGGCCAGCGAGCCGAGCATACCGGCCATAAACGGTACGGAAATAAAGATACCCGCATACGAGGGAGCCGTATTTTTGTACCACGGTGTACGATTTCCCATCGGATTGGGTTTTGCTGCAATGAGATAGTTCGGTAAACTTTCGTTTGCCATTGGAACCTCCTTAAAAGCGTTTTGGTGTGATTTCCATATCTTTCCTGATTTCTCCGCGAATCAGTATATACAAAGTAATAATCGCCGTCAGAGCAAAAGCCAGTGCACACCAGCGATGCGTGTGAAAAAGCCATTCCTGCCCAACTGTTCCGAACAAAGGCGTCATACTGATTACTGACGTCAGCGTCAGCGGCAAGGACAAAGCGGCTAAAATCCAAAAGCCCGCCTTCGGAGCTGCCGAGCAATCCGTCAGCCAACAAGCCTTCCACGTCTTTCGATTTTTCCAAAGGGCGGCCAAGCAGCATTTGTCCTGAGTGAGCAGACGATACTGCTGGGCGCCGGTAATCGCGATTACTGCCACACAGGCGATAAACACCGGTGCAAACGTGGCATGCAGCATAAGCCAATAACCATGCAGTCGCCCCCCCAACAGCATCGGCACAAAACCGGTCAGAAGCAGTACTATAAAGCAAAGCAGGCCCAGCAGGAATGCCAGCTTACGAAGGCGTCCTCCCCAGTTGAGGGACTGCGGCAAAAACAGCAATGTAAACAGATGTATTTTCTTACGGATCATCGCCGCCGGGGAAAACCGCGGCCCGGGGCCACAGGCAAATATCAGATGATGCAGCAGAATACCACCGATCACCGCTATAAAAGCTACCAGTGAAACCATTCTAAACATTTATTCAGCCTCCTGTGCGCAGGCCCGCGAAATCACCACGAGGGCTTTGAGTCCATATATCAACAATACCAGCCCAATCAGGCCGCACGCAGAAAACGCAACGATCTTAAGCATTGGACGGAAAATGAACGATGCATTGAAGGCCCACATATAGAAGCGGTCGATGCCTTGAAGTTCTACCATTTTGACAAACTGTTTGTCACCCTGAACGGGGCTGTCCATTTCAACACCGGCAAAAAAGAACGGCGAATCGGTCGTATGGCAGTCGGCACAACTGCGTACCCCGAGCGATTGTTCGGCCGGCCGTACATCGTGAGCCAACGGCCAGGCATATGCCCCTGCCGCCGGATGTGCGGATGCCTGCACAGTACCATCGTCAGTCCGCTGATACAGTTTGCCGCCGGCAATGTACACCGCACGTCCGTCAAGCTGCGTTTTTTCCAACAATTCCAGCACTTGAGCAACCTGTTCTTCTGTCAGCGGTCGCCAATCATCCTGCCGCTCAACCTCCGCCGACAAGAGGGCTTTTGCCGCATCAAGTACTTTTGCAGGCGGAATGGGCGTTATGGTATCATCATTGTTCATCGTTGCCCAAAACGCCGGCCAAACCAGATAATGGGAACCAATTTTGCCATCCGCCCCTTTCAGCAGTACCGGTGCATACACATGGGGCTGACGCAAGTCCTGCTTGTGCTTGCCGTGCAGGCCGAGTTTATGCATCTGAGCGGTGCGCCAGCGTCCGGGTTCCTCCTGAGGCCACGTGCCGGAATGACACGCCGTGCAATTCATCTTTTCGAAATGAATCGGTGGAATACCGGCGTGTCGAGGTTTCGGTGCCCCCAAGCGTCCAGTCAGGGGGGACGGCAAGCCCTCAACCCCTAAATGACACCCCTTACATGATAAGGTTGAAGCACTGCCGCAGGCATCTTCATCGCCACGGGTGATTTTATGATCGCCGCCGTTGCGATGACAATCCGTACAGGTTAATCCCGACAGTGAATGCACATCTTTGTCGCGTGTCCATTCGTCGTGTTCATTGACTCGCATATCCTGGCTTGAGTGACAAAAGTAGCACTGGCGATCCTGAGGTTTTCCGGCGATGTTAAAAAAGACAAGATTGTCTTTATCGAACAAGCCGTCTTTATAGCTGACCTTGATGCCCTCGTCGAACTCGGGATCATAGAAATCGGACAGTGCCGAGGCTGTGCCATTGACAATCGCCATTCCGCCGGCAGCCGCCGCAGCCCAACGATAATTCTGCCGGGCAAGCTGGAGCGCCGCCAAACTCTGATCCTGACGGGTGTCGGCATTGTGGCAGGCCAGACAGTTAATTTCATATTTGCCGCTTATGGCCTGGCGAATGGCATGTTCCGGTTTTTCAGCATCCATCTGACCGTAACTGCCGCCGGGAAAATGACTGCCGAACTGAATCATAAAGTCCCATGCCGTCAGTCCTACCTGTTCAGGCGTGAACGTTCCCAGCCAGGCACGGTCCGAAACAGGGACTTGAGTGCGTGTGCGTGCATCGGTCAGCATCCAAGGCTGTCCGGGACGGCCGGCAGGTATTTCAGGATCGGGTGCGTTGAAATGCCACCCTTGACTAATTCTGGCATAGTCATGGCACTTGCCGCAGGTCTGACGTGTCGAAAACGGTTTGGGGTCTTTATCCGCGGGGCGAATCGGACGCCCGTCCTCATCAAATAATTCGACCAGATGGACGGGCATGCTGCGATTACCGTCATTGCCTTCGCCCAGCAGCTTGGCTTCTTCTGCCCAAGCCGTAACCGAAGCCAGCACCGCAATTACACCTATCAGTAATATTCGATTCAATGCAAAACTCCATCCCTGGACATTAAATTTTAAACTCTTCCGGTTTGAATTCCAGCCGACAGGCTTTTTCAACCGCTTCGTTGACCTTCAACACTGTTACGGCAGTTTCGTAACCAATCTCAGCCGGGCAGTTCAATTTTGCTTTGCCGCGAATCGAATCAAAGAAATTAACCAGATGCGGCTGATGATACGGCACATCCATCTTCACCGGAATCGAATACTCGGACGGCGCATAGGTGCCCTCGCGAACATCCAGCACTACATCATCTTCTTTCTTCTCAACAGGCTTGCCTTCGACTTTTTTCATATAGCCCTTGTCGACCCAAGGCTGCCACTCTTTTTCATCAACCCAGTTTTCACGGTAGAGACTGCCTCGATTGGCCGATTCGGAAATCATCAGGGTGCCTTTGTCTCCCATGAAACTTTCGTAATAGCCATTGGCGCTGTTGGTCGTCAGCGTCTGGTAAAAGGCGCGGACGGGACCTGCTTTTGTTTCGTATTCATAGATGGCCATAACCGTATCGTACCACTCGTGGCCTTTCCAGTAATCGATGCCGCCGCTGGCGATAACACTCTTGGGTTGGGCATCAAGGTACCAACTGTAGATATCGATCTGATGACTGCCCAGATCTACGATCGGCCCGCCGCCGAGTCCTTTAAACCAGCGCCAGTTGGCGAACTGGTGCATATTCTTAAATCCGTATTTATTCAGCGTAGCCTCATCAATCTGGCGGCCTTCGGGCCATCCGAGGTCTTCGCAGGAGGATTTGCTGCGGTTCCACTGGCCATTGATGGTGGTAATGCGACCCAAGAGGCCCGCTTCTTTGATATATTTGTCATAGCAATGCAGATATCGCGGATTACTGCGACGCTGATGGCCGATCTGGAGGAGTTTGCCTGATTTCCGGGCGGCCTCAACCATTTTGCGGGCGCCCTCGACGGTATTGCTCATCTCTTTTTCGCAATAGACATGCTTGCCTTTTTCAAGGGCTGCAATGGTATGTTCGGCGTGCCAGAAGTCGGGGGTAGCCACAATTACCGCATCAAGGTCTTTTTCGGTATCCAGCATTTCCTTGTAATCCACATAGGGGGTTCCTTTGTGCCCATATGCTTTATAGGAGTCCAGACGCCGAGAAACACGCGCCAGGTTCATTTCTTTCCAGATATCACATACGGCCACGAACCGTATCCCGGACTCTTTTCCGAGCTTAAGGATGGCATCCATCAGGACCTGCCCCTGAGCGCCGGCGCCGATCAGTGCAACATTGATTGTGTCGGTACTTCCACCGGCTTGGCCCATCGCACTTGAGCCAATGAAAAGACCCGCACCGATAGCGGCTGTCGAACGCATAAAATCACGACGATTTAACCCATTCTGCATACTATACCTTTCAAACATTCAATTACAGTTCTTTGATTTTCAAATTGCGATAACTGACCGTGGAGCCGTCTCCATGATCCTGGAAACCGAGAAAACCCTGCCGCGGCAGGTCTTTATAGGCAATGTCACCGAACTTATTGTTGGTTCCGTCGGGATTCTTACCCGCTTCTTTCCAGTCATCCAGATTAATATCCAGGATAAGCTGATTATTCAACATTGCCTTGATGAATGGTCCGTTGGCCCAAATGGTCAGACGATTCCACTGCCCGGCGGGGAGAACCGCATTGACAGCCGGCTCTTTGATGTCATAGATGCCGCCGCCGATGTGCTTTGAAATAGGCTGGCCGGACGTATCGGCTACCTGAATTTCCGGCCAAGGCAACCATTCATGCTTTCCGGCACGAAGGAAAATACCGCTGTTTGTTTTCTTGCTGAGAAGGTATTCACAATCGAGAACAAAATTACCATATTTTGCTTTTGTCCAAAGATCGCTGCCGCCCTTGAGAACAATAGCACCGTCCTGCCATATCCAGCTGCCTTCTTTGAAATCGGCATTGGACAGATCGGCGTTAAAAACATCTTTCCAGCCGGATGATTTCAGCGTCGAGGCAATCGAATTGAAATAGGCAACGGATTGACGAATCAACGGCACGTTGTTGTCCCATTCGTGTTCGTATTCGATGGCAAATGTTCCCAGATAGCCCTGCCGATGCAGTTCTTCAAGAATACCCTTCATGCGTGCCTGACCAGTACCCCAGACGACATCATGGCCTTTTTCCTTGTCGATTTCTTTGATATGGACATCGTGAATTCGACCTTCAAGCTTTTTAAGACAATCCACGGGATCCAGCCCGCTACGTACCCAGTGTCCGACATCCACACATGCGCCAATCCACTGGCTGCGACCCTCTACGGCTTTGAGCACGGTTTCCGGACTCCAGTAATGAGAGTCTTTGGGATGGTTGTGAATTGCGACCTTAATTTTATATTCCCGACAGAGCTTATCAATCAGGTCCAATTGGTTTTCTGAGGGTTCGGAAGCAATCACCTCGATTCCCATCGCTTTGACCCACTCGAACATTTTACGGGCTTGAGCTTCGTCGGCAGGAATGCCAGCCACGCCGAAGGCTACTACACGAATATTGGCGTCGGCCAGTTTTTTAGTCACCGCCTGACGGGTCTGTTCCGACATTGTCCAATCCATTTGGGCGTCGATATCGGGGGCAACCTTTTGGCCGGGATAAGCCTGCATCCAGTTTAATCCCAATGCTCTTGTTTTGTCGACCGCCTCAAAAAATGTAAAGCGGTTAAACGACCACGCCTGTGTGCCAAGACGCCAGCCCTCATAGACATCCGTTTGAGGATGCTGCATGGTTTCCGCGACGGCAACAACACCCATGACCATCGTTATCGCACCCATCATATATAATAACTTTTTCATTCCATTTCTCCTGCGTAAAAGTTTAGAGTGACCACCCTTCACGATACGGCGGATTGACGTATTTGTTCAAATCGGGAATATTGGTCACCTTCATATTGTCTCCGTCCCATTGGATTTTTTCCCCGGGGCGGAACAGACACAGGTTACCCATTAATACCATCTCGGTAAAGGGTCCGGCATAGTCAAACGGGGTCGATGAAACGCCAATACCCTTACAGGCGTTGACCCAGTTCATTTCGTGGCTGGTGGTGATGCGTTCAATCGACTGAGCCGGTTTTTTGTATTCACGCATCCGAGAATAGGGGATCAATTCGGGCCGGCTACCGTAACAACCGCACATCAGTTTGCCTTTATCGCCGATAAAGAGCACACCGCCATCCCCGTCACCCATTCTACGTTCCTGCTCAAGCTCGGCCGGGCGCTCCGGTAAAAGCCCGCCATCGTACCAATGTACCTTAACCGCCGGAAGGTCGCCGCGTTCGGGATATTCCAGATGGATGATCGAACCAAGCGGGTAGCTTTCGTTGACCCCGACCTTTCCCCATTTTTTTTCTACATTAGCGGCATAACTGCCCTGAACACTGACCGGATATTTGAGCTTGAGTGCCCAGAATATCGGATCCATGATATGGCAGGCCATGTCGCCCAGTGCCCCGGTTCCAAAATCCACCCATGCACGCCAATCCCACGGATGATAGGCACGATGATACGGCCGCATCGGAGCCGGCCCAATCCACAGATCCCAATCAAGCGTCTCGGGAACTTCCATTTCTTCGGCAGGTCTGTTCATTCCCTGCGGCCAGACCGGCCGGTTCGTCCATGCATGGACTTCACGCACTTTGCCGATAGCTCCATCCCATATCCATTCACACATATTACGAATGCCGTCACCGCTGTGTCCCTGATTGCCCATCTGGGTTACGACTTTGTACTTACGGGCCGCTTCGGTCAGCATTCGCGCTTCATAGACGGTTTTTGTCAGAGGTTTTTGTACATATACATGTTTGCCGCGTTTCATACATTCCATCGCAATAACCGCATGCGTGTGATCCGGTGTTGCAATAATCACTGCATCGATATCTTTGCCCATTTCATCGAGCATTTTACGATAATCTTTGAAACGCTTGGCATTGGGGTATTTTCCAAATGTTCCTTTGGCGTAGTCCCAATCCACATCGCACAGGGCAACGATATTCTCTGTTTTTTCCACTGCTCCCAGATTACCGCCGCCCATGCCGCCGACACCGACTCCGGCAATATTAAGTTTGTTGTTGGCAGAAGGACCGCCGTCAGCGCCTAAAACCCGCCCCGGAATAAATGAAAACATCGCCGCCCCCGCTGCTGCCGAACTGAGAAAGTCCCGTCGTGTTAAGATATGATTCTGTTTTGATCTCATTTGTGACTCTCCATAAAGTATTGTAATATTGCATTCTTATCTTTTGACTATCAATCCCCGCATCGGTGATCCGTCCGGATTTGTTATCCGCAGACAAAAACCCCAGTTGCCGGATTGCTGCGTAATTTTCATCAGTACGGTATTATCGCCTTTCACAAGTTTAACGGCCGTCTTGTCATCGGCCGGCACTACCGGACGAGCCTCATTCTTCGCATGCACAAGCTGTCCATTGAGCCAAACTTTCACGCCGTCATCGCTGCCTATTTCGAAAACTGCATCGGTATCATTCTGAGCAGTAATCACCGTGCGGGCATAGACCACACGATCCGCTCCCGTAAAGAGCTTTTCAATATTCATCAGCCACGGCGATGACGCATCCTCCGACGGAGGCAACATCTGCCATTGAGCTTGTCCGCCTGCTGCTTCGGGAGCAAATACTGTATCAAACAGCGCTACTCCGCCTTTGCCGGATTCAGTATACGGCCCGGAAATCTGCCAACTGATAATAAAACCGACCCGCTTATCCAGTTCATTCAAAACCGCCCGAGCTTTGTCTTTGACAGCTTTACTCGATGTCTGCTCATGAAGCGTTTGAAGCGCTGCGGCTGCGATTTCCGGTTCAGTTGCGGACAGTTTTTCACAGATACCTGCAACCGCAACTTCTGCTTCAGCCTTTAGCTCAGGATCAGCCATCGCATTCTGCGCCAAGAGCAATGCCTTTTGCGAACCATATGCCCCCAAAGCACTGAACACAAGACGCTGCTCCTGCGGCCGATCGGATAATTTCAATGCCTCGGCCAATTGATCAACAATCTGCTCCTGCGATTTTTGCTTATCCGAGGACAGCATACGAATATAAGCACGAAAAGCAAGCACTTTCTGAGACTCTTGTGCATTGCCTGTCGCCATTTGCTTCATCTCTTCGAGGAATTCTATTCCCGGCCAATCCACCATTGCTCTGAAAGCGGCCTCGCTGACGGTTTTGTCGTCTGACTTTATCATATCCCGAATCACACTAACTGCATTAACATCGCCCAGTTTACCCAATACCCGAAGTATTGAGGCTTTTGCAACGGGCGATTCAACGGTTTTGAGTTTGGCCAGCATCGCACTTGCCCGCTGATTCCGGTCGGTAATTTTCTCTGCTACCGTTACCGCAGTGTTTTCCGTTGCAGCGTCGGGGTGTTCGGCCAGCAAATCGGCCATTGCAGAGATATCTTGTGAAGTAGAGACCGTTTGAATCGACCGGAGAGCTTCCTGCGACAAACGACTGTTTTGATCCCGAGCTACCTTAAACAGTAACGGCGTGAGAGAGGTAATTCCCCGCTGAGCAACCGCACGGACTAATTCGGCGGCAACGTCATCCTGTCGGGATGCTGCGGTTGTCTGCTGAATGCCCAGTTCGATCGCCGCTGTAATCTGAGATCCTTTTAGCCGATAAAGTGCCTGGCGGGCCGCTTCCTTTTCATCGCGGTCGGATGCTTTGGCCGCAGCCTGAGCCAACTGCATTACACTGGAATTGTCACCGAGCACTCCCAACGCCTGAGATGCAGCGATGCGAACTTCTTTGCTGGGGGCAGTTAAGGCTTCCTGTGCCGCTTTACGTCCTACCGGATCGCCGTTGGCCGCTAACGCCGCCAGCATCGGTACCTTTGCCGCATCCGGAAGCTGACTTAACTTGGACACCAAAGCCTGAAGCGAAGCCGTATCCTTCAACTGCGAAACCAGCTTGATCGCCCCCGTCTGAAGAACAGTATCCTCACTCATTACCGCCGCGGGCAGAACGTCCTTGAGCGTACTGCTGTTGGTACGCGCCATTCCTGTCAGCGCCGCAACACGAATTAACGAGGGATAGTCTGCTGAGTAAAGCGTCTTATACAGAGCACCGGCCTCCGCAGTTTTTCCATCGCGAACCAATCCATCCGCACACACCATCAAGGCATCCGGCACTTGCCTTTGTATTTCAGGGTTTGCTGCGGATTTCACCATCAACAAGGCCGCAGACGCTTGAGGTGTCCCAATCATTCCCAATGCCTGTACTGCCGCCAAAGCAACCGCCTTGTCCGAATCGGCAGTAAATTGTCTGATCACGGCAACAGCCTCATTGCAGCGGCGAACCCCCAATGAAGTAATAATGCCGATTTTTGTGTTACTGCTCTTTGCTTTGTCAAGCCTTGTCAACATCGCTGTGTCGGCGTCGCTGCCGGGTATCCGTTCAAGGGCATAGCGAGCCATGTGTTCGGTTTCGGGATTGTCCAGCAACGCAGCCAAGGCGGGCACCGATACCTCGCTGCCCCAGACACTCAGCTCACGGCAGGCAAAATCTTTGACCGCTCGGCTTGTTTCAGAGTTCAACAGGGGCAGCATCAGTGTTTCAATTCCCATCAGATTCTTTGAGGACCTGGACTGTTGAGCAATGACAGCCTGCAAGGCCGTTAACTCCGCCCGGCTTTTGCCCCAGTCATACTCTTTAATCTTATTGACCAACGTTTTTACAGATTCTGTATCCAGTTCCGGGGCGGGGGCTCCCAGCGGCGAATCATCCACCTTCAAATCGCCCATTGCATACTGAATGCCCGCCAGATAATGTTCCAACACGGGCGTTGTCCAGGTCAGGTGGTGGTTGTGTCCCAGAGAACAGTAAAACAACCGTCCTTTACCAACCGACTTTATCCAACTGATGCCGGTATCAGCATCTTCCGGAGTTACGCCCTCTGCATTCCGCGTGGCCTGGTCACTGAAATCCAGACTCATCAGTACACGCTGCCTGTCGCGGGAATAAAAAGGCAGATTCGTGCGGTAAATTTCATCGTTGACTTTGAACCCTTTGCCGGCAAAGGGCTTGGTCAAGGGGTGCTGGGGATCGTCTATTTTAATCGCCCACGTCCCCCCGCCTCCCCAAGGATGTCCCTGAAAAACACCGCCCATCATGTGCGATGCTTCCGGCCAGTTCCCAAAATTATCTGTAGCAGCGTGAATGCCAACAATTCCTTTTCCACCCGTAATGAAGGCCATCAATGCCGCTTTCTGTGCATCGTCAAAGGTCAGAGAGGTTGTGTTGTTAAAGCAAATCACATCAAAACGGCTGAGTGTATCCGGTGTAAACACCGCCATATCCACGCTATGTTCGACCGAAAACGCTCCTGTCTTTTCGGCCATCATATCCAACGCCTTGACCCAATACGGGATACAGCTGTGATTAAATCCCTTACAAAGACTAAACACCAGCATCGTGCGCGGACGGGCCGGCTTGACCACAGGCTTATCCGGCATGGCCGAACGCATCTTTGTAACTTCCTCTTCCGTTACTGCAAACACCGAGGCCGTCAACACAACCGCCGTTAACAGTCCTGCTGTCATAAGGGTCTTCCGGATTCTGTTCATTGTTCTCTATTCCGTCAAATTGTGTGAGTGCATTATCTTTTTAAATATGCCAAGGGCTGCGATACGCCCTTGTCAGAAAGCGTGCAGCAACCGGGTCATCGATAAACTGTTCTGCTTGGGGATCCCACTTTAGTTTTCGGCCGGTCAGCATCGCAATCTCGCCCAGCAGGCCGACACTGATCGACCGATGAGCGACCTGGGCCGGTGTAATTGTCATTTTTCGCGACTTGACACAGTCTAAAAAATCCCGGAAATGATCGTTACTTCGCTGAAGCTGAATCTCCTCCGGCCCGATCTTTTCCTGCAGTATCTTGGGATCCGACGCCCATAATCCTGAGCGATCGACATGAATCCAGCCTCTGTCGCCATACCAGCAGGTTCCCATTCCCCGGGGCTGTTTGGCGGCGTTGGCTACCCGCATCTTCAGGCCGTTGGCATAGGTGCAGGAAAAGTCATACGCATACGGCGCATCCCAGATACCGTCTTTGGGATACTCCCCTTTTCCTTCAATCTCGACCGGTCCTGTATAATCCAATCCCAAGCCCCAGTGAGCAATATCAATATGATGGCCCGCCCAGTCCGTTAACTGACCGCCGGAATAATCCAAAATCCAGCGCCAGTCCCAATGGCAACTGCCGCGGCCGAAATCCTGATATTCCCGCCACGGCGCCGGCCCCAGCCACATATCCCAATCCAGATAGTCCGGCACCTGCAGCAAACGTGTCATATTTCTCTGAGAACCGTCCGGCAGGCCGACTTCTACATACCCGACCTTTCCGATGCGGCCATTAATTACCAATTCGGATGCCCGATGAAAATCGCGTACTGACCGCTGCCAACTGCCTGTCTGCCAGACAACTCCATACCGTTTGACCGCATCGCAGATTTGACGCCCTTCGCTGATGGTCCGGGCCAGCGGTTTTTGGCCGTACATATCAATCCCTTTGCGTATACAGGCAATCGACGCAATAGCATGCCAGTGGTCCGGCAGGGCCTGGCTGACGATATCAAGTTTTTCTTTGTCGAGCATCTGGCGGAAATCACGGTAGGTCCGGCAGTCCTGATTCTTATAATGCTTGTCCGTTTCGGCCTTTGCATTTTGAGTGTGCCGGTCGTCCACATCGCAGACAGCAACGACCTGCACCTCCGGACCGCTGTTGAGCAGTGACATCATATCGCCCGTACCCATTGATCCGCAGCCAAGCTGCGCAACCTGAAACCGATTGCTGGGCGACACCGTTCCGTTAAGGCCCAGGGCCGCCGGACGGACCACGTAGGGAAAACTTACTATCCCGGCCGTTGCCAGTGCCGTCTGCTTAAAAAAAGTCCTGCGATTTATACTCGCTGACATGATATCTCTCCGCAAATCTTTCGGTTACTTGTCGAACGCCGCATCAAATGCAATTTTTGAAGGTTCGAAATCGGCTTTCTTAACAAAGGCACACGCCTCTTTGGCACCGTGCATACGATCCATACCGCTGTCTTCCCATTCCACCGAAAGCGGTCCCTGGTAGCCAATCTGATTGAGCGTTCGAATGATCTCTTCAAAATTCACTCCGCCGTGGCCGAGCGAACGGAAATCCCACCCGCGGCCCGGTGTGCCAAAATTCAAATGCGAACCGAGAATTCCACTGTAGCCGTCCAACTGCAGCGCCGCATCTTTCATATGAACGTGATAGATACGATCTGAAAATTCCTTCAGGAATCGCACCGGACAAACCATCTGCCAATGCAGGTGGCTCGGATCAAAATTAAATCCGAACGTTTTGCGGTTCTTGACTGCCGCCAACGCCATCTTTGCGGTGACGATGTCAAACGCGATTTCGGTCGGATGCACTTCCAAGGCAAACTTTACACCGCATTTATCAAACACGTCAAAGATCGGATTCCACATCTTCGCAAAAAACGCAAAACCATCCTTGATCATCTGGTCGGACACCGGCGGAAAGCTGTACAGCATATGCCAAATGCTCGAGCCGGTAAATCCATTGACAACGCTGACCCCCATATTCTTGGCCGCCTGCGCTGTGGCCTTCATCGCTTCGACCGCCCAGGCACGTTTCTTTTCCGCATTGCCGGCACAATCCGCCGGTGCAAACATATCCGAACGGCTGTCATTGTTCAGGTCGCATACAAGCTGGCCAGCCAGATGGTTGCTGATCGCAAACAGCTTCAGGCCATGCTTGGTAAGAATCGCTTTTTGTTTTTTGCAATAATCCAAATCGGTGGCCGCCTTGAACACGTCAAGATGGTCCCCCCAGCAGGCCAATTCGAGACCGTCATAGCCGAATCCAGCCATTGTCTTGGCCAGTTCGTCCAGTGTCAAATCCGCCCATTGTCCGGTAAACAGGGTTACAGGTCGTGCCATAAAATCAATCTCCTTGCGTAAGAACGGTTGTCATTGTCAAATTATTTCTTGAAAGCGGTCCATTTTTGGTTGCTTTTAGCGCTGGCCAGCAGGGTTTGCAGGAACAGCATACCGCGCAGACCGTCTTCAACTTTCGGAAAATCCAGAGCCAGAGGTTCGGGTTTTTTCCTGAGGATACTGGCCCGCACGGCATCTGAGAAATTCAGGTAGGTATTGGCCATCGCTTCGATGAAGGCTTCCGGGTGGCCGGACGGCAGGCGGGTCGTGCGACCGGCAGCGGCACTGTAAGCGCCGACATAATCATTCCCGCGTTTCCAGACCTGTTCAGGCTTGCCCATCATCTTGACATACAGGTAATTGGGGTGTTCCTGATGCCACTCGACACCGCCCTTTTCACCATAAATCCAGATTGCCAGATTGTTCTCTTCGCCGACAGAGACTTGACTGGCGTGGAGAACACCGCGGGCGCCGTTGTTATACTTGACCAGACAGTTAATATCGTCATCCACCTTGCGGCCCTGAACAAATGTCGTCAATTCGGCGCATAGGTGAGTCATTTTCAGGCCGGTGATATATTCGGCCAGATTTTCGGCATGTGTACCGATGTCCCCGCCGCAGCCGGAGCCGCCGCTCTGCTTGGGATCGGTACGCCAGGAGGCCTGCTGCTGGCCGGTCTTTTCCAACGCGGTCGCCAGCCAGCCCTGCGGGTACTGAACTACGATCTTTCGTACCTTCCCAAGTTCGCCTTTCCGGACCATTTCGCGAGCCAGCTTGACCATCGGATAACCCGTATAGTTATGCATCAATCCAAAGACACGTTTGGTCTTTTTGACAATCTGCACCAGCGACTTGGCCTCAGCAACACTGATGGTCATGGGCTTTTCGCACATCACGTGGAAACCAGCCTCAAGCAGGGCTTTGGCCATCGGGTAGTGCAAAAAGTTCGGGGTACAGACAGACACAAAATCCATGCGTTCGCCTTCCGGGAGTTTTTGCTCGGCGGCAATCATTTCCGGGTAAGTGGAGTAGACACGGGCAGGATCAAGATTCAATTGTGTGCCCATTTGTTTGGATTTTTTCGGATCAATATCAAAGGCTCCCCCGACAATCTCAATCCCCCCATCCAGCCGTGCGGCCTTGCGATGCACTTCTCCGATAAACGCCCCCGGTCCGCCCCCGATCATTCCCATCTTCAACGTCCTGCCTAATTGCATAAAGACTCCCTTTCGTTAATTATATTGTGGTATCAAAGAGCCGCTTTCCTGCGTCTCGATTAAAAAAATATATTCCCTTATACGGCTTAAAGAGCGTTGCTCTTCCTTATTTTCAAACCAATGCGTTTCCCCGCCCGAGTATTAATTCATAGGTAAATAACCCCGGTTCATCCATTCCATATCGGGGTTGTTCGGCTGTAATCGCGTTGCAATCTCACCTTTCATCAGCTTGACAGTATTACTATCTGACCAACGGTGCTTTTCTGCATGCCCATCGGCAAAACCAAGCGTACTCTGGTCATTATGATAAAACGCCGGCCAGTCCCACCATTCCCAGTAATTCCCATTGGCCATCAATACAAAACCGCCCGCATTCCACTCCTGCTGCTTGGCCGCAGTATCTTCTTCAACGAAAACATACTTGTTACCGGGGGCTTTTATATCATTAAACTTTACCGCTACCTTTAATTGCTTGGCACCACCGGGAAAATTAACGGACCGATAAGAATTAATGGGGGAATATATGTTCCCGGAGCGAGTGTTAAAATCTTCACTGTTCATTAACCCGCTGATCGCATAACTGCGATACGTCGCCAACGGCTCGGCATTCTTAACCATATTTTTGTCATTCGGGCAATGATACACCTTTTCATTGCCGGTGTAAGGGTACAAGCGACCTGCACGAATCCCGTTAAGACGGTATTCCAGTGTCAGCGTGCCGGGAAGCGCATTGATTTCGGGATTGTCTTTGTCTGACAGAAGCGGACGCTCCACCCAACGGTAGGGAGTCGCGCGGGTCCCGGAATAATAGGTCGAACCGCCGACAATAAAACCGTCATTTTCGCCCTGATACAGATGCCATGCTGTAGCAAGGGCTTTCTGGTTGCTCAGACAGGCCGCCCCGCTGGCATATTCTTTGGCGGCTTTTAACGAGGGGATGATAATCGACAGGAGCAGTGCAATGATGGCGATGACAACCAATAATTCGATCAAGGTAAACGCTCGACGGGTACACATAGGTTTCCCTTTCCAAAAAAGTTTTCGGACTGCTTGCCGTAATTATACTCTTGACTATACCCGACCTTTTGAGGAAAATCAATTAATATCAGCCAGTGGTAAATATTGAACACAAGATAACGGGGAATGAATATGCGAAAAACGCCCAAGCCGCAACCGGCAATTTTTTATGACGTGGATGGTACGCACAAAGCCGACACCTGTGAAAACCTGAAAGCCGCCAGAGATCGTGGTGAATTATTCCATGCCGCTTATGCCCACGGATGCTATCCTGGCCGGAAAATGCCGCCCAAAATGCTGCCGGAACTGTGTGTAGCCTGCGTCTGGGATGCCAATAAAGATCAGGGCTGGGGCCTTCCACTACATCGTAATGAAGGGATTGAATTCGGCTATTTAACCCGAGGCAACCTGGATTTTATCGTCGAAGGAAAACCCTATAAGCTCAAAGCCGGCGATTTAACAGTCACCCGCCCCTGGCAGCCCCATCAGGTTGGAAATCCTCTAATTAAGGCCAGCAGGATGCATTGGCTGATAATTGATGTCGGGGTACGGCGTCCCAATGATCCGTGGAAATGGCCCGCCTGGATCAATTTTGCGGCTCGTGACCTTCAAAAACTCACCCGTCTTCTGAGCCACAACGAACAGGTTGTCTGGCAAGGCAACAAACAAATCGAACGATGCTTTGAAAAAATCGCTGAATACGTAGAACATACTGAAAATCCTGAGATTGCTCAGACCCGGCTGCAACTTTATATCAATGAACTGTTTCTGGAAGTCTTTGAGATGCTTCAGACGACCAATATCGAACTCAATGCCCGTCTGAGCAGTACCCGCCGGAGTGTCGAAATGTTCCTGCACGGCCTTAACGACCATATCGATTATCCTTGGACGCTTGAAGATATGGCCCATCATTGCAATCTGGGCCGAAGCCGATTTGCGCACTATTGCAAACGTATCACCAACATGACCGCGGCTGAGTATTTGACGCATTGTCGTATCGAAAAAGCCAAAATTCTGTTGAGAGATAAAGCGGAGATGAATATTCTTGATATTGCGTTACACTGCGGTTTTGAATCCAGCCAATATTTCGCAACTGTCTTTAGAAAAAAAACCGGGCATACCCCTTCTCAATACAGGGATAATTATTCCGGTCTTTCGAAGAAAACAGTTCTACATTCGCCAGCGGCTGTTTCAGCGTGAGGACTTTTCTGCAAAAACGTATTATTCCGGATACTTAGGAATGCGGAACACACTTAAAGATTCCGCAATCCTAAGGGCGAATCCAATATCTCTTTGAGTATCATTGCTGTCCGTATACTTGACGGTTTACGCAATAAAACATGTAAATGATCCGCTGAAGCGGAAACCGGAATTGTCGTCGGAGCCGAACGGAGCGGAGCTTTTACAGTTTGTGCAACGACTTTCGGGGTCGCCTTTGCCTGACGGACTTGAGAGACTGCGGGATTTATTACCGATGCTTTGCCTTGAACCGGTTGTCCTGTTTTGGCCTGTTTGAGAGCTTGCTGGGCAGACTTTTGAAAAGCCGAGGGAGTTATTGCCGGTGCCGGGCGGGCGGGAGCCGGCGGTGATATCGGGGGCGATTGTTTACTGTGCATCTGTTGCGACTGAGCAAGCTGCTGACGACGAAGAGCATCAATCTGTTCGAGACGGCGTCTCTTAAGCTCCTGCTGACGATCCCATTCAGAGAGCCGGCCAGTGGGCCGTAAGACCGGCTTTGCAGATGACTTCGTCTGGTTTGGCTGCAAAGCTGTTCGAGCATACGGAAGTGTTTTTGTCTGCGTTGCTTGGGTCGGTCGGCCCTTCTCGGCCAGCGGTTTATACCGAGGTTTCGAAGGTGCCGGCGCTTCTGTTTCCGACTCAACAGCTTCTTGTTTGGCCTTTGCTGTACGACTGCTAATCGCCTTGACGATCGCTGCGACAACGTAAAAACCAACCAACACCAGCGTACCGACCAGTTCGCCCCATCCATTGTCCGCCAGCAACGATGTAATCACTCCGGGGGACACTATCAATCCTCCGTTTTCTGTTTCATATCGCCTTTGGCGATGGATTCACGCATTTCGGTGTCTGACTTAATATTTTTCATCCGATAAAAATCCATTATCCCTAAATTGCCTTTGCGGAAAGCCTCCGCCATTGCCAGAGGAATTTCCGCTTCGGCCAGCACGACCTTGGCACGGTTTTCTTCAACAAGCGCTTTCATTTCCTGTTCACGGGCTACCGCCATCGCACGGCGTTTTTCAGCTTCCGCTTTGGCACGCAGTTTATCCGCCTCAGCCTGTGCCCCCTGCAACTGGGCACCGATGTTCTCTCCAACATCTACGTCCGCAATATCAATGGACAGTATCTCAAATGCGGTTCCTGCATCCAATCCTTTTTCCAGAACCGCTTTTGAAATCCGGTCGGGATTTTCAAGCACACTCTTGTGATTGACCGCGCTGCCGATGGTCGTGACAATACCCTCGCCAACACGGGCAATGATGGTTTCTTCCGTTGCTCCGCCGATAAGCCGATCAATATTGGCCCGCACTGTAACACGTGCTTTGGCCTTGAGCTGAATCCCATCCTGAGCGACTGCGTCCACCGTCTCTTTGCCCTTGCGGGGATCGGGACAATCAATGACTTTCGGATTGACACTGGTCTGCACCGCTTCCAGAATATCCCGCCCGGCCAGATCAATTGCCGTGGCCACCTTCCAACTCAGATTAATATTGGCGCGGTCGGCGGCAATCAAAGCCCGCACGACATTCGGTACACGGCCTCCAGCCAAATAATGACTTTCAAGCTGGGATGTCGTTAGTTCAACACCGGCTTTAGCCGCGGTAATACGGCTGACCACAATCACCCGCGAATTGACTTTACGCAGTGCCATTCCGATCAACTCGGAAAAAGACACCGGCACTCCGGAAGATCTGGCCTGAAGCCATACGCTTCCGAAGAAAAAAATCATCATCGCAAAGAACAGCAATGCGATCCCGGCGATGATAAAAATGGCAAGCTTCAGCAAAGGAGGAATCGACATTGCAAGCATTACCGGTTCCATCATAAACAGCTCCTTTCGACTCAAAGTCTCATTTCCGTATACGTACCGTTATCCGTTGACCTTCAACCTTAACCACTTCAATCTCAGTATTCCTGTGTATCATCCCGGCCTCGGCGGAACAGGCAATCCGCAAGCCGTCAATACGGCATATCCCGACCGGTCGTAATGTACTGAGCGTCTTTCCCGATTTCCCTTGAAGCGTACTCAGACGTTCCATGTCGGGGATTGCATCGCCCCGAACACGGGAAATCGTCTTTAATTCCATCGCACGCCCAATAGCGGTTTTGGGAAAAACTTTATACGTCAGAATCCAAAACGCCGGAATAAGAATCAGTGCTATTACCAGTCCGATCCATCCGGCGGTTGTACCGATTTGAAAAAAAATAGTCACCGCCCAGGCAAACGCACCCACCGCTAAGACCGTCAGTAATCCAAAGCTGGGGATAAAAATCTCCAGCACCATCAATACAGCACAGAGGATGTACAAAAATAACGCAAACAGTAACCAAGCGGTTTGTACGTACATTTCCATATTTCCAATTCAACTGTCCTGCTACTGGGCCTGAACAACAATACGGTTGCCGTGGACTTCAAGAATCTTGACCGTGGTCCCCTTACTGACAAACTCACCTCGCGTTACAACATCTGCGATCTGATCGCGAAACTGGGCTTTACCAGCCGGCCGGAGTACCGAGATTGTCATACCGATTTGCCCAGTCTTGAATATTGCGACCGAACTTTCATCAGTCGCGAAGGATTCAGTTCCCCTTGCCAATGAAGATTTCAAAATAAGTGTTTTCAGGAAAGGAATACGATCCATATAATTTGTCAATACAAAAGCCGCCGCCAAAAACGCCACAAAACCGATGCCGACTGCAAACATTCCATCGGTTGCATCTTTCCATGACACAGGATCATTCGGCCAGGGAATCTCGCCCGGCGAATTGCGGACAAACATCCCAAACAAACCAACCAATATAAATGCAATACCCAGAAAGCCCGCAATCCCGAAACCGGGAATGATAAATATTTCCACCAGCAACAGCAAAACACCAACGATTAACACCGCAATCTCAATCCAATTAGCCATTCCTACCAAGTACCTGCTGCCGACAAGAATCACCAGACACGTCACCGCCACCAGACTCGGCAGCCCCACCCCCGGAGTATTCAACTCCACATAAATACCGAGCAGAACACCCATTACCAGAATACTAACCACCGCCGGCGAATTAAGCCATCGTACCATCTCTTCAGACCAGAGGGTGTCAAAGGTCAGAATCGTATCGGAGAAAACAATTTTGTCCCGCTCGGCCAAAAATGTCATGGCCCCGCTAAAATCCTTCACAACCGCCCGGGCAATCCCATATTCAAGGGCTTTTGAATCGGTCAGCGTCAGTATCTCATCATCCTTGTCAATCAACTTTTTGCTTTTGAGATCGTACACATTGGGATCAGACGGTAAGAAGTCGGCGTCAAAATATTCCATCCTGCCGGTCGTATTATTTTTAACCTGCCAGACCTCAATCTGCCGGGTGACCATCGCCTTAAGAAGAGCTTCGGGATAGCCGTTGGCTTCCGCAGCGCGGCTGAACGCCGCCCGCACAAAACTTTCCGCTTTTTCACGCTCCACCCCCTCCAAAGTCCCCCCCATAATAATAGGAGCACTGCACCCGATGGTTGTACTGGTACGCATAATAATATCTTTACAGGCCACACTGACCATTGCACCGGCGGAAATTGCTTCTTTACTGACGTAAGCAACCGTATGGGCCTTGGGGGAAACGTCGTGAATGAGGAATTTGCTGATATCGTCGGCACTGTCAACCCGGCCGCCGTAGGTTTGAATATCGTAGAAAATGTAATCGGCTCCTGCTGCAATGGCCTCCTGACTGCGCCGGACAATAGACTTATACAACCCTTCATCAATCGTTCCATGGCAATCTATCAGCGCTGCGGTCTTCACTTCTGAGGAAAACCGCCCGGATACCTTTTCCCCCTCTGCCCACAGCACGGCACATAAGACCGCACCTATCGTGACGGCTGTTCGCAACACCGCTTTCCCTGACCGAAATGAGCCATTCAATCCATCCATAGTCGCAATTCTATAGCCAAAAC
>CAZYQN010000005.1:32659-103924 GCA_964649955.1 uncultured Pirellulales bacterium
CCTGACCGAAATGAGCCATTCAATCCATCCATAGTCGCAATTCTATAGCCAAAACTGAATTTACACAACAAAAAAAATCCCGGAACGCTGATTTTCAGACGCTCCGGGAGCAATACCGTTGCAAAAAATTCTTTCTTATCCTTTGGCTAACCGACAAAGAATCTCAACCCCCTGATTGATCTTCTCTTCGGTAGTTGTGTAGCACATCCTGAAGTGAGAGTCCCGTTCGCTGAAGACATTGCCAGGAATTATGAGTACATTATTGGCAATCGCATCTTTGACAAATTCGGTTGACGTTCCATACCGTTCCGGTTTTTGGGCAAACATATAAAATGCCCCGCCCGGCTTGTGAATCCTGAAGGTATCTTTCAGTCCGTTATAGAGCAAGTCCCGTTTTTTACGGTACGCCTCGATATAACTGTGCATATCGCAACCCAATGCAGTCTGTAAGGACAACTGAAACGGCGTCGGCGCACAGACAAACGTATACTGCTGAATCATTAACATCGATTCCAACAGAGGTTTAAGCACTTCGGAACAGGCCGCATACCCAAGGCGCCAGCCGGTCATGCCGTAACTTTTACTGAATCCCTTCAAAAGAACGGTTTTATCGTAATACTTCCCGACACAATGATAGGTTCCCTCATAGCAGAACATGTCATAAATTTCATCACTGATCAAGATAATATCCCGCTTCCGTGCAATCTCAACAATCGCTTTAATCTCGGCTTCCGAATAGACCTCGCCGGTGGGATTACACGGTGAATTGAGAAGGATCAGCTTGGTCTTATCCGTCACAGCCGCGGCAATTTTTTCGACCGGCAACTTAAAGTCAGGATAGCTGTCTACAAAAATACACGTTCCGCCCAGCATTCGCACCAAATGTTTGTACATCACAAAATACGGATCGGGTACGATCACCTCGTCGCCGGGATTAATCAGTGCCATAAATGCCAGCAAAAGCCCGCCGCTGACGCCGTTGGTCAACATAATCTGCGGGTTATTCCAACCTGTTTCGGCGGCCGCTTTGGGTTTGATTAAATCCAGAATGGAGGATTCACCTGCGGTTTGCGAATAGCGGTTCTGTCCGGAGCGGATAGCCTCAATAGCCGCTTCTTTAACAGGCTCAGGCACATCGAATTCAGGCTGCCCAATCGAGAAGTTAACCGGATATTTCAGTGTTGCTCCCAGCGCAAAGACTTTGCGGATACCGCTGGCGTCGATCAGTTTGGTACGGTCTGCCAGATAGTTTTTCATTGTATTCTCATTTCTCATTGGAGTTCTAAATGCGCAACAGAATGCCGCCCGTACGGAACACTTTCCCACACGGCGCGGCAATTGACAACACACTACTACAGCTTAAAATCAAGCCATTTTGCGGTGTGCGACCTTCGGCAGGCCGATCACCTTATCGCCTTCTTGCCAGCGTTCTTCCGTTTTGAGGACCTTAATTCGCTCTTCACGGGACAATACATTGCGATGGCGCTTCAGCGCACTTTTTACCTTTAATGAACGATCCACTGACATTGTTACACTCTCCTGAACTATATTTTATTGCATTAATTTACCATAAGCATCCTGAAACGGCTCAGCACCAAACTGCCTGTCGCCCGTTTCAACCGGATACCGCTTTCCAATCGCACGAATCTTAAGCAATATCTGGTAACCGTCTGAGCCGGAGCGATTCGGATTTTCGAAACGCCCCTGAGTAATCAGATAGCTGCCTGTTCCACTGCGAATAATCTCGGTGGCTACGCCATTTTTAGCAAAAAAAGCCTGCACCGGCCGCAATTCATTTTCCCGCGATGATGTGATATATTGGATCACTATCGCGTTATTGCCGGTTCGCACCAACGCATCTGGCGCTGCCTGACGGACCGGCTCAGCCGGAGGCGGGGTTGTTTCCCGTCGTGGCTCCGGTTGCGGCGGCGGTACCGATTGCGTCACACCTGAGGGGGCATTGCGCTCCCCCATAGACTCCACCGGAACGGTCTGCGCTGACTCTGCGGGTGGATTCTGAGACGAATACGTCGCCAACCCAATAAGGGCTTTTCCTACCCAAAAAACCACCAGAACCGCCAATGCAACACCCAGAACTGCTGCTATCCCATACAAAATCGGGCGTATCCCCGGAAGAGGGATACGGGGCAAACGAATCCGTATTTTAGGCAACGCCGGAAGTCGAAACCGAAATTTCTTCTTTTCGACGTGCGCAAAAATCGCCGATTTCTCGGTCAGCATCGGCTTTTTTGCCAGCATTTCCCGTGCAGGATCAAGCCGCGGCACCGGCACGCGATTTCCTTTATCACGATCTGAACGCATCTGGCCGGTCTTAAGCCCCTGCGCAATTTTTGCCTGTCCCTGGCGAATCGCCTCTCGCAGTTCGGAAAAATTTGCATCCCGACCCATAATAAATATATTCCCTTCAGAAAGTCCGAATTACCGTCTTTCAGCGTCGTCACCCTGCGCATCGGTTCCGAGGTTCATCCATAAAGAGCCTTAGCATACAAAAATTAGTTTTCTTTTTCAACCGGAATCTTTTAAATAAATTGCTTTTTTGTCAGGTGTTTTCAGGATATTATCTTGACTTTGACTTGGAGTAAAGGTATAGAATCATCTTTTCTTAAGTTTTGTACTTTACGATAGGCCCCCTGTCTGATATAGAAATAAGACTTTCAGGCGGGCTTTTTTTGATTTTATTGGCCGTTCGAGGGCGATTACGTCTGAAACAGGCGATGGCGGCATAGCAGTCGCCAAGTTTAACAGTAAACAGCATTTAGTGTAGCGGAGTAAAAAACAGACTATGCTTCCAGTAAAAAAAATCAGTCGGACAAAAACACGCAGCCGCCGTGCCCACCATGCGCTACGGCCGGTCAACTATTCATTGTGCAAAAAATGCGGTTCAGCCAAATTGCCTCACAGCGCCTGTGGGCAATGCGGATATGTCAATGACAGCATTACCCTTAAGCTCGCCGAGGAGGCCGAAAGCTAAATGCGGATCGCAATCGACGCTATGGGTGGCGATTATGCTCCTGCCGAGATCATCGCAGGGGCGATTCAGGGCAGGGAAGTCCTTGATCCGGACGATGAAATCGTGCTGGTAGGTGACGAGAATGTGATTCGGAACCATCTTGCTGCACTGAAAGCCGCTCCGGATATGTTCCATATTTTCCACGCTCCCGACAGCATCGGAATGGATGAATCCCCCATAGAAGCGATTCGACGCAAACCGAAAAGCTCGATTGCCGTTATGAATCATGCCGCTTCACACCGGCAGGTAGATGCAGTCCTTTCTGCCGGGAATACCGGGGCCTGTGTGGGCGCCAGTCAGCTTCGGATGCGAACTCTCGAAGGGGTCTCTCGCCCCGGAATTGCGGTGGTATTGCCCACTTACGGCGGGCCGGTAACAATCTGTGATGTGGGGGCCAATATCGCCTGCAAGCCGCAGCATTTGTATCAATATGCAATTATGGCAGGCGTCTATGCCAATCAGATGTTCGGTATTGAATCCCCCCGTGTGGGGATGATGAACATCGGCGAAGAAGAGGCCAAGGGCACAGATTTGATCAAGAAGACCCGTGATCTGCTAAAGAATGATCCCAACATCAACTTTGTCGGCAATCTTGAAGGACGCGATTTGTTTGAAGGCAAATGCGATGTTGTCATCTGCGAAGGCTTTGTCGGCAACGTTATTCTCAAGTTGTCCGAAGGCATGGCCAATATGATTTTCAATGCCATTAAAGCCGAATTATTATCACGCAATAAACTTTTAGCACTCTGGTTTAAATCCGTCGCCAAGAGCATTTTTAAAAAGTATGATTATCATGAATACGGCGGCGCCCTGCTGCTCGGCATTAACGGTACGTCAATCATTTGTCACGGTTCCAGCAAGGCCAGAACTATTAAAAATGCAATTCTTGCATGTAAAAAATTCTCGTCCAAGAAAATTAACGAGCAAATCGTAAGTGCAATCGCTAAATCATCGGTGTTAAATAATGGTGAATAATCCTACAATACAGTCTGCCTCGAGATTCCGTGCTGTCGTCGCCGGAACCGGTTCTGCAGTCCCTGAAAAAATCCTCTCCAACGAAGATTTCATGAAAATTGTGGATACTTCCGATGAATGGATAACCACAAGGACCGGCATTAAAACCCGTCATATCGCCGGAGACGGCGAAACCACAGCCACATTGGCCGCAGAAGCGGCGCGTCGGGCATTGGCTGATGCCAAAATGGACGCTTCGGAGATCGAGCTGATCATCACCGGCACCATTACGCCGGAAATGGTCTTTCCGGCCACCGCTTGCTTTGTGCAGGAGATGATCGGGGCTGTTAATGCCTGGGCATTTGACCTTTCAGCGGCCTGCAGCGGATTCGTCTACGGTCTGTCCATCGCTCAACAATTCATCAGTTCCGGCCGTTACAAGTCTGCGTTGGTCATCGGCGCTGAAACTCTCAGCCGCATCACGGACTATACTGATCGGGGAAGCTGTATTCTGTTTGGTGACGGTGCAGGCGCCGTTATTGTCAAAGCTGCGCAAAGCGGCTCTATGGGTCTTATGTACAGCACCTCTTTCTCCGACGGCAGAGGCTGGACATCACTCAACTGCACGGCTTATGGTTCACGCAATCCCGTCAGCAAACCGCTCACTAACCCCAAACAGGTTTATATGAATATTCAAGGTCGAGAAATTTATCAGTTGGCTGTCCGCCGGATCGTCGAACTGGTCAATGAATGTCTCGAAAAGTGTGACCTTAACGTCAATCAAATCAAGATGTTCATTCCCCACCAGATGAACGCTCGAATTATTGAATCCGTCGGCAAACGGCTAAATTTTTCAGACGATCAGATATTTATCAATATTGATAAATACGGCAATACCTCCGCCGCATCGATTCCGATCGCACTGGATGAGTGCCGGCGACTTGGCAAACTCCAAAAAGGAGATATTATTCTATTGGTTGCTTTTGGCGGCGGCCTGACCTGGGGCGCCAACGTCATTCAGTTATAGTAGAAATATAAAAAACAGGACAAATCAGGACACACACGGATGATGAAAACAGCCTTTTTATTTCCGGGGCAAGGTGCACAGCACGTCGGTATGGGCAAGGATATTGCTGAGCACTCTTCCGTTGCTGCAACGCTGTTTGAAAAAGCCAATTCCATCGTGGGCTATGACCTTCGCCGGCTCTGCTTTGATGGGCCGGAAGAAAAACTGAATGCAACGACGGTTTCTCAACCGGCCATCTTTGTCGTCACTGCGGCAATCCTGGAAATTGTCAAACTAAATCGCCCTGATTTGACTGCGGATGTTACCGCAGGGCTAAGTATGGGTGAATATTCCGCTCTTTACGCAGCAGGTTTAATGACTTTTGAAGATACTCTCAAGCTGGTTCAAAAACGCGGGAACGCCATGCAGGCCGCTGCAGATGCTTCCAGTGGTTCGATGGTCAGCATTCTGGGACTTGACGAAGAGAAGGTGCGTAACCTTTGTAGCGAGGCAAGACACGGTGAGGTTTTGGAGCCGGTGAATTTTAATTGCCCCGGTCAAATCGTCATCAGCGGCAGTATCAACGCCTGCAAACGAGCTGAACAACTCGCAGAAAAATACGGCGCAATGAAAGCGGTTCCGTTAGCTGTAGCGGGTGCATTTCATTCATCAATGATGTATCCCGCAGCTCGAGAATTGGAGCAGGCCCTGAAAGACTGCCCTATCAAAGCACCCCTGCAACCTAAAGTAATTGCCAATATTACAGCGGACTATTACACCAGCCCAGAATCCATTTGCGAGGGATTGGTTAAGCAGCTTGTTGCTCCTATTCTTTGGCAGAAATGCATGGAACGTCTCCTGTCTGAGGGTGTAGATACGTTCTATGAAATGGGGCCTGGCCGTGTCCTGACTGGATTGATGAAGCGGATTCACCGGCGAGCCCATGTCGTCAATTTGTGTTCGTGGGAATCTTTGCAGGCCATTTTAGCACAATAACTTCTATATAACATATAAATGTAAGAGTAAGTAGTTTTTTATTAAGGAATAAAGATAATGACACAGCGTTTAGCCGTTGTTACTGGGGCTGCCCGGGGAATTGGTCGAGCAATCGTTCTCGAATTGCTCAAAGAAGGTCGAAATGTCGCAGGATTGGACCTAAATGCCGAGCAACTAAACGAACTTGAAAAAGTTGCCAAAGAGGCCGGTTTTAATGTTATTACCTGTTGTGTGGATATCACCAAGACAGATAAGCTGACCGAAGCTCTTGAAAAACTGGCGGAAGAACACGGCGGAATTGCTGTTTTAGTGAATAACGCCGGCATTACCCGCGACAAGTTGATGATCCAGATGGATGATGACGACTTTGATAAGGTTATGGCCGTCAATCTGCGCGCTGCATTTGTCGCCACGCGTGTAGCCGCCCGGTCAATGGTGCGGAACAAATTCGGCCGAATCGTCAATATCAGTTCCGTAGCAGGGGTTATGGGTCAGGCCGGCTCAGCCAATTATGCTGCCAGCAAAGCCGGACTGATCGGCATGACCAAATCAATCGCTCGCGAAGTCGGCAAAAAGAATGTTACCGCCAACTGTATCGCGCCGGGCTTTATTATGACTGAGATGACCCAGGTTTTGCCCGATGCCGTCAAAGAAGGGGCCTTAGCAGTTATTCCTGTCAAACGATTTGGAAAACCCGAAGAAATCGCCCGCGCGGTGGCTTTTCTGGCCGCTGACGAGGCCGGTTATATCACCGGTCAAGTCTTGTGCGTGGACGGTGGTATGGCTATGTAATTGGTAATAATTTTGTTAAAAAATGATTGAAAACGGGACTATCGGCCGGTATATTACCGCCGAAACTAAGTAATAATCAATAACGGATTGATAAACAGAAACCTCGGATACAATTAAGGAGTATAAAAGTGGCAGACGTAGATGTTCAAGCCATTGAGGCAAAGGTCATTGATATCGTCAGTGAGCAAATGGGCGTTGATAAGGCTGAAATCAGTCGTGAAACATCATTTATCAACGATCTGAATGCAGATTCACTGGATACCGTTGAACTGGTCATGGAATTCGAAGATGAATTCGATATGAGCATTCCGGACGAAGAGGCCGAAAAGATCCAGACCGTTGGAGCGGCTATTGACTATATCGTCGAAATTGCCAAGACAAAGCAAGACTAAGTGTGCAGGACATCCATGACTGATCGTCGTGTTGTAATTACGGGCCTGGGCTGTGTAACCCCGCTGGCTGAATCTGTCGAGTCGCTGTTTGAGGGGCTTTGTCAAGCCCGCAACGCGATTTCGTTGATCGAATCTTTCGATACGTCGGAATACCCTGTCAAATTCGGCGGGGAATGCAAGACCTTTGACATCGAAAACTATGCCGGTGTACGCGAAGGGAAGCGAATGGATCGCTTTACGCAGATGGCGCTTGCTTCTTCAATTCAGGCCGTTAAAGACAGCGGGCTGGACGTTGAAAAGGAAGACAAGCATCGAATCGGCGTAATCGTCGGGACGGGTATCGGCGGCATTAAAGAGATCGAAGACCAGCATATCCGGCTCCTGCAAAAAAGCCCTCGAAAAGTATCGCCCTTCTGCGTGCCGAAATTGATGGGCAACGCCGCCAGCGGCTGCATATCTATCGAATTCGGACTTAAAGGTCCGAATATGTGCATTGTTACGGCCTGTGCTTCTGCAAGCCATGCCATCGGAGAAGCATTCTGGAACGTGCTGAGCGGACGCAGTGATGTGTGTATCACAGGCGGCTCAGAAGCAGCCCTGACGCCGATCGGTCTTGCATCATTTTGTGCTCTCAGGGCATTAAGTATGCGAAATGACGATCCGGCTCATGCTTCACGTCCGTTTGATAAAGATCGTGACGGCTTCGTCCTTTCTGAAGGCGCCGGAATAATAGTTCTCGAAGAATACGAACATGCCAAAAAGCGAGGCGCAAAGATATACGCCGAACTGCTTGGCTATGGTGCCACCGGCGATGGCTTCCATATTACCGCTCCTCTTGAGGACGGTTCCGGTGCTGCTGATGCGATGAAACTGGCCTTGGCACAAGCGAAAATCGCTCCAGAAAAAGTGAACTATATCAATGCTCACGGGACCAGTACCCAGTTGAATGATGCCGCTGAAAGTCTGGCTATCAGGAGCGTCTTCGGAGGCCATGCGTACAAACTTGCTGTAAGCTCAACAAAAAGCTGTATTGGCCATACCCTTGGCGCCAGCGGTGCTATAGGACTGATCGCCTGCTGCAAATCTGTCGAAACAGGCATCATCCATCCAACCGCCAACCTTGAACAGGTAGCCGAAGAATGTGATCCAAAGATGGATTATGTTCCCGGACAGGCAAGATCGGCCAAAGTTAATGTTGCCTTGAGCAATTCATTGGGTTTTGGCGGGCATAACTGTTGTCTGATTATTGGAAAGATATAAAAAAAATTCTACGCAGTACTACCTGCTTTTCTACTGATAAATGTAAGCAACCCCGACTTTGAGAGTCGGGGTTCTTTTTTCGATGATACGGAGTTTCGACCATAATGTCTTTGGTATTGTCCATTATTCTGCTTCCTGCAGGTATTGCCATCCTGGTTAAGGGGGCAGACTGGCTGGTGGATGGAGCAATAGCTATTTCCGAACGCCTGGGACTTTCTCCTCTGATCATCGGATTGACTGTCGTTGCAATGGGCACTTCCGCTCCGGAAGTAGCCGCCAGCATCGCTGCATCTCTAAACGGCTCCGGGGATATCGCCGTCGGAAATGTTTATGGCTCCAATATCGCCAATTTGGCCCTTGTCGGGGGATTATGTGCACTCATTCGCCCTATTGTCGTACATCGGGCCGCACTTCACCGCGATATTCCTTTGATGTTAGCCTCTACGCTCGTTCTATGGCCAACCTTTCATGACAGTGAGCTGACCCGCATAGAAGCGGCTGGTCTTCTATTATTCTTTGCACTGAGCTTAATATTTACCGTTTACACCGAAAGCCGTCAGATAACGCAGGATAAAAGAATTTCTGCAGAAATAGAAAAACAACTTAAACACACCGACCCTTGCTGCCCCAAATCCTTTGGCATCTCTGTTTTATACATCTTCCTGGGCCTGGTCTGTCTGGCCGCAGGTGCTCACCTTACCGTACTCAGCGCTTCTGCGTTGGGACGAACTGTCGGTATCTCGGAGGCGGTCATCGGACTAACCGTCGTCGCACTCGGCACTTCCTTACCCGAAATGACCACTTGCCTGGTTGCTACCTTCAAGGGACATGATGATCTTTCAATCGGTAACTTGGTCGGATCCAATATCTTCAATGCCTTGCTGGTCATCGGAGCATCCGGAACAATCAAGCCCTTCCACGTCAGCCACCGAATTTCCGACACAGATTTTTGGCCTATGGCTGCCTTTTCCGCCGCCTTTGCGTGCTTTGCTTTTATCTCACAACGCATTTCCCGTACTGCCGGCTTTGTACTGGGAATGGGGTACCTCGGCTATATGGTTTATCTGTTCTTTTTGAATCGATAAAAAAAGCCCGGTGAAAAGCCGGGCTTGAAGTTATCTGCCATCCGGGACCGTATTCGGTCAGTTCGAGGATTCCCAGAGAATCATTCCCTGCTCGTACGGTTCAACCAGATCTTTATGCCGTGGAAGAATCCGTAGTGAAAAACCCTGCTTGCCGGAGGTATGACAGGGAACCGAACCGGTAAATGAGGCCACTTTGTTCTCATTGAGTGAACCTTCAATATACCGCATCTCGGCAATTTGAGGACTCTCGATTCGTCCCGAAGCGTCCACTGTTCCATAGAAAATCTGAACCGCTACATCTTCGGGGGTCAGCCGTCCAAGACGAATCTGGGCATTGACGGTAATTTCCGATCCGACTTCCAGTTCCGGACTGCGTCCATTCCAATGTGTGAATACCTCGCCATCCCGGCTCTGAACATCAACATTCTCAATTCCCAAATCCGACCAGGCATGACGGGCCGAATTTTTCCAGGCAGCCAGTTCTCGAACACGGGTACAGTTATCCGCTGTCAGCTCACGCCATTTAACATCCGCCAATGTGTAAAATTTTCGTGTATAGTCAGCCACCATACGGCTGGTATTGAATCGCGGTGCACACCATTTGATCGTGTTTTTCATACGACGAATCCATCGTCGGGGCAGGCGGTCTTTTGATTGTGAAAAATATAACGGAACCACTTCCTGTTCCAGCAAGTTGTAAATCGCCTGGGATTCGACCTGGTCCTGATACGCCAAGTCATCATATTCTTCGCCGGCTCCGATGATCCAGCCGCCATCCGGTATATAGCCTTCGACCCACCAGCCGTCCAACGTACTCATATTCAGAACGCCGTTCAATGCGGCTTTCATGCCACTGGTGCCGCTGGCTTCCATCGGCCGACGCGGATTATTAAGCCACACATCCACACCCTGTACCATATAGCGTGCGATATCAATATCATAATCTTCCAAGAATACCAACCGGCGGCGAATTTCAGGGTGCTCACTGGCGAAATGCACCAACTGACGCACAATTTCTTTGCCCGCAGTGTCGCGGGGATGGGCTTTTCCGGCAAAGACAAACTGTACCGGCGTTTCCGTATTGGTCAGTAATTTAATCAGCCGCTGTGGTTCACGCAGCAACAGGTTACCGCGTTTATACGTTGCAAACCGACGCGCAAATCCAATTGTCAGTGCCTCCGGATCCAGCGCCTCTTCGGCCCAGCCCAGTTCGGTATGGAACGCACCCCGCCGTTGCAGCTGACGTTTGATGCGAGCGCGTGCAAAACCTACCAAACGCTCTTTGCAGCGCTGATGGATACGCCATAATTCCTCATCCGGGATTTGGTCGATATTGTGCCAAATGGATTTATCAACGACCTCATCGCTCCATCTCGCTCCCAAATACCGCTCAAACAGCGAGTTGATCTCAGCACTGAGCCATGTCTTGGCGTGAACACCATTGGTTATAGCATTTATCGGCACTTCATCGGTAGGCAGTTCCGTCCACAACCCCGACCATATCTTTCGTGAGACTTCACCGTGAAGTTGGCTGACGCCGTTACGGAAAGCACTGGTACGTATCGCAAGCACCGGCATCTTAAATGATTCCATCGGATTGTCCGGATGCACCCGTCCAAGGGCCAAAAATTGGTCCCGATTCAGGCCCAGTTTTCCATAATAATCCCCGAAATACTTGTCCATCATCTCCACGGGGAATTCGTCATTGCCTGCTGCCACGGGCGTATGTACGGTAAAGACATTGCTGGCTTTGGCGGCCTCGAACGCCTCTTCATAAGTCATATTGAAATGGCTTCTAATTCGACGTACCCGTTCCAGCGCCATAAACGCCGCGTGTCCTTCATTCATATGACAGACTGTCGGCTCAAGGTTCATTGCGTACAGCGCTTTAAGACCACCGATGCCCAGTACGATTTCCTGACAAATCCGCATTTCTGAATCGCCGCCGTACAATGTCTGGGTAATGGTGCGGTCAAAGGAGGAATTGGTCGGAAGATTGGTATCTAATAGATATAGAGGGGTACGGCCAACCATTACTTTCCAGATTTGTGCCGTCACGGTACGGCCCGGGAACTGGATATTGATTGTCAGCGGAATACCGCTTTCTTTTCGCACCATCTCAAGCGGCATATTATGGAAATCATTTTCAATGTAATGTTCCTGCTGCCAGCCATCGGTGTTCAAATATTGCCGGAAATAGCCTTTCTGATATAAAAGGCCAATCCCCACCAAAGGCACCCCCAGATCGGATGTGCTTTTGAGGTGATCGCCGGCCAGAATGCCAAGACCGCCTGAGTAGATCGGCAGACATTCATGCATCCCGAATTCAGCGCTGAAATAGGCAATTGTCGGACGCTCGGTCCCGCGCGCATAAATTTTGTCAAACCACGACGACGCTTTCAGTGTCTGGTCAAGTTTTTCACGTGCCTGCTGAAGCTGATATAAAAAGCCCTCGTTCCGGGCTAAATCTTCCAGCCGGGCCTGTGAAACCATCCCCAGCATCCGGATTGGATTGTGGGCACACTGCTTCCACAGTTCATAGTCTATTCGTCGGAATATCTCGGCAATCTCATAATGCCATGACCAGTATAAATTACCCGCCACAACATATAGATCTTTTAAATGCTCCGGAAGCGATGGTTTAACGGTGAACGTCCTGACCGTATGCATTGCTGTTTTTTCCTTATTAACAGATTCTATTGATAATGACATAAAAAACTCCCTGTCTGTTTAGTTTTTATAGACGTTTCATCGGCTGGATTTCAAATTGTCTTAACAGAAAAAGCAGAAAGACAAAAGTGAGAATTGAAAACTCTACGTGATATGTCGTCCTATAATATTTAGTAATACTCTCGTTTACCGTATATTTTGTATTTTATTGGCTTTGTTTAAACCAGAAAAGTGAAAAATCTCAATCGTTTTTTAACTTTATCAGTACTATTTATCTCAGCGAGATGTTCGACTGCCTGAACCCATTTGCTGCTCTTGATCTTCAGAGGGAGCAGAAAGGATATCCGCAATAGAATAGACCTGGTTGCGGGCTTTTTGGCCCACTCCAAAATCTGTCGCAATGGTCATAACTCCCCCTTCAACTACTGCCGTTACAGGTTTGGCCGGCGGCATAGAGACCGACCGAAGAATCAAGTCGAGCGCTTTGTCCAGACGCATCTGCCCGAAACCCTCAATTCCAATCGGTGTGTCACGTTCAATAAATGCATTCCGATGAAGATCATTCCATAATATCAATATTGGCAATCGAGGCTGATTGGCTTCAGCAAGCAGAGAAAGTGCCTCTTCAAACGTCGTATCCGGGCCTATACGAGATAAATCCGCTTCACAAGCGAGGTATTTCTCTATCGCTTGCGTTCGGATCGCAACAGATAGCGGTTGCGATACTACCGCGGTTTGAACAACAGGCTGAGAGTCCCATAATACAGCTCCGGGTAATGTATCCTTACTCTCAGTAGATGAACTAAGCGGTTCAGAAGATGAACGTAACAAGCCGTACTCTACCATCTCAGCCCCAATATCCCGGCCGTCTGCAAGAACTGAAGCTGTAAGTTGAAAATAGCCGCGATCCTGAACCGATGTAAGTCTGACCTGCCGAGCATTACTCAACCGCTCATAAAGATATCTTTGTGCGGCTAAACCATTAGGATCTTCCCGAAGTGCCTCAACATTTAACAACCTAATTTGAAAACGAACGGGTGTAGGGCAAAAATAATCCCGCAATCGACATGTAATGATCCCCGATTGCTGAACTTCTATGACCTGATCGACCGTATATGAGACGCTCTTTTGAACATCGTTTCCGAGTGCACCAATCAACACCGCACTTATTAACATTAAACTTCCATACATGGATAATCCCTTTCCCTAATAAAGGTCTTTCCATGACCTGTTTCACACTATTTTATTATCTTATTATCGTCAGCTAAGCGACTATGTTCAAGTATATTTTAATGCAAAAGACACATACAGATAATTGTGTATTTATTATATATTTATGTCTTTTATATATATTTTCAGAAAAAAGAATTGTAAGGATTCATTTGAAATAATACGGCTACATTCCAATATGTCGCTCAATGAAACTGGTATCCACCTGATTCTTGACGAAAAGATTATGCGACAGGATTTCCAAACAAGCAGGAATTGTAGTCTTAATGGGTTCAATCCGGAATTCCCGCAAAGCCCTTTTCATTGTTGCTATTGTCTCTTCGCGCGTCGGTTGATGGACAATCAGTTTGCTGATCATTGAATCATAATAAGGCGATACTATTGAGTCCTGACAAATATGTGTATCCACTCGAACCCCAGGACCTCCCGGTACAACAAACTTTGTAATTTTCCCCGGACAGGGTGCATAGCCGCGTTTGGGATCTTCGGCATTAATACGACATTCCATCGCTACGCCGTTATGCTTAATATCTCGCTGACGAATATCCAATGTTCCGCCGGAAGCGATTTTAAGCTGCCATTTGATCAGGTCTTGCCCCGTTACCAGTTCTGAAACCGGGTGTTCGACCTGAATGCGAGTATTGACTTCAATAAAATAATAGTTTTTATCTTTATCCAGCAGAAATTCAACAGTCGCCGCACTGTAATAATTAGACTCTTTAACCAGTCTTAACGCCGCTTTACAGAGTTCTTCTCGTGTTTTTTCGTCCAGAACCGGACATGGGGATTCCTCAATCAATTTTTGATGTCGCCGCTGGATTGTACAATCCCGTTCATAAAAATGCAGAGCATTGCCGCTTTGATCAGCCATTACCTGTACTTCGACATGTCGCGGCTCAACAATAAACTTTTCAATATAAAGCGTGCCATTCTTGAAAGCCGCTTCTGCTTCCGCCTTGGCCTGTCCGAATGCTTTATGAAGGCTGATATCGTTGTGGGCAACGCGCATTCCGCGTCCCCCGCCGCCCGCCGCTGCCTTCAAAATAACAGGGTAACCGATCTTGTTAGACAGCTTAATCGCTTCGGCTTCATCTTTGATTTCACCTTCAGAACCAGGCACAACCGGTACCTTGGCTTTTCGGGCCAGATCTTTGGCTGCCACCTTATCGCCCAACATCCGCATCGCATTGGGTGAGGGACCAATAAATGTAATTCCGCATTCGCCGCACACTTCTGCAAAGTGAGCATTTTCCGCTAAAAATCCGTATCCCGGATGAATTGCATCTACATCGGCAATTTCTGCCGCACTGATAATAGCCGGGATATTAAGATAGCTTTTTCCTGCTGGCGCCGGACCAATACAAATCCTCTCGTCAGCAACTTGAAGATAAGAAGCATTGCGGTCTGCTTCAGAATGCACAACAACCGCTTCAACGCCCATTTCATGGCAGGCCCGGATAATACGCAGCGCAATTTCGCCGCGATTGGCTATTAAAACACGTGAAAACATAATCGCACAACCTGTTCCGTAGAAAAGTGGTGTAGGTTAATTTGTCATTACCGCATTATGGACGTACACGAAACAGAGTCTGCCCATATTCCACCGACTGGCCGTCTTTGCAACAGACTTCGACGATTGTTCCGCCAACTTCGGCCTTAATTTCGTTCATCACTTTCATCGCTTCGACAATACAAACCACTGTATCGGATTCGACTTTCGAGCCTATTTTTACATAAGGTTCAGCATCCGGGCTGGAGGCTTGATAAAAGGTCCCTACGATTGGAGATTTGATTTCAACCAGTCCTGAATCTGCTGCGGGGGCAGATACAGGAGCCACTCCACCGGCCATCGGCATAGTCATATGTGTCATAGGCATGGGCTGAAGGATCGGCATCCCCGCCTGAGGACGCTTAAGGTGTATCTTAGACTCACCATCCACCAATTCAACCTCTACCAAGTCGTTTTCTTTCATCAACTCGATAACTTCCTTGACCTTCTTTAGATCCATCATATTTTACCTTTCCGCGATCGCGTCAAACTGCAACTAAAATAATTCCCGTCTTTCCTGATTCCAATGCTCAATGTGGCGGATAGTATAGTCGAATGTTCTCGATTTGCAAGAGATTTCAAATGGCCTCTCCGTGAAAAACCGGCCGTCATATATTATATTGGTAATATTGGATATAGTATTAGTTTTTTTATTCTTCCCTCAAGATTTTGAAAATGAGTACACTCCAAAAAAAATTTTCCGGTAAATTAGACTTGTACTGAATGTCTTGTTTTGATAAACTTATTGTCAAAATACGTATCGCCATAAGGCGAACCCAACGGACGGAATTTATTCCTTCCGATCGTTTGTCAACTTTATCAGGAAAGGGAGTTTATGAACGGCTTGAGTCAATATGAAGTATGGTTCGTAACGGGCAGTCAGCATCTCTATGGCCCAGAAACACTTAAACAGGTCGCCGAAGATTCTAAAAAAATCGTAAAAGGTCTTAACAGCTCAGGCCGTCTGGCCTGCAAAGTGATCTTTAAACCTGTATTAACTACTCCGGATGCGATCACAGAATTGTGTGTTGAGGCCAATACCGCCAAAAACTGCGTCGGCATTATGACCTGGATGCATACCTTCAGCCCGGCCAAGATGTGGATTACCGGCCTGCGAACCCTGCAAAAGCCGTTCGCTCATTTTCATACACAGTTCAATCGAGACATCCCTTGGGACAGTATCGATATGGATTTTATGAATCTCAATCAATCCGCCCACGGAGGACGTGAGTTCGGATTTATCTGTACGCGGCTTCGCAAACCCCGCAAGGTCATTGTCGGCCACTGGCAGGATACCGAAGCCCAGCAAAGGCTGGACGTCTGGATGCGTGCCGCCTGTGCCTGGTATGATGCTCAGGGGATGAAGGTTGCCCGTTTCGGCGATAATATGCGTGAAGTTGCAGTCACCGAAGGCGACAAAGTTGAAGCTCAAAAACAACTGGGTTACTCGGTCAACGGATATGGCGTCGGCGATCTGGTCGCCATTGTCAACAAAGTCACCAACGCTGAGATTGACAAATTCGTAAAGCTCTACGAAGAGCAGTATGCCATGAAAGCAAAAGGCAAACAGCTTCAGACTGTTCGCGAGGCTGCCAGAATTGAAGCGGGAATGCGAGGTTTCCTTGAAAAAGGCGGCTTCAAGGCATTTACGACCACTTTTGAAGACCTGCATGGACTGGCACAATTGCCCGGTTTGGCTGTTCAGCGATTGATGGCGGACGGTTACGGCTTCGGCGCCGAAGGCGACTGGAAAACCGCTGCATTAGTTCGGTCAATGAAGGTCATGGCAGCGGGCCTCAAAGGCGGCACTTCTTTTATGGAAGACTACACCTATCATATGAATCCTGCCGGGATGAAGGTGCTCGGTGCCCATATGCTTGAAGTTTGTCCATCCATCGCCGACGGCAAAGCATCACTGGAAGCTCATCCACTGGGCATCGGCGGCAAAGATGACCCTGCACGATTGGTCTTTAATGTTGCACAGGGTCCGGGCCTGAATGCTTCGCTTATCGATATGGGCAACCGCTTCCGTCTGCTGATTAATCCGGTGGATGTGGTTTCGCCCGATGCCGACCTGCCGAAACTGCCGGTCGCCCGCGTCGTGTGGATGCCAAAGCCCAACCTGAAAGTTGCCGCCGCCGCCTGGATATTAGCCGGCGGTGCCCATCACACCGGGTTTACGATGGCCCTAACCACCGAACATATGGAAGACTTCGCCGAGATGGCCGGTATCGAATCGGTTGTCATTGACGACAAGACTGATATTCGCGACTTCAAAAAAGAACTCCGCTTCAATGAAGTCTATTACTGGATGAACAAAGGACTTTAACAAAAGCTTAGTGCAAATTCGTAATCATCGGAAGACATTGAAGAAAGCCCCGTCGGCAATGCTGCTGGCGGGGCTTTTTTGTTGTTGCTATTCATCTAAAGTCTTATCAGCGGCAGAATCATCGCAAACGGATTCTTCGCTGCCTGGATTACGGTAAAACACCAGTTTCATTGTCCCCCAACGCCGTGTATCAAACTCTCTCAGAGAGCCGTACTCATTACAAGTCAAGGCATCCTCGTGGGTACGAAGAATCACCATCCCCCCGGGATTGACCTGCCGGCCAATCAGTTCCATCAACTGGCCAACCTTTGAACCAGTATCGGAATTGGTACTCATCGCATAGGGCGGATCAACAAACACTAAATCGTAAAGTCCATGTTCCGGTGTTGGAGCCGCTCCCACAGTCAAGATGTTTGCCGCAACCGGCTTACAGCAGTCTTCGAATGCCATACGAGCGATATTCTGTTTGAGTATCTCAATGACACGGCGGTCTTTATCAAAAAACGTCACCCATGCCGCACCGCGGCTGAGCGCCTCAAGCCCCATTGAACCGGTACCGCAAAACAAATCCGCAACAATTGCTCCGTCAGGCAGATCGTGATTATTCAAAATATTAAACAGTGATTCTTTGACACGGTCTGTAATGGGTCTTGTGTCCCGCCCCGGCGGAGACAACAGTTTCATTCCTCGTTTTTCACCTGCAATAATGCGCATAGTAGATCAAGCTCATTTGACGTTAATCGTGATATCCATTTTGTCCAAACCTGCCGATGACGCCGAAACCGTTATGCTGCCTGTTTCCAGCCCGGCCTGTATAATCGCTAATCCTCGCCCCTGCCATGCATTATGCTCCGCATCCATTTCCTTCTCATGATTAACCGGATTGCCATTGCCGACTGCAAGTATGCGGCTCGGTCCGGAGACATAAAAGCTGACCAATGCTTCCTGCTGGGGAACGGTAACACCGTTTTCATCGGTTATATAAAATTCTATATGACAGACATCACTTCCGTCGGGTTTAAGCAACTGCGTATCGGGCTTTAAAACAATCTTCCTGGCTGGACCGGCGGTACGGCAGACTGATTCACAAACATTGGCACCGTCTTTTTTCCCAACAATCTTCAGTTCCCCGGGCTGGAATGCGACCTCCCACATAAATACCGGCCCTTGTTCAGGCTGCAGGTTTCCTGGACCGAGCGACTGGCCATTCAGAAATAATTCCGCCTCCTGACAATTACTGTATGCATAGACAGCCAATTTCGAATCCTCAGGCCAGTTCCAGTGTGAAGCCATCCCGCGTCCAAAACCACGCTGCCTGTCAGTCCGGCCTTCCGAAAGTTGTCGCATCACCGGGTACACCATAGGTTTTTCGCTCCACAGGGCTTGGCGGAATGCGCCAATGGGCTTTTTAAAACCGCACAAATCAAACAGCCCCGATTGTGAATTGCGAACAGGCCATGCCCCGGCTTCACCCAGAAAATCATATCCCACCCACAAAAACTGTCCGGCAATATAATCATTGTCAGTTACAGCTTTCCAGGCTCCGAAATCCCGACTGTTCTCACTGCCATAGATAACTCTCTTTGGATATTTCGTATGGTCATCGGCATAACGCTTCTCCTGGTAATTGTACCCGACTACATCAAGGATATCCGCAAACCCCACTGCATCAGACATCGCAACATTGGCCAGCGCCGCCGTCACAGGCCGGGTAGTATCCAGCGCCTTAACCGCTTCGACCAGCGGTTTCCCATAATGCACCAGCATTGCTGCCGGCGGATTGGCAGGCTTATATTCCCCTTCCAGAACGGAATGCGAGAATGGATCGTTTGAATAATCAATTTCGTTGCCGATGCTCCACAAAATTATACTCGGATGGTTTCGGTCACGACGCACCATATCCTGAATATCACGGATACACCATTCTTCAAAAACCTCGCCGTATCCTTTCATCGAAGGAATCCCCGCATTCCAGCCGGTCACCCATTTCCGCTTGGGGGGGGTAAACTCATCAAATGCTTCATCCATCACTAAAAAACCCATTCTGTCACACAATTCCAGCAGTTCCACGGACGGAGGATTATGACTGGTGCGAATCGCATTGCATCCGATTTCTTTAAGCTGCTCCAATCGCCGCCGCCACATCCCGGCAGGCACCGCCGCCCCCACCGGCCCGGCATCGTGATGGACACAAACACCTTTTAGCTTTAGGTTTGCACCATTCAGGAAAAATCCTTTGTCCGGATCAAATTGAATTGTGCGAATTCCAAAAGGAGTTGTTAGCTGATCGAGTTTACGTCCCTCAGTTTCGATAACACTCAGGACTGAATACATATTAGGCGTTTGAATCGACCACAAACGCGGATGTTTGACAGCCGACTCCTGCACCAATACCTTCCGCTGTTCGGCATCGATCACTGTGCCGGAAGTCGTTACTTTAGCCACTACCAATCCTTCTGTATCAAGTACGTATGAGGTCAATTGAATCTCCCGCCCCGACAAGGACAGATTGTCAATTGCAGTCTCAATCCGGATTTCGGCTAAATCCCCAGATACTGTCGGAGTACTTACAAAAACTCCCCATGGCGAAATCCGTACTGAGTCGGTAATACATAACCGCACCGTGCGATAAATACCCGATCCGGTATACCATCGCGAATCGGCAAAAACCGAATGATCGACCCGAACCGCAAGAATATTGGACTCGCCGTCAAATCGAAGATACGGCGTCAGATTGTAGTGAAAACTGATATAACCGTTCGGACGTTTGCCGAGAAAATGTCCGTTGATCCAGACTTCGCTGTTACAATACACACCATCAAACTCAACAAACACACTTTTGCCTTTGCCATCTCCGTCAAGGCTGAACGTGTTGCGATACCAGCCGATTCCTCCCGGCAGATATCCCGTACCGCTTGCCCATTCCTGACTGTAAGGCCCTTCAATGCTCCAGTCATGCGGAACCTTCACCGTCGTCCACAAACTGTCGTCAAACGATACTTTCTCGGCCCCGGAAATATCCCCTTTGAAAAATCTCCAACCTGCTGCCAATTCACGATAGTGCCGCGGCGATGTATTTTCAGCATGAACGGCTGATACAAAAGATGCAGCACAAAAGAAAAACAGAGTCAATCTCAGTGCAAATCGTTGAGTCATCATGTCAGGCTCCAAATATCTATTAAAATCATCTATCTTCTCACAGTGCCGTCTTGACTGGCTCCAAACCCAGGTCACACAGCATCTGTATATCCTCTTGAACGGCTCGTCCTGCCGTTGTCAAATAATTGCCTGACAGAATACTCGTACATCCAGCCGCAAAAATCCAGCTTTGTACATCCCGCAAATTCAAAACTCTCCCCCCTGCCACTTTCAAATGGGCTTTCGGCAGTACAAATCGATACAATGCAATAATGCGTAATATTTCACGCGGCTTAAGCGTTTTGTTTTCTCCCATCGGTGTCCCGGGAATCGGATGCAGAAAATTCATCGGCACAGTATCTACTCCCAGCCGCCGTAACTCGATTGCCATATCGATACGATCCTGCTCTGTCTCGCCGATACCAAAGATGCCTCCCGCACACACTTTCAGCCCGGCGTCCAGTGCCGCCTCAATCGTGCGGATACGATCATCATAGGAATGGGTCGTTACGATCTCGGCAAAATGACGGCGCGACGTTTCCAGGTTATGGTTATACCGCACCACACCGGCTCTCGCTAACCGCTTCATTTGTTCCCGGTTCAAAATCCCCAGCCCCATACAAACACCCAACCCGTAATCACATTTTATACGTTCGGTTAACCCTGTCAGTCGTTTCAGCTCCGCCTCGCTGACCGCTTTGCCACTGTAAACAATTCCGAAATTCGGCACCTCTTTTCGGGCAGCATCTTGTGCAGCATCAAGGATTTGCTCATCTGTCAGTATTTTAGGTGTTTTGTCTATCGCCGTATTGTAGCGCACCGATTGGGCACAGAACGCACAGTCCTGACTGCATCCGCCCAGCCGACCCGGAACAATGGAACAGACACGAACCTTATTGCCGAAAAAACGCTGGCGGATCTGATTGGCCCAATACAAAACATCATCAAGATACTCCTGCGATACCGCAGAAAGCTCATTTGCCTGTTGCTGCGACAAGACTTCGCCGGCCAGCACTTTCTCAGCCAGTTTCTGTACAAGGTCATTCATCCTGCAATTGTTCTCCAAGCCAAATTCGCTCGGCAGGAAAGCATAATGCCCTAAAATCCCCTGCCGACAAGGTTACTGTTTTCCACCGCGGGCTTCGCACTTTCATACGACGCTGATAGTCTGTATATCGTATACATAAAAAAACATAGCGACGCCCGTCATAATCATACACATCCAATCCGTCATTCTCAATGGACATATGCTCGATTCGATAAGCAAATACAAACAATGCCGCCGTTTTCTGCTCGCAGGCGAAACGCTGCTGCCATCGGCCCAATGCCGTTATATCCTCAGCCGACACCCAGCATTGAAGTCCGGTTCGCCTTGCCAGCGATTGCCCCCGAAATAAACGCCCCTTCAGTTCCACCAATACATATCCGCTCCCTTTTAAATATATCAGGTAGTCGAATGTCTTGGTCTGACTGTCATGTAAAACACACCGGTGCGTTTGATCTACCCGCGCAAATCGAACCTTGGCTTCAGCAAGACAACTTTCAAATGCCTGTTCATATTCGTTTTGTCCTTCTCTTTTCATTCGGGCTTTAAATAAACCGCACAATCCTCTTATATGCAAGCGTTTTATGACAATTTCCGATCACCCTATTGACATTACCCCGCCCCAGCACAGTATAATGCCGCGTTTTATGAAAATCAAAATAACCGGAAAGGCTATCTTTTTATGAAAACGATTCTTCTGCTGACGATATCGAACATTTTTATGACATTCGCATGGTATGGCCACCTCAAATTCAAGGATAAACCGCTATTGATTGTCATTATTGTGAGCTGGCTGATTGCCTTTGCTGAATACTGCTTCCAGGTCCCAGCTAACCGTATCGGACACGGGATATTCACTGCTGCCCAGCTTAAAACTATTCAAGAAGTCGTCACCTTGCTGGTTTTCTGTGCTTTTTCCCTCCTGTATCTGAAAGAACCGTTAAAATGGAACTATATTGTCGGGTTTTCAATGATTATCGGGGCTGTATTTTTTATCTTCAAGAAATGGTAAAAAATAAAACGCCCTGCCTGTACATTCAACAGACAGGGCAAATGTCAGTAATCAAAGGTAGTAATTTCCAAAGCTTTCCGGCTGATAGAGAATCTTTTCAATCACCATATTACGTGACACATATTCTCCTTCGACCTTACCGATGAGGGCAAGCCCCAACCTCGAGACAATCGATATTTTTCGCTGTTTTCGATCAGCATCACGCGGATAGACAATACTGACGGTAAAGGCCGTCCCGCGTCGGGACCGAAGACGGATAACCGAATTCATCGTAATCAAATTGGCCGGAATCGCTTTGCACGGATAGAGAAGCCCCCGATTCATCAGTTTACGCAAATAACGAATCTGCGGGATAAACAAACGAAACGATTCCAAATGCTGCTTGGTTAAAATACCCTGCAAGCGGTAATAATCAATTTCTGAAAAAATCCGCCGCTGATCACCCACTGATACAAAAAATCTATCGCGGAAAGACTCCCACAAGGTTTGAGGCCTGGATTGTTTGACCAACTGAGCCATGATACGGCTCTCCTTTCCATCACAGCGAATAGTCGCCGGCCGCTTCGGGCTGGTAAATTATCTCCTCAATGCAAAAATGTCGGACACCTGCGGGCACATCCCACTGTACACTATCCCCGACACTAAATCCCAGCAGTGCCGTACCAACAGGTGCCAAAACGGAAAGCTTATTATTCTCCGGATCGGCGTCTTGCGGATAAACAAGCTGGTATTCATATAACTCATGGTTATCCAAATCTCTAAGTTTGACCGTCGAATTCATTGTTACAACATCAGCCTTAACCCGTTCGGATTCGATTAAACGGGCACGGTCCAGCTCACCCTGAAGTTTGTCTATGCAAACTCGATCTTGAGCTGATAGATTCCTCATAGAAGCAAGTAATCGCGTTAACCGTTCATGATCTCGTTGTGTAACCTGAATCTTTTTGGGTTTCATACTGCATATCCTTTCACAATTATAAACTTAAAATACCTGAATATTCCGGAAGATAAAACAACTTTGTGCACAAAAAAAGCCGACATATGCCGGCTTTTAGAGGATAAACCAATATCTCCGGCCCTACCTATAAGGGTTTTCCAAGTATTTCTTCTCTATATTTCGACTACTTTTCATTTTTTCATCCAGAAAATCCGATTTCTTTTGCTAATCATAATGATTAGCAAAAGAAAAGTCAAGCCCTAATATAGAATGGATATACTTTACCTGTATACATTTAAATGAAACTAACAAGAAAAGGCAAAAGAAGGTATGGTGACCGTTTTGGCCTTTGGTTTGGATGTACTATGAATTACTATTGCGGCAAAAGGAGATTCTCTTCCAAAACCAACAATTGCTGGCCGGAAGTCATATCTTTGAGAACAACCTTTTTATCATTCAGGTATTCCTGTCCCACAATGAGGCACTTTTGCGCACCACAGGCATCCGCCTGCTTAAGCTGTTTGCCAAGATTGCCGGGTTTATAACTAAATTCAGCAGAATGCCCCCCGGAACGTAATGCTGATACAATTTTCAGCGATGTCGGCATCAATTCGGAATCTGTACATGCCACAAAAAAATCCAGCTTTCGTTTGAACATCTCATCGGTCAGCAAACCACGTTCACGAAGCAGAATTTCAAGGACACAATCGCCCATACCCATCCCGACCGCCGATAATGACGGCCCTCCGAAATCGCGTAACAAGTTGTCGTAGCGTCCGCCGCCGCAAACGGCTCGCAGGTCACCCACTGCATCGTGAACTTCAAACACCATCCCCGTATAATAGGCCAATCCCCGCACAATACTCATATCAAATCGACAATACTCCCCTACACCCATTATCTTCAGAATATCAAATATCTTTTGCAATTCTTCCAACGCTGCCTTTGCCCTTTCATTCGATGCAATACTCGGCACGATATGCTGAATATCATCCGCTGAATGTACCGCCAACAGGCCAAGGATCGTTTTGACAACCGCAGGCGAATCTATCTCTTTAACCAGCATTTCTTCAAATGCTTCCGTCGGAATCTTTGCTTTCTTATCCAGCACAGGATATAAAACTTCAAGCTTCTCCTCTGAAATCCCCAGATGCAGCAAGAGTGCCGCAAGCAACTTACGGCTGGAAATTTTGGCAACAACATCCGTGCTTTTCAAGCCCGCAGATCGAAGATAATCCAGCGAACAAAAGATTACTTCGGCATCGGCCAGTACATCATCAACCCCGAGAATATCAATATTCCATTGAAAAAACTCGCGAAGTCGCCCCTTTTGCGGACGTTCCGCCCTGCACAATCGCGGCGAAGAAAACCACTTGATCGGACGGGGCAATGCATTGACCTGCTGATTGACCATCCGGGCAAGCGTCGGCGTAATCTCGGGGCGAATCGCCAGTTCGCGTCCACCCCGATCAGTCAAATGAAATAACTGTTCGACAATCTCATCGCCGCTCTTGATCTGATACATCTGAAGATATTCAAAAATCGGTCCATCATATTCGACAAAGCCGTTACGCAGTGATACAGCCTTCCACCCGTCGCTAATGTAATTTCGCACCGCCATTTGCAGCGGATAAAAATCCCGTGTTCCCTTGACCGATTGAATTTTCATGGACTTATGCTTTGGCTTTTTTAGATTTCTTTTTGGATTTCTTTTTAGGCGTTTCAAGCTTGTCAAAGACCTTGCCGCCAAACTTGATACGCATATATTCTTCCATCTGCTTGTCGTTGGTAAAATGAAGCTCATAGCCGTAATCATGACCGCTTAAGTCACATTTATCGGTATCGTACTTGCGGCATATTTTAGGTCGCATCTGATAGATTTCACAGCGGTGGTTATCACTGGACAAATAACGGCATTTTGTATCAACATTCAGATACCACTGGCCATCTTCGACAAAAACAGAAGTATTCTCATGGCACAGATACCAGCGTATATCGTCATAATCCTTCCACTCCTCCGGGTTATCGAGGGGGAGAGCAAAATATCGGCAGCATAGCCCCGTACACTTGGTACAGGCATGTGTCACCTTAGTGTGTTTCTTGGCAATCGCTTTTGTCATCCGAAAAATAACTCCACAGTCAGCCACGAATAATATTTATTCATTTTCAGAAAGGTCGCATTATAAAGAAAAGCCTCCTCCCGTCAAGGTTTAAAGAAGTGGAATAAAAGACGGTTCTGCACTATTTCTAATCCACCGGGAATTTCAATTGACCATAGATAGCAAGAAAGGTATCTTTTGTACATTGTGCAAAAAACAAAACCAAAATCACGAAATAAAACCCGGGCGGTACCTGCGCCTGTGGCAATTACACACGAGACTGTCGGGCAAACCCCGCCAGCCCCGGGGGGATTATTAACCGGCCCCGGAAGATTTCTGATTTTAGCCGCCTCTCTGGTTGTCATCGTTGCCGGGATGCAGGCCGCTGTCAATATCATCATTCCTTTCCTGCTGGCGGTCTTTCTGGCAATTATCAGCACACCGGCTTTGTTCTGGATGAAAAAAAGAGGAATTTCGACATTTTTTGCTATTTTCTTGATTTCATTGGTTATTCTGGCTGCCGGATTGATGATAGGTACATTACTGGCAACCTCTATCGCCGATTTTACCAAAACCCTCCCGGAATATGCCAAAAAGCTCGAAGAGACCTTTAACCTGCTGATAAAGTGGCTGGAATCCAAAGGTCTGCAAGCTGAAAAGCCGCTGACCGATTATTTGCGACCCGACAGTACCGCTGCGGTAAAGATGATGCGGGAATTGCTGGCACAGCTCGGAACACTTCTTAAAAACGGCTTTTTGATCTACTTAACAATGGTATTTATTCTGATGGAGGCCTCCGCACTGCCAGACAAAATCCGTCATGCCCTACAGTCTCAGGAAACGTTTGAGAACCTTTCTCACATCGCCAACAATGTAAAACGCTATCTGGCATTGAAAACAACATTAAGCCTTGCAACCGGACTTCTGGTAATGGCGCTATTAATGATGTTGAAGGTCAATTACGCAGTTGTCTGGGGACTCATTGCCTTCTTGCTGAATTTCGTGCCGAATATCGGTTCGATTATCGCTGCGGTCCCTGCCGTGATTCTGGCCCTGCTCCAACATGGACCGGTAACTTCAGGACTGGCTTTACTCGGATACCTGGTCATCAACATCTCAATCGGAAACTTTCTCGAACCACGTCTGATGGGTCAACGGATGGGACTTTCAACGCTGGTGGTCTTTCTGTCGTTGATATTCTGGGGTTGGGTGCTGGGGCCGATGGGAATGCTGCTGTCGGTGCCGCTGACAATGGCTGTCAAAATTGTTCTGCAGACCAACCAGGAAACCCGATGGATGGCGATGATGTTAGGCTCTTATACCCCGCCGCAAGTGGATGCAAAGAAATAATTATTTGAAGTCGTCCGGCAAAAACTGCGTTTCAAATCGTGTGCCCCCCAGCTTTAGCGCTGCCAGTTCAGCTTCGCCCACACGCCCTTCTATAAACTGCTGAACCACATCGTGCGGATGGTTTCGAATATAATCGGCATCGCCATCGGCGATAATCTTGCCCTTGTGGAACATAATAATGCGGTCGGCGATCTTGTAAGCGCTTTTCATGTCATGCGTCACTACAACACTGGTGATCTTCAGTTCTTTTTGCAGCTTGATGATCAATTCGTTAATGACATCCGACGTAATTGGATCCAATCCGGTTGTCGGCTCATCATAAAGGATCACTTGTGGATTTAGAGCTATCGCACGAGCCAAAGCCACCCGTTTTTTCTGTCCTCCTGATAACTCTCCCGGAAAATGTTGCTGGAAACCATCCATCCCCACCATTGCCAGCTTCTGTTTGACCAGTTCATCCAGCGATTTGTAATCGATTACTTTGGAATGCTGACGAATCGGAAAAATAATATTCTCATAGACGGTCAAACTGTCGAACAGTGCACCCATTTGAAAACAAAACCCGAACCGCATTCGAATCTTCGCCAGTTCACGTTCATCAAGATGATCCACACGCTGTCCGCGAAAAAAAACCTGTCCTGATGTCGGACGTTCCAGGACGATCAAATGCTTCATAAACACCGTCTTGCCGCAACCGCTGGGACCGATAATCGTAGTTGTCTTGCCTTCTTCGATAGCCAGTGATATCGAGTCCAGAACAGTTGCATCCCCAAACCGCTTGGTCAGGTTTTGGGCAACAAGAATACCCTCTTCGGGCTGTACCGTCTTTCGAGTCATACCTGTCTTCCCGGTTGTGTTTTAAATTTTCGAATCACCCCGGTCACTACCGCCCGAATAACGCAGTCTTTGGCGAAAATCGGCTCAAATGCATCATTGGACGGCTGCAGGCGGACCGCCCCTTTATCTTTAAAAAATCGCTTGACGGTGGCCGTTTGACCATTCAGCAAGGCAATAACAATCTGTCCGTTCTCTGCGGTGGCCGACGGACGACATACAATAAAATCGCCGTTAAATATCCCCGCATCTTTCATACTGCTGCCGACTACCTCAAGCACAAACACGCCTTCCTGTATGTCAAATAATGAAGCGATTCTGAAAGGTGTCGGCTCTTCGACCGCCTCGATACCATAACCTGCACACACTCGTCCCGCCAGCATCCACCCCTCATCGGCCTGATCGGGTGATATATTTTTCTCAAAATCCGACTCATATTCAAGCTGCCGAGCCATGCCTATGAGGCGTTTTCCCTGTGCCGTTAACTGTAAACAGCGTGCCCTGCCGCTGGATTGCGCAATTAACTTTTTTTCGCGAAGTGCGGCGATGTGCTCGAACACCGTTGGACGACTTACGTTTAGCACCTCGGCCAGTTCCCCAATCGTCGCCGAATAACATCGTTTGTTTTGGAAGGTTTCGATTTGGCTCAATACACTCAATTGACGAGGCGTGATTGGTATCCGCTCGGCTGTTCGGGGCATGGTTTTCTGTCTCCTTAGTGCATAAAGCAGGCATTTCACTGGGATTTTCACTTGTCTCCGGCGGAAGAACACACGCAATTTCCGCCAGTATCTCCGGCTGAACAGTCACTGCAAGCAGTTCAGCAATCGTCGTCAGCACCCGATTCAGCGGCGAAGATGGCACTGAAACCGACGGCTCGGGCGGCTGGCCATGCCAGGACTGCACAAAATCCCCGCCGGGACCAAACTGGCATAATGGCAATTCATTGATTCGCGGGTTATTATTCTTCATATTTCACCATCCATAGATTTAGGTCTTCCGTCACTTGCACCTGTTTATACTTATCGGCATTCGCTCCCTAAAAACCTAACAAAAACCGAACGAATTTAAGAAATAATTATAGGGGGCAGCAAAATTACTGCTATCGCAGCAAATAGGAAGGATTATTGATAAAAAAACCGCCCGTACTTCGCAGAAGGAGGAGGAAGTCGGTGAACTTCCCAGGGCTACCGAAGATACGGGCGGCAGAAGGAGCTTTTACTTTCCAATGCAACTAAAAACCCGAATCTCATGATGCGATGCTTATCCTGTTAGCTTACTTATAAGAATAGAGTAACATGGTGGATAATGCAAGGAATAAACTATTAAAATAAATATTTTACCCCTCTATCTATAGGGACTTGTTCCTATATTTATATTATAAACACTGTAACTTATTTACATATAGGGATATAACAAATTAACAACGCAAGGCCTGAAGATAAATGAAGATTACAATAGACGTATAAATTTATTCCGGTCATATTGAAAAGCCGGCAACTTTTCCGCCAGTTCCCGTACAAACCGCTGCCCATCCTCCCAATACCCGGCAGTCGGCCTTAAGGCAGGACAAAGGTCATAAAAAAAGGCATTTTGCGATTCCATCACGATTTCACGGATATATTTACTGACCATTGAGGCCAGACATACCGGAAAAAAACGCCTGTCGGCCCCGGCAGCAAAATGAATTCGGATATGCTTGCCGCCCCACGCCATATCATAGGAACTCATCTTTTCATCCTGACGGATGATTGTCAATTCCGCATCCAGAAACATTCGCATCAGTTCTTGATGATAATTAACGCGGCCGCCCTGCCGATCTACTAAAAACTGAAATGGACCCGGACAGTCGCCTTGCACAAGATCGCTGATTAGACCGCATAACTCCCCAAAAAGGACACGGGATTTATTTTTCACCGCTTCAACGCGGTTATTGTAAAAACCCACATCAAGGCACCGAGCTGACAGTGACTTTAAACCTATCCCCTGCTCCCGCAAGGTATTACTCAACACAGCCGAAGCTACGTCAACAGCCGCGACATTGTCACCCAATGACAATTCTGATAAATTTTTATGCCAAGGGTACACTTCCAGCCGTCTGGCTGCATCAGGACAAAGACGTTCCAGCAGGTCTAAACATGTTTCGGGATGTCGTCCTGCTTTATCCATAGCCGCCAGACACGACATCACCGTTCGCCGAAGATGTGCCACTCCACTGGAAGGATTATACGCTTTTTTGCTGTCAGTAATGAGCAAGCGGCCCTTAAGATGCTTTTTCTCTTTGGCAACGGCCTTTGACAAACATTCCCACAAATCGGCGCGTAGCAACTCAGCCGGCATCTCCAGCGCCGCCGCCGACACCACCAGCGGCCCCAGCAGCGGCCCGTATCCCGCTTCATCAATTCCAGCCAAAATCACCATCGTATAATCCCGCAGCCAAATGCTTATAAAAACGGGCATTATAATGCCGCTGCAGGACGCAAACAAGGCCCTCGCCGGGATTTGAGAAAAGCCTTGAAAAAAAACAGGGTACGTAATATAGTATTTGGTCTTGGAAAATTGATAATTCAGAGAAAGGAACGTCCATGAAGACGATGCAAAACAGTAAAAAGATGGTTCAGGCGATCGATCCCGCCCTTAAATATAAAGTCGCTGACATGTCATTGGCCGACTGGGGCCGGAAAGAGATGCAGCTTGCGGAAAAAGAAATGCCGGGGCTGATGGCCGTCCGCGAAAAATACGGTAAAGACAAACCCTTAAAAAGTTTGAAAATCACCGGTTCGCTCCATATGACTATCCAGACTGCGATGCTTATTGAAACACTCGAATGCCTTGGCGCCGACGTCCGCTGGGCCTCCTGCAATATCTTCTCGACGCAAGACCATGCCGCCGCTGCAATTGCCGCTGCCGGACGCAGTGCCGTCTTTGCCTGGAAAGGCGAGACCTTGGAAGACTATTGGTGGTGTACCGAGCAGGCCCTGACCTGGCCTGACGGCTCCGGACCTGATATGATAGTTGATGACGGCGGTGATGCCACACTGATGGTTATTCAGGGACAGCGAGTGGAAAAAGATCCTTCCCTGCTGAACAAAAAATATGACAACAAAGAATTTCAGGTCATCATGGATCGTCTGATCCACAGCGTCTGCACCAAACCCGGCCACTGGACATCTGTCGCCAAAAATCTCCGCGGCGTTTCAGAAGAAACCACCACCGGAGTCCACCGCCTCTATCAATTGCAGAAAACCGGTGAGCTACCCTTCGCCGCCGTTAACGTCAACGACTCAGTCACCAAATCAAAGTTTGACAATCTCTACGGCTGTCGGGAATCACTGGCTGACGGCATTAAACGCGCCACCGATGTCATGATGGCGGGAAAAATTGTCGTTATCTGCGGTTATGGCGATGTCGGCAAAGGATGTGCACAATCGATGCGGGGCCTTGGTGCACGCGTAATGATTACTGAAATCGATCCCATCTGCGTTCTCCAGGCTCTCATGGAAGGCTACGAAGTCACCACAATGGAAAAAGCTGCACCTATCGGCGATATCTTCGTCACCGCTACCGGCTGTTGCGATGTCATTCGCGGCGAGCATATGGAACAGATGAAGAACGAAGCCATCATTTGCAACATCGGCCACTTTGACAGTGAAATCGAAATGACTTATCTTGAGGACCATGGCCATGCAACAAAAGAAACCATAAAGCCGCAGGTCGATAAGTGGACCTTCAAGAGCGGACGCTCCATCATCGTATTAGCCGAAGGGCGGCTGGTCAATCTTGGGTGTGCCACAGGCCACCCCAGTTTTGTGATGAGCAACAGTTTCACCAACCAGTGCCTGGCTCAGATTATGCTGGCAACAGAAGACCTCAAGCCAGGGGTTTATACTCTGCCCAAGAAATTAGACGAAGAAGTTGCCCGCCTGCATGCTGTCGCCATCGGCGGAGCCATTACCAAACTTACCTCCAAACAGGCTGAATATCTCGGAATATCCCCTGAAGGCCCCTTCAAGCCCGATCATTATCGGTATTAAATCGTTGTTCATACAAAGAATGGAACTGTGAAATCAAAGTTGCCCGCAATCAACGTGGGCAGCTTTTTTAATGTCTTAAAACAAAAGTCCGGTCGCAGCAGTACATATCGATAAAATTGCCTCAATCTCTAATCTTTCCAGGACGTTTGTCTCGGGAAGGTTCTGCAATTACTGTATCCAAAGAAACAGGTATGCCAAAATTGGGCGTCCCATCCGAATTCCACGTAAATCGCTGGGCACGTGTCGTTCGGCCGCTGTAGGTATATCGCGAGGTGGTCTTTCCATGATAGACAATCCAGTCTTCGGTGCCGTCCGGAGATTGAAAGAATCCATGATGGCCGGGACCAAACACTTTAGCTTCATCGTTTCGCTCGAAGACGGGTTTTGGATACTGTATCCAGGATTCGGGATCCATCACATCAGCGGTCTCTTCTGCAACAAGCATCCCGATTTTATAGTCAGGCTTGCCGGTATCACATGCCGAATATGTCAAGAAAAGCTTTCCGTTGCGCTTCAGTACCACCGGCCCTTCCCTCACCTCTTCGCATCCGAATCCCGACGCAGGGATAACCACTCCTTTGGATGCCAGCGTCCAGGGATTTGCCATACGCGCAATAGTGATGACATGACCGGGGTGTGCGGCCCACAGAAAATACCACTCCCCGTCGCCCGGATGCTGAAACACACTGCCGTCAATCGCGTAGTGATCATTTGTCGGGTCAAACAATCGCCCCTTATAAGTATACGGCCCCAGAGGATCTGTGCCCTCACTTTCCAACACGTGCATACGGTGTGTAGCATCGACTTTAGTTGCCGCCATAGCCGTGTAATAGAGATACCAGCGATTATTGATCAAGTGGAATTCCGGTGCCCATATACCGTGGGAACGGGTCGGATCATTGTCTTTCCAAACAATCACCGCCTGTGCCGCCTTCAATGCTGCCAGCGTTGGCGCCTTCCACATACGGATACAGTTGCCCTGCGTAGTCGTCAAATAGTAATAGCCTTTATGGTACAGCATCCATGGATCTGGGCCGGGATTAAGAGGATTGGTAAATGTTCCCCCTGTTGCCTTCTCCTCTCCCGCCGCATAAACTCCTGTGAAAGCTAAGCCCGACAACAGTAGAATGAGTACTGATTTCAACATCATAAATTCCCCAACAAATCAATTGAATAAAGACTCATCAAACAACATATTCTCAAAACGCTTAGAATTGGAAAGTATAATACAATTTCACACCTTCTATCTCAAGCAAGAACAACTATCTTATCCCTTAATTTATCTTTAAAACATCTATTCCTGTCAAATTGGCATACTTTACCCCATATCCATCATTACGTTAAGACCCTGCCAATAAAGATTTTATAAGATTTCTCGACTACGGCACAGGGTTTGCACTTTACCATTTAAGACTTCTGGACGAATTAACTCCGGACAAGAAAGGAACCTGTATCAATGAGATTTGATAAATTTACAGTTAAAGCACAAGAGGCCATCGCCACCAGCCAGCAGCTTGCGATGAGCCGTTCGAATATGGTAGTCACCCCCCTGCATCTGCTTTATTCGTTGCTCGACGACGAACAGGGCCTTGCGTGCATGCTGCTTAAAACGCTCGGTTCCAATCCGGATCGTATCAAGCAGATCACCGAAAGTGAATTAAACCGTCTACCAACCGGCAAGACCGGCGGCCAGATGATAATGCCCGACAACGCCTACAGCCAAGTCTTGCTGGACGCCCAGAACAAGGCCGACAAAATGGAAGACGAATTTCTAAGCGTTGAACATCTGCTGCTGGCCTTAGCAGACATTGCCGGCCCGGCCAAAGAAGTCCTCAGCGTCAACTCCGTAACACCGGCCCAACTGGAAAAAGGCATAAACAAAATTCGCGGCGGAACCAAAGTCACCGATGAAAATCCCGAAAGCAAATACAAAGCCCTCGAACGCTATGGCATCGACCTGATCGAGATGGCCCGCAAGAAAAAACTCGACCCCGTCATCGGACGTGACGAAGAAATCCGCCGTTGTATGCAGGTCTTAAATCGCCGCACCAAAAACAATCCCGTCCTCATCGGAGAACCCGGCGTCGGCAAAACCGCCATTGTCGAAGGTCTGGCCCAGCGTATCGTCGCCGGCGACGTCCCATCCGGACTTAAAGACAAGCAGGTCATTGCCCTTGATATGGGAGCCCTGATTGCCGGCACCAAATTCCGCGGCGAGTTCGAAGACCGCTTCAAAGCCGTTCTCAAGGAAGTCATCAGTTCTGAAGGACGCATTATCCTCTTCATTGACGAACTGCACACAATCGTCGGCACCGGCAAGACCGAAGGATCGGTGGACGCAGGCAATCTGCTCAAGCCCTCGCTGGCTCGCGGTGAGCTTCGCTGTATCGGTGCTACAACACTGGACGAATATCGTAAATACATCGAAAAAGATGCCGCCCTCGAACGTCGCTTCCAGCCCGTACAGATTGATCCGCCGACCATCGAAGAAACCATTGCTATCCTCCGCGGCCTCAAAGATCGTTACGATGCCCATCATGGCGTGCGCATTACCGACGCCGCATTGGTCGCCGCGGCCACATTATCAAACCGCTATATCGCTGACCGGTTTCTGCCTGACAAAGCCATCGACCTGGTCGACGAAGCCGCCTCAAAGCTGCGTATCGAAAACGACTCGCTCCCGGCCGAGCTGGATGATATCCGCCGTGAAATCATGCGGCTGGAAATCGAGCGGCAGGCCCTCAAGAAAGAAACTGATACCGCCAGTCGTAAAGAACTGGAAAAATGCGAAAAACAACTTACCGAACTGAAAGCCCGTGACGCCGAATTGACTGCGCGATGGAATGCCGACAAAATCGCCATCACCCGGGTTAAAGACATCAAATCTCAAATTACCTCCGCCCAAGCACAATTTGAAGATGCTCAGCATACCGGCAATCTTGAGCTGGCGGCACGTCTCAAGTACGAAACCCTGATCACTCTGCAAAAACAGCTCAAAGAAGCCGAAGAAGCGCTGGCCAAAGCCAACGGTGCCACACTCGTCCACAATGAAGTCACCGAAGAACATATCGGACAGGTCGTCAGCAAATGGACGGGCATTCCCGTCTCCCGCCTAATGACCGGACAGCGTGAACGGCTGATGAAAATGGAAGAGGAAATCGCTCTCCGTGTCGTCGGTCAGGAAGAAGCCGTCTCGGCCGTGTGCAACGCCGTACGACGAAGCCGCGCCGGCCTGAGCGACCCCAACCGCCCTATCGGAGTTTTTCTCTTCCTGGGACCGACAGGCGTTGGTAAAACCGAACTGGCCAAATCACTGGCCGAATTTATGTTCAACGATCCCAACAGCATGGTAAGGATTGATATGAGCGAGTTTATGGAACAGCACTCGGTTGCCCGTCTGATCGGTGCCCCTCCCGGTTATGTCGGCTACGAAGAAGGCGGCCGCCTTACCGAGGCCGTACGTCGTAAACCCTACTCGGTCATCCTGCTGGATGAAATCGAAAAGGCACACCGTGATGTCTTTAACGTCCTGCTTCAGGTCTTTGATGATGGTCGTCTTACAGACGGAAAAGGCCGTACTGTAGACTTCAAAAATACCGTTATTATTATGACCAGCAACTTCGCAGGCCAGCAGATACAGACATTGACCGAAAGCAACGGTGCGGACTGGGAGATAGAAGCCCACGTCAAAGAAGCCTTAAAATCGTACTTTAAACCTGAATTTCTCAACCGAATTGATGAGACAATCATCTTCCACGTCCTCAAACGGGAACATCTGGAAAAAATCGTCGAGATTCAACTCGGGCTTCTAAAGCAGCGGCTCAAAGATCGGCATCTGGATGTAACGTTTACCGATGCAGCCAAAAAGCAATTGATGGACGAGGGATATGATCCGACCTATGGGGCTCGACCGCTCAAACGTGTGATTCAGCAGCGGCTCGAAAATCCCTTGTCTAAAGAAATCCTCACTGGAAAATTTTCTGAAGGGGATACCGTCAACATTGATGCCGACGGCCAGTCGTTCAGCTTTGTGAAAACTTAAGAAAGGCAATTAACACGGTTGTGGTGTCGGGTAACCGCTTGCGGTGTAAGCAACACGCAGGGTAAACGTCGAACCCCTACCCTCTTCGCTGACGACGGTAATATCACCACCCATCATCCGTGCAAGCTCACGCGTAATGGTCAGGCCAAGCCCGGTGCCGCCGTAACGGCGTGTTGTACTGCTGTCGGATTGCATAAACGCGTTAAAGACAGAATCAACCTGGGCACGGGGAATACCGATTCCAGTATCCTGCACTTCAAAACAGAGTAAGGATGAATCCGCCCCATCGGCAATATAAGTCCGGACTCGAATGCTGCCCGACTCGGTAAACTTGATCGCATTGCCAATTAGATTGATCAGGCATTGTCGAATCCTCGCAGGATCGGTATAAATCATCTCCGGCAAGTCCTCCTCGGGCGTAAACACAAAGTCAAGACCTTTACGCTCTGCCAACGGCTGCATCGCTTCAACAACCCCGCTTAACACGTCATACAACTCAGTATGGATCAGGGTAATTGTAAATTTACCCGCATTGATTTTTGACAAATCGAGAATGTCATTAATCAGTAAAAGCAGAGCACGTCCGGATTTATGGATATATCCCAGATATTCACGCTGTTCCGGGCTCAAAGGCTCTTCCGACAGTACATCACAAAAACCAAGAATACTGTTCATCGGTGTTCGTATCTCATGACTCATATTGGCAAGAAATTCACTCTTGGCCTGATTGGCGGCTTCCGCTTTTTCTTTCAATTCGCGATTAATACGTACAATATCTATCAATTTTCGTTCAGCCCTTCTGCGCCGTTGATCCGACTGCTCAAGGCGGGAAATCATCTGATTGTATTCATGTGATAATTGGTTAAATTCAGCGGTCGAACTGGGTTTCATCCTTAATGATAAATCCCTGCTCTTTCGAATCCCCCTGATATGAATTGAAAATTGCTCGATTTGCTCTACCAGATAATGTTGTACAAACCACAATAATCCAAACAGCAGCAGCATCACGGTGATTACCGTTGCTGCCAACGAAAAATAAATCACCTTCTTCCCTGCAAGGGTGATCTGTCTTGGTAATTCTGCATTTACCCCCATCAGGCGTTCACTGATAAGCGTCTCCATTCCACCGGAGACAAAAAGAGTCTTTTTAGAGACTATCTCCACTGCAACCTCTCCTGACCCTAAAAACGAAGAATCAATCATAGTAACTTCAAAGTTGATCTTCGTCTGTTCCCGCAGCAGTTCAAGCATTGCTTCATCCAGAAACCGACCCATAATAAGCCGCCCGCGACTGGGACCTTCGGCTTGGCTGGTTAAAATCGGACGCGAGGAAACCAGTAAGATTCCGAAAGAGGTCTCAAGTATTCCGTCAAGTCTGTCTTCACTCCAGATAAACTGTTCAAGCGATCGCCGTATAGCCTTGCAACTGTTTTCATTGGCTAACACAGAAGACTCATCTTCTTGATCCAGGTCAAACCTATGACTGTAAATGTTTTGATGGTCGTTATTTAAATAAAAGATAATATCAATACGGTTGCCTTCAAAAGATTCATAAGTCAGATTAGAGGCACGATATTCTTCATTGGAATTTACAATAAAAGCGTAGGTATCATCCCATGTCGCCCAGTCTGTAGCAAGCACTCCCACATGATACAGTTCCCGGCCAATTGCATCGATACACCGACTGATATTATCTTTCGCCCGTTGCTCTTCAATGGTCTTAAATCCAGGATAAACCACATACCGCTGCACAAGCACCTGAAAACCGATGCATAGTACAAGTATCCCCAGAACCAGCCATTTTAAGATCGCAGATAATCGCACACAAGCTTCCTTATTAATTCTACTCCTTCTGGCATTCCCTTCGACATTTTGGAATTGAGACTTTTCGTATAAGTAGAAAAGGTCTGTCAAAAGTCAGTATTTTTAAGGATAGACCTGCGTTTTTCTCCGAGGAAATTATCCGATATCACCAATGGCATCCGATAACAAATTAAACCAACCCTTTTAACCCGTATGGGAGACAAACCCTTGAGATTAAACTAATAGGGTGCATTACAGGTGTATTACTGAGATTTTCAATCTGCATTTTGCACGCCGCACACTCCGTCAGGATAATATCCGGCTGATAGACTTCAATTGATACTTTCAGTTCTTTCCCGATAGACGCAGAAAGATGTCGATTTTTTGCCTGCATACCTGCTGTTCCCGCCAGCCCGCAGCATCCGCTATTCAAATCTTGTACCTCCAGCCCGCACAGTTCTTTCATCAGCCGCACCGTCAACCCGCCGTCCCGCAGTGGCCGGATATGACACGGCGCATGGTACGCAATCCGCTTCCCTTTATAGGCAGATGCCTGCATCGTAAGTCGCTCCCGAACCTCAGGGTGGGCTTTCATCAGTTCGTCCAGATAACTCATCAATTCCACAGTCTGACGTGAAACGCCTCGGGCCGCCTCCGACTCTTCGATCAGCGAAAGCTCCCGTCCTAAGCACAGCGCCGCACTCGGCTCCGAACAGACCACCCGGTATCCCATTGCTGCATATGGACCGATCTGTGTCAGGTTATACCGGATATCCTTCCGTGTCCGCTCAATATCGCCATACACAAACGCCGGCATCGGCGCAGGACGCTGAGGCGGCACTGCCGTTTCAACCCCGACCCGATGCAATACCTCCAGTACCGCTTGCCCCAGCCTATGATCGTTATAATTGGCATAACTGTCCACAAAATAGACAGCTCTATCTATCGGCGTTTCTATAGACTTGTTTTTTTTCGATATCGCCTGTGCCTTCCGGACAAACGACCCCCGCTCAAACTGCGGCAACCGCCGTCCGCTATCCAGTCCGATAGTCTTTTCCAAAAACCAACGCACAATTTCCAATCCCATCACCCAATTGCTCAGCGGCGAAAAGGTGCTGGCCAGAATACTCATCCACCGATTATGAATCAGCGTAAACTCCGCCGCTGTAAATCCCGTATGCTTGGCAAGCTGCGCCCGCGCTTCAATCACCAGTTTGGACATATCCACCCCCGCCGGACACTCCACCGAACACATCTTGCAATTCACGCACAATGCCAACTGCTGTTTAAGCTCTTGGTCGTCAAATGGTTGCCCGGCTTTTTCGCTTGCCATCCATGTACTGATCAGATTCGCCTTGGCCCGCGTTGTCGCCAGTTCCTCGCTTGTGCCTCGAAACACCGGGCACATTCGCGCCCCCGGCCCGGTCGCCAAACACACACCGCACCCGTTACACTGCTCAACCTCTAAACAAAACTCTTTCGGCGACAAATGCAGCTCCGGGCGAAACGTCGCCGCTGCTGCAAACGATTCAACACGCAAATTCCTGGCCATAATGCCCGGATCGTCAAGAATAAGTTTGCCCGGATTAAAAATGCCCTTCGGATCGAAAAGCCGCTTAATCCCTTTAAGCAATTCATAATAGGCATCGCCATATTGCCGCCGTACAAATCCGGCACGCACCAATCCGACACCATGTTCGCCGCTGATTGTACCGCCCAGTGACCACGCCAGCGTAAAGACCTCCTCAGCAATCTGTCGCATCGCAAGTACATCCTCGGCCTTGCGCAAATTTAGATACGGCCGGATATGCAATTCGCCGTCACCGGCATGGCCGTAGCCGGCAATCGGAAAATTATATTTTTTGCTGACCGCCTCCAACCCCGCAAGATACTCCGCCAATCGACGATGATCGACCGAAACGTCTTCTATGAATCCCAAGGGATGTGCATCGCCCTTGCAGCGATTCAGCAGCGGAACCGCGTCTTTGCGCGATTTCCAGAGTCGCGCCTGCCGATCCGCATCCAGATATTCCGTTGCCCGCGTCGCCTGAGACCCGACGGTCTGTATCGTTGCGGCAATCTTGGCACGCACCGTTTCAACATCCGGCCCGGAATGTTCCACCAGCAGTGTGGCAGCGCAATCAACAGGCAGAATATCATGATAGTGCGGCAGTGTCTCGCGAGCCATCCTCGCGACTTTGCTGTCCATCAACTCGCAGGCATCAGCACCGCATTGCACAATTACCGGCACCGCCCGCGCCATCGTCTCAAACGTCGCAAACTCAAACTGCACCAGACCCCGCACCGCGGCGACTTCAACCGTCCTTAGCGTAATCTCCGTAAACACCCCCAGCGTCCCCTCCGACCCGGACAGCAGCCTGGCCATATTCACCGTGCCATCCTGAACCGCACCTCTGAGCATATAAGCACACCGGTTGCGTTTGGTCGCAGGCTGTGCTTTTTCAATCACCGACGCATTGGGTCCAAGCAATGTCAGACACCCCTCCACTAATTGTCGCCCTTCAGCTTTTTCGCAATCCGCTGCATGCATCCCGTTGACAAACGCACAGACCGTCCCATTCGACAAGACCGTCCGCAGTTTTTCCACGTGTTCTCCGATATACCCATACAGCAGCGAATGGGCACCGGTTGCATTGTTGCCAACCACGCCGCCTATGACCGCACGGTTTCCGCTGGACGGATCGGGACCGATCTTACGCCCCCATTTTGCCAAATGCCGATTTATATCGTCCAGTACAGCGCCCGGCTGGACCCTCACCCACCCCCCATCGGGTGCCGTTTCGAGAATCGCCGTCATATATCGCCGCATATCCAGCACAATCCCGGCAGTCAGCGATTCCCCTGCAAGACCGCTGCCCGCTCCGCGCGCCGTAATAGGTATCCCGTTACCCGCCGCATATCCCACCGCAGTTGACACATCTTCCTCATCCCGCGGCATCACCACACACAGCGGCACAATTCGGTAAATGCTCGCATCCATACTGTAGGCCGCACGGCTGAATACATCCATCCGCACATCACCCTTGACTTGGCCAGCCAATTCTGCCCCGATTATTTCTGCTGTTTTTGCCATTTTCAAACTACCATTCCTGTTGCAATAATATGTTCGCATAAATCAAAAACACAGTGGAGATTATATATCATAACGCTGGACTATTCCACTCTTTTGTTAACGTATAGACGGCCCCGCCTGCTTACCAATTCATCGATTGCTTATAGACAACTCTACCTTATTTACTATCGAACGCTATGTATCAGACCCTATTATTTCACTCGTAATTTTTCTGAATAATATGGTAATATGAATTTTGGTAATTATTTTATATCTGTTTTGTTCTTCCTATGTTGCAATGTTCCGTAAAATAAATAACCCTCCGAATTTTTTACCGAGTTTGCGTTTTTCTGCTTGACACTGATTCGGGATAAATGTTACCGTACCCTATAGGTCGGTATTGAGTCCAGTGAAGTGCATCCAAACTTATGGTAAGCCCATTTCAATTATCGCATTGAGCAGGCGTCTGTTAAATCTGATATCAGTAAGTAGCAGATGAAATAATAATTTAGAAAGCATTCATGTCATGCTATGCATTATTTGTAGGTCGTTATCCGTTAATTATCATTAATTTGGGAGGGATTTTCTGATAAAGAACCAATGGATATTCAAGAGATAGAGCTCCTTGATACAGTTGTCATCGTTTCATATATATGAAAATGTTAAAAAACAGGAGAAATAATATGAATGACATTACCATCGAAATTCCGTTTCGCATTACCTTCTCAATAAGTGCGGCTGGAACCCCAGGTACTATGGCAGCACAACCCGTAATTGCTGCCGAAACTGGTCTGGAGCGTGTCGATATTGATCCAAACTACGCCAACCGTAAAGGTTACAATCCAAACTTTTTGGGCATAAGCGTACCCCTACCGGTGTTGAACGAAGAGCAGCGCCGGAATGCAGCGAAAAACAATATGGCTAAAACGGGTGAAGACAACACCATATTGCCTTATCATCACTTTTCCATCGTAATGAACCGCCGGCGTCAGCTCGCCTACTATACAGCGGTTAACATTGATGGCCGGCGAGGCCGGAAGCCTCAACGTTCCGGCGACCGCTGGTATTTCGATCCACGGATTGCCGAATCTGAACAGATAGGGGAGGATTTATACGCACGAAATGATCTTGACCGAGGTCATTTGGTTCGCCGGTTGGATCCTGCATGGGGAACCGTAAACGAAGCCTTGCTTGCGAACAACGACACATTCCATTTTACCAACTGCTCACCTCAACATGCTCGCTTTAACCAGAATGATGAAACCTGGCAGGGCATAGAAAATTATCTGCTCAATCAGGCACAGGAAGACCGTAAACGACTGAGCATCTTTACCGGCCCGGTCCTTACAGAAGAAGATCCTTTGTACCGGGGCGTACGGCTTCCGATGTGGTTCTGGAAAATCGCACTTTATGTCAAAGCAGACGATATGCTTTCGGTTTCGGCCTATCTTCTGGACCAAAAGGAGCTTATCGAAGGATTAGAACGATTTGATCCCGACACATTCCAAGTGACTGTGGAAGAACTCAGCCAGCGTACTGGACTGGATTTCTCACCTCTTGTAGGTTCACAGGTTGATCTTGGCGATGGAGGCACGGGTTTGGAGCGTACTGATACCGGAATGCTCCGTCGACGGCTGGCAAAGGTGTCTCAGATCGCAATTTAGGAGAGAGAGCCTATGGAATTATTTGCAAAAGTTTACATAGCTGCGACTGATCGACTCGCCTCTAAGCATCAGTTACTTGAGGAGACCGGTCGGCACGTTCGGGAACGAACGATTCGCTATCTGGATCGGGATCGCATTCCAATGCGGGTAAAGAGACTCTTAAGGAATCCACTTATTGAAAAAAAATTCCGCGAGCGAGGTGTGATTGATGAGCTGCGTACATTCTCCAATCTGGACAATCTGAGTCCCGCCGCACAGAGTGAACTCGAACGGCAAATCGGAGATCCGGATTATTTGCCGGTTTGGTTTCTGACCCGGGGGGCTGAATTGCAAAGGACGGTTGCTCGTGTTCGTGCTAAGACTGCCGGCGGAAAAGATATGAAGGCGACAGGATTTATGGTTGGTCCACGATTGTTACTCACCAACTTTCATGTTTTCGATTGGTCCGATATCGGTCAGGAGTCGCTTGGAAATATCCTGCCGCATTCACTTCTTGAGTTTGACTATGAAGAGCAGTTCAATGGAACCATGCTGCCTGTCAAGACATTTAGCCTGGAACCTGCCACGCTTCTGTTAGTCAGTCGCTGGGACAATCTCGATTATGTGCTCGTTGCCGTACAACAGCAAAGTAAAGATAACGCTGTATCAATTGATAGTTTTGGATATAACCGACTGGCAGGCGATCAGGGTAAAATCACCAAAGGTGAGCCGGTATTCATCATCCAGCACGTCAATGGCCAGCCTAAGCAGATAGTACTTCAGAATAACCGTTTGGTCGACCGTGACGAAGTACTGCCTTACCTAACGTATACAGCAGACACAGATGGCGGGTCATCCGGAGGACCGGTATATAATCGGCAGTGGGAAGTGGTGGCGCTGCATCATTCCGTCGAGATTGCACGTGATGGGAATGGGCGGATGCTTGCCAAGGACGGAAGCGTGTGGTTGCCCCATATGAGTTCGGCCCAGGTCCAATATCTTAATCTCAATGAGGGTATTCGTATCAGTCGTATTCTTGATGATCTATCCGCCAAACTCGGCATACTTCGTGAAAACGGCCTCAATGCCATTACCCCACCCGAGTGTTGTTCTGCAAAAGGTATTGAACTGCTGGATTCAACACTTCAAACTCATATAGGCGTTGCGCCTACGGACTTGATTATGCCCATTCCAATTGCCCACCCGTCAACTGTTCCCTCAATGCCAGCGGCTCGTAATCTAAATTTTCCAAGGCCGGAATAATCCATCGAAACTTACGAAAATAACTTTTTACCCTTTCTTTTTAGCAGCCTTGAATTCCAAAAAACATAATGTTTCAAAAATTCAATTTCTGACCTCTCTCTATCTCTCTCCTGCAACCCGCCCATCTTGTGCATCACTTGATCGGAATTAAAACAATATTCCGGAACTCAATCGGTGAGCCTTCGGACTGCAACGCTACCCGGCCGGGAATCTCCTGACATTCAGATGCAAAATTTTGTAAAAGACGGTTGACCATTATCCTCAAATCCCCCCTGTTAAGGTAAATCTCGTAATCATTCCACTGCCCTACAGGTTTTTCATTGGTCGGATGCAGCTTGCGGGTATGCCGGCCATCGGTACGGGCAGCGTCAACCTTCATCGGGAATTCATCGATATTCCAGATATCGCCCATAGCATTAAACTGCCCCTGCGCCTCGATGGACTTAGGCCAGACTTTATCCGGCCCGTTCACACGCAAAAGCACGCCGCCATTGCCGGTGCCCAAGTGCCGAAGCTGTAATCGCAGTACAAAATTGGTAAACTCCTTCTCCGTTTTAATATACCCGCCGGGATTGCCGCGAGTGGCCAGCACGCCATCCTTGACACTCCAGGCTTCTTTTTGGCCGTCGCTGGAAAACCTCCAGCCGGTAAAGTCCTCGCCATTAAACAGGCGAACCGCGGGAGCATAGTTTTCCGTCAGGGTCTTCAAACGAATATCCTTAAACTCCACAAGCATCGGCGGCCCGGCGTGAATCTGCAGCGCCAGAATCCCCTCAAGAAGACGTCCATTGGGATCATCGTCAATCAGCTCAACCGTGGGATAACCGTTCAGGTAATGCATTACATGGTTGCCACGGCAAAAGATGGCGTATTCGTTCCAGTCTTTCTCTTTATAGTATCCGTCTTTAATAAGCTGCTCTTTATCAGAGACCTGACCGACAACAAGCTTTTCACCCTTCTTGTTGATCTGCATCATATCGCCGACATTGACCAGCCACCCCCGGCCGGATTCGTGATACAGAAAGCCCACCTTGCCCGGTGCATTCTCAACCTCGGCCTGATAGCCTGCGACTACCCATTTACCCTTGTCAATACTGCGATACTGAATGCCGCTGTTGCCGTTCTCAATACGAAATTTAACTTTCAGAGCAAAGTCCTTCACCTTGCCGCCCCGCCAGATGCAGAACGTATTGCCTTTGGCAGCATTTTCCGGCGTCGTCTGGCCGCGGAGGACCCCATCAGCAACCGTCCACAGCCGCGGATCGCCGTCCCATCCGGAAAGGTCTTTACCGTTAAAAATCGATACAAATCCGTCATCCTCGGACGGAATAGGGGGTTTTTCGGCGGCAAATGCGGAAAAGGACAGCAGGATTACCGACAATATAAATCGCATCGTTTTCATATAACACCTCCATAAAAACACTGCATTAGTTGGCGGTTACGGATAAAGTCCGATTTCATTGGGGGATAAATCATACCCCTATACTCATAAGTATACAAGCCTCTTTTTTATGGTACGAACCGCTTATAAGAGGAAATTCTTGGCTTACTGTCTCGATTGGAAGCTTAGGATTTTTCAAAAACGTCATCAATACCCAGCCAGAATCCTCGCCTTAAGCACTACCATTGCAGCCGAAAGCTGTGCATCGGCCATCAGCATCTGCTGAGCCAGCGATTCACTTTGTGCCTGAGCGTCTTTTTGTTTCTCTTTGGCCATAAGTTGCTTGCGGCGTTCAAGTTGGATGCGGCTTACCTCAGTTTTTTCATATTCATACAGCGGCACGTCAATCGTCGGAGCAATCCCCCAATCCTTACGCCCCTCGGGTTCGAGCTTATAGCGGTTTTGTACAGGTTGTCCATCCGGCAAGTAATAGTAAGCGGATGTGAATTTCAGGCGACCGCTTGCGTCCTTCAGATCAATGACCTCCTGAACGCTACCCTTGCCGTAAGTTCGCTGCCCTAACAAGATCGCCTGACCGGATGTTCGTTGTGCCATCACACCAGCAACGATCTCTGAAGCACTGGCACTATCTTCATCGATCAGAATGACAATGGGGTAACTCCGTTTAAGTCCATTAGACTTTGCCTGCCAAACGGTTGTCTTGTCTTCACGGCCTTTGCTGGACAGCAGAATACCGTCACCAATAAACAAATTGGCAAACGCGGTAGCTTCACTGAGCAGTCCTCCCCCATTACCTCGCACATCGATAATCAGTCCAGCGACTTGTTTTTGCTCGAGCTGTTCCAGCGCAATACGAGCCTGTTCGGCGGTTTTATCTGTAAAGCCGTTTAAGTGCAGATACCCGATTCGATCTTGAGCATCCAGAAAATAATCCCAATGCCCTTGATTATTCCCGTTATCAGCCCGCTGCGACCCTTCAACTGTCGGCAAAACGATCTTCTGCCGCGTTACTGTCACCACCTCGGATTTGTCCGCTCCCGCATGCCGCACTGTCAGACTGACCGCAGTGCCGGTCGGCCCCGAGATTCGTGTTACCGCACAGTCCGTCGTCATCTCATCTGTCGGTTGCCCGTCCACGGCCAAAATAATGTCATCCGCAGCAAGAGTGGTCAGAGCAGCAGGCGTATCGGGAATGACCGACACGATCACCATATCTTCCCCGTCTTTTTTTATCCGGATCCCCACTCCGCCGAATTGACCGGTCATTGTTTTTTCAAACGCTCCCACATCTTCCGGCCAGACCGCCTCAGTGTAAGGATCCAATCCCGCCAGGACCGCTTCCGTAAACTGCGCAACAATCACCCCTTCCGGAAGTTTCAGTGTCGTCTGATTAATCGCCAGCAGCGTATCCAAAAGCCCCATCAGACCGTCGCGTCCTGTTGGCCTCTCGGCCGCTGAAAGTTGATCAATATGCTCAGTCCAGCCTTTAAAGCCATTCGGGTCAGCGCCGACAGCCGGCGTAAATGTTGGATTGGAAAATACCTCCGGCAGCATCTTGAGACGGTGCAATCCCCTACCGGCAACCCGGTCAAATGGAACAGATTCCGCATACTGACAATCAAGAGCCTCAAATACCGCCATCGCCGTTTGACGTTTGACTTGCGCATAGGGAACAAATTTTTCATCGCAAGGATTTTTTCGCAGTGCATTGGCCATCGCACGTCGTTCCTGCAGATCTTCCACAGCCTGACGGCGCTGCTGCGGCTCAAAATGATTCAGCCACCGCAGCCATTTGGACCAGGCTGTATCCCACTGCCCCGCTTGCAAAGAATCAGAATATCGCTTCTCCGCTGACTGTCGCAATGCCGCATAGATGGGCTTGACAAGCAAACCCTCGCGTTCCGACGGAACGGCGTTTCCCCATGCCGCAGTAAAAGTATCCATGACTTTGAGCAATCCGGCGTCATCCAAAGATGTCACATCAACCCCATCCAGTGTCTTGCATTTTTCCTCAAAAACAGCCGCACGCTGCTCCTGCCGACGTTGTGAAAGCAGCCGACATTCTCCTACTAGTCCCTTCAAGACCTCTATGCGCGGATCGGCGGCCTCCGTTATAGCGTTTAAAATCGACTCCGCCTCATCCCATTGTCCAACAGTAATCTTCTCGGCAGCTGATTTTATCGCATCGGAAGATGCCGCAACCCCGCCGCTTAAAAACAAAGATAGAGCAACGGAAAAAACCGCCGCAAGATATGGCATAGACCCTCTTTGAAAACCTGTCTGGTTGTTGTTTTGCTGCTTCACACCTGATTCCCGATAGAATTATCCTGTATTTATAATTAAGATACTGGATTTCTCGTCAAAAAGCAAGGCGGCCTGAAAATAAAATTCCCCCAGAGCCTCCCATTCTACGAATAGTGGCCGAGTTACGCTTGCAAGACCGTTATGAAACCGTTACTATTTTTGGGTACAGGTTTTTTTGTTAACTCGTTCAGGGAGAATGAACATGACAACACAAAACAGCATCTATCGGGCAGTATTAGGGGTTTTATCTATGGTCTTGTCAGCACAAATTCTGGCCGTCCCCGACTGGGAAAATGAACTAATCATCGGTATCAACAAGGAAACGCCGCGCAGTACTTCAATGCCCTACACTTCTTTCAAAAAAGCGGCAACCGGCGAACGATTGGACTCAAAATGGTCCTGCCTCCTCAATGGCAACTGGAAATTTCACTGGTCACCCGATCCAGACAGCCGTCCTGTTGACTTCTATAAACCCGACTATAACGTCCGAAAGTGGAACACCATTCCCGTCCCCTCCAACTGGCAGATGCAGGGTTTTGGTATCCCCCTCTATACCAATGTTACCTACCCCTTCCATAAAGACCCGCCGCGTGTGATGGGAACACCGCCGGCCCACTTTACGAATTTCAAATACCGCAATCCTGTCGGCTCATATCGGCACACCTTCACCGTGCCGTCAGACTGGAAAGATCGTCAGGTCTTCATCGTCTTCGACGGCGTCGATTCCGCCTTCTATCTCTGGATCAACGGCCGGAAAGTCGGCTATAGCCAGGACAGTCGAACCCCTGCCGAATTCAATATCACGAAATATCTAACAAAAGGAAAAAACACATTGGCCGTTGAAGTCTATCAATACTCCGATGGCTCTTATCTTGAAGACCAGGACTTCTGGCGCCTCAGCGGCATCTATCGAAATGTCTATCTGTATTCAACGGCCGATTTGCGTATCCGTGATTTCTTTGTCCACACAGATCTGGACGACAATTATCAGGATGCACGTCTTAAAGTCGAGGTGTCGGTACAGAACTATTCCGACCAAAGTAAGGATTTTCCAAAGGTTGAAATGACGTTACTGGATGCAAATCAGAAACCTACTGCTTTTCCGCCAATGGTTGCTCGCTTAAATGAGCAGATTCCCGCCGGGGGCGAAAAAACGGTGTGGATGAACAGTCCTGTCCCAAACCCCCTCAAATGGTCCGCCGAAGCACCCAACCTCTATACCCTTGTCCTGAGTCTTAACGATGATAAAGGTAAAACACTCGAACACCTCTCCGCGAAGATCGGCTTCCGGAAATCCGAAATCAAAGACGGCCAACTGCTCGTCAATGGAAAACCCATCTACATCAAAGGCGTCAACCGTCACGAACACGATCCCGACACCGGCCACACCATTTCACGCGAATCGATGATTCGTGACATCCTCCTGATGAAGCAGCACAATATCAACACCGTCCGCACCTGCCATTACCCCGATATGCCCGAATGGTATGAACTCTGCGATAAATATGGCCTGTACATCATCGACGAAGCAAATATCGAATCCCACGGTATGGGCTACGGCTCCGAATCGCTGGCCAAACAGCCCAGTTGGCTCAACGCCCACATGGCCCGTACGCAAGCCATGGTTGAACGCGACAAAAATCATCCGTGCGTCATCATCTGGTCTCTCGGCAACGAAGCCGGCGACGGCCCCAACTTCCAGGCCACCAGTGCCTGGATCAAACAGCGCGACCCGTCACGGCCCATCCATTACGAACAGGCCGGACAGCGCCCCCATACCGACATCGTCTGCCCGATGTACGCCTCCATCGAACACCTCGTCCGCTATGCCGAACAAGAGCAGACCCGCCCCTTGATTCAGTGCGAATACGCTCATGCCATGGGCAACAGCGTCGGCAACCTGCAGGACTACTGGGACGCCATTGAAAGCCATAAGCACCTTCAGGGCGGAAGCATCTGGGACTGGGTCGATCAGGGCATCCGCAAAAAAGCCCAATCCACCTACCGCATCCGTGAAAGCGCCGCCAAACTCAGCGCGGAAATGAACGGCACCATCGAGGCCGGCCCCGCTGACATAAAGGCCCTGCGCGGCTGGCTGGAGTTCGAAACCGATCCCGCTCTCAACATCACCGGCAAAGCCCTGACCCTTGAAGCGTGGGTATTGCCCGCCAAAGACGGTGGCGAACACGGCCCCATTATCGGAAAAGGCGACAACCAATATATGCTCAAGCTGATCGGCGGCAACAAGCAGGCCGAATTCTTCATTTACGATAACACGTGGATCACCGTCCGGGCGGACTTGCCCGCAGAGGCCTATACGGCATGGACTCATCTGGCCGGCACTTACGATGGCAATGCCCTCAAACTTTATATCAACGGCAAATTGGCCGCCACCCAGCCGCACACCGGCTCCATTGCGGGCTCTGCCTACTCTGTATCAGTCGGAATCAACACTCAGGCCCGAAGCCGTTTATTCAGCGGCAAGATCAGCAAGGCACGCATCTACAACACCGTCCTCGCCGCCGAACAGCTCAACCAGCCCAACGCCAAACCCGATGCAAATGCCGTTTTGTGGTTTGACGCGGCAAAGACCGAAACCATTGAAATCAAACCTGAAAAGCCATGGTTCTGGGCCTACGGCGGAGATTTCGGCGACCAGCCCAACGACAACAACTTCTGCTGCAACGGCCTGGTTCAGCCCGACCGAAAGCTTAATCCCCACATTAAAGAAGTCAAAAAAGTCTACCAGAACATCAAGGTGCTCCCTGATGATTTAGCTGCGGGAAAAGTCACCATCCAGAACAAATACTGCTTTATTCCGCTGGATTTTGTAGATACACTATGGGAATTGGCCGAAAACGGCAACGTAATCCAGACCGGCTCTCTCGGCGTCATCCCCGTCGAACCGCTCAGCAGGAAATCGGTAAGAATTCCTTTCCAAATCCAGCAGACACTGGGCAGCAAGTATCACCTCAAAGTCAGCTTCGTTCTTAACAAGGATGTCCTGTGGGCACCCAAAGGACACGTTGTGGCTTGGGATCAGTTTGAGCTTGCTTCAACCCTCCCCGCCCCCGCTCAGGCCCTTGCTGAAATGCCCGAAGTAAAACTCCTTGACAATCCTCAAATCATCTCCGTAAAAGGCAAGGACTTTACCATCAGTTTTGACAAACGGGCCGGCGTTATCAGTTCGTTTGTCTTCAAAGAGAAGAACCTTCTGGCCTCACAGCTTGTTCCCAATTTCTGGCGAGCCCCTTCCGACAATGACCGCGGTAATCAAATGCCGAATCGTTGCGGTATTTGGAGAAACGCAGGTCCTGACCGCCAAACGCTTGATGTCAAAGCCGTCCAATTGCATCCTCAGGCCGTTCGTGTAACGGTCAGATCGGTTCCCGCCGCCAAACAGACCTCGCTGGACACAATTTATACTATTTACGGTTCCGGGGATGTGCTGATTAGTCAAACACTGACCCCTGACACCGGACTCCCGGAAATCCCGCGAATCGGCCTGCAAACCCGAATGCCCGGCGAATTCAAACAAATGACCTGGTTCGGCCGCGGCCCATGGGAATCATACTGGGACCGCAAGACCGGCGCCGCAGTAGGTTTCTATCAGGAAAATGTGTATCTGCCGCAGCACATCTATGTCCGACCGCAGGAAAATGGCAACAAGTCTGACGTTCACTGGGTTACATGGACCAATGCACAGGGTATTGGACTGATGGCCTTAGGTTTGCCGCTCATCAATGCCTCTGCGTGGCCATACACAATGACCGATCTGGAGCGGGCGCGACATATTCACGAGCTGCCCGAAAGAGACACCATCACCGTCAACATCGATTTCCAGCAGACCGGCGTCGGCGGAGACAACAGCTGGGGCGCTCGAACCCACCGCCAGTACACCCTGACCTCCGACAAACCGTGGCAATGGCAGGTACGGCTGTGCCCTGTCGACTCCACAAAAGGCGTGCAAAAAATTCTATCTCGGGTCTTGCCGGAACTATAACAACTCGTTAGACTGATACAAATGTGTGTTTTGGAAAAGGAATTTCACTTTTTTTTGAAAGGATGCGTCAAATGAAAAAAGCGGGAGTTGGGATCGTACTGTTGACAGCGTTGTTCTTGGTCGGTTGCCAAAACAAGGAATTGGTCAAATGCCGTCAGGACAATCAAACCCTTCAGTCGCAGACAACAGCGCTTCAGCAGGAATTAACCCAGAGCAAAGCCGCCGTTCAGCAGAAAGATGCCGAAATCGCCAAAATTAAAGCAGAAAACGTGGATATGCAGAACAAGGCGATGGAAAGCATTATGAACATGCTCAAGAAAGAAGAAGAACGCAGCAAGAAACTGCAAGCCTCAATCGCCCAAAAAGACGAGCAGTTGAAAGCCGAGTCGGATAAAACCGCTGCTTCTGAGCAGAAAACCAATCAGCTCCAAAAACAGATTGAAACCCTGAAAGCCGATCTTGCAAAGGCTAACCAGGCCGTAGAAACCCTTAAAGCACAAGCTGCTCAGGCAACCCCTGCAGCTCAGCAATAATCCCTGCCTGAGAACTGGATTTACACAACCAGAACGGTTCCGGAAAAGTACTGCCGGAACCGTTTTTTTACTCTTCACTCCGGACATATCCATCCCGATTCGATAGGCAATAAGATGCATCTTGTCGGTTTGTTATCGGACCACAGCACACAAACAGTAAAAATACTTATCTTATTCCTCTTCATCAAATCGGATTTTTCCTGAATATGATATTACTAGATATTCATTGATCTCTTACAGTAGAATATTTCCCTTATCCCTTTTCTTTATATTTTTTGCACATACATTATCGGAGATTCTTTGCCGCCACAGGAAAACCCCGGCCAAAAACGGCCTGTTTACTCTCATTCAGGAACATTCCTTATAATGTTGCCAAGCCCTCTATATAAGGAATTTCCCGGCTTATGCACTTTATTGTGATTAAGGCACATCTAACCGCAGACGATAAGACGACGCCTCAATGGAGTGCAGGCATCAGATTCGGGAGCAGATGTACGGATCAAAAAAACACAGTGTGTCAACAGAAAGGGTAAGGTATGGTTAAAAACATGAAACTGTCAACAAAAATGGCATGTGGATTTGGGGTGATGATCTTAATCGCAGCGGTATTAAGTGCTGTCAGTTGGGTTTTTCTCAATCGTGTTGACCAAACGGTAGCGTTGGCTGAACAGGCAACACAAGCAAACGAACATTTCGGTGAAATTCGCCTCGCAGAAAAAGACTTCCTCGCCAGAGGCCTTGAAAAGAGAACCGGCGAAACAAAAACCGCTGTAGAACAATGGGAAGAGATAAAAACAGAACTGGAAGGACTGTTGTCTAAATTTGAAGGTTCAAGTGGTCTAAAGGAACAGGAATGCAATCTTGTCAAGGATTCTCAGAAGAATCTTAAAGAATATGCTGACGCCTTCAAAACCACAACACAGGCCCGTGTTGATAAAGACAATGGTTTTGCAGATTGGGGAAAAGTCGGCTGGGACATCACCAAAAGTATCACAGTCGCTCAGGATGAGGTCATCGCCCCGGCATTGAAAACAACGATTGCCGAAAAAAATGTCGAAGGCTTTGAAAAATGGCTGAGAATTGAAGAATCGTTGGCTCAGAATGTCGTTCAAAACTTTCTCGTCCTTCGGGTTACCGCAACATATTTGGTGGCAACCAATCGGGATGTCCAGTGGGAAAACTATCAAAAGCAGCTTCAGACAACCCTGGATGGCTTGGGCAAATGGTCGCAGCAGGTTCAGGGGATAGCCGAACTTGAGAAAGCCGCTGATGCGATCAAGGCGTCCCTCGTGCTTTATGAAGATGCGGGAAGACGGTTCTATCAGGCAATTTTGATGGAACGGAAAGCGGACACGGTGATGACGCAAACTGCATTGGCCGCAACACGCAACCTCGAAAATGTCAACACCGCGCTGCAAGCCCGGATGGATTCCTTAATTGCCTTCGCCAATACCATCTCAATCGTAATGACAGGATGTGGCGTGGTTCTGGGTATTGTGCTGGCAATGTTCATAACGCGCAGCATCGTAAAGCCTATTAATCGGATCGTTGCCGGATTGACCGAAGGCGCTGAGCAGGTTGCGTCGGCCTCAGGCCAGGTGTCAGCAGCCTCACAGTCGCTGGCCGAAGGGGCAACCGAGCAGGCAGCAGGATTGGAAGAGACCTCCTCCAGTCTGGAAGAAATGTCTTCGATGACCAAGCAGAATGCGGATAACGCTCAGCAGGCCAACACGCTGGCCGCCGACGCTCGCAAGTCCGCTCAAAGCGGAGCCGACTCGATGCAGCGGATGAGCCATGCTATCGATGATATTCAAAAGTCTTCCGACCAGACCGCCAAGATTATCAAGGTCATTGACGAGATCGCCTTCCAGACCAATTTGCTTGCCCTCAACGCCGCGGTCGAAGCCGCACGGGCCGGCGAGGCAGGCAAAGGATTTGCCGTGGTGGCCGAAGAGGTGCGCAATCTGGCGATGCGGTCAGCCGAAGCGGCCAAGAACACTGCTAATATGATTGAAGAATCCGTCAAGAACGCCAAGAACGGCGTCGAGATTTCCAACGAAGTCAGCAAGGCCCTGGAAGGTATCGTGGCCGGGATCGCCAAGACGACAGATCTGGTCGGCGAAATTGCCGCCGCCAGCAGCGAGCAGGCACAAGGCATCGATCAGGTCAATACCGCTGTCGCCCAGATGGACAAAGTCACCCAGCAGAACGCCGCCAATGCCGAAGAATCGGCCAGTGCCTCTGAAGAACTGTCCGCTCAGGCTGAAGCCATGAACCAAATGATTGAACAGCTTGTTATCCTGATCAACGGAACGGCATCCGGGAATAACAACCCCTCTTCACGGAAATCTGAAGTTACCGGACGTAAATCGGGGTCTCACAAAAATTCGTTGTCCAAAACCGACCATCTTTTCCATCACATCGCTGAAGGCGGAACCAAAACGAAAACATCCGCTGCATCGGTTAAGCAAGCCATGCCGATGGACGACAGTGATTTCGGAGCCTTTAATGGCTAAATAGAAATAGATCGCCCGGAGCGGATATCTATCTGCTCCGGGTCCGATTTAACTTGTTTAAAGGAGATACAAAATGGAAAAAACCGCAGTCAAAGAAAAAACACTGGCACGCGAAGGCAAGTACCTGACCTTCATGCTCGGCCGTGAAGAATACGGCATCGAAATCCTTAAAGTCCGTGAAATCATCGGATATATGGATATCACCGCCGTCCCGCGCGCCCCGGAATACATCAAAGGGGTCATCAATCTTCGCGGCCAGGTCATCCCCGTACTTGACCTGAGAAGCCGCTTTGGAATGGATACCGCCGAGATTACGGATCAGACCTGTATCATCGTTGTCGAGATCAATCAGCAGGGAAAACGCTTCAATGCCGGATTGGTCGTCGATCAGGTTCAGGAAGTGCTGGACATCGACGGGGATAATATCGAAGACGCCCCGCAGTTCGGCGGCGATGTTCAGACCGATTTCATTCTCGGCATCGGCAAGGTCCAGACCTCGATTAAGATATTGCTCGATATCGACAAGGTACTCGGCAATGTCAATGTCAGCGATATCGCAGGCGTCTAAAAAATAGATCGGGATCGTTCGCCGCCACAGAAGAAGACGGGAAACGTTGAGTGTCGATTCGGCTTCAGACACACAGTGTCCAAAGCCGGTTCCTCATTAACAGGCAGACAGTAAAAGGGTAATGTTAATTTTTTGGAGAACATCAAAATGGCACGACAAATGAAACTGAAAACAAAGTTATTATCAACCGGCGTATTACTGACGATCTTGCCTTTACTGATTGCGATGAGCATTGCAATATACGCCCAAAACAGTATGACAAAGGCGGCTACCGAAGAGACCGAAATCCTGGCAATGACGGATTTGGATCATATCGCTCAATCCGCGTATGATCTTTGCCAGGCTCAGCAGGAAGCCATCCAGCAGGCGGTAAACAATTCACTCAATGTTGCCCGTGATGTAATGAGCCGTCTCGGTGAAGTCTCCTTTGCTTCAGAATCCGAAAGCTGGACAGCGATCAATCAAAACACAAAACAAACCCTGTCTGTCAATCTGCCGAAGATGATGGTCGGTCAAACATGGCTCGGTAAAAACACATCTGTCAAAGAGCCTTCCCCGGTTGTAGACCATGTCAAACAGCTCGTTGATGCCACCTGCACCATCTTCCAGCGGATGAACGACCAGGGTGATATGCTGCGCGTTTGCACAAATGTTGAAACACTCGAGGGCAACCGTGCCATCGGCACCTATATACCCCAGAACAATCCTGACGGCACTGTCAATCCGGTGATTGCCGAACTCCTCAAAGGAAAAGCCTTTCACGGACGAGCCTATGTCGTCAATAAATGGTATATCACCGCGTATGAACCGATTTTTGATGGTAATAAAAAAGTGGTTGGTGCCCTTTATGTCGGTATTCCGCAGGAAAACGTCACCTCGCTGCGAAAAGCAATTATGGATATCAAAGTCGGAAAGACCGGCTATGTTTATGTCCTTGATTCAAAAGGCAACTATGTAATCTCAAGCCAGGGCAAACGTGACGGCGAAAACATCTGGGACGCAAAGGACAGCGACGGAAATCTGTTTATTCAGGAAATCTGCAAAAAAGCCCTTAGTGCCGCTCCCGGCCAGATCGTCGAACAACGCTACCCTTGGAAAAACGCCGGCGACACCCAAGCCCGTGTTAAAATCGCCCGCATCATGTATTATCAGCCGTGGGATTGGGTCATCGGCGCCAGTTCTTACATCGATGAATTCGAAGAGGCGACCAACCGCATGGGGGCCATTGGCCATACCTCGATTGTACTGCTGATGACGGCGGGCGGTATCTCTATGCTGCTGACAGTCTTCATCTGGTTTTTTACATCTAAACGACTTACCGGAAGCATTGAAAACATCGTCAACGTTCTCTCCGATGGAGCAGAACAGATCGCTTCAGCGTCGACACAAATTGCTTCCGCTTCACAATCTCTGGCAGAAGGTGCAACCGAACAGGCCGCTGGACTGGAAGAAACCAGTTCAAGTCTCGAAGAAATGGCATCGATGACCCGCCAAAATGCTGACAATGCCACCCAGGCCAATACCCTATCATCCGATGCTAAAAAAGCCGCAGATGAAGGGGCTGAATCGATGCAGCGGATGAGTCAAGCCATTGATGACATCCAGAAAAGTTCAGACGAAACCTCCAAGATTATCAAAGTCATTGACGAAATAGCTTTCCAAACCAATCTGCTCGCCCTGAATGCCGCTGTCGAGGCAGCACGTGCCGGCGAAGCAGGCAAGGGCTTTGCGGTTGTAGCAGAAGAGGTTCGTAACCTCGCTATGCGGTCGGCGGAAGCGGCCAAGAATACCGCAAATCTCATTGAAGGCTCTGTCAAAAAGGCCAAACACGGTGTAGATATTTCAGGCCAGGTGCGCGCCGCTCTCAATAACATCGTACAGGGCGTCGGCAAAACCTCCGATCTGCTGGAAGAGATCGCTGCCGCAAGCCGCGAACAGTCACAGGGGATCGATCAGGTCAATACCGCTGTCGCTCAGATGGATAAAGTCACCCAGCAGAACGCCGCGAATGCCGAAGAGTCCGCCAGTGCCTCCGAAGAGTTGACCGTTCAGACCAACAATATCAAAATGGTCGTCAGCCAGCTTGAGACCATCATCAACGGCGCTGCCTCGCTCCAGACGACTCAGCCGTCCGGCAGCGGAAAAAAACTGTCACTGAGTGACAAGGCCTATCATGCTATTGCAACCGGAAATTCCGGAACCAAAAAGAAGGCTCCGAAAACCGGCGATACACGAAAACAATCGAACAATCCCGAGACGGCTCTTCCTCTTGCAAACGACAAAGGATTCGACCAATTTAATCTTTAACAAAGATTTTTGTGAATGAAAGGGTAAATAATGGCAAAATCATTGATGATCGTGGATGATTCGGCAACCATGCGAAAGATCATCATCCGCACAGTTCGGATGTCAGGACTGGAGTTCGACCGAACCGAGGAAGCCGGCAACGGGCTGGAGGCGCTTGAAATACTTAAAACTGCGCCTGTGGATATCGTCCTGTGCGATATCAATATGCCCGAAATGTCCGGCACGGAGATGGTCAAAAAAGCCCGGCAGCTCCCCAATTGTGCGCAAACCAAAATTATCATGGTCTCCACAGAGAGCGCCCAGGAACTGATCGACGGCGTCATGGCCGACGGGGCCAACGGGTACATCACAAAACCGTTTACGCCTGAAAAGTTCCAGGAAAAATTGACGCCCTTTATGAATTAACTGTCTAACTGTTACTGAAAACCGGAAAACAGGAGAAGTACATGCTTGACCAATTGACGCTCAACGATACGGTCATCGACTCGGCACGTGAAGTCTTCGAAACAATGATTTTCATGGATGTCGAGACCAATAACGAAGCCTGCCCGACAATCACCGGTACGGCACTGCTCGGCTCGATTACCTTCAAAGGAAGCCTCGAAGGTTGTCTGACCGTCTGTGTCAGTCAGTCCTGCGCCGAACGCATCGCCAAGAATATGCTCGGCATGGATACCGAAGAAAAACTCTCTATCAATGAAACCTGCGATGCAATCGGCGAAGTGGCCAATATGGTCATGGGCAGCATCAAAACTCGCATTCAGGATGTGTACACGAATATCGAAGTCTCGATCCCTTCGGTCATTATGGGACGAGAAATGACAAACACCCTCGGCGACAAAGCTGCCAAGACGTTTGTCTGTGCCTGGCTGGACGAGCAGGACGGCGTCGAGTTCTCATTAATCTACCGGGAATCTAAGGCGTAACAAAGAAACCATGACAGCAGACACCGCACAAATTGCTGATTCGCTCGAACCGCTGACGCTTCACTCGTTTGAAGGGTTCTGTGAAGATATTGCCTCCATGTTCGGCAATGCGGCTGAGTGTGCGCCTGTAAGTGCCGGCCAAGGGCCTGTTGCCGGCCTGAAAACCGAGTTTAAAAAGCTCGCTTCTGTTAACCAGGTACAGACCCTCGGCATACTCAACGGCACATTTCAGCTTCTGCTCGATCAGGCAGGATTGTTCGTCTTGGCCGGGGTCTTTGTCATGCTGCCGGAAAAACGCATTCTCGAAACCATCCGAACCGGCACTCTTAAAGATGCCGACTATATCAATGACGCCATCAAGGAAGTCGGCAACCTCTTGGTCGGTTCATGGGATCGGATCTTCCGGGAACAACTGCAGGGACACAAGCATCTCAAGCAAACCGGCACTTTTGTCGGATCGCTCTGGGACAATCCTCAGCAAAGTATCGGACTGAATCCTGACCAGCCTTGTCGTCACGTCATCTGCCGGATGAAAGTTGACAATTTCCCCGAGTTCAAATGCGCTGCGGTCTTTTCCGAAAGTTTATTCCAGCCCGCCGCTGAATTCGCCCAAACACAGCAAGTCGAATCCGCTGCACCGGCAGAACTGCAAAGTAAAACGGAACCGACCCCTCAGCCTGCTGAACCCCCTGCCGAACCGGCGGCACAGAACACCGACACCCCCGAAACCGAGCCGGTACCTCCGGCAGCAGCAGCCGAAAACACTGCGGCGGAAAACGACCGGTCAGAGCAAACAGCATCTGATCCCCTGCCGGAAATCGCCGATCTCAAAACGGAACCGGTACAAACGGTGGAAACGCAATCGACCGAGCAAAAACCGGGACCGGTTGCCCAGGCCATTCGTCAACTGACGCAGCAGAACGAACCTTCGATTTCCGCGGTATCGCAAACCGGTATCGCCGAATTGCTGCCGGGACTGACCGCCGGGCAGATTATCAAGCAAACCGCCCTTTGGGTTGGTCCTGAAGATACCGTCGAAGATGTACTCCACCATATGCAGCATCACAATGTCAGCTATACACTTGTCGGAGCCGACGGTAAGATTGAAGGACTTCTCTCACGCAGCGATATGGCTGCCGCCGTTAGCCCCTATACCCGTTCGGTCTTTGCACATTGGCGGCGCCCCCTCGACGATGCCACATTGCAGATTCGCGTCAAATGGTTTATGAGCCGACCCGTCCATACGATCCGCACGGACGCCTCTCTGATTGCCGTCATCGATACAATGATGCGGTATGCTGTACGGGGACTGCCGGTGGTCGACGCGGACGGCCGTGCTGTCGGCATACTAACGGTATATGATATCTTTGCCGCCCTTCTAAGCGGCGCAGGCATCGGCATAGCGGGTATTCCTCAACAGGCCCCGCCCGGCGTCAAATAGGATTACCGAAAACAGGAGTCAAGGACAGTCATCAGGAAATATGAATTATGGATACCAAGCAGCAACTTGCCGCATTGCTCGAACAGGCCGCCGCTCGCATCACAATGCTTGATGCAAACGATAAAGCGGAGCTGAAGGCCTTTGAAACGGTACTGGGTCAACTGACAACACTGGCCGGTCAATCCGCCGACGCAGATGACGTTCTCAAAGCATTCCATCAGGTCAGCCAAAACGCTGCCCAATGGGCACAGCAGCTCGTCGATGCGTCTGACCCAAAAGCCGATACACAGATTGATTCGATCACGTCTGCCGTAATGGAAATGCAGCGGCTCCTTGATGAAGCTGCCGCCCCAAAACCGCAGACATCGGCAGCGGTCCAGGCCCCCGCGTTCAGTGAAGACGATATCCCTCTGATTCAGGACTTCATCACTGAATCTCGGGAACATATTGAATCTGCGGAAGCCGCTCTGCTCGAGTTGGAAAACGATCCGGCGAACAGCGAAGTCCTCAATCAGATATTCCGCTCGTTTCATACGATCAAAGGTATGGCGGGATTTTTAAATTTGACGGACATCAACGTTCTGGCTCATGCCGCTGAAAACCTGCTCGATCTGGCACGAAAAGGACAACTGTCCCTGACCGATGCCAACAGCGATGCAGTCTTTGCGTCCATCGATATGCTCAAAACAATGCTGGCGGACCTCGAAAAAGCCATCGGCAATGGAAGCGGTGTGACCAAGCCGGCGGCCCTCGGCGCCTTGCTGGATCACCTTCACGCCTGTGCCAGCGGACAGCCCGTCACGGAATCCCCGAAAATCGCTGCACCCAAAAAAGAAAAACCGGCGCTTGACACCCAGGCCGATCAGGCACTGGATGCAGTGCTGGAAACACCTCAGCAGGACTCGGACACTGTCCGTCAGAATTCCGCCGCCGCTGCCGCCGCCGTTGAAAAGATCAAAGTCAGCACAACCCGTCTGGATGAGCTGATTAATATGACCGGTGAGCTGGCTATTGCCCAATTGATGATCGCCGAAGAAGTCAAGAACGCCGTTCATTCCGACAGTGACTTGTTCCGGAAAGTCTCGCTTCAAAACAAGATTGTCCGCGAACTTCAGGAACTGTCGATGTCCATGCGAATGGTCCCTATCCAGGGAGCCTTCCAGAAAATGAGCCGTCTGGTGCGCGACCTTTCCAAAAAAGGCGGAAAGAATATCCAGTTCGTAACCACCGGTGAAGAAACAGAGCTGGATCGCAACATTGTCGATAAAATTACCGACCCTCTCGTCCACATGATGCGCAATTCCGTCGATCATGGTATTGAAATGCCCGACGAACGCACAAAAAAAGGAAAATCCGCACAGGGAACCGTCCGCCTCAGTGCCTACCATCAGGCCGGCAATATCGTCATAGAAATACAAGACGACGGGAAAGGCTTGATACGCGAAAAACTCATTAAAAAAGCCATTGAAAAAGGGCTTATTTCGGAACATCAGGAGTTATCCGAAGATGAAGCGTTCCGGCTCATCTTCCATGCCGGATTCTCAACCGCTGAAAAAATCTCCGATGTTTCCGGACGCGGCGTCGGGATGGACGTTGTCCGAAAAAATATCGAAAGTCTCGGCGGAAAGATCGACATCCGGAGCATTCCGGATCAGGGAACGACATTCGTCATTCGTCTGCCCCTGACGCTGGCCATTATTGACGGACAGATCGTTACGGTCGGCGATCAGCGCTACATCGTCCCGATCAATTCCGTCGTCGGCAGTGTCCGTCCTGTAGCCGATCAGATTTCCACCGTCCAGAACAGGGGCGAAGTAGCCTTGATTCGCAACGAACTGATCCCGCTGGTTCGAATGAGCCGTTTATTCAATGTCAGCGGCGCCGTTGAAAATCCAACCGATGCGCTGCTGGTCGTAGTCGAAGAAGGCAGCCGTAAATGTGCCCTGCTCGTGGATGACCTGGTCGGCCAGCAGCAAGTGGTCATTAAAAACCTCTCCGGCCTGGGCAAGATCAAAGGCATTTCCGGCGGTGCCATTATGGGGGATGGACGTATCAGCTTGATTCTTGACATCCCCGGATTGATCGATTTATCGCAATCTGCACTGCAATAACGGAGACAGATATGTTTGAGACAATCATAGTCGATGATAAGCTGACACTTACCGACGAGGAATTCGAGCAGATCAGTGAATTGGTCTATGATCACTGCGGAATCAATCTCCACGACGGCAAGAAAGAGCTGGTACGTTCTCGTCTGGCGAAAATTCTAAGGCAAAAACGCTTTAGCTCATATTCGGAATATATGAACTATGTCACCGCGGATACCTCCGGCCAGGCTTTTTCCGAACTGATTGATTTGCTCAGCACGAATTTAACCAGCTTTTTCCGTGAATCGATTCACTTCGATTATCTGGAAAAAACATTTTTGCCTGAATTGATCTCGCAAAAACAGAAAAAAAGTGAACTTCGGCTTCGTGCCTGGAGCGCAGGCTGTTCGTCCGGAGAAGAACCCTACACCATCGCCATCACCCTGCTCGAAGCCCTGTCCGAACGATCTCGCTGGGATGTGAAACTTCTGGCAACCGATATTTCCACGCGCATTCTTCAACGCGCTCAGCAGGGAATCTATGAACGAGAACGTATTGAGCCGGTACCCCCCGCTTTAAAAAACAAATACCTGCTGATGCGAAACAGGAACGGACAAAAAGAATTTGAAGTAACTCAGCCCCTGCGTCAGATTATTGTGTTTAAATACTTGAATCTGATGAAAGAATGGCCTTTCCGCGGCCCGATGGACTTTATTTTCTGTCGAAATGTAATGATCTATTTCGACAAACCCACTCAGCAGCGGCTGATTGACCGCTTCTGGCAGGTGTTGGCTCCGGGAGGAGTTTTGTTTACCGGACACTCTGAATCGCTGACCGGTATTCGACACAACTTCCGGTATGTTCAGCCGACAATATACAGGAAAGGATAAGAATGGGATCTAAGAAAAACATCGTGGTTCAGGTCTCAGATGCCCGGATATCACGGGATTCCGATACTGTTTTGGTCACATACTCGCTCGGCTCCTGTATCGCCGTTACGCTCTACGACCCCGCATCCAAAATCGGCGGAATGATTCACTATCAGCTCCCGGATTCGGGCATGGATGAAGATCGTGCACGCCGTGACCCCTTCATGTTCGCCGATACCGGCCTCCACATCCTTATCAACAAAATGCTTGAAATGGGAGCCGACAAAAAAAGAATGACTATCAAAGCCGCCGGCGGCGCTGCAATGGCAACCGGGCCAAAAGGATTTGATATTGGAAAACGAAACTTTTTATCGCTGAGAAAAGTCCTCTGGCAGTACGGTATTATGATGAATGCCCACGATGTCGGCGGATCCAGTCCCCGCAATATGTATCTTGACATTGAATCCGGAACCGTATCGATCAAATCCAACGGTGCCGAAAAGAAACTCTAAAGGAAAATACGATTATGTTAACAGCAGCAGCCGCGATAAAAGTCCTCGTTGTCGATGATTCCGCTATCGTCCGAAAAATACTGAATCAGGAACTTGGCCGGCAGGAGGGCATTGAAGTGGTCGGTACTGCACCGGATCCGTTCATTGCTCGCGACAAAATACTGCGGCTTGAGCCGGACGTACTCGTTCTCGACGTAGAAATGCCGAAGATGGACGGCATTACGTTTCTTAAAAAAATTATGCTCCATCGGCCCATGCCGGTGATTATCTTCAGTTCTCTGACTCCAAAAGGCAGCAAAACGGCTATCGAAGCACTGGCCGCCGGCGCCGTTGAAGTCATCGGAAAACCCGGACAGTCCTATACCGTCGGAGATGCCTGTCAGGCCCTGACTCAAACCATACGATCGATTTCCCGAAACCCGGCAGCCTATCGTTCCGCCCCCCCTGCAGTGATTTCAAATCCGGTTACATCCGTCGAACGCACCAACTTGACCGAAACCACACATAAAATTCTGGCCATCGGCGCTTCCACCGGAGGCGTTCAGGCCTTAACCTGCGTCCTGTCCGCACTGCCCGCAAACGCCCCCGGGACGATCATTGTCCAGCACATGCCCGCCCTCTTCACCAAATCCTTCGCCGAACGGCTCAACAAGGAATGTGCCGTCAACGTCAGGGAAGCCGAAGACGGCGACCGCATCTTGCCCGGACATGTCCTGATTGCACCGGGCGGCTATCATATGATTCTCCAGCGTTCCGGAGCGAACTATTACGTCGCCGTTAAAGACGGCCCGGCGGTCTGCCGCCAGAAACCCAGCGTCGAAGTAATGTTTAACTCCGTCGCTAAATTCGCCGGCCCTAATGCCATTGGTGCAATTCTGACCGGAATGGGAGACGACGGCGCCGAAGGTCTGCTCGCGATGCGAAATGCCGGCGCCCATACCATCGCTCAGGATGAAGAATCCTGTGTCGTGTTCGGAATGCCCAAAGAAGCCATAAAAAAAGGCGGAGCCGAAGTCATCATCCCCCTTCAGAAAGTGGCCCAAACGCTCATCCAGTTCGCCCAGTCATAACGCGGCATCGTTTTCAGAATCGGGAATTCTCACCCGCTGCTGGCAGCCTGGGCACTTGCCCGTCTTGCCGGCATAGGACACCGGCACAATGATTTTCTGTCCGCAGGCACATAGAAATCGCATCTTCCCGGAGGGAACTGGTTCCGTCGGCTTGGCGGCAATATCTACAGTGCGCACCGAAGGACTCGAAGTTTCAAACTCTTTTGATGCATACATCGTCTCAGGTGGTCGTGCATTTTGGATCAGAATATCTTCTTCCTTCCTTCTTTTATAATCCCCCCACAGATCCAGCAAAGATAGCTCGTCGGAATTCATTTTCACAAAACCCCAGCGCAGCAGTAACAGAGCAATCCCGAATCCTGAAAGAAAACCCCCGATATGAGCAAAATAAGCAACATACCCCCCGCCTCCGGCTGCGCCGAAAATATCAAATGCAAACCACGTTCCGATCAGCCAAAAACCCGACACCGCAATGCTTCGCACATACGGCAGAATCATCAGCAGACAATTGATATCGTTCAGCGGAAAAAATACCAGGTACATCCCCACAACACCGTTGATTGCCCCGCTGGCCCCGATCATTGGACGGCCGTCAAACAACAAATGCATCATAGCCGCTGCCAGTCCGAATAAAACATAAAGCGGCACAAACAGCACATTACCTACCTTCGAGCATACCGCGTTGCCGAACACAAATAAAAACAGAAGATTGCCCGCGATATGAACAATATCCCCGTGCATCCAGATATGCCCCAGAAGTCCGCGCCCCATAAAGTCCTTCAGTACATACGCTTCTACGGCCTCCGGATCCGGCGCCGTAACCTGCAGAACAAATGCAATCACCGCCGATGCGATCAGCAGCCAGTTCATCACCGGCCGACGATCCAGCGGCACATCCACACCATAGGGTACAAACATAACGCCTCCTTTTTCAACAGTATCCTCACTGCCCTCTCAGATGCCCTGCCTGTCTCCATCGTTGCAAAAATTATCCGCGCTGCAGAAAAAATAGTGCCGTCGCAAGCCCCGCAATTGCAATCAGGCAAACACCCACGCAGATTCCAAATACCCAGAAAAATCGCCGCTGCTGCCGCGACAGTGTCTCTTTGATTAGCCGCTCATTATCCGCAAACGTCAAACTCATCCGCTCAAGCCACTCGGTCTGATTGGCCGTTTCGGCATCAAGTTTGCCCATACTTTCGACCACTCGCTCAAACGCCCCTTCCATCTTCGAATCTACATCCGCCGCCGCAGACAATCGCTCTTCAATCGCCTCAAGCGACTCGGTCTGACGACTCGCCAAGTCTGGCAGTTTCGCTAGCAGCATCGACAGCGCCTCATCCTGTTCCACCTTGCGGCGCAACTGCTCGGCCATTTGAAACAACGCCTGCCGCTGCTGATTCACTGCATCCGGAACCGGAGCCAATAGAGTGGGGAGCTCATCCAATTTCTGAACCAGCCGCTCATTCTGCTGAGTTTGACGACTCAAATTGTCGTTTATTCCCTCCAGTTTTACCACTAACTTATCTACAGACTCAGTAAATACATCAACCGGCTCTTTTTTTCGTGCTATGGACTGTTCAATACCCACTTTCGCTCCGCTGCGCAGCGCAACGACTTCCGAGCCGCTGTTGCCATTGCTGCCCGAATCATAGTCCTTGATCAAAACACTATGTCCCCGCGACTTATCACCGCGACCGCATAAACGAGAAAAAAAATCCTTAATCATCGATAACCCTTCATGGCTGAACAATTTGCCCTTATTAAACTGTTTTTCCCCTTCCCATTCAAGACTTTTCTGTTATTATAAGACGCGTTATTATGGGGTTTAAAAGTGAATGGGGTTTCCTTTGGGAGCAATTAAGATGAAACTTGCCACATATATCCATAAACATACTACGTCCTGCGGTATCGTTACAGACGAAGGTCTGATTAACATCCCCACGGCCACTGCCCACACACTCCATAGCGTTAAAGAAATTCTCATCAAAGGAGAACCCGCCTTAGAAACTCTTTTTAAGCTCCAGGAAACCGCACAGGATCGTATCCCGTTTAGCCAGGTCAGACTGTGTGCCCCCATCCCCCGCCCCGCTAAACTCCTCGCCCTTGCCGGAAATTACGCCAAACACCTCGAAGAAACCAACTGGCAGGACAAAGCTCTTGACCAACAGGCCCAACGCACCAATCCCTGGCCTTTTTTGATGCCCTCAACCGCGGTTGCTGCACCCGGCACTGAAATTGTTTGGCCCGCCTACTCCGATCAGCTCGATCATGAAGTTGAATTGGCCGTCGTCATAGGTAGTATTACTAAAAACGTCACCCCCGACCAGGCCCCCGCCTGCATTGCCGGCTACACCATCGCCAACGACCTGTCCGCACGTTCCGTTACCTTCCGTCACGGCCGCACCGACCGCCCGCGCGACGTTTACTTCGACTGGCTAATGGGCAAATGGGCAGACGGCTTTCTCCCCCTTGGCCCCTGGCTCGTCACCGCCGACCAGATTCCCGATCCCCAGAATCTCGACCTGGAACTGACCGTCAACGGCCAGACCCGTCAAAAGGCCAACACATGCCAGATGACCTTTGACGTCTTCCGCATCGTCTCATTCCTCAGTCACCTGATGACCCTCGAACCCGGCGACATTATCTGCACTGGAACCCCGCACGGCGTCGGCCTGGCCGAAAATCGCTACTTGCAGCCCGGTGATAAGATCGACTGCACCATCCAGTCCATCGGCACCCTCTCCAACACCCTCGGCCAAAAGCCGCACGCTTTCTACAAAGGATTCATTCAGTAGCCTTTTAAAACGTCGATAGAAATCATCACGAATCATTACACAGAGCGTATTTCAATCTCTCTGGCCCTGATTATTCTATCACAAATAGTCGCCCCGCCCCTGCATCCAGTGAAAGCTGCAAGCCTTCCATCGCAGGACTGTCATCAATAACAGGCCTTATTTGCCCATTGTCCTGATCGACTTCAAACACCTTTTCCAAAGGCGCATCAAACGTAACCGTCGGCCATGATGAATACGCAAAATCATAATTATTCAGCAGCACTGCCTTCCGCCCGTCCTCATGCCCAAAAACGCCGACCAGATAATCGCCCGGCGTCAACTGCCGAATCGGCGAACCCTTTAAGACCGCCGCACAGTCTGCCCCCGGTTCAACACGATAAACCCCCGTACTCGTCAGCTTCATCAGCACAGGCCCAAGATTTTTAAGCGCCCGGTTGATGCGCTGAGCTTCATAATAATGACGCGTCTTCCGGTCATCTCTGGCAATGATCGCTCCGCCCTTCGGAAACTCCCCGCCCGCCGGCGTGTAATAGCAGAAATAAAGCACCCCCTTCGCCCCATAAGCCACTGACGTATAAATCTGCCAGCGCAACTGAGCCTCGGTCGGGTCATAGTGCGGCCCGTAGGGCATCGTATTGAAAAAATTCCAGAACGGTATCCCCTTCTCTAAAGAATACTTTCGCATCACCTCCAGATTCTCGCAATACCCTTTTCGCCCGTCAGCCTCCGGCGTCATGATCGGGTAATGATCCATGCACAGAACATCCGGATTGACTTCATTGACAAATCGGCTGACATGTTGATCATAATTGTCAGTCCCCAGTATAGCGCTGCCGGCATAATTGGGAAACAGGTTGATATACGCCAGTTTGCCGGGCGCGTCCTTGCGAAGTTTATCAACAGCCTCCCGGAGATGGCCGAAATCCTTCGCGGACGGTTCATCGCGGAGATTAACCCCCCAACACGCCTTGGCATCAAGCAAATCGCCCGGATCAGCAGCTGCATTCTTCATAATCAAGCGCAAGCCATACTTCTCGCATAACTGAATTTGTTTGGCAATCGTGTCCTTTTGAGTCGCCCCGAATCCCCCGATCACCAATGTAAAATTCGCCTCTGCGATCTCCGCATAACGCTGGTCCATCTTTTCGTCCGCCGGCGGATCCACCCAGAACCCGATGGCAAACCGATCCTGCTCGAACCGCACAACCTGCCCCCAAGCCCCCCCCACAGCCAGTAAAAAAACAACGACTCCCGATAAAACCCAGCTCAATAACAGTGATGCCTTCATAATCGGATACTCCTGGTGGAAATTAATTAAGCCTAACGCCGTCTTGATTCTGCTTTAAAGACATTATACATACGCCCTTCCGGGATGCAAAAAGATTCCCCTTTCCGATATCTGTTCACTGAAAAAAAACTCTACTCCTTATATCAAGCCAGAAGTATCTCGCGCAGCAAAGCGAGGCGGTTTTCTCCACAAAAAAACACACTCCCCTCTAACATATCAATCAATGCTTGCCCTCAAACGACGAACCGTTATAATAGCCAGCCTATTATGAAATTTAAACTTGGCGAACTATTCTGCGGCCCCGGAGGGCTGGCCTTAGGCGCTGCGATGGCAGAACCCGCAAAGTCCGCGCAGGGCGAGGAGTTTTCCATTGCCCATGTCTGGGGCGTGGACAAAGACCCCGCCGCCATCCAATCTTACATCCATAACATCGGCACCCCCCACAATGCAGAAGGCCTCTGCTGCGATGCAATCGAGTTTTGCAGGACTGAGATTCAAAAGCATAAAAGGATAACCGCATTAGCCTTTGGTTTTCCCTGCAATGATTTCAGCCTTGTCGGAAAAAGAAAAGGCGTAAATGGCCAGTATGGAGAACTCTATAAAGCAGGCATCGAAGCCATTAAAAAAATGAACCCCTTCTGGTTTATTGCTGAAAATGTTAGCGGAATACACTCTGCTAACCAAGGAGCCGCGTTTCAGCAAATAATAAAAGAGATGAAAGCCACTGGTAAATGGGGCTACAATTTGACCGCACATTTATATAAGTTTGAAAAATACGGCGTTCCTCAGTTTCGCCATAGATTTATAATTGTTGGAATAAGAAAAGATCAGCATTTATCATTTAAAGTGCCAATCCCCACTCATGGGGACGGTATCCCATTCGTTAGTGTCAGCAAGGCTTTTTCAGAAATCACCAGCAATGCACCCAATACAGAATTGACCAGACAGGCGCCAGTAATTGAGCAAAGACTGAAGCTGACTCCGCCGTGGAAAAATGCCTGGTTTTTAGATGAACTGCTGGAAATGAAATCCAAAGACAGACTGGATATTCTGCAGAGGCTGCCTTGGTATGAGAAAGAGCTGTCGCATCTTTCGGATTATAAGATATGTAAAATGATTGAAGAGGTACGTCTTCGCTGCACAAAAGCAAGGATGAGCCATATTTACAGGCGTCTGCATCCTAAGTTACCCTCATATACAATCACCGGCAGCGGTGGAGGCGGTACTCACGTTTATCATTGGCAGGAACATCGCGCATTAACAAATCGCGAAAGAGCCAAACTGCAGGGCTTTCCTGACAGTTTTGAGTTTAAAGGTTCGAAGGAAGAGGTACGAAAACAAATTGGGATGGCCGTGCCCCCGACAGGAGCCAAGATATTATTTGAGGCAATCCTTAAAACGTTTGCAAAAATTGATTACCCCTGCATACCATCCAACTATCCTATTGAAGACTGACTTTTAGTTTTTTTGTCAGCTTATCTGTATTTTTAATCTCACATTCCCAGACGATAACCGGTTTCCATCCTAACTTCCGCAATTGTCTCCGGTTTTCCAAGTCTTTATTTATATTTCTTTGCAGCTTCGGCAACCAATATTCCTTATTTGTTGAAGGCGTTGTGCAGCGTTTGCACCCCTTATGCCGATGCCAGAAACAGCCATGCACAAGAATCACTATTTTAAACTTCGGCAATACAATATCCGGCTTGCCCGGTAAATCCTTACGATAAAGTCGAAACCGATACCCCATACGATGCAGTAGCGACCGGACAACTTTTTCCGGCCCGGTGTCCTTGCTCCGAATCCGAGACATATTCCAACTGCGCTTTTTCGGCGTGATATGATCCGTCAATTTTTACGCCCTCTTCAGTGCCGCCTCAATTGGACACGTCCAATATTGTAGCGGCATATTCATAACTTGTCATTGAACCTTCCATGACAGAGTCAAGAAGCACTAATTTGTTGTCAATTCGATTTTGAATGTGCTTCCTGTCGATTTTCATACCGGAGACCTTGTTCTCGCTAACCATATATGAAACATGCCATGCAGCCTCATAGCAGTTAAATAAAGCATTTTCACTTAAATCTTGGTAGTCAATATTACCGAGCATCGCATTAACACAGGGAGCAAATATTCTGATACGTTCACGAGATATGTTTTCCTCATTTTTTGACAATGTATTATTAAACCATTTATCAAAACGGGGTTCTTGGTTTATTCCACTTGAATCAAAAATAGTAACCCATTCCCCCCATTTCATTTTCATAACAGTATCCATAAGGTAACCACCAAGACGGTAACAATACCAAAGATGTTCGCGATAAGGGCCTCTGTCTTTATAAAGCAACTCTTCTGGAATATACATTTTTGCATTTCTCCATAGAAGAGGCAACTCAGCTATATTGACAAAGTCTTTTGACTCAACAACATCCCTTAAACATCTTCCTAACTCCCAATATACTCTTAATGTTCCTTCGCCTTTTTTTTCCGGCATAGCCCTTTCATTTGTTAGCAATTTTACCAACTCTTCAACTCTTTTTTTGAGCCGTTCATCCAGACGATCTGCTTGCTGTTGCTCTTGAGATGATATACCGATACTACCTAAAGATTGGTACCTTCGCTCTGGATCTTTTCTAACCAATATTGCCATACTAACCCTTTATTTGATTTAAGGCACATCCGATTATATTATCAAACGCCTTCGCAATATCCAAGGCACTGCTGCCATTTGGTTCAGACAAGGTATCTTTAAATGGTTCTGCAACTCCGCGATAATTGTCATTCTCAAAAGCAATCAAAAATGCCTGACGTAACATTTGTTCTTGTTCATAATTTTTAATAACTGGGCTGTCAGCTACTTTTTGAATAAACTTATATGCTCCATGTCCTGCGTTCAATACAAAAGTGTAACCACCGTCAAGACTTCCGCTATACCATGATTGTCTGCCATCTGATGCTTCAAATACAGTTTCTGCGTTATTAAATATTGCAAATCCTGGAGGGTCAACTTCCAAATAGAATGGTACTGTTCTTTTGTCAAGTTTAAACTTTTGTGGTTTATTAAGTTCAATACTAG
>CAZYQN010000006.1:0-18561 GCA_964649955.1 uncultured Pirellulales bacterium
TGGCGGTGCCGATGCTGGGCCAATCCGATGATGCGTTCTTTACTGGTGGTGGGACGGTTGGCCAGACGCAATAGCCCGTCGGTTATGGCCCCCATTCTGTCAAGGATGTCCGATAATCTGTCGCCGTTCAGATCTTGCCCTATGGTTCCGATGCACGCGCAGCGAGCACCGAGTGTTACAATATCTGCCGCCACTGAGGATGCTCCGCCTCCGCAATAGTCCCGTTGCACCACCTTCAGCACCTGAACCGGTGCTTCCGGACTGATGCGCAAGGCATCACCATAGACATAACTGTCTAACATAAAATCACCGACCAGCAATACCTTGGGTGAACCAAGTCGTGTGACGGTTTTCAGTAAATGTGTATAACTCATAGATATGTGCTTCCGCTTGAAGTCGGTTGTATCTCCAGAAGACAATCCACTTTCGTCTTCAATTTTTCAATTCCCTCAACAAAAACTAGTTCCATTGCCAGAAATGCCAGCGGTATTTCCGGTCTGTCTGGATTCAGCAGGGCGGTTTTGACCCAATCTTTCTGGGTACAAAGCACAATCTCGGCATCGCACTTCTTAGCCGCATTTAGAATCGCCTTTAGATTGTCGAGCGTATAAGGATGGTGGTCGTTGAACAGTTGTGTTCCGACCACGTTAATTTGGTTATGTTGAACATGGTTGACAAACGCCTCCGGATTCCCGATACCGCAAAAAACAAATGCGCGTTTTCCACGGAGCGAATCCAGCGGCAAAACCTTCGATCCGAATGTTACTGCATGGGTATGTTGATGCACTGCCTTCACCACTGGTACTTCCGGTGCCAATGCAGTCAGTTGCTCTTCCAGCATCTGCATTGCTTCCGTATCGACTTGGTCATAGCGGGTGATGACGATCAGGCTTGCCCGCCGAACACCCGAAAGCGGCTCTCGCAGAAAACCGGCTGGCAAAATATGACCGTATCCGAACGGACAGGTAGCATCCAATGTTAATATATTCAAATCGCGTTCCAGACGGCGATGTTGAAATCCGTCATCCAGCACCAGTACAGCGGATCCGTACTGTCCAATCGCTTTTTCGGCGCCGCTGGCCCGATCCCGATCTACAATCACTGTTGTCTTGGGACACGCCTTGGCCAGCAGTGCAGGTTCATCCGACATTTGTCCCTGTTCAGTCTTGTATCCCCGGGTCAAAATTGCACAACGAAGTCCCTTCTCTTCAAGATATCGGCAAAGCCAAATGACCAGCGGGGTCTTTCCGGTCCCGCCGGTCGTAATATTGCCCACACTGATAATCGGAACAGCCGCAGCAATCGATGGCAGCAGCCCCCGATCATACAGTAGATTACGAAACCAAACGGAAAATCCGTACGGCCATGAAATAAACCGGAGCAAAAGTCTGAGAACCTTTGCTCCGGCGCTGGTGTCGTTTCCTGATAGTATATGTCGAAACGCTTTCTGATTCACGCAGACCATCCCTTTTTTACGGCGGCCGTCAGAGCCTTAAAACGTTATCGCCCGGCCTTTATTGTTGCGATGATTGCATCGGCCATTTCCTGCGTTCCCACGGCGGTCGGGTCATTCCGGTCAGCTTTCATATCATACGTCACAGACTTGCCCTCGGCGATCACCCCCGCTACGGCTTTTTCCAGCCGCTCGGCTTCTTTGGCCATACCCAGATGCCTCAGCATTAAGACCCCGCTCAGGATCAGGGCGACGGGATTAACCTTGTTCTGCCCTTTGTACTTCGGTGCGCTGCCGTGCGTCGCTTCAAAGATCGCCCCTTTATCGCCGATGTTGGCCCCCGGAGCTACTCCCAGTCCGCCGATCAGTCCGGCGCATAAATCACTGAGAATATCGCCGTAGAGATTTGGCAGCACGATCACATCATACAATTCCGGCTTCTGGACAAGCTGCATACACATATTGTCCACAATACGGTCCTCAAACTCAATATCCGGGTATTGCTTGGCTACCTGACGACTGACTTCCAGCCACAGCCCATCGGTGTATTTCATAATATTGGCTTTATGTACGGAGGTAACTTTTTTACGGCCCATTGTGCGCGCATATTCAAACGCATAGCGTACGATCCGTTCCGTTCCTTCTATGGAGATAGGTTTGATGCTGATTCCTGCATTCGGTCCGATCTTACGATTGCTGCGGGCATTCAGCCAGTCAATAAGCTCCAGAGCATCCTTGGATCCCTTTTCAAACTCAATGCCTGCATAAAGATCTTCAGTATTTTCACGAATAATAACCAAGTCAATGTTATCGTACTTGCTGCGCACCCCCGCATAGCTCTTGCATGGCCGTACACAGGCATACAGCCCGAACAGTTGCCGAAGATGCACATTCACACTGCGAAAACCCGTACCCACCGGCGTAGTGATTGGTGCTTTCAGTGCAATGCCGTTTTTCTTGACGGATTCAAGCGTCGCTTCAGGCAGGGGGGTTCCGGCGGTTGCCATTACATCCACACCCGCAAGCTGCACATCCCAAGCGATCGCAGCGCCTGTCGCGTCAATACATCGCCGTGTTGCTTCTGCGATTTCCGGCCCGATTCCATCGCCTGTAATCAACGTTACTTTAGTCATCAGAGTTAATATCTCCTGTTTTCCAATGGGTATTCAACCGCTTGATAATACGGATTTCAAAAGTCAGCATATTACCGCCCCTGTTGCTCGCTGTCAACCCTCAAGCCGGGGATATACCGGATACAGATTGTATTATAAACATAGAGAAAACATTACCCCTTCACAGAGAATGAAAAACTTGATATTCATAAAAAAGTCACTTTTCTCAATCAATGAAGCGATGTCGTATCAGATAGACAGCTCGTAAATCAAGTCTATTCATTTTTAGGTTTAAGGAGAATGTAATCCACCCCGACCATATGTCGTTTGATGGCTTTGGGATTGGAGCTGACAATTTTAATTTGAAGCTGATTTACGCCTTGCTTTAATGCACACCAGCCGAGATCGATTTCCTCAGTGATCACCGAAGTATTATAGAGATCAAGGTTTGCGGAGAGTGTTTTTTCGTTCACTGTAATCTCTGCGATGCCGTAGTCATTGGCCTTGGTCAATCCGGCGGTAATCGTATAGACACCGGCTTTCTCTACGGGAAGTTCAAGAATCAATGTATCGCCTTCTTGGGCGTCTTTCCACCAGAGCTGTTGATTGCCGCTCCAGTCAAACTGCGCTCCCGATTGAATTTCAGTCGTCCCGCCTGTTTTCTGCTTAAGAGGAAGTGACTCGCCCTCGATAGCGCCCTTGACACGTTTGATTTCAACAACATCCTCTTGCTTCATCGCGACTTTATTGCGGGCCTCTTCAGCCATCGGTTCCGCATTCCACGTTGCGCCGGGACGTGCGTACCAGTACGTTGTTGGAGCGTAGTTCATCTTTGTCTTGGCCCAGTGCCACAGTTCCATATCAAAACGGATCGATGTGGTAAACGGAATTGCATCCAGCCCGCGATAACGCAAATTAACCGAATAACCGGGGGTAAAATTGCCGTCGCCGCAGGGCTGCGCATGGAAGGGCGATTGAAATTTCTCAGGCCGGCACCATGCATATCCGAAATAGTCTTCTGTTCCCGTCCCGAAATGCGATGGGAACGTCTCGCCGTCCACATAGATTTTCTCATCACCTTCTCCCCACCAGGCCGCCGCAGCGTTATACAGCGTCAGGGTTTCACCCACATGCACCCCCTGTCCTTCAACCGTTATCCAGTTCAAATCAAAAGCGCCTTGATCGTGTGATGCAGCGGCATTCGTCTGGGTTTGGATTTTGGACCATTGTTTCCACGCCGAATGGAAGTACAAACTTCGATTATCCCAGCTCCACGGTTTAACAGCCGCTTGCATTTTTTCGAGAGTTACGGTTTGGTCCCCGAGGTTTCGCACCGTAATAACTGCCGACCGGCTAAAGGGCATTGGCCAATAACAGGACATGGTTCCGTCTTCAAATACCTCGGTGTACCACGTTGCATAAGGATGCAGCATATACCCTGTCCCGAAAAAATCACCCGCTGGACACCAGACCGTCCGTTGCCCGTCAAAGGTCATTTCCAGGATAGTCGAACGCAGCGCCTGTTCAAAATTCCCGGCCTTAAGCTTCAATGTAAACCTCACGATAGCCGAAGGTCCCTTTGCCTCCAAAGACAAAGACTCTCCGCCGGACAGTTCTTTAAGTTCACTGGGTTCCTTCACAGAAACAGCCTCAGGCCGTTGATGCAAAGCCAGCTTTTTCTGTGTTGCATCCAGCACGTCCTTGGCCGCCCTCAGTTGTTCCATCGAAAACGACTGCACCTGTGTTTGCTTGTCGTAAGTGCGGTAATTGATCTGATAATACAGAGCTTCGCCGTGGTGTGCCCCGTCATCGACAGGCACTGCCGTCTCATACGTTATCTTGCAATGTTTGGCATAGGGTATGGGAAGATAAAGATTATGCCCGCGCTGCCCGTATTCCGTCAATGGAGATACACCTTCTGACAAGGGCGGTTCTGCCAGCAATCCCTGATCCAGAACGCTTTGAATAGAGCCTTCAATCGCAGCCTTAGAATCGCCGTCCAGATAAAAACGAAGAATCCCGTTGCTGAACGGTTGTCCCGACGGCCCGTGCCAGGTCGCCCAGAATCGCACCACGGCCCCCGGCCCCTCGGTGTCCATCAATACATACTCTTTTTTACCCGCGTTCTCCTCGACTCGGATAAAATAGCTGCGGTCCATATTGGCCCACCATGTCGGCGAGTTGGGAGTATCGGAATTGCGATCATAACTGCTGAACTGTTTACATGTATAGACCGGATATGGAAACCGGGCCAGAGTACCACGGTTGACCATCTCTTCCAGTAGTGAAACCAGACTGACCGTAGTACCCAACTGCGTATCAACCGCCCAAGCTTCGCACGTCATAAAAATCACGGCCAATAGACACAACACCATCAATTTCCAGCACACCATTGCACCACTCCTTAAAATAAAAGACTATGGATTTTCCCTGGAATACATTTTTCCTGGCGCGTTACAAAATACAGGGCACAGTAAGTCGATTTCTTCCGTAAATAGTGCTTTAGCCATAAGGCGACGACACCGATCGCATAATGATTGGACGCACTAAACCTATGTTAAAAACCTGAAATTGTCAACTATATTTCAAAGACCGCCCGTTTTCCTTTGCACCCGAATCCCATAGCCGTTCTTCATCCCGAATGTAGCTTTAGGGCGGGATAAAACGATGGCTATTTACGGCCGATTTCATACAATACTGAAAACGGCATAACAATTGTTACGGCTAAAGGATTGATCCTCCATATAAGGAACAATTAAAATGTGGAAACCAGCCTGTTTGTTTTTATTGACGAGTCTGCTCTTTTCGGGATGTTCCAATCAGCGATCATCATCGGTGGCCGTCACAGTTCTGCCTGCGGACCTATTGCCGCAGGTACTTCTGTTGCCGGATCCGTTCCTGATGCAGGATGGACAATATGTAAAAACAAAAGCCGATTGGCAAAAGCGTCGTCAAGAGTTAAAGGCCTTGTTTGCGGCTTACGAGTACGGCCATATGCCGCCTGTCGGCAGCAAAGTATCGGTCGTTATCAAACAGCAGGAGACTCTTGAAAACGGAGTGATCAAACGGCATATCGAGCTTTCAGTCGGCCCCGACAACACGGTGCCGGTCAATGTAGGAATGATGATTCCCCCCGGCAAAGGGCCGTTTCCGGTGATTCTCCGCAACGACGCTAAAATCTTTAATATCCCTGTCACGGACGATTTACTGAAGCGGGGATATATGGTGGTTGATTATAACCGGTTGGATTTGGATCCGGACAAAAACGGGATTACAGGACCGGCTCAGATGGCCTACCCGGACTATGACTGGGCTACGCTGGCGGTATGGGCTTGGGGCGGAATGCGTGTCATAGATTATTTAGTAACGCTGGATACGGTCGATCCCGATAAAATTGTATTCACAGGCCATTCGCGGGGCGGAAAGACGGCCCTCTTGGCCGGCGCGATGGATGAGCGTATCGCAATTACGGTTCCCAACGGCTCCGGCTGCGGAGGGGCAGGCTGTTTTCGTTTTGAAAATGAAGGCTGTGAAACGCTCGAAAAGATTACCGACCCCGCACGGTTCGAATATTGGTTTGTGCCTCGCTTCCGGGAGTTTGCAGGCAAAGAGACGCATTTGCCCTTTGACCAGCATTGCCTAAGGGCGCTGGTAGCCCCGCGAGCTTTGCTTTCGGTGGATTCAGTGGATGATAGGTGGGCCAATCCCTACGGCACGCAGCAGTCCTATTCGGCGGCGATGAAAGTCTATCAGTGGCTGGGCGTTCCCCAAAAGCAGGGCATTTATTTCCGTCAGGGAAAACACGAACAGAATGCACAGGACTGGGCGGCGTTGGCGGATTTTGCAGATTGGATGTTCTATGGCAAGACTCCGAAAGAGGGCAGGCGGTTTGACCGACTCGTATATGATACGCCCCAACTTTATTAACAAAAACAGAATCGCCCTTATACGGTTGGAAGATTAATTGCACTGGTCGTTTTTTCGACTTGTGTAACGGGTCATAAAAAAACAATAGTCCCGGATACGAATGCTTCGGACAAAACCCGGGGGCAGCTTGTTTTGCCTCTTAAATCTCAACTCTGCGATCTGAAATACCCTTCTCCTCAACGGCCTTTCGACGCCGAACTGAAATTGTCATTCCAAACGCACGTGAGGAATCGGTTGATTCAGACAAAATTCCACCCCCCCTAAAAACACAGTTAAACTCCCCCCATTTGAGTTTGAGAACTGGGCGGTGATCGCGCTGGGGGGATTCCGAACAAGGCGCAGGTGGGGGATATGGGCATCGACGGGCGGATTTATCCGGTCTCGGCGACGCCGAAGAAGCGGGAAGGGGAGTTGGAGTTTATGGGTGCGTGTGTGATGTTTTCCGGTGGTTACGCTTGGCTCTGCCACCGGCTACTGTATTTCGGCCCTTTGTGCCTTTTAGGTTCCCGCCTTCGCGGGAATGACAACGGGGCCGGGGGAAAGCCGGCGCGTCCCCTTATGCCGCCCGCTGCGCGGACTGAGGGAATGGGGGGGGCGTTCGTTTGGTCCCCGTTCTCACGAACGGGGCTACAACATGTCGCCTTCTGCGGAGGCTGGAGAAAATTGATCGTTGAACATTTGGGGCGGGTGGGTAGGATATGGGGAAGAGTCAGTTTTGTATGGACATTGACCGGAGAAAAAAAAACGGGAGCAGGAGACTTTATGTTTGACAAGGTTTTGATTTTATCGGCGTCGGCGGGGGCGGGTCATTTGCGGGCGGCACAGGCGATGGAAAAGGCGTTCGTTCAGCTCCATGCGGCCAAAGAGGTTCGAAATATTGATACGCTGGATTATACGAATAAGCTGTTTCAGCGGTTTTATTCGAAGACGTATATCGAGCTGGTGAATAAGGCGCCGGATGTGCTGGGGTGGTTCTACGACCGGCTGGATACGCCGTGGGAGAATGAACGTCTGCGGCTGACGTTCGACAAGCTCAATACGCGGCCGTTTGTGAAGATGCTGCAGGAGTATCAGCCGGATATCGTGGTGTGTACACATTTTCTGCCGGCAGAGATTATCTCGTGGCTGAGGGCGAAAGAGAAGCTCAAGACGCGGCAGGCGATTGTTGTGACGGATTTTGATGTGCATGCGATGTGGCTGTGTCATCATTACGAGCATTATTTTGTGGCTCTGGATGAGACGCGGGTGCTGCTGGAGGAACTTGGCATCCCGGCGGGGAAGATTACGGTTTCGGGGATTTCGATTGACCCTGTTTTTGCGGAGGAGAAGGATCGGCACGCAATGCGGGTCAAACATGGGCTGGAGCCGGCGCTTCCGACGATATTGCTTTCGGCGGGCGGGTTCGGCGTGGGGCCGATTGATAAGATGGTGCAGGCACTGACCACGATGAAGACCGCCGCGCAGGTGGTGGCGGTGTGCGGGAGAAATGAGGAGCTAAGGCAGCGGATGCAGGCATTGGCGAACGGTCTGCCGGCAGATTGCAAGGTGCGTGTTGTTCCCATCGGGTATACCACCGAGATTGATGAGTATATGTCGGCGTCGGATATCCTGCTGGGGAAACCCGGCGGGCTGACGTCTTCGGAGGCGCTGGCCAAGGGGCTGGCGTTTGTGATCGTCAATCCCATTCGCGGGCAGGAGGAGCGTAACTCCGACCATCTGCTGGAAAAGGGGGCGGCGATCCGGTGCAATAATCTGCCGGTGCTGGCTTATAAGATTGATACGCTGCTGGGAGATGCTGAGCGGCTCAGTGCGATGAAGGCCAATTCGCGGCGGCTTGGCAGGCCGGATGCGGCGTGTGAGATCGTCAGGAAGCTGGTGGAGCTGCAAAAGAGGTAGAGGGGGCAATTCTTTTAGATCTACACGGGCATGGCCCACCCTACGGGGTGTAGGGCGGGCCTGCTTGTTTGATTAAGGTTAGATATAGTCGTTCAGGATGTTTTCGAGGAGTTCCTGACGGCCGGACTGGAGTTTGGGTTCGCCGTTTTCGAGGATGTAGGCTTCGAGTTTTTTGAAGTCCATTTTGCCGGCGGCGACTTTCTTGCCGAAGGGGGTGTCCCAGCCTGCGTAGCGTTTCTTGATGGCTTTGTCGAAGACTCTGGCTTTGATGAGCTTTGCGGCGATCTTGAGGCCGCGTGCGAAGGCATCCATTGCGCCGATGTGGGCGTAGAACAGGTCCACATTGTCGATGGATTGGCGGCGGACGTGGGCGTCAAAGTTGAGGCCGCCGGTGGTAAAGCCGCCTGCGTTGAGTATGGTGTACATCGCCATCGTCGCATCGTACAAGTCGGTGGGGAACTGGTCGGTGTCCCAGCCGAGCAAGAGGTCGCCGCGGTTGGCATCGACCGAGCCGAGTATGCCGTTAACAGCGGCGAACTCCAACTCGTGATGGAAGGTGTGGGCGGCCAGTGTTGCATGGTTGGCCTCAATGTTCATTTTGAAATAGGGCAGCAGGCCGTACTTTTGCAGGAAGGCATAACAATTGCCCGCGTCGAAATCGTACTGGTGCTTGGTGGGTTCCTTGGGCTTGGGTTCGATGTAGAGCTGGCCTTTGAAGCCGATCTTTTTCTTGTAATCGACGGCAAGCTGCAGGAGCAGGGCCATATGATCCAGTTCCCGTGCCAGGTCGGTGTTGAGCAGGGTGTCGTAGCCTTCGCGTCCGCCCCAGAAGACGTAGCCGGCGCCGCCGAGTTCTTTGGTAATCTCCATTGCTTTTTTAATCTGGCTGGCGGCATAGGCGAAGACGTGTGGGTTGGGATTGGTTCCGGCACCGGCCATGAATCGCGGATGCGAGAAGGCATTGGTGGTGCCCCAGAGGCATTTGACGCCGGTTTCTTTTTGGAGTTTTTTGGCGAGGGCGACGATTTTGTCGAGGCGTTTGTTGGTTTCGGCCAGTGTATTGGCTTCGGGGGCGATATCGCGGTCGTGGAAGCACCAGAAGCCTACGCCGAGCTTTGTGAAGAATTCAAAGGCGGCATACATGGTTTGTTCGGCCCGCTGCATCGGGTCGGAGGGTTTGTTGTAGCTGCGGACGATGGTGTTGGCTCCGAACTGGTCGGCGCCCAAGCCTTTAAACGAATGCCAGTAGCAGACTGCAAAACGCAGATGCTCGGCCATCGTTTTGCCCAGAATCTTGTGGTTGGGGTTGTAGTGCTTGAAGGCGAGGGGATTTTTGGAGTTCGGTCCTTCGTATTTGACCTTTTTGACTTCCGGAAAAAACTCTGTCATAACAACCTCCCATATAAAAGTTGATCGTTAACGGTTTTATTTTGGCACCAGTATAGTTTAAAATTTACCTGAAGTATTGCAATATTGACCAGTGGTTAAAATTGCACCTTTGTTTTAAAGCTGTTTATTCAACGCTTCGAGCCAGCGGCTGTAGGCTTGCCGGCAGGCTTGTGACCGGTCGGGTTTGGGTTCTACGGTTTCCAGTTTTTTCAGCGATGCAAAGGCTTCTTGGGGGGTTTTGTAAATCCCTGCGCCCAGGCCGGCTCCGCGGCAGGCTCCCTGTGAGCCGTCGGTGTTGTAAAGCTCGACATTTGCACCGGTTAAGGATGCAAAGGTCTGTGCGAAAATGGGGCTAAGGAACATATTGGCTTTTCCGGCGCGGACGGTGCGGATCTCGATGCCCATAGATTTCATGATGTCCAGCCCGTAGTTGAGGGCAAAGACGATGCCTTCCTGTGCGGCCCGAAGGACATGGCCGATATGGTGGGTGTTGAGGTCGAGATTGCACATTGCCGCACCGATGGGACGGTTTTCGAGGGTTCGTTCGGCGCCGTTGCCGTAGGGAAGGACCACCAGCCCTTCAGCCCCGACGGGGACTTGGGCGGCTTTGGCGTTCATTTCGGGGTAGTCTCCGGCGCCGATGTTGTGTTTTAGCCAGCTATTGAGCCGTCCGGTGCCGTTGACGCACAAGAGGACACCGTTGCGCGGGGATTGTCGGCTGTTGTTAACGTGCAGAAATGTGTTGACGCGGGACTTGGGGTCAAAGGCGGGCGTCTGGCTGATGCCATAGACGACGCCGCTGGTGCCGGCGGTTGCGGCGACTTCGCCGGGGTTGAGTACGTTCAGGGAGAGGGCGTTGTTGGGCTGATCGCCTGCGCGATAGGTGACAGGCGTGCCTTCGGCAAGGCCCAGTTCGGCGGCGGCGGCAACGGTGAGCCGGCCCTGTGGTCCGAATGTAGGGACGAGAGGGGGCAGCAGTGCGGAGTCGAAGCCGTAATGGGTCATCAGAAAATCGGCGATACGGTTTTGTTTAAAGTCCCAGAGAATCATTTCCGACAGGCCGGATTCGGTGGTGACGGCTTGTCCGGTCAGTTTCATTGCCACCCAGTCGCCGGGGAGCATGATCTTATGTATGCGTTTGAAGTTTTCGGGTTCGTTTTCTTTAACCCAGCGGAGTTTTCCGGCGGTGAAGTTTCCGGGATAGTTGAGTAATTGCTCGAGGCATCGCTGCGGGCCGAGGGCTTCGGTTGCTTTTTGGCCGATCTGGACGGCCCGGCTGTCGCACCAGATGATAGAGGGGCGGATGACTTTCATTTGCTTATCGACGCAGACCAAGCCGTGCATTTGATAGGTGATGCCGACGTCTTTGATGTCGGCGGGAGAGACTTCGGATTCGGAAAGGATTTTAGCGGTGGCTGCCTTGAGATTGTCCCACCATATGGCGGGGTCCTGCTGTGCCCAGCCGGGATGGGGGGATTCAATTGTCATTTCCGTCGTCGGGCAGGTTGCCGAGGCGGCGATTGTGCCTTTCTGTGCGTCGAGCAGGGTGGCTTTGATGGATGATGTGCCGCAGTCGTAGCCGAGCAGATACATAATGGCGCCTCCGATTGATATTGTATGTGGTAAATATTATACAAATTATTAAGAGAGTATCGGGTGTGCCGGGAGATTTTGCAAGTGTTTTTTTGCGGAATGTTTCGACTTTGACCCTGTGGAAGCATGGACAGAATTGATTCATCCGGCAAATACGGAATATCTAACCGTTCCCGTTTTGTTTTTATTCAAAGGCCTTGTCGAGTTTATCGAGCATGTCCTGTTCGGCACCGGAGATTTTTTTGCCAAGGCCCAGAAAGCCTCCGGTCGCTTGTGCCACCTGACGGGCGTGGCCGAGGATTTGAGCCCGCAAGGCCTTTTTTTGCGAGGGGGTCATTTGCCTGCAAAGCTCTTTTACATAGTGTTTCCAGGCTGTCAGCAGTTGGGGTTTTGGTTTGTGCTCCAGCCATTGTTTAAGAATTTTCATATCCGCACTGTTTTTGGGAAACAATTCCCTGTCGGCCTTCAGTACCGCCGCTTTTTCTTCATCGTCGATCTTACCGTCGGCCCAGGCGATCTCCACCAGCGGCACCAGTGCCAAACACGCTGCGGCATCCGGACGGATATCCAAATCGATGAGTTTTTGCAGGACATCCTCATTGGTGATGCCTGAAACCCGGGCAAGGGCGGCCTTGGTTTCTTTCATTTTTTCCATTTTATGGAATTCTTGCGTCAGAATCCGATCCTGCTTTAGGAAAAAGACATCCTCCAGCGTCTTGGCACGCGTGTGCATAATCAAGTAATCTCTTTTCATAGCGATCCTCTCAACTTTTTTTCTCTATGATAAAACCGGGATAAATGTATGCGGGAATTATATCCGCAGGCTGACAAATGGGCAAGAAAATCCCGTGTTCGTGCCGATATAGTAGATACTTTTATGAAAGGATTAACGGTTTTATGATTCGAGGGTTTCGACTGATTGCGATGCTGACGGTGGTCAGCCGGGTGTTCGGTATGCTGCGGGATATGGCGTTTGCCTATTTTCTGGGCGCCGGATTGATGATGGATATCTGGGTTATCGCGTTTAAGATTCCCAATCTGGCCCGGCGTATCTTCGGAGAAGGGGCGGCGACTTCGTCTTTTATTCCGGTTTACAGCGATCAGCTCAAGAAAGACCCTGTCCGGGCAATGACCTTGGCCCATACGGTTGTTACGGTGATCGTTGTTCTGCTGACGGGGGTTGTTTTGGCAGGGCTTGTGATCCTCTGGTATCTGCATCGTTATCATGCCCCGCTTGAGAGTACGCGGCTGATGTTTGTGCTGGCGGCGCTGATGCTGCCGTATATGACGATGATCTGTGCCGAAGCGATCCTGGGGGGGATTTTGAATACGCATCGGCATTTTGCGGCGCCTGCGGCGGCACCGATCGTACTGAATATCGTCAATATCGGGACTTTGTGTCTGGGGGGGTGGATTCTTGGATTGACACCGGAGCAGCATGTGTTTTTGCTGGCGTTCGGTGTGCTACTGGCCGGAACGATCCAGGTGGGGATGCAGATCGTGCCGATGTACCGGCTGGGGCTAACCTTGCGGCCAGCCTGGGAGATTCGTAGTGATGCTTTCAAGCAAATCTTATGGCTGATGGGGCCGATGATCCTGGGAATGGCGGTAACACAGCTTAATACGCTGGCGGATGATGTAATCGCCAAGAGCCTGTCCGGATCGCTGGAAAAGGGTGAGTTTTTTATTCTGTTCGGCAGGCAGATCCGGTATCCGGTGTGGGCAGGGTCTGTCTCCAGTTTGTTTTATACACAACGATTGTATCAATTTCCGCTGGGGGTGTTCGGTATCTCGCTGGCAACGGCAATCTTTCCTGTGATGAGCGATGCGGCGGCGAGCAAAGATTATGCTAAACTGAGCAAAACGACGATTGACGGACTTCATGCGGCCCTTTTTCTTGCACTTCCTTCCACGGTGGGATTAATTCTGGTTGCACGGCCGTTGGTGGGGGCGATTTATCAACACGGGCGATTTACATCAGAGGATACTCAGTTGGCGGCGGGGGTACTTGTGTGTTATGCGCTTGGATTGAGCGGTTATTTTATTCAGCAGATTCTGCCGCGGACTTTTTATGCGATGAAAGACTCCAAGGTTCCGGCCCGTACGGCCGCTGTGGCGGTGATCCTGAATATATTCCTTAACTTGACGCTTATCTGGCCGATGGGAGTGGGGGGGCTGGCTCTTTCGACCGCTCTGTGTTCGTATGTTCAGGTTGGAATCATGCTGTGGCTGCTTTCCCGGAAGTACAATCTGAATCTGTCCGAGGGCTTTTGGCCTATATTCCTGAAAACAGTTTTCGGGACGCTCTTGATGGGGGCGGCGGGGGTGCTGTGCCTTGTCTTTTTACGCGGTCTTGCTGAGGACAAGGTTGGTCAGATCATGCGTATTGTGGTGCTGGTGGGAGTGTGCGGCGGCGTGTTTACCATTACGGCGTGGACTTTTCATAATCCGATGCTGGCTTTGATCGTGCGGTCGCGGCGGAAAAAGAATTTGCAATAAACCGTTTCATTTTAATCGTCTAAAACCGCTAAAATCTTTTTTCAGGTTTTTACGGGCAGGGTTTGACGAAAATAGTGATTCAGACTATAATGGAGGACGCTGAGACCTAACCCGTCAATACGGAAACGGAGGTGTCTTATGAAAGTTGTAGAATTTCTGGACTCCAAAGGTGTTCATTATGAATTGAGTCAGCACCGACCGACGTTTACCGCCCAGCAAATGGCCGCCGAAGAACATGCCCGGGGAATGATCGTCGCCAAACCCGTGGTGGTGCGGGCTGACAAGACTTATTATTTGTGTGTGCTGCCAGCCTGCTGCAAGATTGATTTTGATGCCTTAAAGCAGAGCCTTAAGGCCAAAGAGGCTGCCTTGGCCAATGAAGATGAAATGGCCGAGCTGTTTAAGGACTGTACGCTCGGCTCGGAGCCGCCGTTCGGCCATCTATACGGGCTTGAGACGCTTATGGATGCGGTGATGGAAAACGATGCGTTCATTGTTTTTCAGGCCGGAACGCATGAGCTGGCGATCCGAATGGATATGGATGATTATAAAAAACTGGAAAAACCGCGGATTTTGAATTTTAGCTATCACATGCGGTAAGCGTTTGTAACGGATGATTATTTTCAGGGATGGGAACTTTCAGTGGAGGCCACATGGTCAGAGGTAGTATTGTTGTTTTTACAGCGGCTGTGAGCTGCCTGATTCCGGCAGCAACTGCTCAATCCGGACAAGAGGCTGTTTTTTCACCTCAGACAGCTTCGGTGTTTATCAAGACCGCTCAGGAGATGTTCCGGGACAACATCGCGGATTCTGAGCCGGCGATACGGTTTCTGGAGGCGGCAGCGGCGATGGATCGCAATTCCACTCAGATCCCGGAACTGTTTCTTCGAATCGGCGCAGAAGTCTGCGCTGACCGAGTTGATTCGGTTGAATCACTGGACAGTGCGATTAAAGCATACGTGAGCCGTCAGTCGGATCTTGAGATCGTGTTCGGAGCGATCCGGTGTATGCTGGCACACCAGAATTCCCGGCAGGATCGTGAAGTGATGCTGGATAAGATGCTGCGGCGTTATGCTACGGTCAATCCGGTACTGGCCTCCGAATTGGCTACGCAGCTTGGTTTATTGGCGGCTGAAAAAGCAGACGCCGCCGGAGCCAAAAATCAACTGACCTACGCTTTTCAGGCAAACCCTTATAATCAATTAGCTTTTGATAAACTGCAGGAACTGCTGACGGCGGAAAATCTTTCTATCAGTCCGCAGGTATACAGTGTTCAGCTTCGCAGGATGCTTGATGCGAATCCATACAAGCTTTCGTCGGTACTTCAGTATGCCGATCTTTTGCGGCAAATGGAACTTTATTCCTATGCTGCACGGATGTATGAATATGCCGACAGCCTGTTTGGGTATCATACATCGGGGCAACAATCGGGCCAGACCATCTACCTGCCGTGGATGCTGAGCTGTTACCGGTCCCCGCAATTGTACTCGCAGTGTCTTGATCTTGCCGAGCGGTTCCGGAGTAAAGATGTGTTTGACCTGATGCTTGAGGCGATCGCCGGGCGAGCGGCGGTAAAAATGGGGCGTACCGATCAGGCCCGCAGCCTTCTTGAGCAAGCGGCTCTGAAGGCCGAACAAATGCTCGGTGAAAAGGACCTTGTGCTGCCTATTTATCCGGAGCACCTGGCGTGGTATTTCAGTTTTATCCTTGAACGTCCAGACAGTGCGCTGGCCTGGAGCAATCAGGCCTTCAGCCAAGCCCCTGACCGCCGCGGGGTTCGGTCGATCTTTGCTTACACACTTGCGGTGAACGGTCAATATGAGCTGGCCCAGCAGTATGCTGAGCCACTGGCCAAAAGCGATCAAGTCGCTGCAATCACGATGGCTCTTGTCCGACAGCATGAAGAGGCCAAACAGACGGCAATTGATCTGCTTCGTGGAACGATCGCGCAGTCTCCGGATTCCTTTGAGGCCGAAAAGGCACGGACACTGCTGTCCAATCTGGGCGCTGATTATCTTGCGCCGACGTATATACAGGAGGTTGAGAAAGTCCTTGAAGAGACATTCGGTCCGCGTGTGTGCCCGACCTATCTTGCTCCGCGACAGCGATTTTCCACGAAGATGCTCTTTAGCGGCGGGGATGTTTTCTATGGTGCAGAGCTTGACCCGCGTTTGGTGATCGAGAATAACAGTTCGGCCCCACTGGTGATCCAGAACGGATCGATGTTAAACGGTTCAATCCGCGTGGATGCTGCGGTGCGGGGCGATCTGACGCTGGATATTCCCAATGTTTTGACGACGCATATTTATCCCAGCCGCCCCGTTATGCCGAATGAACATATTTTTATTCCGCTGGATTTGAATACCGGAACGTTGCGCCGGCTTCTGGCTACATATCCTCAGGCTACCGTGGAAGTGGAATTTACGGTCTATCTGGATCCGGTTGTTCTGGAAGACGGTACGGTTGTACCTGCCCTGAAGGATATGCCTCCCGTGCGGGCTACTGTGCGGCGGCGGGGTGTTCATCTGACTCGCGAATATCTGATGCAGCGTCTGGATGCGCTGGCTAAAGGGCAGGAAGGTCAAAAGATCCAAGCCGCCCGTCTTTTTACCGGATTACTGGCTGAACAGGAAGCCTTCCGCCAAGGTCAGGCTCAGTATAAATACACGGAAGTCGAACAATCCCTGCTTATTGATGCTGTAAGACGGTCGCTCATGGATGAAAATTGGCGGCTAAGGGTGAATACTCTGGATGCGATTTATTCTGTAACGATCCCAATCGATTACACCTTGATCGAGACCCTTTCTTCCAATCTCAATCACGACCGCTGGCCGGTACGATTTATGACGCTTACTTTGCTGAGCCGTCTCCAAAAGGGTTCTTTCGGGGCGGTATTGGATTGGACTGCACAGTATGACCCGTATCCTTTAAACCGTCGTTTGGCGGTTGCTTTAGGAGGAAAAGAACCCGTTCAACCGCAACGCGAGATTGCCCAGCCATAAATAGGCAATACAGGAGGTTGTATATGCAGCCATGCAATATCTTTAATATTTAAAGAATTTTTCAAAATAATAAATATTTTTATTGAGTTGGAGATGGAAATTTCGTAAATTCTCCAGCCTGTTTAGCAATGATTAACCCAGATTTGGAAAGGAATTGACAATGCCGGCAAAAGTTGATAAAGGGACCTGCACCGGGTGTGAATCGTGCGTGGATGCTTGTCCGAGCGAAGCGATTGAAATGAGAGACGGAAAGGCTTTTGTTGTTGCTGATAAATGTGTAGACTGCGGCGTTTGCATTGATGAGTGCCCGGTCGAAGCGATAAGCATGGAGTAATTTTTCGGCCCCATCGTCTAGAGGCCTAGGACACCGGGTTTTCAACCCGGCGACAGGGGTTCGAATCCCCTTGGGGCTACATTTTATAAGAATCCCGTAAATTCTTGGATGGCAAGAGTCTACGGGATTTTTTTATGCCCGCCGAGGCGTGTTTCGGGGGCGTTGATCGCTTGAATTTTCAGATTGCATTTTCTTTTTTTAGGCCGGTTCGTACAATTCTCATATGTCCAATCGCAAACAGGCACTTTATGTTATCAGGCGGCTGCGCCAGCGGGGTTTTGATGGCTTGCTGGCGGGGGGGTGTGTACGCGACCGGCTGTTGAAACGGCCTGCCAGCGATTATGATGTGGTGACCAATGCCGTGCCGGATCAGATCATCGATTTATTTCATCGGACTCTCAAAATCGGTGTTCAGTTCGGGGTCGTCATGGTGCTGATCAAAGGCAAGCAGGTTGAAGTTGCAACGTTTCGCACTGAAGGAGGCTACAGCGACGGACGCCGGCCGGACTATGTTGAATTTGCTTCAGCCCGGGAAGATGCATCACGTCGCGATTTTACTGTCAACGGTATGTTTTACGATCCGATCAAAAAGAAACTCTATGATTTTGTCGGCGGTCAGGAGGATTTGCGGGCTCAGGTGCTTCGTACCATCGGGGAGCCGGAGCAACGCTTTTCCGAGGATTATCTGCGTATGCTTCGTGCGGTCCGTTTTGCGGTGAAACTCGATTTTACGATAGAACCGAATACATGGCGTTCTATTGGGACCCATGCACAAAAGATCACCCGTATCAGCGCCGAACGTATTGCACTGGAACTGGAGGAAATCCTGACGCATCCGAATCGTTGTCGCGGAGCAGAGCTGCTGCTGACTTCGGGGCTGGCAGGAGCACTTTTTCCCGATGTCGATGAGAATTCTCTCAAGGAGGCGATCCATGTTTTCGTGCATATGCCGAAGGCGGTTGATTTTGCGCTGGCGATGTCGGCTTTTTTTGCCGGTCTTGATACGGCGAAGGCGGTTGGACTCTGTGAGGCTTTAAAACTGAGCAATGCGACCCTTAAACACATCCGGTTTTTACTGGAATACCGCGGTGTTATATGCGATGCTCCATTGTCTCTGAGCCGGTTGAAACTGCTGATGCATGAGCCATATTTTGATAATCTGTGTGTCCTCCAGCGGGCGCTACTGAAATCGCAAGGTCAATCGCTGCGGCCGCTGACTCTACTTAAAAAGAGAGCAGCGGTCATTGACCCAACGGCAATCCATCCCAAGCCGCTGCTGGACGGTCATATGCTTATTGCTTTGGGGGCGACTCCCGGCCCGATGGTCGGGCGACTGGCCCGGGAACTTTATATCGC
>CAZYQN010000006.1:18661-91998 GCA_964649955.1 uncultured Pirellulales bacterium
ACTTCTGTTATTGCGTCAGAGTGAGACGGACGATCTGTCCTTTGCGGAATTTTGATGCGCCTGCATACTCACTGAGGTTGACCATAAAATACCGTTCACAACGCCCCTTCGGGGGTCGGGTGTTTTCGACGAGGACCTCGACTTGCCGACCGATAAATTGGCGACGAAATTGTGCCTGAAGTTCTTTATCGAGGGCCTGGAGACGCTCGGAGCGTTGATGAATTATTGCAGGAGGAATCTTCGGTTCCATTTTGGCGGCGGGGGTGTTTTTGCGGACACTGAAGCTGAACACGTGGATTTTTGCGAATCCAACCCGACGTGCAATTTCCATAGTTTGTTCGAAATCGTCATCGGTTTCACCGGGAAAGCCGACAATGATGTCGGTGGTGATGGCGGGACGGTCAAGAGCGGCCATAATGCGACCAATAATATCCATAAAATGTTCAATAGTATATTGGCGCGCCATACGTCTTAAGATACGGGCTGAGCCGGATTGCAGAGACAGATGCAGGTGTGGGGCAAGGGTAGGCTGTGTTTTGAAGACTTCCAGCAAACGGTCGGTTACATCGGCCGGTTCCAGAGAGCTGAGTCTTAGCCTGGCCAGTCCGGGAAGTACGGCGACTTGTTGGACCAACTCGGCCAGACTATTCCGCAGGGCCGGATCGGAACGTTTTCGCTTTGCCGTGGTTTGGCCGTAAGCCCCGAGAAAAATCCCGGTCAGAACGATTTCTTTGTGTCCGGCGGTGATTAGATTTTGAGCTTCCAAGAGAACAGTTTTTACGTCCTTGTTACAAACCCGGGTTCTTATTTTGGGTATAATACAATAGGTACAGTAGGCATCGCATCCATCCTGAACCTTTAAAAAGGCCCTTGTTTGGCCGGCATAGGATGTTAAAATGGGCAAGGTTGACATATTTCGATCAAGTGTTTTACCGGCCGCAGTTTCTGAGGCCATAACCGGTATAATCTGTGCGGTGTTTTCTGTTTTGTCCTTGATTTTACAAGTATTTAGTGGTTTATTACTGATGTTTATACGGTCGTTGCAGTTCCGGTCGGAAAGTATCTTTTTCAGGATTTCCGGCAATGTTTCTTTTTCTTTGACGATGAGGCACTTTTCGGCCCAGCTGTTGAGTTCATTGTCTTGGCCGACAGGAAGACAACCGGTTATAATGAGCAGAGCATCGGGATTTTTTCCATATTCCCGGCTGATCGCCTGGCGGCTTTTGGCTGAAGCAATATGGGTGACGCAACAGGTGTTGACGACGATAATATCGGCGCCACTCCCGGGGCGGGCGGGCTTAAGGCCGGCTTGTTCGAGAACCTGATGGATCTGTCGGCTTTCGTACTGGTTGACTTTGCAACCGAGCGTTTGTATTAAGAACGTTTTCATAACGACTACTATAGCGAAAAACCGGCGTCTGATACAAGTCATTTCAGGGGGCCGGCAAGCGGTCTGATAAATTTTATAATACAGGAGTGTGTAGTTATGGCAGCAACACGCGGCGTTTGGGCCATCGATATCGGAACCAACGCGCTTAAGGCGCTCCGGATGCGGGAAGGCGAGGAAGGCCTTGAAGTAATCGGTTTCGATTATGTAGAACATAGCAAGGTGTTGTCTTCCGGCGAGGTGGATACGGTTGAAAAAGAGCAGATCATCGTCGAGACGCTGCAAAAGTTCCTTTCTCAGAACGAGATCGGAAAAGAAGAAGTAGCCATCTCGATTGCCGGTCAGAACAGTTTTGCCCGTTTTATCAAACTCCCGCCTGTAGAACCCAAGAAGATCCCTGAAATCGTCCAATTTGAAGCCGTCCAGCAGATTCCCTTTGATATCAATGAAGTGGAATGGGACTGGCAGCTTATGGAGAATCCGGACAGCCCGGATACCGAGGTTGGGATATTTGCGATCAAGAATGAATTGATCGCCGAAGTGATGGATCACTTCACACACGAAAAAATCCGCGTCACTCAAGTGCAGATCGCCCCGATGGCCCTGTATAACTATGCATTTTACGACCGCCGCGAAATTGCCGAGTCGCCCAACAAGGCGGTGATCATCCTTGATATGGGTGCGGAGAATACAACGCTGGTGATCTGTACACGGGATTCGGTGTGGCAGCGGAGTATACGTATCGGGGGCAATACCTTTACGCAGGCGATTGCCGATGCATTCAAATTGAATTTCCAAAAGGCGGAAAAACTCAAGCGGACGGCGCCGGTCAGTAAATATATGCGTCAAATCTACACAGCGATGAAGCCTGTTTATACGGAATTGGGCGGCGAAATCCAGCGGAGTTTGGGCTTTTACAGCAGCAGCGCCCAAGGGCGTGATAAAACATTTACACATCTGATCGGAACCGGCGGGGGGATGAAACTTCAGGGATTGGCCAAATACCTTCAACAGACTCTCGGCTTTTCGGTGGTTAAACCCGACTCGTTTGAGCGTCTGAAGCTGTCATCCGATGTTTCGACCGCCAAGTTCCATGAAAACGTTTCCGATTTTGCGGTGGTTTATGGTCTGGGTGTACAACTCATCGGGCAGGCTAAGATACAGACCAACCTTTTGCCGCGTAAGATCGCCCGTGCTATGGCGTGGACGCGTAAAGCCCGAGTGTTTACGATAGCGGCGGGGATTCTTGTGCTGGTCATGCTGTTAGGGCTGGTCCGTGCGTACAAAGATATCCGGCAATATGACAGCAATCGTTCGGCACGGAGCGAGGCGGCGGCGGCGATCAGTCAGGTTCAGCAGATAAAAAATGAGATTTCGGAACAAGAGGGGCGTAAACAACCTCTGCTTGATACGGCCCAAAAACACCAGGATCTCTTCCTGTTCCGTGATGTGGTTCCAAAACTGAACGAGACGATCCTTGCCTGTTTACCGAATGCGGAGAATACGCCGGAACAGGCGGCATTGTATGAGGCATTCCGAAACGGCGATGTTGCGGGGGTGGTAAGTGTACCGCGCAAAGAACGCAAACAGTTGTTTATTACCCGATTGATGGTTGAATCTGCACCGGATATTTCCGCTGCTCCGTTTCCGAAACCTGACACAACCGGGGGCGGCATTTATCAGTCCCGGCCGCAATTAGGCAAAGGGGCCGCCCAGATAATGGCGGATCCGTTTATGATGCAGATGATGAGGGGGGGGGGCGGTGTGGATCCGGGGATAATGCAGGGGATGCCGGGTGCACCCGCTCAGCCCCAGGAAAATAAGGCGGGTTTTGTTTTGCTGATCGAAGGCTATAGTCCGTACGAGAAGATCGCCGAACTGCTCGATCCGCCAGGTGTGGGTGAGGACAAGAGCCGCTGGGGCGTGATAACACGTTTTGAGAACCTCAATAAACTGATTCCGAACATTCCGTTTGAGCTTTTTGAAAAAGGCGATATCAAGCACTTTAAAGTAGAAACGGGCCGGGTGGAAGCCGGGGTGACTGCCATGCCGGCCGGAATTGGTGTGATGAAAGAAGTAGAACGAGTTCCCAAAGAGCTTGTTGATGCTGCAGCGGGCGCCACCCGTAGACCCGCCGGGGGCGGCGGTATAATGGAAGAAATGATGATGATGACCGGTCCCGGAGGAGCGCCGGCGGGGCGTCCTCAGGAACGTGTGACCGTCGAAAAGGTGTTGTTTGATCCGATGACACAGGAGGAGATGAGCAGAACCTACGATATTTATACGCGTGAGGAGGTTGCCCGCAATTCTGAGCTGAGCGACAGGGATATCGGACGAAAAAAACTAACGTCCTTCGGCGGAGAGCAGTTCATTGAGCGCGACCACTGGTTCCGCATTCAAATCAAGTTTATCTGGAAGGACGCGGTCAAGGTTGCCAAACCTCAGGATGCTTCGGGAACCGGAATGACGCCCGGTATGTTTTAACGTGCAGTAATACCATAGACCTGTGTTCGAACAGGAACGGAGAATACGATGGGATTTTTAAAGAATTTTATCAAAAAATATGCGGCCTTGCTGCCGCCGATCGGGTTATTGATCCTTGCCATTTTACTGTTGCTGCCGACTGTGTGGCTGGGCGGCAAGGTCAAGGCTCAGATGGGGACCAGTGTCAAACAGGCTCAAACGATCCGTTCGCTGATATCTGAAGTGCCGTCGAAAGAAGCCCCGGCTCAGATGAAACAGTATATGGATCGGCTTGAAAGTGAAGTCAAGTCGATTGACGCTTTGATTGAACAGAGCAGCCGACGTGAACTGATTGCTTATAATGTCTTTCCGGAACCGACGGATACCTCTTCGCAGGTTTATGTCGAATACGGCAAGGGTTATCAGAGAGCCATTGAAGGTTTGTTGACAGCAATGAATGCGCTTGATGCTCCGACGGATGCGGAGATCCGAAACCAGACCGGCACGACACGTCCGGCCACCGGCGGCGAGGGGATTTTCGGATTGTCACCGGCAGCGGGGGGGCGATCTGTCTCTCAAGACCCGATGGTGGATGCACTTTGTGTTGCCCGGGCGGAAAAAATATCCGTCTATGCCAATCCATCCTCTTTTCTCTGGTATGACTTCTGGGGAAAATTCAAGTTTGAAGGCAAGGATCCAGCCCTTCAGGATTGCTGGAATTCTCAAGTTGCTTTGTGGATATATGAAGATGTGATAAAAACCATTCAGGTTATGAATTCCGGTTCCAGCCGGGTATCGACCTCGCCGGTCAAACGGCTTTTGGGTGTAAGTTATACCGGTCCCGTTCAGGTCGCCGGAGGAATGCAATCGAATTATTTTGAAATGGCGATGGGGATGAGGCAGACGGCGGCAGGCCGTGATAATCTGAATTATGTGACATCCACGCTGCCGAGTAATTTTATGACTCAGCCCTGGACCGGCAGAGTCGGCGGGGCGGACTATGATGTGGTCCATTTTGCGGTTTCCGTTATCGTTGATAATCGTTTTGTTCTTGATTTTATGCGAGAGTTGTGCAGTGAGAAGGAACACTCCTTCCGTGAGGAGTTCAAGGCGGACGGAAATCTCATCCAATCCAAGCACAATCCTATTACTATCCTTCAAAATGCCGTTCACGTTGTCGGCAAAGGCGACCCGTCGCATGATTTATATCGGTACGGCTCAGGAGCAGTAATGCGGCTTGACCTGGTCTGTGAATATTTACTGAGCCGTAAGGGTTATGATGCCATCAAGCCCAAACCGATTAAAATTACCCTCGGCCAAGAGGAAGCTCAGCAGAGCGGTACCGGAACTACGCCTGCGACCCCGGGCCCTGGCGGCGGGTTTCCTATGAATTTTATGTAACACAGCGGTTTTATCTCGATTTATAGATACTATTATAGAACGTTGACAGGATAAACGGTATGAGCAAGAAAAAAAAGATTCAAGATATGCTTGAAGCACACTTAGATAAGATCATTCTCGGCTTAATCGGGGTGATCAGTTTCTATCTGCTTTGGGCCCTGGTATTGGGCAATCCCTATGGAGTGAAAGTGGACGGTCGCAAATTAGGCCCGGGAGAAATCGATACCCGAAACAAACAGCAAGCCCAAACGCTGCTGGAACTGCTGAATGATCCGGCCGATCCAGTCATTTATGATCAGAAACTTACCGCTGATTTTGAGAACACTTTTCGGTGTACCTTGCCTTATCTTACGAATCTGATGATTCCTTATCCCGGGATCGGCGAACAGGTGTTTGACGAAAATCGCGTGTATCCGACGCCGGAGATTGTGGCGTTGTCGGATGTTCAGATTGCGTCCCTTCGCGGTGCGGTCCATAAACCCACAGAAGAAATAGGGCCGGATTCGCCTTACAGTCTTGTCATGACGGAACTGGGCGATCTGGATTTTGTGACGGTTTCGGGAAAGCTTGATATCCAAGCCCTGTATCGCAATTTCCAGCAATCGTTCATGGGGCCGCGTCTGAATGCCTCCTGGCGGGAACCTGCCTTTGCACGTCCTGTTTTCGCTCGACTGGAACTGCAGCGTCGTGAACGGCTCGCCAACGGCAGTTGGGGGGAGTGGACAGTGGTGCCGCGTACCCAGATCGATTCATTCCGGAAATTGTTTGAGCAGACACCGATGACCACCGAACAGATGGAATTCGGGGGTGTTATGATGTGGATCAAACAGTATGAAGATTCGCGTGTTCAGGCGAGTCTGCTTCAGCCGGTTGCGTATGATTTTGCATCGACGCTGACCTCGTGGCTGCCGCCGAAATATCTGGATGAGGCCGAGGTCATTATTAAGAAGCAGGGAGATGAATTAAAACGTCAAATCCGCGAAGAACGTCTTCGTGCCCGTACTGCCAGAACAGAAGATACGCCGCGTGACATGATGCTGCCGGGCGGGGGTGGACGTCAGCCGGCACGTGATCGTACACCGACCCGTCCTCAGCCGCAGCCTCGTCCTCAACGGGGAGGGCGCGAAGTGACGCCTGACAATATGATGGCCGATCCATTCATGGGAGCTCCGCAGCCGGCACGCCCGACAGCAGCCACCCGTCGGGAACGCACCCTGGAAGATATCCAGCGGGATATGCAGAAAGATCGTATCGATGAGAAGACCAAACTGGAAAGTCTGCGCGACCCGGCATTGGTATGGGCGCATGATGATACCGCTCAGCCCGGATCAACCTATCAGTACCGTATTCGTTTGGGAGTTTTCAACCCGATTGCCGGACGCGACTGGTTCAGCGATGAGCAGAAACACTTTAAAAATCAGGTCGTTCTCTGGAGCAATTTTTCAGAGCCGACCAAAGAAGTGTATATCCCGAAAATGATGCATCTGTTCCCGACGGAAGTACTGGCTAAAGAGGCCGCAGGGGGTGTGAAGGTTGATGTTGCCAAGTATTACCTGGGCCAATGGCGTACACACGAATTTGAGATTTTCCCCGGCCAGATCATCGGGGAGAGCATTGAAGAGTCGCCTAAAACTACAGCAGCAAATCCTGCGACGGGGCTGCAGGCGGAAATGATGATGATGGACCCCTTTGCGGGAGGCGGAACGACCAAGAGCAGCGGGCCGATGAAGGTCGATTATTCGACGCCTTATATGATGGTGGATATAAATTCCCGAGTGGACTGGGGAGTATCGCTTAACAACCGGACGGAGTTTTCGCAGATCCTTTATTACGGCCCGGAATCGGTTTTACAGGCTCTGGCTATCGGTAAGAACAATTGGCCGGCAGAAATGCGCCGCGAGTATGCGGATATTAAAGACTCCGAACAAAATTCACTGCCCCTGAATATGAGCCGTACCACGATGCCGGGGATACCGATGGATTTAGGACGTCGAGGCGGTATCCAGGCAGCGCCAGGAACGCCGGGCGGGAATATATTTCAGCCCTGATAATCCATTTCCTCCCGAGCCTGCATACGTTAGACTATGGTTCAGATAAGGCCGCAGGGGATCGAATGCAAAGTGACGGGAATACGGAGTGAGGGGGCGCGGTCGGTAAAGTGTATTTTGAGACGCTTGGGTTGCGCCGGGAACAGGTCAAAGCAGTTGTCTTCGAGAACGGCCGAGACAGGAGGAACTACCGTCAGGTCACGCAGGATGGTTGTGGAAGAGAGCTGCACTGTCCAGCATGAGGGTTGCCCGGAAGACAATTGTATATCTACAGATGCAGCAGGCCAGTCGATGTGTTTGTCCGGCAAATATGCAAATGTGTTTTCGGCAATCCGTCCTGAATCGGCAACAACTTCCAGGTGCAGTAAAGAACGATTCGGGGTTTGGGGGCAGGCCAGAGACCGCGGAAGAGACCTGGGTGCGGTTTTTGAGAAAGGACCGACCGCAACAGGATATTCAAGTTTGTCGAGCGTTTGTCCCCGAAGATCCAGACATCGGCAATGCACCGTCGCTGTCAGAGGATTCGGGCTGTCGTTAATGATGACAATGCCGGCCCCCTTTAGATGTGCCCTGAGCCACGTATTTTTCTCCACGACCAGCGTGACCAACACCGGTGCAAAGAAACGACGAGCATAATAATATAAAGCTTTTGGCCGATCGGTGAAATCGATTGCTGAAAATCCTGCGGCCGGAGCACAATCGTTGGCCGTCCAAAGCAGCAGTCCGCTGTTGATGTGGTTGTTGGCACGCAGATGTTCGACGCAGAGCTTGACGGCCCGGGCCTGAGCAAGCTGGCTTTGTTCGATTTGCTCGTACAGATGCTGTGGAGGACGGAACAGTTCTGCGCTGTATCGTGCGATACGTCCATCCCCGTCTGCCTGGTAATCGTGTTTTTCCAATGCTTCGGATCCGCTGTAAAGGCGGCTGGAAGGGCAACAATGTTTGATACACTCGATACTCGGAAGCGATTGCATACCGAACTCGCATAGAAAGCGAGGCATTTGCATTTCTTCGAACAGATAGTCTCGCGTTGATGCAAAGGTATTCCATACGTCCCAGTGATGGCAGGTTCCATCGGTCGGATTATTTTTGTCTTTTACGGAGTCTTCTGAAAAAGGAGTGGTCGGCAGATAATCACGGTCAGGGTCTAACTCCCCAAGCACTCCGGGCAACAATTCCTGGTAAATAGCGCGTCCGTAAAATTTTCGTCCTTCGCCAAGCCGTCCGGTTTCGTGCAGATGATCAATACGGCTGTTGCCGCACCACAGCGCCAGACAGGCGTGGTTCCGTAAACGGCAGATGATCGACCGGGCTTCCGCCCTGACCCTATCCGTAAACCACTGGCGATCCGGATAATAGGCGCTGGCAAAGAGGAAATCCTGCCAGACAAGAATTCCCAGTTTATCGCAGAGCCGGTAAAACACCGGGTCTTCATAATACCCGCCGCCCCAGACGCGCAGCATATTAAAATGGGCTTGTTTAAGCGAGGTCAGCAGATGCTCATAATCCTGCGGGGTCTGTGTACCGGGGAACATAGACAGGGGCATCCAGTTGGCGCCTTTGATGTAGAGGGGCTTGTCGTTGATTTCAAAGTGAAATGCCTGATCGGGAAGTTCTTTTCCGCGATGCAGACGTATGGTGCGAATTCCGAAGTCTGTTTCGTTTCGGTCAAGAAGAGCGCCATCCAGTCGTTTCAGCTCGGCGGTGAGTTTATATAAATGCGGAACCCCAAGCCCAACCGGCCACCAGAAAATGGGCCGGTCGATTCTGATGACGGTAACGTGTTCGGTCTGGTCCGGGCCGAAACTGAGGGTCTGGTCGATGTCCAGACCCCCGCCGTGAACAGCAAGATGGGCGGATAAAGGGATGTTGTTCTGTGCGGCAGTACGCTGAATACAAACGGCAATCCGGATATCGGCATAGTGTTCATTGCAGTCGATGGTGCGAACACAGACGTCCGCAATCCGGGCCGCAGTATAGGCTTCCAGTTGTATGGGGCGGAAGATCCCACAGCCCGGCAGCGCAGGTCCCAGGACGGAGCCGAACTGATATTGTGCTTTTCGAATATATGACCGCCGGGGATCACCGTAATGGTAATCACTGAGTTTGCCATATCGCAGCATCATTCGCTCGGCATGAGCGGTTGCCGGCAGAAATTTAACCATCAGGGTATTGGAACCGGGGTGCAACCGATCATTTACCTCAAGACGGTGGGGAATAAACATATTTTCTGTTTTACCGATGAGCTTGTCATTGAGCCATACCTGGGTGATAGTGTCCAGTCCTTCGAAAACAAGACAGTGGTTTTCGGCGCTGCAAAAGCATTCGTCCAGATCGAAACGCCTGCGAAATATCCATTCGCGTTCGCTGATCCAACCGAAGTCTTCGGGGTTGGCGTCCAAATCAAAACGTGAAAAACACCCTGCCTCGATCAAGCAGGTGTAGATGGAAGACGGGACTTTGGCCTTCATCCATTGGCCGTTATCCAAATCGCGCATCCGCCGGGCTGACTCGGGATATTCTCTGAATTCCCAGGAGCCGCATAAATCAAACATCCGTTTTTCCATGACCTGATATTTCCTGAATTGAATGTGGACAGGGTTATTGTACCGCCGGTCAGGAAAGTATCAAGACGCCAGAAATATTTTCGTCTCTTTGCCCCGAAAACACGGGTGAACGGGTCATGATGGTACGTCAGAATGATCGGCGATGATCGCTGCCGAATGTTTCCGCCAGCCGGTTACCCCGTGATGGACGAAATACTCAAACGATTCGTCGCTGGCCAGTCGACCGAGGACCGCCTTCCGCTGATTTGCATCTTCAATCGCTTTGATGACATGCTGCCGGGTATGTTCCAGTTCTTCGACGAATTGCCCATGTGTTTCAGTGAACAGCTCTTCAAGTTTTTTACGGAGGTGACCAGCATAGGCCGGGCAGTGTCCGTCCGTACTGATCGCAATCTGAAGATCGCCCCGCTTGACTACAGCAGGCACATAGAAATCGCAGAGTTCGGGTTGATCGACCACATTGCAGAGTATTTCTAATTCCTGACAGTCCGCAAAAATCTGCTGATTAAGAGTCATATCATTCGTCGCGGCAATCACAACCGCTGCTCCGACGAGGTAATGCTTCTGATAAGGACTTAAGACGAGTTCGACATGGGGCAGATGAAAAGCGTCCTCAAGGATGGGCTGGACATGCTCGGCAATAACCGTAACCCGTGCTCCGGCTTCCTGCAGGGGCTGAACTTTTCGGGCGGCGACCGAACCGGCTCCGATGACAACGGCCCTGCGTCCGCTCATTTCAAGATAAATTGGGTATTTTGCCATATACTTAGTTTATCACAAATGGAGACACAAAGCAAATTTCTTTGACAATTTTGAACGGCGGGTGTACAGTTCATCTTCCGGCTGACGGAGAAGATGGCTATCGATGTTTTCGGGCAGAAAATAAGTGCTGTTTTCCCCATTTGGCCTGTTTGTAGAGTCCTGAAATCTGTAATATTCGATTGTAAGAGTCGCAGCACTATCAATGAGGATAAGCTTGGTCGTACAAGACACAACCGAAATTCTGGAACGCATGCTAGAACGGATCAAATCGGTCGATCCGGTTAATACGCGCAAGTGGTTTGACGAATTGACTGTCGTATCGTTTGACGGCGGACTTTTGCAGGTTGGCTGTCAGGAATCGTCGTGGGCACAGTATTTGCAAGACCGTTGCCTGGCAACGTTTACGCATGCGGCGCAGAATGTCACCGGTCATCTGGTCAGCGTTCAGTTTGTCATTACCGGGCGGCAAGGTGAGGTGCCGGATACAGCTGCGGTTGAGCCTCAGGTACGTCTGCATCCTGATTATACGTTTGACAGTTTTGTGGTTGGGCCGTGCAATCGTCTGGCTCATGCAAGCTGTATTGCTATCAGCCAGAATCCGGGGATGATCTACAATCCCTTGTTTTTATATGGCAACGTCGGGCTGGGGAAGACCCATTTACTGCATGCAGTGTGTCATGATGCCCGCAAACAGGCCCCCCATATCAACATTCAATTTCATAGTTGCGAACAGTTTGTCAACGGTTTTATCAGCGCCATTGAGCAGGGTTGCCTGCCGGAGTTTCAGAATCAATACCGAAGCGTCGATATTCTCATTATCGACGATGTACAATTTTTGCGTGAGCGTGAACAGAGTCAGGAGGAGTTTTTTCATACTTTCAATGCTCTTTACAATAATCGCAAACAAATCGTTTTGACTGCGGACAGCGCGCCGCAGGATCTGGCAGCACTCGAAGAACGACTTATCAGTCGATTCAAATGGGGTTTGGTGGCGCGGCTGGATGCACCCAGCTATGAAACACGAATTGCCATTGTCAAGAAAAAAGCACATCTTCGCGGTCTGACGCTGCCGGATAATGTGGCTGAGTTGATCGCTGAACAAATCAAAACCAATATCCGGGAATTGGAGGGAGCACTTACGGTTATCTATGCCACGGCCCGTGCGGCCAATCAGCCGATCACGCTGGAACTGGCGCGGCAAGCCCTCGGTGTGCAGGAGGTAACCTCTGCCCGCAGTATTGGAATGACCGATATTGTCCGTGCAGTCAGTGAGCAGTTCGATGTGCGCATCACCGACTTGCAGAGTAAAAAGCGCAGTCAGAGCATTGCACTGCCGCGGCAGGTGTGTATGTATCTGGCTCGCAGTCTGACACGACACAGCCTTGAAGAGATCGGAGGTCATCTCGGCGGACGCGATCATTCCACGGTTGTCCATGCGTGCAGCAAGATCGAGCAGATGTATAAAGCCGACGCAGATTTCAGAGGCTCTATCGATAAGCTGACCGGTTCGATCCTGCAGTCAAACGGATAACGAATCCCGGAGGGGAGACAACGAACGTGAAAGCAAACCCGCCAAGACTGTTTATCATTGACGGACATGCCCATATTTATGCGGCCTATTATGCCCCGATGAAGCCCCTGACCGCCCCGACCGGGGAACCGACCAAGGCGGTATATGTTTTTACCACGGCGTTGTTGGGATTGATCGAACGCGAAAAGCCCGATATGCTTGTAGTTGCAATGGATTCCAAGACCCCCAGCTTCCGGACAGCAATGTATCCGGAGTACAAGGCTCATCGTCCGCCGATGCCGGAGGATATGCCCGGCCAAATCGGACGGATAGAACAGATTCTGGAGGCCATGCAAATTCCGATTCTGCGCATCGATGGCTTTGAAGCGGATGATATCATCGGGACGCTGGCCTCCCAGGCGACGGAACGTGGCGTTGAAGCCTATATCTGTTCCAAAGACAAAGATATGCTCCAGCTCCTGGGGCCGAATGTGTTTACTTATGATATCAAGACCGGCAAAAAGACCGACCCCGATGCACTGATGACAGAGATGGGGTTAAGGCCGGATCAATTTATTGATGTATTGGCTTTGCAGGGGGATACCGCCGACAACGTGCCGGGCGTTCCCGATGTCGGCCCCAAGACCGCCATTGACTGGATCAAGCAATACGGTTCGCTGGATAACTTGTATGCCCATGCTGATGAGATCAAGGGCAAACGCGGAGACAATTTGCGGGCCAACAAAGACAAAGCCGAATTAAGTCGGCAACTGGTGATTATCAATTGTCATGCGCCGATTGTGTTTGACCCGGCGGCATTCGAAATGTCACCGGCAGATCGGGAAAAATTGGCGGGGTTATTTCACGATCTGGGTTTTACACGTTTATTGACGCAGATGGGGCTTAAGGCTGAGGATGTTGAGCGTAACACAGCCGAAACCAAGCCGACGGCAGTTCGCAAAGGGCAGGGGAGTCTCTTCGATGATTCGTCTATTGCCCCTCCTGTGCGATCGGCAGGCAAAGAATACATCCTGATCGATACGCAGGAGAAGCTGAATGATTTTGTCAAGCAACTTTCTTCGCAGAAACAATTTGCTTTTGATACTGAAACGACCAGCATCGATCCGATGCGGGCCGATCTTGTCGGGATGAGTTTTTCGTGGCAGGCCCACAAAGCATGGTATCTGGCGGTGCGGGCGCCGTTGGGGCAAGCGCATCTTGAACTCGAAGAGGTTCGAAAAGTGATCGGTCCGATCCTTGCCGATGCCCGGCGATATAAAGTTGCACAGAACTTAAAATATGACTGGCTCGTTCTGGAAAATGCCGGAATGCCGGTGGCTACGGCCGAAGGGGCTGTGTTCGATACCATGGTTGCTTCGTATTGTCTGTCGCCGGACCGCGGCAGTCATTCGATGGATGCGATGAGCCGGGATTTTCTCGGTTATGAGCCGATTCCCATTGACGCCCTGATCGGTAAGGGTAAAACACAACGGACTTTTGATCAGGTTGATACACAGGCAGCCTGTGATTATGCCGCCGAGGATGCCGACGTAACCTGGCAGTTGTACGAATATCTTTCAAAACGGCTCGATGCACAACCTGCCCTCAAGACACTGTTTGAAAAGGTGGAAATGCCGCTGGTCGAGGTGCTGGCCCGAATGGAGGCCAACGGAGTGTCGCTTAATACAGCCTTGTTGCGGCGGATGTCCAACGAGGTTTCCGACAGTATTAACGAGTTGACGGATAAAATCATCGCGTTGGCCGGCGTTCCTTTCAATCTTGACTCTACCAAGCAGCTTGCCGAGATTCTCTTTGACCGATTGGGGTTGGAGAGTATTAAATCCGGCAAGACACAGCGCAGCACCGATGCCGAGGTGCTTGAGCAATTGGCCGACCGTCACGACATCGTCCCGCTGCTTTTGCAGTATCGCCAGCTTGTCAAGCTCAAGAACACCTACATCGACAAGCTGCCGCTGTTGATCAATCTGCGTACCGGCCGAGTGCATGCTTCATTTAATCAGACGGTTACAGCGACCGGACGTCTCAGTTCATCGGATCCGAATTTGCAGAATATTCCCATCCGTACGGATCTGGGCCGCAAGATACGCGCTGCATTTGTGCCTGCACACAAAGACGGATGGATTCTCAGTGCAGACTATTCGCAGATCGAGCTGAGACTGTTGGCGCATTTTTCCGGAGATGCGGCTTTATTAAAGGCATTTGCGGAAGACCGCGACATTCACAGCTTCGTTGCCTCGCAGATCTATGGTGTGCCGCTGGAGGACGTTACCGGATCGATGCGCAGCAAATCCAAGGCCGTCAATTTCGGCATTATCTACGGCCAAGGCCCGTTCGGATTGGCTCGCAGCATCGGCATAAGCCAGCAGGAGGCAAAAAAATTTATCGACGATTATTTTGCCCGCTACAAATCGATTCGTGCGTTTATGGATGAGGCTGTCAGCAGGGCGAACAAGCTGGGGTATGCAGAAACCATCCTGGGACGGCGACGCCCCATCCCCGGGCTGGACAGCCGCAATTTCAATGTCCGCTCTCAAGCCGAGCGGTTGGCGGTCAATACGGTGATTCAGGGTTCTGCCGCCGATCTTATTAAGATTGCGATGGTTAATATCCACCGCCGTCTTGAAGCCGAACAATTCCCGGTGAAGATGATTCTTCAGATTCATGATGAGTTGGTTTTTGAGCTGCCGAAAGAGCAGGTTGAGATTCATTCCGCCTGGATCACCAGAGAGATGACCGATGCGATGCAATTGAAAGTCCCGCTCAAAGTTGATGCTGCCGCCGGGCCGAGCTGGATGGAAGATAAATAGTATTCAACCGCAGGATTGTACGGCTATTATTTGTCTTTCAGATTCAGGCAAATCAGCCCAATAAAGTCTTCTGCGTTTACGACGCGCACATTCGGTTCAAGCCGTTGAATTGTCTCATAGATATCATTAATCCCTTTGCTCCACGCATGAACCGTGACGGCTGTGTATCCATCCGGGCTTGAGGGGTCCTTCGGCAGGGCATTAATGCTTTGGGCCAGTGCAGCCGGGGTCGGGCGTACGGCCGGGTAAAACGTCTCTTCACGAAAATCGAATCGCGGTGTAACCATCGGTTTACCGTCAAACCAGAATATCTTGCCGCCGTGCGGTGCGTATTGAATGTATTCCAGGTAAATCAGGCCGCGAACCTGCTCCAGAGCCGTAAACCACCTGGCTGTATCGTAATAGGCGTCAGTCAGCGGTTTGTCCGGAAGCAGATAGTCAATCAGAAGCAGTACGCGAAGATCGGCCCTGTTCATCAATTCGCCCAGCCGTTTGGCGTGGGTTTGCAGGTATGGCGATGAGTCAGGATATGAATATCCAAGCCCGCAGTAGGCGATGAAAGCATCGTTGGCCGTAGCGTCACGGTACCACATCTCCACGCCGTTGGGCGACAATTCCACCAGAGATGGCGCCATACCCCATGTCATCGGGAACTGACCGCGATGCGGATTGCGATAGAATTTTTTTGTCGAATAAAATGAATTGGTGCCGATCTCGGTCAAAATGTTATCCATATCACTGAGGATGAATGTTACGTAGTGAACGCCGGATTCTTTTTTTGCGGGCTTTCGTGTAACTTTTTGGGTGAAGATTTTATCTTTGAGTGTTCTTCCCATCGATGCATGAACGGATAAGTTCAGCATCCAGTCGCTGGGCAGTTGAACAAGACCTTCCTGTGAGTGCATTTTGACCGAGAGTCCTTCGTCCCTTGTGGCGGCATCGAGCCAACCATATACGGGTGAACAGGGCGCCATACTGCGATAGACCCTTCGTGAAACGGTTTCATCCTCATACCACCATGACAGTGCTTTTGTCGCCGCCGCCCAATCCTTCAAATAGTAAGCACTGCGGTGAAAACGCGGGTTGTTGGTATGAACGATGATAAGGTTATCATTAAGCTGTTGTCGATAATTTTCGTAGACCCAGCGGCAGTCTTTGCCCCGTACATCTATTGCTTTGGTATATCCCATCGCCAGGACTGTCGGCTCAAGTGCCGGATCCACTGCAACGGCGTCCAGCAATCCTGACACTGAAGCCGCTACTGACAACGACGGTCTGTCTCTGGTCTCATATAACACATAGGTTCCGCTGGTGTACGGCTTAAGGGTTTTCAGTAAAGCCGCACAATCGCGCGACATACTCCTGTCGAAACGAATCTTATAATGCGTCTCGAGGTCATCGACAACGGTATTGTCTTCTGCATCGATCCATAGCCGAGGGCGGTCTGACCGGGCGACAATACCCTGAAGTGTCTGCATTGCTATAAATTGATTATCTTCCGAGGACGGCCCTTTGGTAAAGACATAAAGTGTATCGTTTTCAGACAGCGGCTTGATATCCGCATAGAGCGGAGTGTATCTGATTTCCCGAAACAGCGAGATCGCATCAAGGGAGAATGCCTCTGCCGTTATAATCCCTTCATTTTGTATATTCACTACACACTGAACATCGACATAATAGGCCTCATTGTGTGCGGTTAAGTCGTGGGATTGTTTAAGCCATTGGCCATCGGTCGGTTTCAGAGGAAAACGAGATTGGCTCAACATCGTCTTTCCATCCGAACTGTAAGATCGTACAGCAATGCAGGCGAAATCTTGCTTTATTGGGGCCGTTGGGGCGGTCTTAAAGCTGTAAATCAGACGAAGCGATTCTCCCCGGCGGACCGATAACCGCTCTGAGCATAACGCGGTTTCTCTTTCAGCGGCAGGGTTAATTTTAAAACAGTGTTTGCCTTCTGCACAGGCTTCCTGTGTAACCGTAACTCCATTAGCCGTCCAGCCGGCCAAGCCGTTTTCGGCGCCGCCGTTTTGCAGAGGAGTGTAAGATAAATCAAATTCAACTGCGGCGGCGACACCTGTAATAGAGAGAAAAAACAGGATTATCAATGCTGAAAATGCATGTTTATTGAAAGGCGGTGAAGGAAATGTGTTATTATAATACGCTGATGAAAAATGATATTTGTCATTCTGTGTGTTCATTTGCGCACCCCTGAAACCATTATATAAGCCGGCAAACTCATATCACTTCGTGAAAACATGAGTACGATGTTGGCTCAAAATCATACCCTACAGCGTAAAATATTCAATGAAATTATCCGGGACAATTGTTCTTTCGTTGAATACAAACGATGTTTTGGAAGCCGAGAGATCTATTATTGTATGTCAAGTCTGTCTGAAAAAGGGAAAAGAGGCGATGTTACGATTGTCCAATAATTGGTTTTAAATTCCTATAGATTCGTACCGGCAAATCAGCGATAATACAGACAATGAACTGAGGCTCTATGAGACAACATCTGTAAGGTCTGAATGGGGGTCTGGTAATACCAATAATGGGTTTGTTCCAATAGCGTTTACGGGTCTTTGAATCGCAAAGGCCGTGATAATAATTTTATTTTTTTGGAGAGAACACCATGTTATCAAGAAATGCAGTGATTCTATCTCTGATGGGGCTGGCGATTATTTCAGCGGTTGTTTCCGCCGGCCAAACAATTGACCGAACAGTTTCGGGAACGGTTATCGGCAGTTCGCAGGCTTATAACCATGAGGCACCGATGTTTCTGTTTGACAACAATGTCAACACCAAGTGGCTGACGGGAGGTTCGAAACCTACCGGCTGGGTTCAGTATGAATTTCCAAATGGTCAAGCCTTTGCCATCAATTCGTATGCGATCACCTCAGCCAATGATGATGATAAACGTGATCCGAAAGTCTGGACGCTTTATGGTTCCAATGACGGGGCCACATGGACGGTGCTGGACAGCCGCAGCGGAGAGACCTGGGCGGCTCGTTATCAGCGTCGGGTGTTTAAATGCACCAACACCACACCTTACAGAATGTACAAGCTGGACGTTACCCAGAACAACGGCAATGATACGATGATGCAGTTTTCCGAGCTTGAATTAATCGAGAACGGCGTTTCCAGAACTGCTTATAGCAAATTTTCCTGGAGCACTCAAATTGGTTCCGCAGAAGGCGGTCCGATGGTACTGGATAAACGGACCGATACGAAATGGCTTACTAAAAACGTTGATCCGGATGGACGTACCGGTTGGCTCCAATTCCAATTTTTGGGCAAAGGGGCTTATGCGATCAATGGTTATGCGATTACTTCAGCGAATGACGCACCGGAACGCGATCCGAAGGATTGGACGCTGCAAGGATCGCATGATGGCGAAACGTGGGTTGTTCTTGACACTCGTGTCGGCGAGTTCTGGAAAATCAGCGACGCAGACCAGCAGCGCTTTGTACGCCACGAGTTTCAATTTGACAATGCGGTTGCCTATTCATACTACAAACTGGATGTAACCGCCAACAATGGGTCAACGAATTTGATGGGCTTTTCAGAGTTTGAACTGTTGGAACGAGAACTGCCCGGTTCGGCCAAATATGTCAGCCCTGCCGAGCTTGCGTATGAGGTTCCCGTCACTGCTCAACTGGACTGGGAAGCAGGGGTTGATCCTAACGATGAAACAGTGGTTTGGGATGCAATCGGCGGACATTATGTCTATCTGGGCAAAACTCCCGATAATATGACTCTGCAGACTCTGACGGCACTTCCGGCTGCCACCACCAGTTATGCTCCGGCACTGGATTCAAATGCGACCTATTACTGGGCTGTTGAGGAAGCTGTTAAGAAGACTGAGGGCGGTGTATATCCGGCGGGCGATCCCAATAATGTGATGGGTCGTGTCTGGCGGTTCAGTACGGAGACGACGGTGGTCACCATCAATCCGGAGACCCCCGAGAATGCCTTTGCAGCCATCGGCGGGAGCGCATCCTTTAGTGTAGCGGCCCAGAATCCATTGGGAGGTACAATTACCTATCAGTGGTACTTTGATCCGGATATCAATGTGGAAGGCGACGAAGTTGAATTGACTGAAGGCAGCAAATATCAGGGTGCAAAAAGCGCAACCCTGACGATTGCCAATGTTACGGAAGCCGACAAGGGTGCCTATTTCTGCGGGGCGACCAATACCGGTCTTGTCATCTATTCCAACAAGGCCAATCTATATGTCAAGACGTTACTGGCACACTGGACCCTGGATGCGGCCAGCTACAATGGTATCAGCTATGCGGACGCGACCGGTTTAGGGCATGATGCGACAGTCGTCGGGACGACACCGGTCTTTGCCGGGGGTATTGTTGATGGTGATCAGAATTCGGCCAATGCAGCAGCCAATGGTGCTATTGATACGACCGACCCGAACAGTTGTGCCAGTGCCGGAGCCTTTAATCCGAGCGAAGAAACCAATGCCTTCTCGATTTCGGCCTGGGTTAACTGGAAGGGAACTGCAGGTATTGCCAATGGTATGATCGCCTCCAAACGTGACGGGTGGGCATCGGCCGATGAGAGCTACTGGATATTTATGGTAAATAATGCCGGTGTGCTTCGGATTCAGGCGTATGGGCAGAACACGATCAATACGTCTGGCAATACTATCAAAACGGGTCAGTGGCACCATGTGGTGATGACCTATGCAGATGGAATTGCACGAGGCTATGTCGATGGCTTACAGGTATCCGTAGGAGGCTTTGGTATGGCCAACAAAAAGACAGCAACCTTCTGGATCGGGCGTAATAACGCTGTCAACGAGCGGTTTGACGGTCTCCTTGACGACATAAAGGCGTTCAACTACGTTTTGACGCCGGAAGAGGTGGTCGATCTGTATTACGCAGAAACCGGTAAGCAGGTATGTATTTACGGCAATCCTGCAGGCGACTTTGACGGTGACTGCAAAGTTACTATCGATGATTTTGCCTCGTTTGCAGAAAGCTGGCTGACTACTGGATTGTATCCGGTTGCCGAGTAAAGTATTACGCGGTATAATGTTCGGGCGACTGCGGAATGGTTCCGCAGCCGCCCGTTTTTTTTGCGTACAGGGAAGGAAATGAAAGGACAGACCAATGTATAGGATGCTTATGCTGTCAATGGCGGCGATGGTGCTGCAGGCCGGATGTACCGCCGAGGATATGATTATAAAATCGCCGGATGGCCGTGTGGCAATGGCGGTCACCGTAAAGCCGACATTATCCTATTCGGTTTCTATGGATGGCAAGCCGATTCTCGCAGAGTCCACATTGCAGTTGGAATTCGGCGACGGTTCGAAAATTAAGGACGACTTGGAGGTTCTTTCTGCCCGAACCACCCAGACCGATCAAACGTGGAAAACGGTAGTCGGCAGAAAAGCACAGATTCGCGATCGTTATAATCAAACTATTCTTGTGCTGCAGGAACAGTCCGGTGAAAAAAGGCAATTTACGCTGGAATGTCGAGCCTATAATGACGGTGTGGCATTCCGTTATTTGTTTGATCAGGTGTTCGGTGAGAAAATCGTTCTCAATGAAGAACAAACGCAATTTGCATTTGAGGGTAATCCGACAGCATGGCCGGGTTTCCTGAACAGTTTTACTACGATGCACGAAACGGTTTATCCTCAGGAACAGTTATCGCGGATCGCTCCGGAAGATATTGTAGGTTTACCGCTGACTATTCAGTTGGATGAGCATCGCTTCTGTTCGATCACTGAAGCATCTCTGACGGATTGGGCGGGAATGTATATCACCCGTTATGGCGTCTCGACGGTTTGGTTTGAAAGCACAGAGGTTATCCGGGGTCAAAAGCCCTGTGTATTCGATGAGGTACTGCCGGACAATGCCGATACGTTGCGCATTGTGGTCGATGCCCTCGGCAGCAATGCATTCGACCATGTGGATATTGTCGATTTCAAGATCATTCTTAGAGATGGTTCCGAAATATGGTTCAGTGATCTGGAGCCGATGCAGGCCCGACAGGAATGGGGCAGCCTTAAGAAAGATAGGAGCGTTGAAGGCAATCCTTTGACGATAGCTGATACCGTCTTCCAAAAAGGGTTGGGCACACATTCCAATGCGGTGATTGTTTATGGATTGCCGAAAGACAGCTATCGAATCTCGGGAAAAGTCGGTATCGATTCAGAAGTCAGCCAGCAGGGTAAGGCCAAGGTTCGATTCCATGCCATTTCACAGGACGATGCCCGAAGCGGAATCATCCTGCGTACGACGCTTTCCCGACGCGGTGGAAATCCGGCGGCAGTAGATGCAGAAGTGCCTCATTATTCACCCTGGCGGGTCATTCAGGTGGGGCGAACGGCTGCGGACTTGCTGAACTCCGACATTGTTCTGAATCTGAATGAGCCATGCAAAATTGAGGACACATCGTGGATCAAACCGGGCGCGGCAAGCTGGAACTGGCTAAGCTGCGGCGGGGATATGGATATGAAATTACTGAAGGGCTTTATTGACTTGTCTGCTGAAATGGGGTGGGAATACACTCTGATCGATGACGGCTGGTATCTCGGGATGGACTGCACCACACCTATTGAGGGTCTGGATATGCCTGAGTTGGTTGCTTACGCTGCGGCTAAAAATGTTAAGGTCTGGGTGTGGGCACACTGGGAGGCCATTAACAGGCGGATGGAGGAAGCCTTTGCCTTGTACCAAAAGTGGGGCATCGTCGGAATCAAAATCGATTTTATGTCACGGGATGATCAGTGGATGGTCAACTGGCACCATAAGGTTCTGGAACGGGCGGCATATTACAAATTGATGATTGACTTTCACGGCTGCTATAAACCCACAGGCGAGCTGCGCACCTGGCCGAATCTGATGACTTGCGAGGCGGTGTACGGCAACGAACAAAGCCTCGGCTCACGTGCTAATAATCCGGTTCATAAGACAACGCTTCCGTTTACACGGCAGCTTGCCGGGCCGATGGATTATACACCAGGCAGCTTGCTCAATGAGACCAAGGAGACTTGGACTGCAGGACGTCCGATTAAGACTCTCGGTACACGCTGTCAGGAATTGGGGCTATTAATCGTCTATGACAGCTATTTGATGTCCATGGCTGATAAGCCTGAAAATTATTACGGGCAGGAGGGGCTGGACTTTATGAAGCATCTGCCTGTGTCGTGGGATGATACGGTTGTTCTGGATGGACGGATTGGAGAATACGTTGTAATGGCTCGCAGAAAGGGCAAACAGTGGTATCTTGCAGCCATTACGAACTGGGATGCACGGACACTGCGTGTACCATTGAAGTTTCTTGGAAATAACTCATACCGTGTATCAATAATTGAGGATGGTCCGGATGCCGACATCAATGCCCGTCAGATTTCCCGTCGGCAGATTACAGCAGGCCCGGCTGATGCTTTGACTATCAGGATGGCCTCCGGCGGCGGTTTTACAGCAATTCTTTCACCAATCCAATAACGAGAGTACATGCAGTACGACGGGATTTCGTAAACAATTATGGTTTTGGAAAGACTGCCGAATTGCCTTTTTTATGCAATAAAACGCGGAGGAATAACGTTGCTAAATATGCAATTTCCGTTACAATAACGGCGTTTTCAGGGACTGTTTAAAACTTATAAGCGGTCGATCCCTTGTTTTTTATGGAGACAAAAAATGACGCATCAAACAAAAACACAAACGGCAATATTAATGATGACGGCGTGTCTGTTCTTATTTGTCGGGGCTTCTTTTTCGGCGGATGTCCGACCTCCGTCAGTCCCTTTGGTTGCGTGTGATCCGTATTTCAGTATTTGGTCAGCCGCTGATACGCTGGCCGGAGATGTTACCCGTCACTGGACAGGCCGGCCTCATCCGCTGACTTCATTGGTACGTATAGACGGAAAAACCTTTCGTCTTATGGGTGCTGAGCCGAAGGGACTGCCGGCTTTGAAGCAGACCTCTGTTCGGGTCTGGCCGACTCAGACGATTTATACCTTTGAAGGGGAAGGCATTCAGCTTACAATGACATTTCTTCAAGCGGCTCTGCCGGACGACATCGACCTTATGAGCCGCCCTGTGGTTTATCTGACGTGGGGGGCTGCTGCGGCAGATTCCAACTCCCATAATGTTTCGATTTATTTTGATGCAGGGATGGAATTGGTCGTGAATGAAAACGGCCAGCAGGTCGTCTGGTCGCGGGAGAACATCCAGGGACTTGAGGTGCTTAAAGCCGGCTCAGAGCAGCAAAATGTGCTGGGGCGCAGCGGGGATGATGTTCGTATTGACTGGGGATACTTTTACCTGGCGGCTTCGAAGAAAGCCAATCCGATGTCCAACATCGTTCCTGCCGAACAAAGCCGAAATTCATTTATCCAGAAGGGCAAGCTGCCTTCAGAGATGGATACACAAATGCCTCGACGTGTTCAGGATAATGCCCCGGTGATGGCAATGCAATTCGATCTGGGCGATATTTCATCCGGTTCTTCTGAACGTTGTCAGGTGGTGCTGGCGTATGATGATATTTATTCGATATTGTACTTCGGGCAGAATCTGTCGGGCTTCTGGAAACGCGATGGCAAAACCATTGATCAACTTTTAACGGAATCCGTTGCTCACTATGACTCGATTGTTCGTCGTGCCGGACAATTCGATGCAGCCTTAATGGAAGATTTGAAGAAGGCCGGCGGCGAGAACTATCAAATTATCGGAACGCTGGCATATCGGCAGGCTCTGGCGGCCAACAAAATCGTTGCCGACCAGAAGGGTATGCCTCTGATGTTCAGCAAAGAAAATTTCAGTAACGGCTGTATGGGAACGGTGGATGTGTTTTATCCGTTTGCTCCTCAGGTTCTCCTGCTTAATCCCACGCTGGCCAAGGCTTCGTTTGTTCCGATCCTCGAATACGGCCGCTCTGAACGCTGGAAGTTCCCCTTTGCTCCGCACGATATCGGGACTTATCCCCACGCTATGGGTCAGGTTTATGGCGGCGGCGAGCGAACCGAAGATAATCAGATGCCTGTGGAAGAATCCGGCAATATGATCCTGCTGGTGGCGGCTGTAGTCGAAGCGGAAAATAATGTTGCCTTTGCAAAAGCCTATTGGGATGTACTGACCGTCTGGGCTGATTACCTCAAGAGCAAGGGGCTTGATCCCGAAAATCAGTTATGTACAGACGATTTTGCCGGCCATCTGGCACATAATGTAAATCTATCGCTCAAAGCAATAGTCGCTCTGGGGGCCTATGCGAAAATGGCCGAACGGATGGGCGAAACAGAAATGGCGACGGTCTATCGGCAGGTTGCAGAGCAGTATGTTCAGGAGTGGATGAAGATGGCAGATGACGGCGATCACTATCGGCTGGCGTTTGACCGGCCCGGTACGTGGAGCCAGAAATACAATCTTATCTGGGATCGTGTCCTTGGATTAAATCTGTTTCCGGAATCAGTAGCGGCCAAAGAAATGGCCTATTACAAAAAAGTTCAGAAGCCTTTCGGCCTTCCCCTGGATAACCGAAGTAATTATACCAAACTGGACTGGATACTCTGGACGGCATCGATTACGGGAAAGCAGGAAGATTTTGAAGTTTTAATTGCGCCGGTTGTCAAGTTCCTTAATGAAACGCCGGACCGTGTACCGATGACGGACTGGTACTGGACTCACAATGCCCGGCATCGCGGTTTCCAGGCCCGTCCGGTGGTTGGGGGGGTCTTTATCCGTCTGATGGATGACCGACAAGTCTGGGACAAGTGGGTATCCAAAGCCGATACGATTTCAGGTGTCTGGGCACCGCTGCCCAAGCCGCCGAAAATTGTCGAGGTGGTTCCTACTTCGATCGAAACAGCTCAGCAGTGGTATTACGTTTTTGAGAAACCGGCAGATGATTGGTTTAAAACGAACTTTGATGCTGCTGCCGCCGGTTGGCGTCAGGGGCCTGGAGGTTTTGGGACTCAGGGGACTCCCAGTGCAGTGGTCAGAACACGATGGAATAGTCCGCAGATATGGATTCGAAGGGCATTCCAGATGACCGATATTCCGCAAAATCTTCAACTCAACGTTCATCACGACGAGGATGCCGAGATTTATCTGAATGGCGAGCTGGCAGCAAAGTTGTCCAGCTATACATCCAACTACAAACCTTTCGCAATATCCGAGAAAGCATTGAAGACACTCAAACCCGGAAACAATACGATAGCGATCCATTGCCGTCAGACCGGCGGCGGTCAATATATAGATGCCGGTTTAGTACTGGTCATTCCGCAGGAATGATGTGTACATAATATTTTTAAGAAGGGATATACGATGACAGACAGCCGTATATCCCTTCTTTTATTAACTTCTTCTCTGTATTGAGAGAAGGAAAAGAGATTTCATTTTATTGGGGCATCGCACATCGCAACCCCGACGTAAGAATCTGCGGTTCCGTAATACAAAAACCACTTGTTTTTGAAATAGACTAATCCTTCCACAAACACTGTTCCGTCTTTGTACTGGCCGGTCTTTTCGAACTCAAGTTCAGGTTTGAAAAAATAATTATCACAGCGGGCCACCAGACGCATCGGATCGCGGCTGTCAAACAGGACCTGTCCGGCGGCATACGCTCCATTGGAAATCGTCTTGTCAGCGCCGCTGTTCTTTCCATTGTAGATCAGAACGATGCCCTGGGTGGTAACCACGGCGGGAGGCCCGGCTTCGGTCAGCAGACTATCAAACTTATCCTTACGCGGTTCGATCAGCTTGATCAGTTGACCTTGGTCATCAATGACCGGTTCCCAGTGAATCAGGTCGTCGGAAGTGGCGGCGCAGATGCTTGCTTCGCCCCAGTACATCCAGTATTTGCCGTTAATCTTCACTGCCTGGAGCCGTCCCTGTTCCAGTGCGGTAACGACCGATGCGGCTTTATGCCATGTGTTGACAAATTTACCGTTATGGGCATTCCGGAAGATGGGGCCATGCTTTGTCCAGTGTACAAGATCTTTCGAGGATGCGGCGCCTAAGCGTGCAGAGCGTGATATCCCGTCCGGATTATCTCGATTCCACATGGTATAATAGAGATAAAACACGCCGTTGGGGCCTTCAATGAGACGAGGATCTTCGCAACCGCCCGTCCACTCATACGGCTTGGCAATGTCATTGTCGGGATAAAACACCGGTGTCGTCATCCGTTCAAATACAGTACCATCAACAGAACTGGCAAGCCCAAGGCGTGACGTATGTTTGCCGATTCCCTGACCGCTGCCGTCTTCGGCACGATATAAAACAAATATCTTATCATTGAAAGCTACAGCAGCAGGATTGAAGGTGTCACTGCTTTCCCAGAAGACATCTTTTCCGAGCATCGGACACGAGAAGACCGTGTCCTGACGGGGGGCAATAATGGGTTTTTCCAACGGACGAGTGAAAGGCCCAATCTGCCAGTTTTGTTCAGGAGCAGCAAATATACTACTGACGGCAATGGAATAGACAAAAGAAAAGAACATTTGAGAAACACGATTCATCATTTTAATCCCCGTAAGAATGCTGTTTTTGTTTTGTGCATAGTATGTCCTATGCATCACATGCGGGAAATAGTAAAAATATACCAATTGCAGTCCGATTGTAACCTTTTGGTGTTATCTCAATAGCGAGGCCGTACTGGATTGCAAAGGTTGCTATTCGCTGCCTTCTTGCAGAAGCTGGGTACGATACTGCTTTGTCGTTTTCTTAGTGATCTTTTTAAATATTCTGCAAAAATATACAACATCGTTATAGCCGCATCGCTTGGCGATATTATAGAGAGACATATCGTAATTCTGTAGCAAGAATTTGGCTCGATTAATTCGGACATAATTGACATAGTCACAAAATTTCATATATCCGTTTGTCTTGAACAGCCGGGAAAGGTGGTTAGGAGAAATATCATACTGCTTTGCGACCGAATCACGGGATAGTTCAAGCTGAAAATTCTCTTGTATATAGATGCAGATTTCCTGGAATAAGAGATTCGACTGTTTCGAGACAGGTTTATTATACTCTTGCAACTTATGCATATAACACGCCAAAAGACTTGATACCATCTGTCCGAAAGCTGAAAAATGCGGATTGATTTGGTTCAACTCCAGAATGGCATCCAGAATTTTTTGCTCCGGACTGGCCAATGCATGAGGAAGAGCGATTTTATTGGCTTTTACCTCTTTATCTGAGGTGACAAGGCTAATGCCGGTATGCCGTTTTCCGAAAAGAAAATGCAGGGCCTGCGATTTTTCATTCATATCCGGTTTATCCCAGCAGTTGGGGGGGACAAAAATGGCCTGTCCCGGCTTTAAAGCAATGTCAATGACTTTGCGGTTTTGTTCGAGTTGTGTTTGATAAATTCCGGCGATACAAAGGGTTAGACGAGGGAAATGCACGACAAAGGACAACAGCGGGGGCGGGGTTTTATTGCCGGCAAACAATACTTCGGAGCACTTTGTTTTTTTTAGGATGTCCAATATCTGTAATTGAGTTTCCATGGTTCCATCTCTGTGTTACGAAAATCTTATCGTTGGAAGGTATTCTAATTAGCCGGGTATCTTAAGTCAAGCGTAATGCTCTATCATTAAGGCAATTAATGAGATTTCATTCGTTTTAAATTTGTTTGGCTGTTGGCTGTAATGTTACAAAAAATCAAAAGATGGTATGATATTCCTATGTCTTTTTACTCTGTTCCAAGATATAATACCTAAAAAGTTTAATTTGTTTTTAGGGGTGATTATTCAGGTTAAGGAGAAGATTTCGTAACATCGCAGGGAAGATAACGTCAATATGGATATAAGCGGGTAATGTATGAAACAATTTTTTCAAAATCAAAAACAGTATCTCTTGAGCGGTGTCTCTTTTGCGATTCCTTTTATCGCCAGTGGCGGTATCCTGATTGCGGCGGCAATCGCACTTGCCCCAATGGGGCAAGCAGGGCCGGATTTTTCCAACAGCCCGGTTCTTAAACATATTTTGTCGATTGGCGAAGCAGCGTTTTCTCTGTTGCTGCCGGTATTGGCCGGTTATATTGCTTATGCCATTGCCGGTAAACCGGGACTGGTTGCCGGCTTTGTGGGAGGTTTCTTTGCATCAATCCCTCAGCAAGTGGGCGATCGCTCAGCGAATGCGGGTTTTCTGGGTGCATTGCTGGCGGGGCTTGTTGCGGGTCATATTGTGAATTGGATTAAAAAAATACCCGTTCATAAACTGATCCGTCCTATTATGCCTATTTTGATTATTCCTGTTATTTCCTCGATTGCCATTGGGACGCTGATGTTTTTTATCAGTTTGCCGATCGCCAATATAATGGTTGCTCTGGATACCTGGTTAAGAACAATGCAGAGCACCAGTTCCGTCCTGTTGGCCCTTATCCTCGGGGCGATGATCGCTTTTGATATGGGCGGTCCGGTCAATAAGACAGCGTTCTTTTTTGGCGCGTCTATGATCGAGCAGGGAAATTTTCTGGTCATGGGAGCGGTTGCGGCGGCAATTTGTACGCCTCCTTTAGGGATGGGATTGGCCACATTCCTATCAAGAAAAGTCTGGACCGAAGAGCAGCGGGAAAGCGGTATCGCAGCGTTCGGGATGGGGATGATCGGTATCACAGAAGGGGCAATTCCCTTTGCTGCTGCTGATCCGCTTCGGGTGATCCCATGTATTATGTTTGGTTCTATGATAGCTGCGGTGGTAGCTATCCTATCACGCGTAGGGGACCACGCCCCTCATGGGGGCCCCATTGTTCTTCCGGTTGTCGATAATCGCTTGATGTTCATCGTTGCGATTGCAACAGGTACGATTTTAACGGCATTATCCATAAATTTGATAAAAAAGATCACAACTAAAAGCAAGGAGACGAATCTATGAAATATATTGCTGTCACTGCCTGTCCAACAGGTATTGCGCATACCTATATGGCTGCGGAAAATCTTGAAAAAACCGCGAAAGAGTTGGGCTATGAGATCAAAGTGGAAACACAAGGCGCGATGGGGATTGAAAATGAACTTAAGCCGGCGGATATAAAGTCGGCAGATGTATTTATCCTTGCGGCGGATATTATGATTGAGAAAGCGGAACGCTTTGAAGGTCTTCCTACGGTCAAGGTGCCGGTTCAGCTTGCCCTCAAAGACCCCCAAAGTATCTTTCGTCAGACACCACGATAATGCCCCCCAAGGATACGGATATGACTGCGTTGTCTAAGCCTTTCGAATATAAATTTATTTGCCCGCTACCTCAGGGGGTACACGCGCGGCCGGCAAATTGCCTTGAGCGGGTGGTATCCGGTTTTCAAAGCCGAGTATCGATTGTCAATCTGAGCAACCAGAAGGTCGCCAACGCAAGGAGTGTCCTGTCGCTTGTGGGAGCAGACATTAAGGCCGGCGACGAATGTTTATTGAAGGTTGACGGTCAGGATTGCAGACTGGCCTATAATGAAATTGTGCGATTTCTTCAAGAGGAGTTTCCCGGTTGTGATAAACAATTGCCGGAAGTTTCCCATTGCCCGGGGCAATCATGTCTGCCCGCAGTGCTTCGGGCTGCCAAAATCAAGGGTTTATTCGGGACGATGGCGGTTCCGGGATTAGGACGGGGAAAAATTGTTACCGTCGAAGCACTAACGTTACCGGATGGTATTGCCGACTCCGCATTGGCGGATCCCGGCAGCGAACTTCGGATCATTGACGGCGCCGTCGCCGAATTGAGCGAATCAATGCGGTCATCGCTGGAATCGGGCAATCTGTCTGAGACAGAAAACGATGTTTTGAATGCTCATCTTGCAATTCTCAACGATGTGGAACTGCTGGGGCAAATCCGTACCATGATTGCCTCACGTCGCGTATGTGCAGGAAAAGCAATTGTCCTTGCATTCGATTATTTTTCAGCCATGCTCAAGTCGACCCAAAGCGATCTGATTCACGAGCGTGTACTGGACCTTCAGGATGTGTGCGCCCAGATGCTCAAGAAGATTTATGGATCGTGCATTTCCGACCACATCTGTCTGACCGAAGCATCAGTGGTGGTGGCGGATAATTTGACACCGAGTCAGTTTATTTCGATGGATAAGCATTTTCTGTCGGCCATGGTCCTGATGCATGGCGGCAGTACCTCGCATACCATTATTCTGGCCCGTTCGTTCGGGATTCCGGTTCTGACAGGACTCAAAGATGCGGATATTCTTCTTGAGAACGGTCAAGATGTGATCGTCGCTGCCGATTACGGCCTTTTAATCCCGGATATTAATGAAGCGGTAGAGCGGTTCTATGCTTTTGAACGGCGAAAATTGAATCTTAAGCGCCAATGGATTTCGGCATTTCGGACCCGACCTGCCGTAACCCGGGACGGTCAGCGGCTGGAAGTAATGGCCAATGTTGCTACGGCTGAAGAGGTTGAAACGGCGATACGCGGCGGAGCCGAAGGCATCGGACTGTTTCGTACTGAGATGTTGTATATGGGGCGGGATTCGGCACCGGATGAACAAGAGCAGTTTGAAACTTATAAAAAAGCAGCCCAGGCGGCTGACGGAAAACCGGTTATTATCCGTACATTCGATATCGGAGGGGATAAAGCGGTCGGATATCTTGCACTGGCCAGAGAAGAGAATCCCTTCCTCGGTTACAGAGGTGTTCGTCTTTACAGAGATTATGAAGACTTGCTCAAGATCCAACTGCGGGCTATCCTGCGGGCCTCAGCTTATGGAGCATTGAAAATAATGATTCCGATGGTCTCCGCCGTTGAGCAGGTCCTTCACGTCCGCGGGGTACTGGAGACAGCCAAAGCCGAATTGAAAGCTCAAGCAGTGGAATTTGACGCTTCGATCCCCGTGGGAATTATGGTTGAGATACCTTCAGTCGCTTTTATTATTTCACAAATGGCCGGCGTGGTGGATTTTCTGAGTATCGGCACAAACGATCTGACGCAGTATTTTCTGGCTGTTGATCGTGCAAATGACACTGTTTCATCCCTGTACCAATCGCGTCATCCCGGTCTGCTTGCGTTGATGAAAAAGATCGTGGAGGATGCCCATCGTTCCCAATTATGGGTTGGAATGTGCGGAGAGATGGCCGGACAAATCGCCAACCTTCCGCTGCTGCTCGGGATGGGATTGGATGAAGTCAGTGTTTCAATTCCGTATGTGCTGGACATTAAAGCAGGGTGTACTGAATATGATGCAAGTCTATGCCGGGAAATGGTTGAGCATGCTGTATTATCCAAAACGATAGAACAAGTGGATTCGGTGCTGGCCGGGCGGGCCTGTTTGGGAACGGCTAAAACAGTCATCGATGTAAACCTGATCGATCTTGAGGCAGATTGTCTTAACAAGGAAGAAGCAATCAAATACGCGTCCGATACCCTTTATCTGGACCGAAGAACGGAGGACCCGGTTTCCCTTGAGCATGATTTCTGGCGGCGTGAAGAGGTCTATTCAACCGGTTTGGGACATGGATATGCGATCCCCCATTGCAAATCGAAGTACATCACAACGGATTCCATTTCTGTATTCCGGCTAAAGCGGTCCATCGAATGGGGTGCTGTGGATAATCAGCCTGTCGACATTGTCATTGCAATGGCAATTCGGGATATGGACAAGAGCGGTGAAGCACACATGAAAATATTCTCGAAACTGGCCCGCAATATTATGCACGAGTCTTTTAGAGAAACCCTGCGAAAGGCTCAAAGCCGAACTGAAATAGTGAAATTCCTCTCTGAGAGACTTGAACTGAACAACGGATTGCCTGTATGCAATCGAAAGCAACGATAACACCCGTGGAGACCAATATGAGTACCGCAGTTATGTGTGTCTTGGTGGCGTTGGCAAATGGTACGGCTGCCCCTAAGACACAGATCCCTTCCCGCAGTCTTGATACCCAAAAGACATTGTATCTGATCGGTTATGCGCATCTGGATTCACAATGGCGGTGGACATACGAAACGACCATCAACGATTACCTGAAAGCTACTCTTGACGACAACTTCACGCTGCTGGAAAAGTATCCTGGCTTTGTGTTCAACTTCAGCGGTTCATCCCGATATGAGAAGATGAAGGAGTATTATCCCGATCAATATGAGCGTATGAAGAAATACATTTCCGAGGGTCGGTGGTTTGTCTGCGGTTCGTCCGTGGATGAATGTGATGTGCTGATTCCTTCGCCTGAGTCGGTGCTGAGGCAAATCTTGTATGGCAATCAATATTTTCGTAAAGAATTCAATGTGGAAAGCGCTGATTTTATGCTTCCGGATTGTTTTGGATTCCCTGCCTATCTTCCCAGCCTTTGGGCGCATACCGGTCTTTTGGGATTTTCGACGCAGAAACTATCGTGGGGCTCCGTTGTGGGGGTGCCGTTCAATGTGGGCGTATGGGAAGGTCCCGACGGCAAGTCCGTGCTGGCTGCACTCAATTGCGGCTCCTATACCGGTTCAGTACCCGAACGTCCCGATATTCATGAGGAATGGGTCAATCGTCTCAACGAGAACGGACAAAAGAGCGGTGTATGGGCGGACTATCGATATTACGGTGTCGGTGATATGGGGGGTGCCCCGCGGGAAGAAGATGTCAAGAAGGCGCTGGGCAGTCTTGGCAATGAAGACAGCAAGATCGAAGTGCTGCTGACGTCTACAGACAGGATGTATAAGGATATAACCCCCGAGCAGCGATCACGTCTTCCGCGGTATACCGGTGAATTGATGCTGACAGAGCATTCCTCCGGCAGTATGACTTCCCAGGCGTATATGAAGCGATGGAATCGAAAAAATGAACAATTAGCCGATGCGGCGGAACGTGCGGCGGTCATTAGCTCCTGGCTGGGTGCATCGGACTATCCGCAACGGCAAATTCATAATGCATGGGATCGCGTGCTGGTCAGTCAAATGCATGATATTCTTCCGGGGACTTGCTTGCCGAAGGCGTATAATTTTTCCTGGAACGACGAGATTATTGCCTCCAATGGTTTTGCTTCGGTGTTGACTCATTCGATCGACGGTATCAGCCAGGCGCTGGATACCCGTGTTAAAGGTCAGGCGGTGATTGTGTATAATCCGCTGTCGATACCGCGAGAGGATGTGGTTGAAGCTACAGTTATGTTTCCTTCAATCCCTAAGGCGGTGCGGGTGTACGACTATGCCGGTAAAGAAGTGCCTTCGCAACTTGTAGAAAAAACTGCCGATGGAGCTAAGATTCTCTTTTTGGCAAAAATGCCTGCGGTGGGGGTGGGGGTTTTCGACGTTCGGTCATCCTCCAAACCGTGTGCTGAAACCTTGGACCTGCGAGTAGAAAACTCCGTGTTGGAGAATGCATTTTACCGTGTAACAGTCAATCCGCAGGGCGATATAGCTTCCGTCTATGATAAGCAGGCCGAACGTGAAATGCTGACCGGCCCGGCCCGGCTGGAGTTTCACCGCGGCACCCCCGCTTCCTGGCCGGCCTGGAATATGGACTGGGAAGATCGGCAGTATCCCGCTACCGGTTTTGTTGATGGTCCTGTGGATATTCGTATTGTTGAAAAGGGTCCTGTTCGTGCAGCTATCGAGGTGACCCGTAAGGCCAACAACTCCTTCTTTACCCAGCGGATATGTCTTGCCGCGGGTGAGGCCGGACGGCGTGTTGAGATTTTCAATGATGTGGATTGGCAGTCTTCGGCCTGCGTTCTCAAAGCGGCTTTCCCGCTGACAGTAAGCAATCCGGTTGCCGTCTATAATCAGGGCCTTGGTGTGATTGAGCGTCAGAATAACCATCCAAAGCAGTTTGAAATGCTGTCGCGTGAATGGTTTTCACTGACGGATATCTCCGGGGACTACGGTGTAACGGTCTTGGAAGACTGCAAGTTCGGCTCTGACAAGCCCTCTGATGATGTGGTCCGTCTGACATTGCTCTATACCCCCGGAGCACGTCATTTCAGCTACAATGACCACTTAACCCAGGATTGGGGACGCCATACCTTTACCTATGGCCTCTATGGGCATACGGGAAGCTGGCAGGAAGGTTTATCGGAATGGCAGGGGCGCCGTCTTAATCAACCCTTGCGGGCGTTTCAGGCTTTTCCGCATAAAGGAGCTCTGGGCTCTCTGTTTTCAATGCTCCAGCTCAACTCTGAACATATCGATGTTCGGGCGATTAAGATGGCCGAAGACGGCGACCTGATTATCGTGCGGTTACAAGAACTGATCGGTCGAAATGCGGAAGGTGTGACGCTGAATCTCGGACGAGGGATCGTTTCTGCCTATGAAGTAGATGGACAGGAACGCAGGATCGGCGATGCTGCTGTTATTGACGGCAAACTGGCGATTGATATGACCCCGTATGCTATTCGGAGTTTTGCATTAAAGCCGGCAGATGCACCATGCCGCGTGAACAAGCCAATCTCAAAAGCCGTGACGCTGAATTATAATGTAAACGCTTTCACTGCTGATGGTCAGGCCGCCGATGGGGTTTTCGGGAAGGATAAACATTCGATGCCCGCCGAAATGATCCCGACTTGTCTGGAGTATAATGGCGTTCTGTTCGAACTAGGGCCGAAGACTGGCGGCCAAAACAATGCAGTTGCCTGTCAAGGGCAGACGATCACATTGCCCAAGGGGAAGTACAATCGTCTTTATCTTTTGGCGGCAGCGGATACCGATACCCAGACACAAATCAAGATTGGAAAGAAGATTCAGAATTTTGCTGTGCAGGCATGGACCGGCTATATCGGACAATATGACAATCGTCGCTGGAATCGTGAATTTCCAAGTGTGGATCCGGACTATGTCGGATGGGTAACCGGTATCGAAACAGGATACATCAAACGGGATAACCTGGCATGGTTTTGCTCGCATAGTCATGATGCGTCAGGGCTGAATGAGGCTTATCATTTCAGCTATATATTTGAATATGAATTTACACTTCCCTCAGGTGCGACAGTCCTTGTATTGCCCAACGATCCATCGATAAAAATTTTTGCTGTCTCAGTCGCCGCCGGCGTTGCAGGGGTTAAGAGTGCCTGTGATCTTTATGATAATTTCGACGACCGTCAGGATGTCGTACTCCGTAATACCCAGGGACGTTACAGCGCAGGCAAACCGGCTGTCGGTACAGTTGTCTTCGAACGGGCGGAAAGCTATTCGGAACTCAAGTTGAATGCCCCAATGAACAATGATTATGCCGATCGGGGTTCCAATAACGGCGTTATTTTTACCTGCTCTCAGGATAAAAGATTTGTTTTGCCCAAACGCGGCAACTATAACGGAATATTAGAACGTCTCAATGACGGGCTTGTTGGCCAAAATAATGACGACTTGCTGCAGTGTACTCACTTTGATAATGGTCAGGGGCGGTTTATGGCCGATCTTCAAAAACCGATGGTGATCTCTTCGGTCAATACATTCTCCTGGCATCGTTCTGATCGTGCCCCGCAGCGTTTTTCATTGTGGGCGGCAATAGACAATATTCCGATGGAAGGTGATCTGGCGGCTGCGGACGGTTCCGGCTGGACTTTCATTGCGGAAGTGGACACGGGATCGCTGGGCGACGGCGGCGTTCATGCCTCATTGGTCAGCTTTCCGAACAACACTCAGTATCGCTATCTGATGTGGGTTGCAGAGCGGGCTTATCAGGGGACATTCTTCAATGAAATAGATATCATTGTGCCAGATTAAACCCGTGATAGTGTATATGTATAGACCAATATATAGCTGTATGAAGAATGCAGTTGACGTAGGTAGAACTGCCCAGAAATACGGACTTAATTCTGGGCAAAGAATTTTCGGATATGGGGTAAATAAATGGGAAATAGAGAAGGCTTAGAGATGGCTTATGCTTTATTCAAGTCTTTTTATAGAATTTGTTTATGTGAAAGACAGGCGACTTGGGGGCACTGAAATAGTATGTTACAATTGTCCAATAATTGGTACACCTTTACTATAGATTTCAGTATGCAAAGGTGCAATAATACAAACGATGAAGGTTTGTTGCATACAATCAGGTATCTGGACACACTATGACGAACAGCAAGTTTTTGATTTTGCACGTATGCACTCACGAGAATATGGATTTAAAGGATGGTTTTCTGGAGCACGTTTAGCGGATTGTATTTAGATGGACCGGAGGGCCGGCAATGTGTTCGGCTTGTCTTTAAAACGATTTACGAAAGTAAGTGAAAGAGGACAATTATGAGCAAGACCAGAAAGGCGTTTACGCTGATAGAGTTGTTGGTGGTAGTGGCCATTATTGCGTTGTTGTTGTCCATTATTGTTCCAGCACTCAAGCGAGTTAAGCAGCAAGCTACCGGGGCGGTGTGTCTGTCCAACATCCGCCAGCTTACGGTTGCTTGGCAGACTTATTCCTCGGATTTTGATGCCGATATCGTTAACGGTCACGTTCCTCGCACCTCGGTACCGGATCCGACGCATCGGTACTGGGTTCATTTTCCACAAGATGCTACAGGAACCTATCGGGGAGAATCGGCGGATGTGAGGTTGGAATATGAACTGAACGGCATTCGCAAGGGGGCATTGTTTCCATATGTGGATGCGGTGGATGTGTATCATTGCCCCGGGGATAAAAGCCGGTCAACCTTTGTTAATACGACAAATGCCGATACCAAGCCGTGGTGGAACAGTTATTCGATTACGGGATCGATGAACGGTGAGGAATTATATCGCACCGGAGTGACTCTTATAGTGGCCAAGAAAACCAGCGATATTACTAATCCAGGAGGCAAGGTTGTCTTTTTGGAAAACGCAGATGAGCGTGGGTGGATCATGGGGTCATGGCTAATGAACTATGCGGGTACGCCGTCATGGATTGACCCGATAGCGATTTGGCATAAGGATCGGGGTACGCTGGGCTTTGCCGATGGCCATGCGGAGATGAAGAACTGGGTGGACAAGAGCACCATAGAAAATGCGAAAAGAGGCAGCGTAGGGTATCAGCCTGATTTTACCAAGGAAGGGGAAGATATTCGGTTTATGCAGCGTGCTTATATCCCAGGACGAAAATAACACCAATGTAGAGAATATTGGGGGAATTGCTTAGATAATCAAGCCTTGGCAGAGGAGTGCCAAGGCTTTTTTTATATTTTTTTCTCGTTTGAAAAAGTGTCAACAATGATTTTGGGAGAATAAGAAAATGATGTATAGAAAAATTGTTGTGTTGATGGTTTTGGGATTGGCGGCTTTGACTTATGGTGCCGAAATAAAAGCGATAGTTGAGTTAGATACCTCAGCGGTGCCGGAACAGGCGGAGTGGGGTCAAAAGGCCAAGGCGATTGTCGAAGAGTGGTACCCGCGAATGGTCAATTTAATTCCGACACAGGGATTTGAGCCGCCGACAGAGATCAAAATTACATTGCGAAAATCAGATCGCGGGATTGCGGATGCTGCCGGCCCGCATATCCGGATTTCCTCCGGCTGGATTGAAAAGCATCCTGAGGATATCGGTTTGGTTGTCCATGAATTGGTGCATATCATTCAGAATTACGGCCGAACACAGCAGGGATGGCTGACTGAGGGGATCGCAGATTATCTTCGTTGGGCTATTTACGAAGGCAAGCCGCTGACGTGGTTTCATGTTCCACAGGAAGCTGACGGTTACAAACAGAGCTATCGGGTAACCGCTGGTTTTTTATTCTGGCTGGAATCAGATATGGCTCCGGGTATTGTCAATAGGCTTAACACGGCACTCCGCAAAAAACAATATTCCGATGAGATATTTGAAAAGGCATCGGGGCTTTCATTGGATGCGTTGTGGGCAAAATATCAGGAATTCAGAGGCGTTCAGAAAAAAGATCAGTAATTTCTTGGGGTATTGCCACGGTTTGGAAAGACCAGACTGCGGTATAAACCTGTCGATAGGACAGTTTATCTATTCTTGGACACTGGCAAAATTAAGAGGTTCTTCTGTATTTCATAATGCGAGATATGATACCTATAAATATGTATAAATAGAGATATTTTCCAGAAGACATACATCATATCTGTCAGCATAATAGTGAAGACTTATAAAAAATTGACACAAAGGGGTGTTTTGTGGTATACTGTACCCCGTACTTTTTGAGGGCGAGGAATCGAGTTGGCCGTGCTACTTTTTTAAGGAGGCCGGGCCGTGAAAACAGATATCTTTTTGCGGATATTAGGGTGTGTACTGGCGGTTATCTTTTTGAGTGTGCCAACCTTTGCTTCTGTACACATTTCATTTACTCTTGATGACATCGGGGCGGGGCGGTGGAATGCTGTATATCAAATCGAAAATATTAGCTTATCTGGCTCGATTCAGCAATTTTCCATTTGGTTTGATCGAGAACTCTACCACAATATCAGCGTTAATACTCCTGCGCCCTTAAATGCCGATTGGGATGAGCGATTCTTTTCCGCTCTTTTTATCCCGCCTTTGGAGCCTTCCGATGGATTCTATGATGCATTGGCACGAAGCACAGGAGTTGTGCCAGGACAGACTCTACGCGGGTTTATGGTATCATTTGAATGGCTTGGAGAAGGAATTCCTGTAATCGGCCAGCCATATCAGATTTATGATCCTGGCGATATGCAAACACCCTTATATGAAGGTATTACTACATATGTGCCTGAACCGGCTACACTTCTGCTGCTGGTATCAGGCAGTGTTTTTGCTATTAGCAATCACTATAAACGATGCCGGCACCGTTAGACAGCTTACCGGATTTCGGAGATTGTGAGGGAAAATGAAAACGTTAGTCTGTATCATCGTATGCGGGGGATTTCTTACAGGCTTGGCGGCCGGCGGACGTGTTGATATTTCGCTGGCTCCGGCTGACTGGATAGATAATGGCACGGTAACTTCTCCCCGCACGCTGACCCAGACCGCTGAAGGTTACTTGCGGGCGACCTGCAATGCATATCGAGGTCATATTTATTATCGCTCGAAAGACACATATAATTTTCAGGGTGCAACCGTTCGTTACAAATGGCGTGCCTATTGCGGCGGAAGCTATTGCTGGACTCAGGATGGCGCCTACCCTTGGGGAAGAATGTCCACATACTCCTTCAGTACCCATCACTCCTGGGCTTCCAGTATTGTAATCTCCAGTAACACTTGGATTTTTACTGAAATTCATTTTAATAATGATCGAACCTGGAGTGCCGACTACAGTTACACAGGTTATGGAAACGGGGGAATCAATCGCAATTCTGGAACCATTACGGAAGCGAACTGGGCTTTATTGGCCACTTCATTTTTGAGCAAACTGGTGGGTGACGGTTATGCCAACAGTTTTTATTATGAAATTGCCGAGGCGTATTATGACATTCCGGGACCTCAAGTAGAGATTACTTCTCCTGCTGATGGAACTGTATTTGATCCCAATGACGAGATAACCTTTTCTGCGGCTGCAACGGGAGGCACGCCCCCCTATACCTACGAGTGGGAATCTGATATTGATGGTGTTCTGGGTAGTGGAGAAATACTTCAAACTTCATTGCTGTCGCAAGGGATTCATACAATTACAGTAACCTGCACAGATGCGGGTGAAGAGACTGTTTCAGTCTCTATTACAGTCTCTGTGCTTGTGTCGCCGGTCATTGAGCCGATTGCTCCTCATACGATTACCGATAGCGGCAGTTATACCGGCCCGATACCTGTTCTGTTGCAGGGCCAGACAGGCGTAAGCTGGACTTTGGTTGAAAGCCCGGCGGGGATGACCATCGATGCGGCAACCGGGCAAGTGTTTTGGCCGGTTCCGACAACATCAGGCAGCCCGTTTACAATTACCCTTCATGCCGAAAATCCCAAAGGTTCCGACGATATCAGTTGGCAGCTTGAGGTGATTAAAGCGCCAACATTTGCAACTACAATCTGGGCAGCGATCCAGGACGGCCAGAGAGGTATTGACGGAAACGATGCGTTTTCCCGAACCGCTATAGACAATGACGGTAATGTATTGGCGGCCGGCTATATCGACAGTGTGAGCGGCCATCAGGATGCAGCCTATCTGGCTAAATACGGGCCGGACGGGACTTTGCTGTGGAGCAAGACGATTGATGCTCCATCCTACAGCGGCAAGGCTGAATACAACGACCGCTTTTCGGATGTGGCGTCGGACAGTGAGAATAATGTCATTGTTGTCGGATCCAAATCCGGCAACTGGACGGGTTATTCCAGCGGGTCTTACCACACGGCATGGTGGGTTCAGAAATATACACCGGACGGCCAGACACTGCTGTGGGAAAAGCTCTGGCAGGACACAGCCAACAGCGCCTGGCAGGCAGCCAACGGCGTATGCGTTGATGCAGAGGACAATGTTTATGTATCAGGGAATTCCTTTGGGGCATGGGGAGGAGCTGAACACCAGTGGGTGATCTTTAAATACGACAAAAATGGCAATGTACTTCTGGGGCCGATCAGGACAAACTTTGTTAATGCTTATTATCTTGCGGATGTTGCTTATGATATCGCGGTGGATGGCGATAAAGATATCTATGTTGCAGGTGTTCGCGGTGTATCCGGCAGTGACGGAGGAATTTATAACAATATGGACTGGCATGTTCGTAAATTCAGCGGCATTGACGGTTCAACACTCTGGCAGGATACCTACGGCGGTGCGACATTGCGATATGATTACGCGCGAGCCATAAGTCTGGACAATGACGGCAATCCTGTGGTTGCAGGATATACCAACACGGGAGCGGACAATTCTACGAATATCAATTACGACTGGCTGATGATTAAATATGACAGCACGACCGGCTCTCGTCTGTGGACGCAAATGTATGAGAGCCGTCTGGGTTCCAGTGAAGTTTGTTATGATATAGTGTCTGACGAGAATAACGATTCCTATGTATCAGGCCATCTGAAAGACATAAATGGAATTAATCAGCGGCGTATTGCCAAGCTTAGCGGCATCGACGGTTCAACCCTGGGCCAGACGATTTGGGAGGGTGATACGTCCGGCTATCTGATGGGCATAGACAAGAGAGGGGATTTACTGGCTGCCGGGGGTGTGTTATCCAATGGATTGGACAACGATGCCTTTGTGATGCTCTTAACAGTGGCTTCTGCGGTGACAATTACCTCGCCGGCGTTCAACAGTTGGTTTGAATTGGGTACATCGGTTAACTTCAGTGCGGAATTGGTCGGCTTTGCTGAACCGCCGTATTATTACAGTTGGTCGTCAGATAAAGACGGTTCACTGGGTACAGGCCATACACTTGAAATATCTACACTTTCGTTGGGGGAACATCTGATCACTTGCCGGTTGGATTGCGGTGATAGTCAAACGATGCAGACCACGACGCGGATTGTTATTGCTGCGTTGCCGCAGATTGCTCCGCTTGATGATCAAACCATTACAGAAGGACAGACGTATTCCGGGCCGATTCCGAGTACCAATCCAGACGCGTTCGAGGTGACCTGGTCACTGGTCGATGGTCCCGCAGGAATGATAATCAACCCCTGGACCGGAGTTGTCTCATGGAGCAATGCTGTTGCTGGGACGCTGCCTTGTACCATTACAATTCAGACACAAAACCCGTTGGGAACAGCACAAGCAAGCTGGCAGTTGACAGTACTTTCGCTTCCACAGATCGAAACCCCTGCACCCCAGATTGCTGTGGAATTAACTCCCTTTACATCGTCGGTTCCGGTGTTACTTAAGGGCGCATTGCCGGTAACATGGAGTCTGGTCAGCGGTCCGGCATTGATGACGATAGACCCCGATACCGGCGTTGTATCATGGGAGAATCCGCTGCCGTCTTTTTCGGCGTATTCAGTTACCATTCGTGCCACCAATTCTGTCGGCTCAGGTACGGCGACATTTTCACTTGCTGTTTACAGCGTGCCGAAAATCGGTGCAATTGCTGATATCACAATAGTTGGCGGTCAACCCTACAGCCTTACACCGGTATTGGTGAAGGGGATTCCGGCTCCTGAGTGGTCACTGGCAGAGGCGCCGGAGCAGATGACCATCAATTCGCAAACGGGTGTAATTAACTGGCCTGCTCCCGGACCTGAAGACAGTGTGCATACAGTGACCGTGCAAGCGTCCAATACAGTGGGCAGTTCTACCGTGACGTATCAGATTCGTGTGATGCTGCCGCCAGTCATAGAGCCGATGGCCAACGATACAGTACATGAGGGCACCGCTTATCAGAAGTCTATCTTGTTGTCGCAGGGAACGGCCCCATTGACATTTGCGCTGCTTGGTGCGCCGGCGGGAATGAGCATCGATGCTGCTACCGGCTTGATCACGCTGGCGTATCCGAACGGCAATTACAGTCCTTATACAATTACAGTGCGGGTTAGCAATGCAGTTGGAGCCGATCAGAAAAATTATACCCTGACCGTATTGCAGCGGCCGGTTATTAAGCCTATTGCGGCAGCTCTGACTGCCGAGGGAATCGCCTACACCGGTCCGGTTCCTTCGCTGTATCAGGGCAGTGCCCCCATTACTTGGGCCTTAGACGAAGGACCTTCACAAATGACCGTGGACGCAGATACCGGCGTTGTGCATTGGCCGACGGCGGTGTTTGAAGGTTCGCCCTATACCGTCAGGATTCAGGCTCAAAATGTAGTAGGCACCGACAGTAAAAGCTGGCAGGTGACGGTTGTTCAGCCGCCGGTCATTGCGATCTATGGCGATAAGATTGCCGGCAACGCGGTTACCTACATTGCTGCGCTGCCGACATTGACGCAGGGTAAGCATGTAAGCTGGTCTCTGGAAGAGGCCCCTGCGGGGATGACAATCAATGTCTCCACCGGTCAGATGATCTGGCCCTCTCCGGTTGCTTCCGATATGCCCTATACGATTATTTTACGTGCACAAAATATCGCCGGAAGCGATACCGAAACCTTCCACTTGACCATCCATTCCAAACCGGTAATGGCAGCGATTGCAGATATTGAAATTCCCGAGAACAAGCCTTATACCTCACCTTCGGCGGAGCTGCTGGCCGGGCTGCCGCCGGTGACGTTCTCGTTGACACAGGCTCCGGCGGGAATGACGATTGATCCCGCGACAGGGGCAATAAACTGGGCCAAGCCGACAGCTATCGGCAGTCCGCATACCGTCAAGCTGAAGGCTGCCAATGCCTATGGAACAGACGAAAAGACATTTTCGATTGTTGTTCCGATTGGCTATGCGGCTGAAGCTTGGGCCGATATTGAAATTGCGCCTTCCGGAACACCAATCCCCATACAGGGTCGTGCTTATTATCTGGCTGACGGGACAAAAGCTGCGGATGTAACGGTTCATCTGAATGTAAAGCTGCGCAATACCGTTCGAGTTTATAAGCCGATTACCAATGAGCAGGGCGAATTTGCATTTACCTTTATGCCGCTAACCGGAGAGTCGGGGCAGTATGCGATCAGTTCCGGCCACCCACTCCAGGTGCCGGACACTGCTCAGGACAGTTTTGTTTTGGCAGCTCTTCGGGTCTCTGACAGCAAAATGAGACCTAATATCATAGAAGGACAATGGTATGAGACAACAGTGAATCTGACCAATCCGGGCAATATTGATTTAACACAGATTCAGGCCGCAAAAGTCTCGGGTCCCAACAGTATTGAGATTGAATTTACACCATTAACACTATTGCCGGGAGATAGGACAGAACCTGCGACACTGCGAATGCGTGCGGTGGATGCATCAGTACGTCAATCGGCGGTTTCAGTCCAATTTACCAGCGGAGAAGGGGCTGTTGCCGGTTTGACCTATTCGGTAAAGGTTATACCGCTGAGCCCGGAACTGGCGGTTTATCCGGTTTCGCTGGAATCCGGAATGACGCGCGGACAGACAACGTTTGTAAGCTTTGAAGTGTTTAATAAAGGCGGCAAGCCGACGCCGGAACTAAGTGTTCTGATTCCTCAGGCCCGGTGGCTTTCAATGAATAACCCGACAGTAATCGGCGTTCATCAGCCGGAGGATGTAACGGTCGTAACGCTGGCGCTTACTCCCGATGAAACATTGCCGCTGGGTCCGTACCAGGGTTCTATTTATGTCTATGGTACGGACATGAGCCAAGTGATACCATTTACTTTTAACTGTATCAGTGATCAAGTTGGCGGGCTGGATGTCCGGGCTGTTGATGAATATACCTATTTTGCCGAAGGTGCGCCGCTGGTCGATAATGCACAATTGACATTGCGAGAAGCCTTTACGCACGCAGCGCTGTATGTGAATGAGCCGATGCCGGATGGCAGGCTGGTACTTGAGGATATTCCGGAGGGGTACTATACGCTTGAGCTTCAGGCGCCGGAACATGGCGTATATCGCCAGACACTGTATGCGTCGCCGGGTGTAACCGGTTCCATTACCGCATTTATGCCGCGTGAATTAGTAAAATATACGTGGACGGTTGTGCCGACGGAGGTAAAAGATGTTTATACAGTGATCCTGGATACGACGTTTGAAACAAATGTGCCGGCTCCGGTGGTGGTGGTTGACCCGGCCAATGTCGATCTGTCTAAAATGGTTGGCGGGCAGATGCAGGTAGACTTTACCATTACCAACCACGGTTTAGTTGCTGCCGAAGATTTTTATTTAGACTTTGAAGATCATCCACGATACCGCGTAGAACTGCTGACCGATTTTAAAGGCCGTGTGGGACCGGGAGAAACAGTTGTTGTGCCAGCAATTGTTTATGATATGACCTATCAGATGAAGTCTGCCGGTGATGATGGACCGATCGGCGGTGATTGCGATCCGATTAAAGGCGGCGGTTATTACACCTATATCTGCGGCAAGGATGGCAAGTGGAAAAAAGTGCCGCTGACATTAGTTAATTGGGCATGTGATTTATATCAAACCGTCCGTGCAATTGTCGGAGATGGCGGCGATGATTATGATGACGAGCATGATTATGTTGATGACTCAACTCCGAAGAACGAGGGGGGTGAGGACAAAGGCAGCGGGAAAACACCCCCGCCCAAGACACCATCTGATGGCGGTGTTGTCAAGCCAACGCCGCCGCCCGGTGATCCGAGACCGCCGCGCGGGCCGGGTGATTCTCCGCGGAATCCGTATTTGGCAAAACCGTATATTGTACTGACAGCGGAAGATTTGAATACCTGTGATCCGTGTCCGCAGGATATGGCGTTTGCGATTGCAGAATGTTTATGGGGATTTTTGCCGACGGGCTGTGTGACGTCGATGTTTAAAGGAGCCTATGATTGCTATCGTAATTGTACTGATGAAAATTATCTTTCAACGGGATGCATTTACAGCTGTACCTCCAGTCTGGTCAGCATTACCAGTTCGTGTACCGGAGATTTGACAGGGCTGAACTTTGTCCTCAATTTGATCAGTTGCGGATACGGTGTCATAACCGCCTGCGATGGGGCCAGTCCCGGTGCTTATGGTGCAGCAGCAAGTGAATTTGGGAAGTTGTCCGGGATGGAATTGCCCGCAGAAATGCCGTCTTCATCTGAGATGCTGGAGCAGTTAGAAATACAGCTGTTGCGATTGGAAGCGATGGTAAATCCAATGATTTATCTGTTGGGTGATCCGGTCTGGTACAGCGGCGTACGCGGCGAAGACAATATCCTGTCGCAATGGTTGAATGCTTATGATGCAGCGATTGCTGAAGGCAGTGACGGCGGCCGGTATGTTTCACAAACGGAGATGGATGCACTTGCGACGATGATGCTGCCCAGCCAGATTACGCCGGAACATGCTGTTACGGTCTGTGAGCGATGGAATCGAACATTAGATTATAATCTGGTGGGTAAATTCAATACCGCAGACCTGGAACCGGGTGACAATCCTGATTTTATTGCGTCGGATGTTCTATTGTCACATCTTGCCGGAGCAAGTCAGGCGTCGATTGATAATGAAAACGAGGGTTATACAACCTTATTTAGCGGTTTGTCTGATGCGGTGGAACAACTCAAGGTTGAACTGGAGGTGGAATCCAAGGGTGTATGTGCCAAAGTCCAGCTTCAGATTCAACAATCGGCCGTGATGACCCGTACGGGCTTTAATGCGATGCTGGAAATGCAGAATATCAGTACGGTTGATTCGCTTGATAATCTTTCCGCAGAGGTCATTATTACTGATGCCGAGGGCAATGAAGCGACATCTCTGTTCGGGATATATCCGCCGGTTGTGACGGGTATCTCTGATGTTTCCGGCGGCGGCAGCCTCCAGCCCGGCCAGATGTTCAAGGCGCAATGGCTGATGGTTCCTACCGTGGATGCTGCCCCAGAGGGAGAGACTTATTATTTTGCAGGCGGCAGTATTCATTATTTCGTCAACGGTCGGGCCGTAACGATTCCGATTTTACCCGATACGATTACCGTTAAGCCTGATGCAAATCTTCATTTGAAGTATTTCTTTGAGCGGGATGTTTATGCGGATGATCCGTTTACAGAGGATGTAATTGAGCCCTCTGTGCCGTTTGTGCTGGGTATGATGGTCAGCAATACCGGTGCGGGAAGTGCTTATAATATGACCGTGCAATCAGCTCAACCAACCATAGTGCGGCATGAAGAGGACAAAGACATCCTGATTGATTTTAAGCTTCTGGATGCACAGGTGAGCAGTGAACCGCGTGTGCCCTCGCTTCAGGTCAGCCTGGGGACGATTGCTCCCAATGCAACGAAAACTGCCGTTTGGTCAATGCTAAGTTCTCTGCTGGGCGAGTTTATCGATTACAAAGCAAGTTTTGCACATACCGACACATTGGGCGATCCGCGTCTGTCTCTGATTCAATCAATTTCCACACACGAATTAAATCGCGCAGTACGTGCAGATCGGACCGGAGATGACGACGTGTATGATTTTCTGGTTAATGACATTACTGACCCCAACAGGCTGCCGGATATGCTGCATGTCAGCGATGGTAGTGTCGAATCCGTTTCTGCACAAATTGGCGATTTGACGTGGCTTTCGGGCTCGCCGGATGCGGGGCAGATGATGCTGGCTTTACCACAGACACCGAGCGGATTGTTCTATGTACGTTTACCCAATCCAGGCTGGCCGAATTATACATTGACGCAGGTTGTTCGTTCTGACGGCAAGGTGCTTCCTGTTGAGAATGCCTGGACGACTTATAAGATGAATTACCCGAAAGAAGAGGTACCGTTTGCGGAAATCAGGCTGCACTTGTTTGATCATGATGGAACGGGGCTTTATACCCTGTTCTATGAACCATCAACCGATTTACCGCCGATAGTGGCCGGCGTGAAGGTTGTTAATCTGTATCAGCTTTCAGAAGATCCTCTGCCGATAAACGTAATCTTTGCAGAAGAAACCGGTATCGATCTGGAGAGCTTGGGTAATGATGATTTGCAGATTATCGGTTCGAATGGAAAAGTTCTTGAAGCCCGGTTTGTTCAGGTTGTTTCCGAACAGGGCGGTAAGACGGAGGTATTGTATCATGTATTTCCGCCGGAAGGCTTGTGGGAGGGGAGTCTGAACGGATTATATAATATTGTACTGGGAGTCGATCAGGTGACTGATACGGCAGGTCAAGCCGCTGTTTCAGGAACGATCGGCGGATTCCTTGTTTCAATTCCTGAATGTGTCAATCTTGCAGTAATTCGTTGTGATTTGGTTGGACAGCAGCGTATTACACGTACAATTTTTGAACGAACCTATACGGTAACTGTGAAGAATATGTGTACGATGCCAATTTGGAATCTTCGTGTCATTCCACAGGTCTTGCCGGCGGGTCTTGAGCTTGTATCTGACGATCTTCGATACTGCCGGATACCCGCCAATGGTGAGGCGGTTTCCCAGGGAACATTTACAGTACGTGTCGATTATGACAATCCGCCAGATCCGCAGGGAGAATTCAAGTGGCGTTTGCTGCCGTATCAATCGTCGGATGTGACGATGGATGGAGTGGTAAACCTGGACGACCTGGCCCTGTTTGCTGAATCGTGGCTGGGAGATGATCCCTGCTATGACTGGTCGCCGTTGCCTGATGGCAATGGCAGTGTCGATTACGGCGACTTTAACATCTTGGCGGAAGATTGGCTTAAAATGTAAATCTAAACCATTAAAAATAGTGTGGTGAGAGATGACAGAGGGGACTGTTGTCTCTTGCCACAATGCGATGGCAGTTGGAGCAAAGAGAGAAAGTATATCTGATTGACATTTATAGGATTAGGGGTGGGGCTTGAAGTATCAATTCATCTCTTTGGAAGTATTTATTGCGAGATGCTTCTGGAAAAATCACAGTCTTTAATTAAAAATATTCAAAATGTAAATACATATTAACACGAAAAACAATTGTAATATTCCTGTTAATTGGGGTTTATTTTCATCAAGCAATATATTTTTATGCCAGTTTTGGATCGAGGATTCTTTTTAAATACAGTGTAAGTCTTTATATATAAATAGAATATAAAAAATAGTCTGGCCTGGCTATTTTGTGGTATATCATGATATAGAAGAATGTGTATACTTACTTAATATAATCGAATTATTTATCCCGGTCTTTCATAGATAAAATACAATTGACATATCGAGGATATGCAATTTATAATGTAATTACATATTGTATAAGAAATTTATCTTGCACAGCCGGAGGTTTTGAGAGATATGACGTTAATTGGCGGGAGTGTCGTCAAGGAGTCACTGTTGAGATGTTTAGGCCCTCACGCTAAACAGGACGATTTTATTTCGCTTCAACAGACCAGTGATGGACGTTTTTGTGCGGATGGTAATTTTGCAACCTTCATCTTAAGCACCAGCGACGGCAAGGTTGAATTTATCTTTTTCAAAGACCATGTTCTGGCTTATGTCAAATCAGCGATGGGATATCCAGCCTATTACCCACTTCGGCGAGTCGAGATGAAGACACCCGTAAAGGCGGTTCTAATGGATCTTGACGGCACCACTGTTCGCAGTGAGGAATTTTGGATTTGGATTATTCAGCTTACAATGACCAGTTTGTCAGGGAATTCGTCTTTTGCTCTAGAAGAAGAGGATTTGCCGTACGTTTCCGGGCACAGTGTATCTGAGCATCTTGGCTATTGCATCGGCAAATATTGCCCTGATAAGACGATAGAACAAGCTCGTAAATTTTATTTTGAGCATACCCATTATCAAATGCAGGAGATTATGAAAGGACGAGGACGAATTAACGCTTTTAAACCATCCCCCGGACTGAGGGAATTTTTGCTGGAGCTTAAAAGCCGGCATATCAAGATCGGCCTTGTGACTTCCGGCCTCTATGAGAAAGCATGGCCGGAAATTCTCTCGGCGTTCAGAACATTAGGTATGGGTGATCCAAAAGCTTTTTATGATGCGATTATTACGGCCGGGTTTCCACTGTGCACGGGAAGCCCCGGAACACTGGGGGAGTTATCTCCTAAGCCTCACCCGTGGCTGTATGCGGAGGTATGCCGGGTGGGTCTCGGCATATTGGAAACTCAAAATTGCTCCGTCGCGGGAATCGAAGACAGCGGTGCGGGAGTCTGTTCGCTGCGTTTGGCTGGTTTTCCGACCATCGGTTTTGACGGCGGTAATATTATAGAAAGCGGAACACAAGGGTTGTGTGATTATTATTGTCATTCCTTTGAAGAGATTTTATCGTTTATCACAGTAAGCAACGGGTGTTGAGATGAAACAACAAAGCAGTACCATATTGAATGGAAAAACCGAAACTGACTGTGAGGCAGAGGCTAAACAGTTGATTCAGTGTCACTTTATTTCGAATACGCATTGGGATCGGGAATGGCGTTTTTCGATGCAGCGTACGCGGCATATGCTTGTTTATATGCTGGATATGCTGCTCGATATATTCGAAAAGGAACCTTCATTTAAGTCGTTCCATCTCGATTCACAAACGATTCCCTTGCAGGATTATCTGGAAATAAGGCCGGAGAAGGAAGAAGTTATTAAAACGCTTATTCGAGAAAAGAAAATAATGGCAGGTCCCTGGTTTTGCCTGCCGGATGAATTTTCAGTGGGCGGCGAATCCCTGATCCGCAATCTTTTACTGGGGCATAAAATCGCCCGGCGTTTCGGATATGTCAGCAAAACCGGTTACTCGCCGTTTTCGTGGGGTCAAATCTCTCAAATGCCGCAAATTTATAAGGGATTCGGGATTGATTTTGCAGCGTTCTATCGCGGCGTCAATACGGAAGTTGCTCCGCGTTCTGAATTTATATGGCAGGGGGCAGACGGTACACAATTAGTTGCGTCTCGTCTTGGACGAAGACCCCGTTATAATGTCTGGTATTTGATTCAACGCCCAGCCTTTTGGAAGATGAAGGATGTCAATTGCCGCGTTATAGGCTGGGACTGCGGATTCGGGCCGTTCAAGTTTGTCGGCGATATGTATTCTGATTTTGATACGCAATATTCCAGGCAGCGTTTTATTTACGACGAAACCACTATTGCTGTCAGTGCTCGGGCTGCGATCGAAGAGCAAGATGAAGATTGGGCGACCCTCCACCGGTTCTGGTCTTGCGGACATGATTCCTCCTGTCCGGATATCCGTGAAGTACGAATGATCAGAGATTGTAACCAGGCATTAAGAGGTACAGCCAATGTCTTTCATAGTACCTTTGAATCATTCCAGCATGAAGTTATTGACAGTGTGAATGGAAATCTGCCGATTGTTATCGGAGAGATGCGGTATCTATCCGACTCAAAATCAACAAGTCCATTGTTTGGGTGGATATTGTCAGCCCGAATGGATCTTAAAATTGAGAATTTCAAAACAGAGCGCGAGCTGATATACTATGCAGAACCGCTGGCGGTTTATGCCGGAATGCTGGGAGCCGAGTATCCGGGAAGCTTTTTGAATCAGGCTTGCAACTGGCTGCTTCAGAACCATGGGCATGATTCCATCGGTGGATGCAGCCGTGAGATTGTCGGACTTGATATGCAGTATCGTTACCGTCAGGCTCGCGAGATTGCCGGGTGTGTTGCCGAGCGTGCTTTACTGGATATCGCCGGTACAATTAACTATGATGATTTGGCGGCGGAGCAGATGGTTTTGCTGGTGTATAATCCGGCGCCATTTACGCGGGATGAGGTGGTGACATTGAATCTGGATGTTCCACGGGAATGGAACTCCGAAACAATTGGGATTATAGATGAAAACTCTGAAAAGCAGGAAATTCAGATTGTGGGCAGCCAGAAAGAACATTTTCATATTGTTCAATCTCCCAATGATACGGCCAATATGTTTGAATCAAGGCTGTATCGCGTCAAAGCACGGGTGAAGCATATTCCGCCGATGGGATATCGGACATTCTTCATCCGACCTGCGACTAAAGTTCCAACAGGCAGCAGGGTGTCTCTGGTGACCGGTCCCCAGACACTCGAGAATCAATATCTTCGAGTGACTGTCAATGCCAATGGGGCGCTAACGGTATTTGACAAGCAGACCAATCGGTTGTTTGAAAATATGGGCTACTTTCGGGATACAGGGGAAATCGGCAATCCCTGGCAGCATGAAGATGTCGAACAGAAAGAAGTCTTTACAACACTTTACGAGAATGCCGAGATTGTATTGGTGCAGGACAACGCTCTTGAAGCCAGTTATCGAATACGATGGGAGTGGGCTTTACCTCAGTGCCGTGCCGAAGGTGATAAATCGCGCAGCGACAATCGCAGGATTGTACTAATTACGAATACGGTTACACTTCGCATCAATCAGCCGTGGATTGAAATCGAGACTGCTATAGACAACACAGTGGAAGATCATTATTTACAGGTTTGTTTTCCGTGCAATATCGCCTCTGATGTAATCCATGCTCAGGGGCAGTTTGATGTAATTGAGCGGGCGGTCATACGGGCCGATTCGGATCGCTATCTGGAACCGCCCCAGTCTGAACAGCCAATGAATTCGTTTATTGATATTACCGACGGAAGGTCTGGGCTTGCAATTCTGAATGAAGGACTGAAGGCTTATGAAGCCACTCAGGAGGCTCGGCCCGAATTACGCCTGACGCTGCTTCGCAGTTTTCCGCTTCGCATCTGTGTCACCCAGGAAATGATCGATTACAGTACTGTCGACAAGAGTTCGCAGTGTCTGGGGCGACATAGTTTCCGTTATGCTGTCATGCCTCACAGCGGGAATTGGTTACAGGCGGATATCTGGAGGGTTTCGGAACAGTTCAATCTCCCGCTGGTTATTGCCCAGACGGCACCGACTGAAGGGGGGACAGAGCCAATCCGAAAGTCTTTTCTGGAAATATGTCCGGAGACGCTGCATGTCAGTGCCGTAAAACGCAGCGAAAACGGTGATGGCTGGATTATCAGGCTGTATAATCCATATGATAAATCAGTCCGGACGAAGGTACGATTAAACGGCGGATTTGAAAATATCAAAGGCTTTAAAAGTCCTGTTCAACGGCTTCAAGATGATATGACGCTGCCTTCGGATGTTGACAAAAGAAACTGGCGATTTGTACGCCTCGTTTCGCTTGAAGAAGTCATTGAAAAGGAATTGGCTTTAGATACAGAGGGCTGGTGTGCGGTTGAGGTAGCCCCGAAAAAGATTATGACAATAGAGTTTTCAGGGAGATAAACGGAGTTATGAGTCAGCCGGAATGATTGTCAATAAGGATCGGACAGAATGAAATACCTGAGCATAACGGATTATAGTGTTATTCTTTGTTATTGCTGCTTTCTGGCGGGACTGGGCCTGTATCTTAAGAAGAGGGCATCCCGCAGTATCGAGGATTATTTTCTGGGCGGACGGGCACTTCCCTGGTGGGCGCTGGGTATTTCCGGGATGGCCAGTTTTCTTGATTTGACCGGGACAATGGTTATTGTTTCGTTTCTTTTTATGATGGGACCTCGGGGATTATTTGTAGAATTTCGGGGCGGAGCGGTGCTTGTTCTGGCAGTAATGATGCTGTGGTCAGGTAAGTGGCATCGCCGTTCCGGCTGTATTACAAACGCTGAATGGATGATCTATCGCTTCGGGAATACTCCCGGCGGGCATTTTGCCCGGATTGCAGGAGCTACTGCGGCGATTGCCAGTAATGTGACTTTGGTTGCCTATCTGATTAAAGGCACCGGTTTATTTATATCAATGTTTTTGCCGATTTCACCTCAGAGCTGTGCGATATTGATGATCGGCCTGGCAACGCTGTATATTTTAACAGCAGGTTTTTATGGGGTGGTTTATACGGATATTCTTCAATCTGTTATTATTTTAGCAGCGGTGATTCTGGTTTGTACGATTGCTTTTATGAAGAATCCGGGATATGAGCAGTTGGCATCGCTGGCTTATGATGTTACAGGACAATCGGGGTGGATGAGCTCTTCATGCAGTTGGAAAACGTCTATGCCGAAAGGATATGAGCAGTACAGTTATCTTTTTGTGATGGCGGCATTTTATTTGTTCCGAAATGTATTTTATGGGATGGGTGCGGGCGGAGAACCCCGATATTTCGGAGCTAAAAATGATAGAGAATGCGGCAAGCTGACATTCCTTTGGACAAGTTTGATGATGATTCGCTGGCCTATGATGATTGGTTTTGCAATTCTTGGATTATTCATGGTCAGTGAAGTATTTCCAGACCAAGCGGTTTTGGGTGATGCAGCGTTATTGATTAAGACCCAAGTCGGTGCAATTGATAAAAGTCAATGGGCCCAGACAGTTTCAATGGTTGTTAATTCAACCGATCAATTCCCATCACATTTTATTGAACAGTTAAACAGTCTTCTGGGTGAAAATTGGAGGTCGAGCCTTTACCTGCTCAGTTATGAGGGGACCATCGATCCCGAAAGAATATTACCGGCAGTTCTTTTGTACAGTATTCCAAGGGGATTCAGGGGGTTGATCCTGATTGCCTTGATTGCGGCATCATTATCTACATTTGGTTCATTGCTGAACTGGACGACCGGCTTCTTTACGAAAGACGTTTATCAGGCCTATGTACATCCAGCCGCTGAAAATAAAGAACTCATTCAAGTCAGTTGGGCATTCGGCTTTATATTTGTAGCGATCAGCTTCTTGTTTGCTTACTCAGTAAAGAATATCAACGATATATGGGATTGGTTTATCATGGCGCTGGGAGGAGGACTGGTGGTTCCGAATATGCTTCGATTTTACTGGTGGCGATTTAACGGGGGGGGCTTTGCTATCGGAACTCTTGTTGGCTTGACGGGGGCTGTGCTGATGCGATTTTGTCAGGTTTACAGCTCTGACTTGAATCCGTTTTTAGTTGCTTTACTTAATAATCCGGCCTGGCAGTTTTTTATTACAATGGGTATCGGCTTGGCCGGAAGTGTAGTTGGAACTTATTTGACGAAACCTACCCATGTGAAGGTTGTTGAGCATTTTTACCAAACGACAAGGCCATTTGGTTTTTGGAGTCCTTTAGTGCGAACACTTAGCCCTTCTATGCGAACACAAATGAAAAAAGAGCATCGGCGGGATGTGGCAGCATTGCCGTTTGCGTTGGCATGGCAGATAACACTTTTTTTGTTGCCGATGCAATTGCTTTTGAAAAGTTACCGATCCTTTATGTTGACATTGCCGATTTTTTTAGTAGCTTTTCTGGGTCTGTATATAATTTGGTTGCGATATCATGTCGGGGAAGAGGCAGTAGAGAAAACAAATGAGATTTGAAGGGTTTAGTGAGCATAAATGTTATATGCATTACGACATAAATCTAATATCCTAAAAAATTAAATCCGCAATCAATATCTCGGTAACTATCTGTAAAAAATGAAGATATATTATACAAGGACATATAAGGGCAAGTATGTATATATAAAATGTAAATACAATAAAAAAATATCAAATAGAAATAAATTAATTATGTGTTGACAATTGACGATAGGTTCATTATTATAGAAATAGAAATTGGATATGTAGCGGGATAAGTATGTTTGAGAGAGTATTCCTTTATCTCGGTATCTTGTTCAGTGCTCCTCAATAATCTTATGCTGAATAAAAATGGAAAGGGTGAAAATGATTCGGATGGGATGTGGGTGATTGCCGGAAGACTGAGCGGAAAAGTGAAAATAACCAATTTTATGAAAGGGGAATGTGCGATGAGAAAGAATGTATGGTATCTTGTTACAGTGGTCGGAGCGATGATGGCTTTGACACACGCAGCGACAGAACAGTCAACGGCATGGAATCCTGGAGCCAATCCGGCGAATGATCCGAACAGTACGTTTGCCTGGTGGACCGACGCGGCCAATTGGACGGGGACAATTCCTGAAGGTGGTCCCGACAACCTGACTTCAGGGGACGGAGTCTTTTATAAAGTTCAGTTTTATAATAGCGGAGCCAAGGATTGCTATTTAAACACAAAGAAGACTGTCGGCCATCTGGTTGCCGGCGATGGCGGTGTCAACCCCGGGATTCTTCATTTGCTTCCAGGAGCAGAACTGTATGCCGGTTATAAATCTGATGGCGGTAAGGTCTGGACGGGATGCGGTTTTGGCGGTCAAGGAGGGGGAATTGTAGTTCACAAAGGCGCTCTTTTGGATACTTATGATCACCTCTGGATTGCTCACAATGAAAACGCCGAAGGCGGATTGACCGTTGATGGCGGAACGGTTATCTGTCATGAAATGTTTGGTATGAACTTTGACGGCAAAGCAACGACAAAGGGGTATTGCAACGTTAAAGACGGACTTTTGCATTTGATGAACTGGAATAATACCCAATCCATTCGCGGCCGAAGCGAAAATATGAATATGGATATCGAAAAGGGAACGGTTATCATTCGCTATTGGCGTCTCGATTTAGTGAATGCATGTGACCCGGGAATATGCGCTCAGGACGGAAGAATTACCGGTTATAAGAATGCAAACTTTGATAAAAAAATTAACGTCGAAGGCGGCGCGGCCAACAATGCTCAGAATGACATTATCAACAATGTGAAATTTTCCTGGGATGCAGCAAACAACCAAACGATTCTTACGGCGATTCATCCTGTTCAGCCTGAGCCTTATTTCGATGAAACGTTGCAGATCGGTGATGTTACCCTGGAATGGAATAACTGGGATCCCAATCATGCGGAAGCTTCTGTATTGGTAGATGTCTGGTTTGGCACTGAGCCGAACAAACTGGGAACCTCTTTTACGAAAGTTGTTTCCGGAGCGGATGTGACGGGAATGGCTCGATCTTCATTTGTTGTCAATGCCCCACTGGTTGGAACATACTACTGGCAGGTAGATACTTACAATGGTGCCTCTGAAGTGCATGAAGGCGATGTCTTCTCCTTCAATGCGACCAATGATTTGCCTCCGGTGGTTGATGCGGGTTCTGGATATATCACGTGGATTGGCGAACCGGTTACAATGAATGCTACAGTAACCGATGAAGCATCCCCAGCGTTGACCTGGACCTCTGCACCGATAGAGAATGTTACGTTTTCTGATGCCGGCATTGAAGATTCGTCAGTTACTTTTGCCGCAACGGGTACTTATACTCTGACGCTGACGGCAAATGATGGATTTAATCCAGCGGTATCTGATACAGTCCTTGTGACGGTCTATGCCGATGCCTGCTCAGCGGCTCGTGACGGCACGAATAACAGGCCGGCAACGGATATTCTCGTTGACTGTATTATCGATATCAATGACTTTGCAGAGTTGGCGAGTCAATGGTTAGTTGATTATGCATTGACGGTGCCGGTTACCAACTAAGGACGCCCGATAGAATATTAATAACATGGTGAAAATGGGTCAGGTATCCAGAGTCTATAAGTACGGATACCTGATCCTTCTACGATATTGCAATGTGGATATGAATAAAAAGAGGGATTAGACATTTATTGCACTATCAATGATAATTAAAGCGGGGGTTTTGAATAATGAGACATGCATCGTTGATTGCCATTGCTTTAGTAAATATTTTGTCAATATCCCGGGCGGAGACTTCAATCATATGGAATCCGCCGTCTGTTAACGGCAGTACAACAGCACAATGGATCGATGCAGTCAACTGGACAATTCCAGGCGGGGGATCGATTCCCATCGGGGGGCCGGAGGGAGACTATAAAGTTCAATATTATTATGGGAGCCGACGTGAATGTATTCTGAACCAAATACGAATGATCAATCATCTGGTCATGGGCGATGGCGGTACCGGGGGCGGAACATTACGTCTTGTTAGCGGGGGACATCTGACTGTTGGTATTCGACCGGATGATAGCAGAGTCTGGACAGGTATCGGGTGGGGATCGAACGCGACCGTGATCGTTGAAGAAGGCGCGTCGTTGACAACCGGCGATCATCTTTGGGTCGGCCATGTTAATAATTGCACAGGCATATTGATTATTGACGGGGGGACGGTCAATGTTGCCCAGATGTTCGGACTGAACTGGGACAATCACGCTAATGCCTCCGGTCGGGTATATGTTAAAAGCGGTCTTTTGAGCCTGAGTAATTGGCATTCAATCCAATCAATCCGATCGAATTCATTTCTGGATATCAGTGGGGGAACAGTTCAGATATCCGGAGACCGGACCAGCAGTATTGTTACCATGATTGCAGACGGCAGGATCAGAGCTTATGGCGGGGAAGGAAAAGTATTTTTTGATTATAGTGTTACGACTCCCGGAAAAACAACCCTGACGGGAATGCCAGCGGTGGAGGGGGATCTGAATAATGATTTTGGTGTTGATCTTGTTGATTTGACTCTGATGGCCGATGATTGGCTTGCGTACGATTGCAGCAGCAACTCCAACCTTGATGGATGGTGCAGAGTGGACCTGAATGATTTTTTTGTATTGGCTAAAAACTGGATGGGTGGAATTGTTACGAATTGGCATATCGTTCAGACACAATATCCGACGGAGGATGTTATTATTACGCCGCATTATGCGGAAGGTTTTAGTATTATTGCGGATGGCGTTACAGATGTGACCGAGGCTATCCAGAAGGCTCTGATATCTGTAAGCAATCTTGGCGGAGGTTCGTTATTTCTTCCGTCAGGTTTCTATAAAGTCAGCGGTACCTTGACAATACCCGCCGGAGTGACGCTGCGGGGTGACTGGAAACAGCCGGTGATCGGACAGCCGGTGGAAGGTACGGTCTTGCAGGCTTATGCGGGGCGAGGGGAGGAAAACGGAACTCCCTTTATCGGATTGGGGAATAGTGCAGGAGCTAAGGGGCTAACGATATGGTATCCTGAGCAGCTACCTGCGGATATCCAGCCGTATCCGCCTACTTTTCAGCGTGTGTCCGGTTCGAATTCCTGTATAGAAAATATTACATTTGTCAATAGCTATATCGGGTACACAAGCTACAACAATTCAATCACAGCCGGGCCGTTTATCCGTAACATCTACGGGACTCCGCTGAAAACCGGTATTGAACTGGATTGTCTGGCCGATGTCGGACGAATTGAAACGGTTCATTTTTCGCCGGAATACTGGAAAGGCGCAGGATTACCCAATGCTCCAACGGCTGATGAACATAGTCAGTGGATGTATGATAATGGCATTGGTATCATAGTTCGCCGTATTGACTGGTCATATGCGGCTTATGTGACAATCGAGGGGTATAATGTCGGGTTGGCCCTGTCGCCTTCCCGCTATGACACCTCCACGCCTAACGGACAATGCTATGGTTTTAATTTGATTAGGTGCAAAACAGGCATCGATGTTTCTAGAAGTTCCTATGCCGGATTTTTGTTTACCCGTTTTAATATTGAACAGACAGAAACGGGAGTGTACTTCAGGACAGGAACAAGTGATCCTGCTATGTTTCATACCTGTTCTATTCAGTCCTCTGCATATGCCGTGTTAAATCATGGAAGCCAGAAAGTGTTGATGCAGAACTGTAATATTCAGCAGGGGAAGGTGCGCCTGGATGGAGGATATCTGTCTGTTATCAACTCGGATTTCGGTTATTCTGCATCAACGCATATTGAGTTGACCGGCGGTGTAAGAGGGGCGACTATTCAGGGTAACCGTTTTGTCGGTGTTCCGCAGATTGTCGAAACGACGTCCTATCCGGTTTATGTAAACCATAATTCGCTTACCGTCGATTCGTTACCTGCCTATGATTATAAAAAACCGGAGCGTGCATTTAAGTCTGCCAAATCCGACCTCTTTGTTGTCACTTGTTATCCTTATAATGCCCAAGCCGATGGAGTAACGGATGATACGGCGGCCTTTCAGGCGGCATTGGCGGATGCCCAGTCCAATGGCGGCGGTATTGTGTTTGTTCCGGGCGGTAATTATCGCCTTGATGGGACACTGACTGTTCCCGGCGGAGTTGAGCTGCGGGGTATATATGATATTCCTCACAGTACCAATGCTCTGGGCAGCATTCTGAATGTGTATTCCGGTCGTAATCAGAAAAACGGGGTACCGTTTATTCAAATGGAATCAAACGCCGGTATTCGCGGGCTCACTTTTCATTATCCCGAGCAGATTTACGATTCTGCCGATACGAACAATTACGGAATGGCTCCCTATCCGTTCCTGATACGGGGCTTGGGTTCGGACGTTTATGTCATCAACGTTGCCGCGACGATCCCCTATCAATTGCTGGACCTGGCAACCTATCGGTGTGACCGTCATTATGTGGACAGCATCCTGTCCACTGCCTTGTTGACCGGTGTGCATATTGGCGGAGGCTCAACGGACGGTCAATTGCAGAACTGTCAGTTCAATCCTTCGCTCTTTACCCATCAGGGCGGCGTCTATGAAAGTATTCCCTATAACACGGCTGACGGCATTCATACACTTTTGTGGCGACAGTCAAGACCATATCTTTTTGGAAATATGTCAGGACAAGTACTCCATCAGAATTTTGTGTTTGGCGGTCTTTACGGTGTACACTTTGTTGAAGAAGACGGTGTCGGCCCGTCAGGCCATTGTATGGGATTCGGTGTTGACCAATGCACCAATGCACTGCAGATTGATGATGTCGGGGCCGAAGGGCTGGATATGATTAATTCCCAGCTTGTAACCGTCAATGAAACGATTGGGCGGTATATTGAAACAGGAACAACGTTTCAAAAGACATTCCGAATGTTTGGGACTTCCTGCTGGGGAACCAATGAGCGCAGTGTGGTCGTTAATAACGGACGATTGGATTTATATCAATGCCATATTGCCAGAAATGCAGTATCGGCAGCGTTTGATGTACGGAATACGTCGGCTTTAAGGGCTATCGGCGGGAATCAGACTGACCGTGTTTCCACTTTTTTGGCAATTCAGCCGACAGCACAGGCCGAATTTATCGGCAATATTATCAATACCAGTACCAGTCAGATGCCGTCAAATAAAACCAACGTGGTAAGTATCGGAAATGTTAAGGTTCAGTGATCCCTGTTATGGCCGATGGAAATGGAGTTATGTTTATTTCAAATGGCTGCCGCAGGATTCCCGGATTACCAGCTCAGTCTTGACCATAATATCTCTGGCTGGCATATCAGGCCGCAAGATGCGATCCACCATGGTTCGGACCGATTCATAGGCCAATGCTGCGGGATTTTGCCGCATCGTTGTCAGAGGGACTGGAAGTGATTCGTCGGTCGGAAGATCGTCAAAACCCACGATTCGAATATCCTGGGGTACTTTAATTCCATTACGCAGGCAAAAATATACCATGTCAGCCGCCGTGGAATCATTGACACAAACAAAGGCCTCTGTCTTTTGGGTTTTAATCAAATCCAGAAGTTCGGCTCCTTTGGGGTGATTGGGTTGTTCCATCAGCAGGCGGCTGTCGAATCGATGGAGACGTTGTTTTTCCGGGTGGATGGAGTTTTCTTCGAGGGCTGCCCGGTAGCCGCGATATCGGTCGTTGATTGATGTAGTTTGTACTGTGCCGCAGATAAAATCAATTTTCTTGCAGCTCAATTCAATCAAATGATTTGTCAATATGAGCGAGGATTGCTCATTATTGATACCGACAATGTCATAGGGACTTCGGTGATAGCTGTCCGTAATGTCGCGATCCAGCAATACAACGGCAATCCCTGCTTTTGTAAGTTGTTCGGCGATATTTTTATTTGAAAAATTATGCTTCGATAATTCCAATGGCGTAAAAAATACACCAGCGACCTGCGAGTTCAGCAGACGTTTGCATATCGCCTTGGCTTGTTCGACATAATCGGAATGATTATCGGCAGGAATATCGTTTAATAAAAGAGAATAGCCGGACTGGCTGGCATATTTTAACAGTTCAGGTACCATTATCCCGAATATAGTACTGCTGGTTGTCTGAATAGGGCGGATTTGCCAGTGAATTAAAAGGCCCAAGGTCTGATTGCTGGGTTTTGCACTTTGCTTGACAAATGTGCCTTGACCTTGTCTGCGTACGATTAGTCCCTTTTGCTGGAGGTCGCGCATTGCCCTGCCGATGGTTGGGCGTGAAGTCTTGAACATATCGGCCAGTTCGTTTTCTGTCGGAAGCTTATCTCCCGGCTTATAAATGCCTTTAATGATGTCATTACAGAGTTTATCGTAGATCAGTTTGTGCTTTATAGGTTTTTCAAAAGTATCCTGACTCATAGGCCATTGTCTCTTTTAAGTTGTAATATAGAAATCTGCTGACAATATCTTGGTAAATGTTACCAATTCATTAACATTTATCAATGGGTAAGTAATAGACAAATGACGAAAACAGAGAAATTATATAACTAAAATAATATACATATATTGCGATAATATATCTGTATATCGCCAAAACATATATATACTTACATATATATTGACATATAACTTGTAATGTTATATATAAGATAATACATAATTGAAGCTGCATACATGAACAAGATCAGTCATGGTGATATATTTTAAGAGGATACTATGAAACATCAATGTTTACTAACCCGCATATGGGTAGAGGGTATTGTTGTGGCAAGTTTCTCTTCTTTAGTATTAAGTTCAGGTATTGAATTTACCGGTCGGTTTGCCCCACACCAGGGGATAGTTACTCCTTATGAAAAACCGTTACGACAAGAACTATGTTTAAACGGAAAATGGCAATTTCAGCCGATAAGTCTGCCAGAGGGTTATGAATGGGATCGCGGAAATGTTCCTTTTCTTGAAAAGCCCGATCCTGAAAAATGGGAAGTTAACACGATAAAGATTCCGTCTGCCTGGAATGTCAATAATTGGGGATTATGGGGTAAGGCCGGTATCTATGATCCGGTACCCCTATATTACCCCAGCTATCCGGAGTCTTGGAAGCATCATACAATGGGCTGGCTTCGTAAAATTTTTAAAGTGCCCAATGAATGGAACTCTCAGCGATTGATTCTTCGTTTTGAGGCTGTAGCCGGGGAGAGCCGTATTCTTGTGAATGGCAAGACAGTCATTGAATCACACTACGGCAGTTATACCCCCTTTGAAACGGATATTACAGAATATATTAACCCATCGGGAGATAATGAACTGCTGGTGGGGATTCGTTCGCTTCGACTTTTTCAAAAAGAACATCCGGTGCATAAATGGGGATGGCGTGCGATGGGATCGACGGGTTCGGATATGTACAATCTATGCGGGATTTATCAGGATGTATATTTGCTTGGCTTGCCTGCTGTTTATGTTGATGATGTGTTTATCAAGCCCTGGGTAGACAGAGATGAGATTGAAGTTGATGTGACAGTTCACAATATGACAAGCGAAGCTGAAATTATAAAAGCTGGCGGTTCAATCAGGCCGTGGAAGAATCTGACCGGAAAAGATGTCTTGGCCGCTCCGGAAGCCAGATGGATGCTCGAAGATCAGGTTATGCCGTTATCACCCAAGGAAATAGAAATTTTGCCGGGAGAAAGCAAACGAATAACGTTGCTGGAGACGGTAGGAGGACGATTGAACACGTGGTCGCCCAAACAGCCTGCTTTATATGGGATAGTAATTGATATCAAGAAAGACCATGTGGTCATTGATCATAAATATGTACGTTTCGGGTGGCGGCAGTTCAAAATCAATGGAGGCGATTTATTATTAAATGGCCAACAAATTCGCCTCTACGGTGATATTATGCATCCGTTCTCGTCATTTATTATGACGCGGCGGACTGCGTGGGCCTGGTACAGTATGATTAAAGATTTCGGCGGTAATGCTGTGCGTCCTCATGCCCAGCCGTGGCCGAAGTTTTATATCGATATGGCAGAAGAGATGGGTATTGTTGTGTTGGATGAAACAGGCCTTTTCGGCAGTGCAGGCGGTTTTAATATGGACGAAGAGCGGGCCTGGAAGAACTGCCAACATGAATATGAATCATTGATTCGCCGCGACCGTAACAGCCCGGCTGTAATGGGATGGAGTTTTGCCAATGAAATGTTTGCCTTGGGGGAGCTAAACAATATCCCAGATATCGAGTATGAGAGATATCGTGACCGTTTGGCGGTGTTTGGCCGAATTGCATATCAACTGGATCCAACGCGGGAGTGGATTTCCTGCGATGGGGACAAAGATTTGAACGGACGTCTTGGGGTCTGGAGCAGGCACTGGGGTGACGGCTGGAAAGACCATCAGAATACACATTGCAAATTACCGGATGATGACTCCAAGCCGTGGATGCTCGGCGAGTACAGCGGTTCATATTATGGTTTACCTCACAGGCTGGACTATCTGAATGGCGATCGTGCTTATGAGAGTTATTCCGGACGAGTGGAAGCACTGGGAATCGATATTTATGAGCTGGCTATCGGCATTGCTCGTGATAAACTTGATTATTTCTCCGCGTCAGAAACAGTCTGGTTCGGTTTGGAACATTTAAACTTTGGGTATGATGATTTTACCCGGCTTCCCACGGCGCAGGATGGCGTCTTCTTTACACGTCCTTACCAAGAGGGGGAGCCGGGGATGCAGCCCGAACGCTTGCCGCCGTTTACAGCGACTCTCAATCCGGGATGGGATTTGAGGTTGCCTTTATACAAGCCCTTGGCGATGTTTGAGGCGATGAAAGCGGCATTAGCTCCCGGTAAACCGTTGGCCTTCAGCGGCAGAGTTCCATTCCTGAGACGCCCGGATGTTCCGACACCGACGATTCATCATATTCGATTTGCAGGTTCTGCTGATAGCGACTTGTATAAATTTCTTATAAAGCAGAATGTTCCTGTTGTTGAAGCTGCATCGGATTTCCTGATCATTGATGCGCATACAGCTTTCAAACAAGAGGGACTTGCGGGCATAGTTGAATCTGTACTATCCCGTAACGGAACTGTTCTGGTTATGCTCTCAGGACCGACGGTTGATTTGGATGAACTGAATAGAATCCTGCCGATGCCGATAGAATTGACTGAACGCCGAGCTTCTTCTTTTATTCACGGAACCGAACATGCCTGGATGGCTCCTTTTTCACTCAGGGAGCTGTACTTTATAGAGAACGAAAACAAGCCTTACGTGATGCAGTGCGGACTGGATGGGCCTATGGTTCGAGAAGGGAAGGTACTGCTGGAGGCCTCTAACATTGACTGGACATTGTTTAATGCCCCTGAAAACCGAAAATGCGGGGCATTGACCTTACATGAGAAGCTTCAAAAACCGTCCGGCGCTGCTTTGGTAGAGTGGAAAAAAGGGAAAGGTCGATGGCTGCTCTGTTCGCTAAGTACGGTACAAGAAAGTCACAGTCTTAATGCTTTCTGGAAGAAGCTATTTGCCTGCCTTGGTATTGATACAGCAGGGTTGACAAAACCCGAAAATGAAAAAGCAACCCCAACACGGTCTTATGATCTCTTGCGTGATGGTCCGATTCAATCGCTGTAAATGACGGCAAGAGAAAACTGTAACAGTTCGGAAAAATGAATCATAATCTTTAGAGGATACATTCCAGCCTGCTACAAAGGAATACGGTTTACGGCGCTTTTCATGATTTTGATTTTATTGGGCCCTGAACCCGAGGCACAGGATGAAATCACCAGATTCAGGGAGGTTTCCATCATAAGCGAATTCCAGTAGTAACGCTCAGAGATGTTGTTAATAAAAGGTTTGGGCTGAACAGTCCAGGTTAGTCCATTGTCAGTGCTGCTGACGATGCCTGCTTTGGGGACGGTTCCTCCATCTTCATTGGTGTGAAATGAAACGAAAATCGGTCCGTTTTTAACCGAGGTAATATAGGGGGCTACGGCGTAATGATTCACATCTGCGGGTGCATACACCAATGTGCGCGGTCCCCATGTGTCGCCTCCGTCTGCACTTCGGACCGACCATGTGACAAACTGACCGTTGCGATTGACATCGTGACCTTCCAATACTACTAAGATGTCCTTGCTGCCTAAAAGGGTTGCTACCGGCATACCATCCCGTGAGCCGGGTGTACTGCAAATGACTTGGGGAGAATGCCAACTCTTGCCGTTATCATCTGAACGCATCATTTCAATGACTTGATCGGTGCCGGCAACGTTGCCTTCCTGTGCATAGAAGACAAGGAGCTGGCCGTCTTCCTTTTGAATTATCTGCGGTTCCCAGACTCCATCGGTATTGCTGGTGATATCAGACAAATGCAGCCACGTTGAACCGTTATCATTGCTGTGTGAGACCTTCAGTGTTTTTGTGTCTCCATTAACAAGTCGATAGGCGCATAGAATAGTGCCGTTGGCCAATTGAATCAGTTCTGCATTGGCCGCATCGCCGATTCCGAATGAAGGTTTGGACAGATAAGACCACGACATACCGGAGTCTGTGCTCCGTGATATCTGGACATATGTTGTTGTAGATGCCGCATTGGTATCATAAGCACAAAGCCAGGTACCATTATCAAGAATCAGCGTTCTTGGATACCAGGCTCCGCCTGTTGAGGGTTTATAGACTACTCGTTCAGAAGAGTCGTGCCATTCAACATTCACGTCATATTTCAATGAGGAAGGGCCAATGAAACTGTCGCAATCAAGACGATTTGGAAGACTGCAATTCAGCCAGTCCAATACAAAAATAGACAAGTCCTTCAAGTCCACCGTGCAATCACGGTTAAAATCTGCCGGGGCATATCCCCACTGTCCGCACTCTGCTTGGGGTGTTTCGATAAATTCCAACTGAAGACCGACGTCAATGTATTGGCCGCCATAAGTCTGATGGCAATGTACGGCGATCAAGTTGGTCTGGTCGGGAAGCAGGGCGGCCCGCCCGGCGTCAGTAACATCCAATCTTATGTAGTCAGTGGTATATCCGGTTACCGATACCGCTAACACCCCATTGAGATACACTTCAGTATCCTCGTCGTGATGAATGCGCAAAACCAGTTTCTCTAAATCCTCAGATGATAACATTCCCGGATTGAATGTTTTGCGAAGCCAGATATCCGCGGTATTCCATACAGTCTTGGCAACAGCACCGGGTGTACCAGCGGTGCCGAATCCGCCCGGGCCGGTCAGCCAGTCGGAATCATCGAAATCGGTTTGCTGCCACCCTTGGGCAGGGGTACTTGTGGTATATCGCCATGACTGTCCGGTTTTCTCGGAAGTTGCAAGAATAGTCTGGTAGGTACGGGGATAAAGTGAATTGGACATATGGATTTGCTCAACGCCGGCCTTGATGACTTCTCGGTCATACGTTATCAAACCGTTGATCTCCACTTCTACATCGGTAATTTGCGTATAAACGGCGGCGCTGAGACCGGGACTGTTTCTAAGTGAGGACAATTGCTGGGCAAAAGAATCATACAAAGCCGCCAAAGCCTGGCCGTTATCGACCATCGTATAACCCCAGGAACTTGCATCCCACATATGATCGGTAACACGCATTCCGATTCCGCCGTATTCTCCGCATACGGACGCGCGGGTGGAGGAGGGGGTAGGAGCTGCCGGAGCGGGATAGCTGTGGTAATCCAGAACATGCCCGATATTATAGTCGGTCCAACCGCTGGCACAGGTAACCAATCGAGATGAATCCCAACTCATTACATTTTGTGTGATGCGTTCTGTGTCATACTGCCCCCAGCCTTCATTAAAAACCACCCAGAGGATAATGGATGGGTGACTCTGGAACTGTTTGACCATTCTTTCCAATTCGGCTTCAAACTGTGTACGTTCCTGCGCGGTGCCGCCGCTTCGTTTGCTGGGCATATCCTGCCAGACCAGCAGTCCCAGCTTATCCGCCCAGTAATACCATCGTGCCGGTTCAACCTTGACGTGCTTTCGCACCATATTAAAGCCGAAGGTCTTGGCCATTTCCAGATCCCATTTCATCGCCTCATCGGTTGGCGCTGTGTAAATGCCGTCCGGCCAGTAGCCCTGATCCAGAGGGCCAATCTGAAACAAAAATTGACCATTCAGGCACATTCGGTTGACTCCGTCCACCTTTTTAAGTTCAATTTTCCGCATTCCGAAATAGCTGTCTATCTCATCTACGACTGAATCATCGCGTTTTAAGACCACTTTCAAATCATACAGATATGGGTCCTCCGGAGACCAAAGCCGGGGATTATGGAGGGTCAGATTTAATTCCTGTCCGGCTGTTCCGCTGACTGTTCCCGCAGGTTTTCCATCGCGATAAGCGGTTGCCTGCACCATCAGCGTTCGGGCGGATTCTGAAACATCTACAGTGACTCTTAATGTATTAAAATCCACATCCGGTATCAGCTTCAGCATGCATATGGAATCCAGCGGCACAGGTTCCAGCCAAACTGTCTGCCAAATTCCTGTTGCCGGGGTGTACCAGATGCCGCTTGGGTTTAAGTCCTGTTTGCCGCAGGCGATAGCTTGTGAATTGGTGGGATCAAAGACGCGCACAATCAGTTCCTGCGGACCGGAGCCTGTCAATGCATCTGTGATATCGTACGAAAAAGCGTCATAGCCGCCGCGGTGAATCCCGATGCTTGTTCCGTTCACATAGACTTGAGATTCCCAATCAACGGCCCCGAAATGCAGCAGAATCCGCTGTCCGTTCCACTTGGCCGGGATTTCAAATTGACGTCGATACCAGAGATGTTCATGATGATCCATAATTCCGGAGATGGCCGACTCAACCGGGAAAGGAACCAGTATCTGACTGGAGAGGGTTTGTCCGGCCGGAACGGCATCATCGGATGCACCCGGCTGATATTGCCATAGCCCGTTGAGATTTTGCCATTCCTGTCGTACCAGTTGAGGACGCGGGTATTCCGGTAAGGGATGATTTACGTCAACTTGAGATGCCCATCGTGTCATCAGGCGTGATTGTTTCATTGACCAGGCAGCCTGTGCTATTCCCGCCAAACCGAAGAGTGAGAGGATTAAAACAATCCGGATGCCGTAATAATTATTACTTCTCATTGTTATTTGTGCCTTTCGTCTATAGCTTACCACCCTTGAAATTATAAATGCACATATATGGGTCAATTTACAGATTAAAGTTAATGCAATTGTTCTCCTGCGGGAGTGAGCAAATGAGCCACCATTGAGCAAGTTCCGCTAAATCACCGAGGTCGATCAGACAATTCATATTGAAATCTGCGAGAGCATATCCCCATGCGCCGCATTCATTGTCCAGCACCGCAATCGGAATTGCATTAACGGTTCGTTCGTCATATGCCGGATCATTACTGGTGATGGTAATATTCAAATATGTACGATGTTCGGCATTTTCAAGGATGTCATCATCAATGGCTGTAATCACGATAGCTTGCGAAGTATTCCAGTTTTCAGGTGTGAAGGTTAGTAGCGATTTGTTTAGAGCAATCTGTTTAATGGAAGAGCTTTCGGTAAATGAAATAAGAACGTTTGAAACAGGAGCAAAATTCAGTGAGAATTCAATTTCTGCGGATGTTTGGCCTTCTTCCATTACAATTACACCCGCCGGTTCGATCATAAGAGTTGACTGTTGTGGGGAATACAACAACAGTTCTTGCTGTGTCAGAGCGGTATCGCTGATGCGAACTTCATCAATGAATCCCCAGGCACGATCTGTGTGAGACCCATCGTACAATCCGCGTCCTACGGACCATCCGCCGGCATGCCAGTCACTGCCGTTGGTGGTTCCTTTTGCAATTGCTGTGTTGGTGCTGCCGCTAAGGGTCAAGTTACTTTGGGCGATTAGTTCGAGCCCAGTGTTGTCCGTAATATTGGCCAGATACAGCGACAGTATCGTTCCATCACAGACTGCCGCTGCATAGTACCATTTGCCAGTCGTTCCCGTCGGATCACTGCTGTAAGAAAATCCTTGTATCACTCCGGAAGCAGAGATGGCTTCATGCCAATACCCTTGTACATCTGCATATTTTATTGCCATGGCGTTTCCCGGCAGAAGCTGAAAATATAATGCTGCAAGTCTATCGTTTTCATCTGCCACATAGCGGGCGTCTCGTCCGACAATGGTACGGTGATCGCCGGATTCCGGCTTGAAAAAAGCTTCTATTGTAAACTGTGAAAATTCAATTGTTTCTATATTTTTGACAGGAATGCTGACTGAAGATTGGGTGAACATTCCGGGAAAGCTGTCAATATTCTGGACACTCAATACATTGGGGGTTTTTGTAAGGGGGATAGTGGCCAGTCCCACATCCGCGCGATAGGCATAGCCGGCCCAATTTTCCTGCCAGGCCGATAAATGATTGCCGTAGCCGGAACTGTCTAAGGCTCCCGGATAAAAGACACCGTCTCCGGCAGGATGCGGCACCGGCTCGTTTACCGGTCCTTCCTCGAATCTCCAATAAGCGACAGTATCGGCTTGCGATACGGTACAGGTTATCCAAAACAATGCTGCTAAAAAAAAACGCAGAAGGAGTATGTCTGCACTGTGAACTATATTCATGTTGGTTCCTTTTAGTTTTCTTTTTTGCCTTTCTAAGCACATCCTATAATCGGCTTATTTTACCTTTGATGATTTAGTCAAGAGCTGGCAGATAGAAATCAAAATCCTCACGTTTTTCTGTCAAGGTGTCATTTTCTAAACATAGTTGGGCCACTTGGATCGAGGATCGGCGAAGTTCATACGGGATATTTCCATCTTTGTTTTGCGGTGCTTCGGTATGTGAGGTTCGTCCGGGATGCGTAAAATAAAAAACATAAGCCTTATCTCCGACTACAACAACATCGCCGTGTGCCCCGCTGGGAGTGTCTTCAGGGCGGCGGCTGGGCTTGTCGAGGATACGTCCCTGTCTTTGCCAGTGGCTTCCGTCAGCGGAACGGTGTACCCGCATCCCGGCCCATTCGTCGGTTAACATCCAATAGTAATCACCCAAACGAAATATAGCAGGCCCCTCGTGAGCCTGACCGCCGATAGAGGGTTCCGAAAAGCATTTCCATTCTTTCAAATTCATACTTTCCGCGACCATTGTGACACTGCCGCGACTTTGGTCTTTGTACCAGATGCGCCATGTGCCGTCCTGCATCTGAAACACAGTGCCGTCGATAACGTTTTCTGACAATAGTTTTAGATGGCCTTCAAAGTTCCAGTCCCAAAGGTTTTTACTGGTGTAGTGAGCAATTCTGGCGATACCGCTCCAGTGATTTCGTACACCCGGAATATATGAAACATATAAATGATATAGACCTTCGTGAAAGACCACTTCCGGCGCCCAAAAAGTATTATGGCCTCGTTCAAATTCCAGGTTCAGTGTTCCGCGATACACCCAGCTTCGCCCATTATCATCAGAGGAAGCAATGCCGATAGCATTCCCATAACAATAAGCGACATCGGCTGTTTCGACATTGGCTCGGCGTTGTGTGTAAAGCATCCACCAAGACTTTTCCACATGGTTCCAGAAAACAACGGGGTCGGCAGCACCGTCAAAAATGGGGTCTCGAAACAAAGGGGCGGGAGCCTTGCGTAGTTGTTCGGATTTTTCAGATTGAGCATTCGTACTTGATACAAGTAGGGAGATTACTAATATCCCTATTAGTCTTATTATGTGTTTTGTCATCCGCATTAAATCCTTTATTATGTAGTTTATAAAAAAAGTCATCGGTATTGTATCGTACTTTTATATTTCAAGTACCTGCTTAAATTGTGAAATCTTGATTTACTGACGCCATTCGAAGCCCCCGATAAGATTTCTAAAATACAAAATTATATGGATCGTCATGATCTTGAATATAAGATACAGCCATTATTATCTACGCTAATTTCTACCAAAGTTATGACACTTTACAGGCATCTATTGACCAACAATTTAAAGTTAAGTCTGAGAAAAATGAAATTATTCGAAATTATACAAATAAATTACAGTAAAAATATAAATAAAGATATATATTGGGTATAATATTAAAAACATCTGGGATTTTCGAACTTTTTTTAATTTTTATGGGTAAATTAAGCTTCAAAAGGTATTAAGCTGTAGAGCATTATTAAATATCAAGAGACTATGTGTTTCTATATTGCAGGGTGTTGAACAATGAACGATTTTGACCCTCAATCAGCAAGAGACGATTGTGAAGGCACCAGGAAAGATGACTTCATAAGTCTTTTTTTGTCTAATCAAAGACGAATTTTTACCTTTATTTTGTTTTTTGTTCCTAATCGATCTGACGCAGAGGACCTGATGCAGGAAACGGCTTCCTGGATGTGGAGGAATTTTCACGAATACAAACCGGGCACAAATTTCGGTGCCTGGGGAGTGCAGATCGCCCGATATAAAATATTGAAATTAAACCGACAAACATTCAACAGTCGCTTGAAATTTGATGGTGATATGATTGCGATGATTGATGCGAAATCCGAAACGGTACTGGAAGAGGCTCCTGTGAGGATCCATGCTTTGCGCAAATGTCTATCCGGAATGAGCGACCGGGATCGACGGCTGATTTATTTGCGTTATGAGCAGGGATTGACGCCGAAAAAATTGGCAGAACTGGTCGATCGGCCGGTTCACGGGCTTTATAAAACAATGGCTCGGATTCATAAAATGCTCCTGCAATGTGTACGCCAAGCATTAATAGCACAGGGGGAAGAATGACACTTCCCGATAGACAAATCGAGCTTGAGGAACTGATACTCAAGGAAATGGATGGCCAGATTACCCCGAAGGAATTTTCACAATTAAGCGATTACCTTCGACAAAATCCCGAGGCCCTCAATATGTATCTTGAGTTTCTGACCCTCTGTGCAGGAATGCTCAGGCCGGGCGAAGTCACGATACCGGATGATTCACTCTGTACGGGCGACGAGATCAGGCAATCTGCGTTGTGGATGGCTCTTGCTGAGAATGAGCGTACTGCCGAAGCAATTTATATTGAAAAGTCTGAACCTGTGACGCCAGTATATAATAATGCAGCGATTGTTCGAAAGCAGGGGGTTTCCAAGGTTGCGCTTTATACGGCGATCATTTCAACTGCGGCCTTTTTGCTGATGGTTGCGTATGTGATGACTCACCCGAGAAAAAGCCGTGAGGTTGTTGCAACGTTGACAGGCAGCACTCAGGCTGTTTGGAAGGAGCCGTTGGCGATATCAGGCGAAAATAATCGATTGTATACGAATTCTGCAATGCATCTGGTTGAGGGGTTTGCGGAGATTACTTTTGATAATCAGGCCAGGATCATTTTGCAGTCCCCGGCCCAGATCATCATAGAAGATTATAATCAGATATTCCTCCGCACCGGGAAATTATCTGCTTTGGTTCCCAAAACAGCTATTGGATTTGTGGTGCGTACCGGGGCGGCTTCTATTGTGGATTATGGGACTGAGTTTGGAATCACTGCTGATACTTACGGCCAGACACAAGCTCATGTTTTTGAGGGGAAAGTTGAACTGCGAAGCGGTTCTGACCCGGTTCGTTTTGAGGCAACCAAGAAACTCACTCAGGGACAGGCGGGTCGTGTCGATGAATCCGGAGTATTATCGTCGGAAACGATGGAGGCTCAACCCTCCTCCTATGTGCGATCCTTGCCAAGTAAGATGTCTTTCGGTCAGCCGGGCAAACGAATTGATCTGGCAGACATAATTGGCGGCGGCAATGGCTTCGGAACAGGCCGAGAGTGCGTGGGTATTGTGCCTACCTCCGGAAAACTTGTTCCTGATCTTCTGCTGGCAAATCGAAGGCCAATGAGTAACCGGTATTCCCCGGTACCTGCTATGCCTTGTATCGATGGCGTTTTCGTTCCAAATGGCGGCAATGTTCCTCAGATTGTATCCTCGCAGGGACATACGTTTGGAGAATGCCCCCAAACCGACGGCTCCTATTGGATTGAAATAACCAACAGACCGATTGCAAGCCTTTATGGCAACAGTGAGGGTGAGGCATCAGACATCCACTTGGTCCGTCTTGCGGGTATTCAGTTTGGTACAAGGCTGCATCCGGCAATTATGATGCATTCCAATACTGGAATAACGTTTGACCTTGATGAAATCCGTTCAACGGTTCCCGGCACGAAGATTCGCAGTTTAACATCGCTGTGCGGATTGTCGGAAACGATGTTCCGGGAAGATGCCAAGGCTGCCTTGTGGGTTCTTGTGGATGGACAGAAGCGAAAAGAAGTCAATGTTGCTTATAGTGCAAAGACATATGAATTTATCACTATTGATATCAATGATTCGAATCGATTTTTGACACTGATGGTAACGGATGGCGAAAACGGTAATGGAGGCGACTGGACATTTTTCGGCGATCCGGCGCTGGAGTTGGAACAGGATATTTGATAGTAGGTATTATGCACCAAGGCATCACGAAATAATGATCGGTGTGCCGGGGAATAAAAA
>CAZYQN010000007.1:0-30530 GCA_964649955.1 uncultured Pirellulales bacterium
ACTTTTCAATTGATAATTGTTTAATGATTATTGACTATTTGTCAATCCTGTAGAGGCCACCCGTGGCTACTGTAGGTCGCAGGAGTCCAACCAATGTCTTGATAGAATTTCCAAATCTTTTGAATTCACACAATTGTCGCTGTTGAGATCACTCCCTTCAAATTTTGGTCCCGATTTACTTGCCATCCAGGTCCCTCCATAAGCCCCCATATTAATCCGTCTTCCATTCGGATATAATTCATCGTCCATCGGATCGCCTGGGGCACCAGCATCGATACAGGGGCTTGTTTCTGTATCCAAAACCCAAAGACCGATCGCAGGATACCACCGGCCATAGGATGATCGCAAAAAATAATTCCCCTCGCCTTGATTGGCAAACAGCGGATCGGCCTGAATATTACCGTGTCCCTCGACTCTATCCTTCGTACAACAGTGGTTTACAGAAAATGCACCAAGGACTGCCTTGTTGGTTGTTCCCCAAATAATTGAATTCCGGATCTCCGGCAACCCGCTGTCTTCGCCGATAATCCCGTACGTCCCCCCGTATACAGTGTTGTTTCGAAAAACGGATCCTGCCGCGTTTTTAAATTTGCACCCTGCATCTTCGTTCCCAAAGATGAGATTGTTTACAAACTGCGCAGAGGAATCATAACATTTAATTCCATTGTCATAATTATTCCAGATAACAGATTCCTGAACACTCAATTTGGATTGATGTGAACAATAGATTCCATCGCTACATTCCGTGAACTGACAACTCTTCACTTGAGGTGACCCTCCCACACATCTTATACCAAATATTCCTTTTTTAATTATCATGTGTTCGAGGCGTGCACGATCATCATTCAAGTAAAAAAATACTGTATTTGGATTCTCATTTCCGATAAGGACGGACTGCTTGGAATTTCCAAAAGGAGCCGGATCGTATCCAACTACAGCAACATTTTTTTGAGTAAAGTTAATATTTTCACGAAACTCAGTCGGCGTCACATCCAGTCGGTCTCCGCTGCTGCTTTCAGAAATGGCGTTTGTGATTGTCGAATACCAACTCCATAAACGACTATTGTATACCCGAATAGCAGGAGCATAACCCTGATGAAAAGTAATATCCACTCCATTATCAGCAAGAATTGGATTGATATTATGCGGCGGCCACGGGGCAGTTGTGTCCTCATTCTCTACGTAAAGGTCACCATGTATGTCAAAAACCTGACTGGGGTTTGAACCATTGACTTTTAAAGCATAACGGGGAAAGTTATCAATCACCTGACAGTCCAGAAATGTAACACCGCCAGGACGGCCAAAGGCCTGATTTCCTGAGACATACGTATTGATTTGTATAGGCCATCGCTGCGGGTCATAGATATCTTTAATAACGCATCGGTCAAATACAACCTGGAAGTCATCAAACGCATCTTTGTGCAGTACTATCCCTGTCAGAGCATTTTCTATTGTACATGCTTGAACAGTTACATATCCTTTAGGACACATAGGACAATCGTCAAAAAAATTCACAATATCAATTCCCCGACTCCCTGAAAAATAGCATTGTTCAATATCAACTGATAGCGGCGTAGACGCATCGGTCAGATTTCGGCAACTGATTACAAGCCCGTAATTGGCATTATCCTCAATACGACATCGCTTTATCAGGATATTTGCCAATTGGTCTTCTGAGGTGTTGGGTTCCATATCAATACCACTTTGAGGCTGCTCCCCTGCGGTCTGTGCAAAAATACAATCCTGAATCTCAAGCCCATCTACACTGGCAATCGTAAGACCATTTCTACGATTACGAATGCAGCGTATATCGCTAATCAGGATTCCGGAACAGTCCAAATTCGTCGAACTGGTACGGCCGATATAGATACCATCTCCTCCACTATCGAGCATATCAAAGCATCTAATTGTAATGTTTTTGCACCCGGTAAGTTTAATTGTATGTCGAAACTGTCCCAAAGGGTACTCTTCCGGATTCATCCTGAACACCGTATGCTCTGATCCTTCGATAGTAATATCTTGACGATCCTGCAAAGTGAAAAGCGTCGCCCCGGGATGAGCAAACGACAGGGGATTTTCAGGATCATTCGGCTCAGCCGGATCCGATAAACTTCGAGCTACAACTTCCACTCCATCTTCAAATACCAGCCGGACATGGTCATAATAAAGAATAACAGGTTCAGTGATATATGTTCCGGGACGTACTTGAACATTATCGGGTATGCTGCTGGTGCCTTTGGAAGCAGCATTAAGCCCCCGTTGAATCGTCCGAAATGGATTTTTCGAGGTACCCGCATAAGTATCATTTCCAGTGGGACTTACATAATACGTACCAGCCCCCGCAGTCATTACCGCCATAAACAGAAATCCCATAGCAACTATCAACCTTTGTCGCATTCTCAAGTATTGATCCAGCGGAAAATATTCTTGTGGCAGTAAAACAAGGGAACGGCATCGCACCATCAACTTATGGGATAGAATGAGTGATCTTTGATTCTCCAAGCACATAACACCTCCTCACAAACTAATGACTTATGTCTCTCTTAAACCTGATAATTCACACTCTTATCCGACTGACTGTCTATAGTCTTCGTATCTATTCTACAATACGATAAATGAGTTCTGCGCGGCTATTCAAGGAACAAATAATATGGAACTCATAGTGCAGATATATAATCAGAAGGCAACAGACACTTCGGCCGAATATGCTTTTAAAAACCCTCCTCAGAAATATCACCCATTGTATATCTTAGAAGACAAATAATAACCTTATCCTTAGTCAGAATTCTACCTAAACTGAATACCATAGTCAAGGAAATTATCCCCAAGGGTATAAGTCAATCCAGCGGTTATTGATGTAAATGCTCTTTTCCTCTAAGGAAATCTATTCTCTAAGCTGGCTGAGATGTATTTGATAGACGTATGCTACTTTTAGATTTAGATACCCCCCGCCTCAGTAGTGCAGTTTGTATATCCAGTTTTCTATTGATGTAATTTTCTAAAAAATAAGAAACAAAATAGAAGAAGGACTATGGCTGGAAAAAAATGTGTCCTTACCAAGCAGACCATTGAATCGCTTTTATATGCTTTTCCTTGTAATGTAAGATGCCCCCTTACTGAAAGAGAGGGGGGCATTCGGTATGTGTGTAGATCATTGAACCGGAGCCATCGTGAAATAACGGATTTATTTGATAGCATCGTAGGCTTTGAGTTTATTGTCCGGGCCGTAGTAGAGAATAAAGGTGGTGGCTTCCTGCTTAGTCGCCAGTTCAAGGGGAGTACCGGCGATTTCCCATAGGCCTAATGTCACGACGTCCATCGCGGCATGTCCGACGACGGCGAGGGTTTTTCCTTCCTTCGATTGTGCATCCTCGACGATCTTATACACATCCTTGCAGCTTCCATCATCGTTCCGTGTGGTTATGTAGGGCGCACCAATGACCTGAATGATGTCATCGCGGTCTCCGCCGATGCGGAGTACCGAGAGGTCTTTGCGTGTTTGTTCTTTGCTGGCCATCGCCACGGAACACCCCTGCGCTACTATCATCCCACCCATTACCAAAACACTGAGAAGTAAGAGATTTGTCTTTCGCATACTACAGCCTTTCTAAAAAAATTAAATTTAAATTCCTCTATTCAAATTCAATCACATTGGAGTTGTACACAGTTTTTTCAGATCCGGCATGTCAACGCTGAACGTTTCGGGAAGCAAATCGTTTTCATAGGCACCGGCCAGAAGCCCCAGACAGGTAACAATATCACTGCGATCTCTTCCGGTGCGGCTGATACAGCGGGTGATAAAGTCCTGAAGATGCAGGGCAGAAGCCAGAGTATGTTCATCTGTCCAGGCCTCCAATCGATACGTCTTATTGAGGCCGAGAATCATGGCCCCGACATCAATCCAATAATGTCTAATCCGGTCAGCCGCCGAGGGTTTCTTTTGCAGGCCGGAAAGCAGTGAAGCAGGCAGGCCCAAAAGGCTATCGTTTTGTTTTGGCTTGTCGAGCCACTGGTTGAGTGTCGGTATAAGGGGTTTGAAAAGCGTATCATTTACATTCTGCCTGGCATATTCTTCCATCGCTGCCGTGACGGCTACTATCACTGTATCGTCACAGTCAAAGAGCGGTATTTGACGGTAGCCGACGCTGTTGTCAAGTTTGTTGTTGTGCCTGGCGTCATACGCTTCGACAATCGCAACATGTGCCCGATAATCGGTGGTTGAGCCTACATTGAGAGCCGTTACGAATTTTTCTCCGGCAAGACCTCCCAAAATAAATCGTTCCGGAGCGGGAATTCCATGTACATGGGTATGGCCGGAGAGCCAGTAGTTGCATTTTCCGGAAGTCAGCAAGGTCAGGAGCTTTTGGTTTAAGGTTTCGGAAAAAGTCGGCAGGCTGAAGGCGTTTTCAGTGACTTCCCATGCCAGATTCGTGATATTCAACGGAACTTCTCGGGGTTTGGCAAAGGTGATCCTGTCGAGATGATCCTTGGGATAATGAGAGATCAGAAAACGGAACGCCGTTGAAGAGGTACCTGCAAAATGACTAAGACACGTGGTTTGGGATACAAAGCCCGGTTCGTCCTTGAAAGAGACCGAGCCGATGGCGCCATAAAAACCCAAACTCATCACCTGCGACCAGTCGGGGGCATCTTTGTAGTCGGAGGTATCCAGCATAAGTATTTGTACGGGGGGCGTTCCGGTTTCCGTAAACGCTATGCAGCCGCACAGGTAAAGGCCCGTTCGGTGGTCGCGGTCTTTGTTTCGCTCAACGGCTTCGATATTGTCTGTATAGCGAAAGCGAGTGGCGGCAGGAAGCTGATTGTTGGCATGATTGAAATCGCTAAACCGTTTGAGCACTTCGTATTTGGTCAGGGCGGGATTGTCCGGACGGCCAAGCTGATTGAGCATAGCAAAACGGATACCGGGGGAGACAATATTTCCAGCTCCGAGATAATCGTGATTGCCGATAAGGATGAAAATGGGCACAGCGGTTTTCTGGCGGTGTTCAGTCAGAATCGCAAGAACGGTGTCTATTTCGTCAGCGCCACCGCTGTTTGCGGCATCGCCGAGGTAGAGAATGACATCCAGACCCTGTTTGCTGCCGTGAGTGTCCTGCGTCAATTTATTCAGCGCCGTCTGGAGCATTTCTTTGGCGAGGATACATTCGAGCGCGGGGGGACGAATACTGACGTCGACGAGGGCATCTGCCATTTTACTGCGGTAATGAAAGTCTGAAAAGCCGTTTTGAGAGGTGATCTGACTGTCAGACAAAAGGCCGATTTTGAGAGGGAATGACGCGGTCGGGCGGGATTGCATCATATCACAACCTGAAAACAAGAAACACATCAGAAACAGCAGGTAAAATCCTCTCTTCATTGGCGGCTCCTTAGATTATATCTCTCACCTCTCTGATGCGATGAAAACTCATGTTGGAATGTCTACTTTTATTCTATTTCATAAATATCTGATTTGTCAAGCCCAAATTTTATTTTTTCAAGTCATTGAGAGAATAAACTGTAATCGTCGTTAAAACGGAACAGATGGTATTTCAGCAAGAGAGAGGAATTTTGATATTACTATTGCTTTCTTTCCGTAACGTTTGTAAACCTAAGGGCTGAAGGGGGACATTTATAGTGATCGATTATACCTCTTTGCCCGGTCCCTCCAATGAACTCAATTCATTTTCACTTTTACTTTTGCCAGATAGATATTTGTTTTTCCTTCATGGGAGGAATAATAACTTATCCATAGGATGTCACCCTGCAACACCATGCCCGCATAACTTGTATCGCCTCCTGACGGGAGGGTTAATACTTCTTCCAGCCTGCTCTGCTGCTCATCTATCCAGCAAAGAGAGGTTCGATGGCGGTTGTCATATAATCGTACCGTTGCAAGAAACCGGCCGTTAGGAAGCTGAAGCATCTCCGGTCCGCCTATGCGTACCCCCAGATCCTTCCATTCAAAATTATCATAAGGAGGCGCCGCTTTACCCCACAGCGCAGAACCGGGCTGGCCGTCCCGACGTAAAAGGACATAACAGGTGCCGTCATCTGTAAACACCATTTTGTGTTCGTTGGGAAATGTCCCTTCACAATATTTTGGTCCAAGGGTTTCAAAGTTTATGCCGTCTTTGCTTTGGTAAAGCTGAATATAGGTTTGGGCTAAGTCGGCCTGCCGCCCGGCATTGTAGGCGAAGTTGTAGGCGATGCCTTTGTGCCAGACGGTGCGCCACATCCACTCACCCAAGATGCCAATTTCATTAGGACCCTTCCATAAGGTTCCCTCAGACGAAAAATAGCAGATCGATTGGTGGGTACGACTTCCATCCTTAATCAAAGCCACTGCTGTTGTCAGCATTAATTGACCTGATGGCGTAACAGACAGCTTTGCGTCACGTATATCAGTCGCGTCGTAATCCTTGGGAACTGAATACCCCAATAGACCCACCGATTGCCATTTTTCTCCGTCTTTAGACCTGATCATACGTATTGCACTATCATTTGAAACGTGGGCTTTGCCTTCACGAAAAGCACAGTACCAAAACTCCTGAAATTTTACCAGATCGGTAAATGCATTGTGCGGGGCAATATCCCATATCTTTAGGACAGAGACCAGTTCAAGAGAAAATCCTCGTGCAGATTGAATGGTATCGCTGGCGGCAGTACTCTCTTCAATCTCGGCAGCATTAATCAAACCGGACATCAACAATACAAGATATATTAGAGCAGTTTTTGTCATTTAAAATTCCTTTCCATTGACACATTCGAAATCTCAATGAAATCGCCAGGCACTTTAAACCACTTAAATCTTTTTTGGCGACATAATCATTCCACTAATAAGGGTAATTATTAACTATAACGATTTCTTCGCTTCTATACAAGACAATCTATACTATAGCTAATAATCAGAAAACCTCATACCTGATATTTATTGCCCTTTATTTATTGTTTATTAATCACGTCTTTCTTATTCTATGTCATCATTGACGATTTCCGCAGCAGTTTTATAAGTATTTGTATCGATTTTTGCCTGAAAAATTCCTATTGCAAAAGTTTGGAAGTTTTTTATAATGCTCTGTTTACTTTAGCGTATAGAAAAGCCCAAAACGCAAATGTTCCGATCGGACGGGTACGTTTTGGGGCGAAACAAAACAGAATACTATAAGAAATTCGGGAGCCGAAACCAGATGGTCTCATTAGCGGAAGCACCGGTCAAACTGTTTGAGGGTCCACTGCCGAGCTTTGATAAGCTCAAACAGCTGGGTCTGATCGTCAACGCCAGCGAACGGAATCAAATTGCATTTCATCAGGAAAGCAGCCAGCAGAAAGATACCCTGCTAAGCGGGCTTGGTTTATTCCTGTGCGGTAATTATCCGGCAGCCATCGAAAAGCTTGAAAAAAGCAAGGACTGTGTACAGAAGTTTATGGCACTGGGTTCGATCTATCGCCGACGGATGCAGTTTGATACGGCTATCGAACAATTTGAAAAGGCATTGAAGGCCGGTGCAGACGCTCTGACGGTTTCGCTTGAAAAGGCCGAGACATACTGCTGCGGCGGGATGTCGGAGAAGGCCGAAAAAGAAATGAAGGCCTGTTCCAATTATGAGAACGTCAGCGCGAGTTACCATTATCAGCTCGGCCGACTTAACGATGCTCAAGGCGAATACGAAAAGGCCATGGCCAACTATTCAAAGGCTATCGAATTGGATCCCGAACACGCAGAGGCGATGTTTCAATTGGCCTATTCCTGCGACCTTCGCGGCGATGAAGAGGTTGCCCTGAGTTATTATAAACAGCTTTCCAAACGGGTTCCGCCCTCTGTCAATGCCCTTTTAAATCTTGCGGTTCTTCATGAAGACCGCGGGGAATTTGAAAAGGCCGCTGTTTGTGTGGAGATGGTACTGGCTTCACACCCCAATCACGCCAAAGCCGCCCTTTTCCGCAAGGACATCGAAAGTTCGCGGTTTATGGTCTATGACGAGGAAAAAGAAAAACGGCGAGACCGTCAGAACAAGATCCTCGAGATTCCGCTGTCGGACTTTGAATTGTCGGTGCGCAGCCGTAATTGCCTCAAGAAAATGAATCTGCTGACGCTGGGCGATCTGCTTCGGACAACGGAAGCAGAACTGCTTTCCTACAAGAACTTCGGCGAAACCAGCCTGGTCGAAATCAAGAAAATTCTTGACAGTAAGAATCTGCGTCTCGGAATGGCACTGGAAGAAAAATCCTCCAGCAAACCCCTTGACACCTCCTTAGACAGTCAGGCTTGCCCGGAAGTATTGCAGAAAAACATTGATGACCTGGAATTATCCGTACGGGCGCGCCGGGCACTGGGGCGTCTGGGCGTCAAGACTCTGTACGAACTGGTCAATAAGACCGAGCCTGAACTGCTGGGATGCAAGAATTTCGGAGTTACCAGCCTTAATGAAATTAAGGAAAAACTGGCAACTTTTGGATTGTCTCTGCGGAAAATTGATTGATGTATGCCCAGGTTTTCGGGCAGTCTGGTCTATCATTTTTTTACTTAAACAGGAATGAAATCGTTGAAAACGGGCGTCAACAGGTGTCCCGCAACCTTGTTTTTATGGCTGCGAGCCTGGGTGGTTTGTATCGCCCTTTTGACGGGATGCGGAAAACGCGATACCGTGGAGCCGGCAGTCGGGATCGATAGTCCGGAAGATACATGGGTTCGCGTTTTGCTCTTTGGCAATCTCAGAGAATGCAGCGTGGAAACCCCGGCGGGCTTTACCGCCGAAGGGGTTGGCAACGGTATTGCTGCTGATTTTTCCGACACCGACAGGATGCCGATCGGTATTCAGAACGGACGGATCCGCGTCGGCGAACATCTGTTGGACAAAACGGTTATTCTCCGGCCGAAAGATCCCTTTTTTTTCAGGCTCGACGGCCGCGGCTTTCGCGGGAATGTGACGTTTCAGGTCAATGAAGACGCTAACAGTTTTTCAGCCGTCAACTCCGTTCCACTGGAGTCGTATTTGCTGGGCGTCGTCGGAGCCGAGATGCACAGCTACTGGGAACCTGAGGCGCTGAAGGCTCAGGCCGTCACAGCCCGGACATACTGTCTGGCCATCAAACATCGTTTCGGATCAGGACGAGCATGGGATTTAACACGGACTCAAGCCAACCAAGTCTATGACGGACTGGCGGCGGAGAATACCCGCGTTCGTCAGGCTGTTCTGGCAACGACAGGACAGATATTGATCGGCAAACGTTCGGACGGCGGAGAATCTTTTTTTCCGGCGTATTACAGCTCATCCTGCGGCGGACATACTGAAGACAGCCGTGCAATTTTCGGGGAGGATGCCGTTTCTTTGCCGGGAGTCGAGTGTCCGTGGTGTAAATCCATTGCACGACGCAAAGATTTTTACTGGGGCCCGGTGTTTTATACTATGGAAACAGTTTCGGCCAAACTAATCGAACGTTATCCATCCCTGACACGCCTGGAACGCATTACCGATATTGAGGTCATGCAGAACGGTCATTACGGACGTTTTACGCAAATCCGATTGATCGGAGCCAACGGGTCAAAAGACAGTCTTCGGGGTGAGGATTTCCGGCTTTCATTAGATTCGACAGGACGACGGCTCAAGAGTACGCTGGCAATCATTACCAAGACCAACGGCGGGCTTCTTTTTGAGGAAGGCCGTGGATTCGGTCACGGCGTCGGGCTGTGTCAGTGCGGCGCTCAGGGGATGGCACGGGAGGGACTGGATTATACGGAAATCCTGTCGTTCTACTATCCCGGGACAAGAATAGTCACTATTGAGACACCAGCAGCGCCATGAAACGATTTGAGCGGATTGGAAACGATACACGCAGCGCCGCACGACGCGGACGACTGATAACCCCCCACGGGGACGTGGAGACGCCGGCATTTATGCCGGTCGGGACCCGAGGATCAGTCAAGGGACTGACGCCGGAGCAGATACGCCAAACCGGAACGCATATCATTTTGGCCAACACGTACCATATGCTGCTGCGTCCGGGGGCGGACATCGTTGCTTCGCTGGGCGATCTGCACGGGCTGACGGGATGGGACGGGCCTATCCTGACTGACAGCGGAGGCTACCAGGTCTTTTCGCTGAGTACCCTGAACCGGATCGGCGATGACGGTGTTGAATTTGCCAGCCATATTGACGGCGCCCGAATTACGCTGAATGCACGGATCGCAACCGAAACCCAAAACCGGCTTGGGGCGGACATTATTATGTGTTTTGATGAATGTACGCCATGGCCCTGCCCGGAAGAACGGCTGGTCAAGGCCGTAGAACGTACGATCCGATGGGCCGGACAATGCAAAGAAGCCCACGGCAACGACCGGCAGATGCTGTTCGGAATCGTTCAGGGCGGTACGGACAACGGCCTGCGAAGCCATTGTGCTGATGCGTTGATTCCAATGGACTTTGACGGATATGCCATCGGAGGATTGAGTGTCGGCGAAGGGCACGGACCGATGGTCGCAACGGTGCGGTTTACCGCCCCGCTATTGCCGGTCGACAAACCCCGCTATCTGATGGGCGTCGGGATGCCGGTGGATATTGTCAAGGCCGTACGTGCAGGTGTGGATATGTTTGATTGTGTACTGCCGACACGTAACGGGCGCAACGCCTTTGCGTTTACCGCCGAAGGCCCGATGCGAATGCGAAACAGTTTTTATACACGGGACACCCGCCCTATTGAGGAGGGATGCCCGTGTCCGGCGTGCCGGCAGTTCAGCCGGGGTGCAATCCGGCATTTTTTCAATGTCGGCGAGATGCTGGGGCCTATTCTGGTATCGCTGCATAATATCAGTTATTACCAGCGTCTGATGTCAGACATTCGGACGCAGATTGAAAAAGGAACCTTCGACACCTGGGCAAATGCCTTTGTCGAAAAACATAAAAATGAAGATCAATGTGAACCACTTAATGAGGGAATAACGCAATGAAATCACTCTGGATGCTTGCTGCGGCACAGGATACGGCCGGGCAGAACACGGAAGGCACAGTAGTTACTATGGAAGAAGCTCCCGCTTCGACCCCGACTACGACCACAACGCAAAGCGACGGCACTGCGACGGCACCGGAGGAGGCGCCGCCTCAACCGAATCCTTTATCATCGCTTCTTCCGTTTCTGCTGATTATCGTGGTGATGTACCTGTTTTTGTTCCGCGGGCCGAAGAAGAAACAGCAGGAACACCAGAAGATGGTGGCATCGCTGAAGAAGAATGACCGCGTGCGGACCATCGGCGGGATTTTAGGGACGGTGCTGGACATTCGGGATGATGAAGTTGTACTGAAAATCGACGAATCCACTAACGCCAAGATTCGGATTGTGCCTTCTGCCATTGCAACGGTACTGAATAACGGCAAGGCGGACTAACCAATTAACAGCTTACAAGTTTACTTTATTACGGGAACAGACTATGGCAAAGGATCAAATCTGGAAGATTATTGTAATTCTCATTGCGGTGGCGGCGGCGGCGCTGTATTTATACCCGCCGCAGGACAAACTCAAGCTGGGTCTGGATCTGGTAGGCGGCACCAGCTTAGTTTACGAGATTGATACCACGGGGCTTGAGTCGCACGAACAAAAGGGATTAGCTCAAAATATGATCCCGATCCTGCTAAAGCGTATTGACCCGACCCACGTGGCCAATATCGTGATGCGTCCGCAGGGCGATACCCGGATCGAAATCCAGCTTCCGCTGGCCAGCGGCGATACCCAACGCCGCCGCGAAGCGTATGAGAGCGCTCTGCTGTCTTTAGATGAACAGAACATCAACCTGCTGAAGATCCGTCAAACCCTGAATCTTGAACCGTCGGCCCGTCAACAGCAGCTTGAAGCGTTTGCCCGCGGTGACGCCGACCGTCTGGCATCGCTGAACGGACTGGTTGAGGTTTTTGACTTACGGAAACAGACCCAGGAACAGCGCGACATGCTGGCCGGGGAGATGGAATCGCTGCGAGAGCCATTCAAGGCAGCGGGGCTTGAATTTGACACACTGCAATACAGTCTGACCAACTGGATGAAGTTAGACAGCGAAAGACGCAAGACCGAAATCGAAGCGTACGTCAAAGGCGCTGTCCGCGATGATGTTGCCGTTTCCGAAGGCCTTAGTCCCAAGCAAATTCAGGCTCGTAATCTTATCGAAGAATATATCTCCCTGTATCAGAAATGGGCACCCATTGTCGATGAACTGACCCGTCCGGGAGATGGATTAAATGCACGTTGGAATGTTTCCGTTCGCAGTCTTTCCGCACTGAACCTGAATATTGACCAGCTTCGTGACGTCCTGGATATGCCGGCTGCATCGCCGAAACGTGTTGAGATGCTCAACCAACTGAAAACTCAGTATCCCGACCGGGCTGAGAAAATCAATGCCGTCGTGTCAGCGTTTGACTCCTATAATGTTGTCGGCGGGCGATTGGACGATCCGGAAGACCTCAAGCGAATGCTGAAAGGGTCGGGTGTTTTGGAATTCCGTATTCTGCCGAGCGGGGAAGAAGGCAATCTTGATGAGCTGGCCAGCTATCGTGATGCCCTGACGACCAAAGGCCCCAAACAAGCGTCTGATAACCGGTATGTCTGGTGCGAGATCGAAGACGTAGAAAGCTGGCCGCAGGGTCTTGGCATCGTCGGGACCTTCGGCGATAAATCTTATGTGCTGGCTTCCAATCAGCAAAATGAAGCTATGCTTCAAAAAGGCGAGCGCAAATGGAAACTGCGTAAAGCCTATCCGACCAATGACGACCAGGGATATCGGGCTATCGGGTTTGCGTTTGACGATACCGCGGCCAACCTGTTTTTCTCACTGACCACTTCCAACATCGGAAAACCCCTGTGTATTCTGCTGGATGACCGCGCAATTTCGGCGCCGAAGATCAACAGCGCCATTCGTTCGCAGGGTGTTATTACCGGCGGCAGCGGCGGATTTACCCAGACTCAGGTGGACGATATGGTCAACAAGCTCAATGCCGGATCGTTCCCGGCACGACTGAGCGATGTCCCGATCTCCGAGAAGACCATCGGCGCTACGCTGGGTTCCGACAATCTGAAAAAAGGAATTACCGCAGGCTTGATCGGTCTGGCGGCAGTAGCCGTCTTTATGCTGATCTATTATATGCTGGCCGGGGCCATTGCCGATGTGGCTTTAATGCTGAATATTCTGTTAATCCTTGGGGTAATGGCTATTCTGCAATCCACGTTTACCCTGCCGGGTATCGCGGGCTTGATCTTAACAATCGGCATGAGCGTTGACGCCAATGTGCTGATCTTTGAACGTATCCGCGAAGAGCAGAAACGCGGCTCGTCGGTTCGTTCGGCTATTGCCAACGGTTATTCGCGGGCTTTCAGCACCATTTTTGATGCCAACCTGACGACTTTCGGTGTAGCGGCAATTCTATACGTCGTCGCATCAGAAGAAATCAAAGGCTTTGCTATCGTGTTGATGCTCGGTATTTTAGCCAGTATGTTCACCGCACTGTTTGTCACTCGCGTTATTTTTGATTGCCTGACCGGTTTACGGTTGCTAACTAACCCGTTGGCTATGTTCGGGATTTTCCAGAACACAAAAGTCAACTGGATGAAACTTCGCCCGGTCTTTTTGGCTATTTCAGCCGTTTTGATCATCAGCGGGCTGAGTGTGTTCTTTTCGCGAGACGAAACCACCAACAGTAAATACGATATTGAATTTACCGGCGGGACCAGTGTACAGATCGATCTGAAGGAAGGTTTCGGGGGCGGCCGGGCCGAGGTTCAAAAACGGTTTTCCGATTACGCCCTTTCCATCGGGAATATGGCACTGGCCGGGGCACGAGTCAATGAGGTTGGAACTACCGGAAAGCAGTTTGAAATCAGCACAACGGAGACCAATCTGACCACCGCCTTAGTCACTTTCGGGGAAGGCAAGACACACAGCACCGACAGTGTCGTGTCGCAAATCCGTCAGGCCTCTGACAAGCTGGGCCAGCGGCTGGGCAATCTGAAAGTTACTGCCAAAGAAGCCGGAACCTATGAAGTTTCCACCAGCAGATTCAACGTATCTGCCGTACGGGAAACACTGCAGGAGGCCTTTGGCGACAACGCAACCATCAGCGACCCGGTCGTCCATGAAGTCGTCGGCGATGCAGTCCGTGAGGCTTTTGACGGCTACCTGGCCGTACGCGAGAATTTGGGAATTACAATTCTTCGAGAAGAGCGGATACTCCCCAGTTCCGACGAGGCAGCCCTGTTGTCCGATTACCTGGGCGGGATAAAATTTGTCTGTGCCCTGGAAAATCCTGTTACCGCCGGAGAACTAGCGGCACGAATCAGGGATATCCGATTCAAACAGGACATGAATCATCTGGCATGGTATCGTTATGATGTTCTCAGTGAAATGCTGGCAGAGCCGAATCCGCAGGATCGGCTGAGCACATTCGTGTTTGTCAGCGTTCATCCGGAAGCAGGTTACCGCGAGCTGGACGAGAATGAATGGGCACAATTTGTCGCCAACGAAAAGACCAAGCTGGTCAGCGCTGCTTCCCTTGAAACATCGTTATCTCGCGTCACGCAGATCGATCCTTCCATCGGCAGCAAAGCCAAGAATCAGGCACTCGTAGCGATCATCCTGTCTTTGATCGGTATCGTCGGCTACATCTGGGTACGGTTCGGTACAGTACGCTACGGCGTGGCGGCCATCGTAGCCCTGGTGCATGACGTATGCATCACCCTGGGTGTCGTTACTGCGTGTACGTATATTACCGGCAAACCGCTGGGGAATGCCCTGCTGATCGGGGACTTCAAGATCAATCTTGAAATGATTGCGGCGTTTTTGACAATTATCGGTTACTCGCTGAATGACACCATCGTTGTCTTTGACCGTATTCGCGAGAACCGCGGCAAGGCAACCCTGCTGACACCTCAACTTATCAGCGACAGCATCAACCAGACTCTCAGCCGGACCGTGCTTACATCGGGAACCACTTTGCTGACCGTGTTGGTGATGTATATCTGGGGCGGCGAAGGGCTTCGCGGATTTACGTTTGCGATGATCGTGGGTATTCTTGTGGGTACGTATTCTTCAATTGCTATTGCAGCTCCGATACTGCTGATCGGAACACCGAAAGAACAAAAGTAACAGCACTATCATTCTTTAACATGCAAGGCCGGCCGGGGAAGCGATTTCCGACCGGCCTTTTTTAAGGAGTACAAAACGTGAGCCTCGGGTGCGGCTCAAAATTCATACCGATTCAACTATCACACATTTGCCCTGCTTTCGAAGCTTGTGAGCAATCAAGGGAACAATTTTTTCGCGAGATAAGACGCCTCGCTGGACAAAACAGGTATCCTCGTTGGCCGGATTCACTCCTGAACCGAGCAAAATATGAATTCGATCGGCCGTTGAGAGAAGATCGTATAATTCCGTCACCGCATTAATCTCCTGGAAATCCTCCGCATTCAGTTCAAGGACATTGTTGAGCTGATTAAGGGTTACCGCACCTTCGGTGACCAGATCAATGCCTTCAAGAAAATATTTAGGCGGCGCTATCAGACTGACCGGTTCCTTTTCAATCTGGACTTTACGTCCGAGTATCCTGGCAACAATGGCTGCTGTCGTCGCCCCGCATACCACTTTAGGACCCGGCATTGCCATAAACCGTTCGACTACCGCCATATCCATCAGCTTTTCGGCCGGAGGGCCTGTCAGCAGACTCAGCGGTCTGCCCGGACGACACCGCATCCATGCCACCGTCGTATCATCATAGTCAACACCGCCGTTCATAGCGGCCGCCCTGGCCTGAATTTGTCCGGCCAAATCGGCTGCCTGCTTTTTAAGCAACAGACTGCTGACATAGTCAGCCACCCCTTCGCTCTGCCAGCCCCCCGCCAGAGTATCCATCCCCGATTGGGTAATCCCATCGGATAACAGCAGCAATCCTTCGCCGCTGCGAAGATAGCAGTTGGACTCATATCCACTGACTCCCTCGTGCATAAACATCCGCCGCGGCAGGGTCTGTGCCTGTCGCGATGTAATCCATACCACCGCCGGGGATTCATAGCCCATAATCGATGCATGCCCGTCTCCCCGGACCTGCGCGACAATGAAGGCGGCATAAGGTTTACCCGGCTGTTTCCATTGCTCCATAGAGGACGCCATGCACAGAAATGCCTCATGCAGCGAAAATCCTTCACCAAGCAGGCGTTCCAGGCGAGCCTGACACATACGTGCCGCCACGTGAGCCGCAGTGCCGGAGCCGACCCCATCGCAAAGAATGACTGTTGTGGCGATGTCGCTGCGCATCACTGAGACAACATCACCGCAGGCCTGATGTCTCTGTTTGGCACGCTGGTCAATGCTTACTTCGAAATGTAGATATCTTTCAACCACGCCACCGATTCCTGTTTGTCCTGTACGGGAGTATCTTGAGCAATCTGCATCAGGTTGACCAGCAGTTTTTCACTCTCGGCAGTGCTTTGGCCGAGGTATTCGGCAATCTTACCGGCCATATCCACCTGATGACGCAGAAGGTTTCGAGCCTGCTGAAGCGTCTGAGCTTGCAATTGATCATACTTGCGTTTGTTTTTGACCGCCCGAGTCAGATTCACAAAAATGCCTACAATCTGGCCTTCGGGACGCATAGCATAGATAATCTCATGGCAAAACAGGCCGTACTTTTCGTGATGAATCGTCGCTTCGTAGAGTTCCTGACGAGCGGAGGCAATTTTTTCAAACGGCTCCGGATCCATCAGGTAGGATACCGGCTTTCCGCAGACCGAGTCGGTACACATAAACAGCCGTTTAAAAGAGGAATTCATATTCACAATGGTCAGATGTTCATCAAGAATCAGAATTCCGTTGGGGCTGGTCTCGATTATGCGGTCGGTGCGACGTTCGGCCATACGACGGACATAGGAAACGCACATTTCCGGCTCAGCCATTTTTCTGAGTACCGCAATTGCCTGCCGCCGGCATGTAGAATAGCCGCACGCTCCGCAATTGAGCTGATCTTCGGGATTTTGTTTTCCGGTTTTTTCAAGAACATGGCGAATCTGCTCTTCCGTTATCATCTCATCGCCAAGGCTGTCTCCGTCAAAGGTTTGTGTCAGGGCCACCGGCGGGGATATCTGCACACCTTCATCCGAAGCTTCCAGATAACGAATAATGTCACGCTTGCGTTCAAAGAGCGGTTTATCACATCCGATAACCGGACCGTTGATACATCCCTGCGAGCAGAACAAGGGTTCGACAAGGCAGCCCTCCTGCATCATGCCGGCACTGTCCAGCACATCACAGATAGGTTTAAATCCGCTGACCGTCACCGTCTGTACCTGGCAATGGTCCACTGGTAAAGACGCGGTTTTGAGGCTGCCGCCTTCCAGGGGAAACAGCCGGGCCGTTCTGGCGGGACGCTCGTCGAAGGCGCTTTCTTCAAAATCGGCCAAGTTGATTTGGGCCATTTTAAACCATTCAAGCAATTCATTAAATGTCAGAACGGCATCGATAGTCCCGTCAGGGTCGGCTTGAGCTTCCGCCTTTTTGGCGACGCACGGGCCAATGAAGACTACTTTTATGTCTTTGCCCTGGGTATTTTTTATTGCGCGGGCATGCGCCAGCATCGGCGAAACGACCGGCACAAGGTTACCCCGTACCTCGGGACGGTAACGCACTATATACCGGACAACCGCCGGACAGGCCGTCGCTATCGACAACTGATCGGGATGTTGACGCACATAATCAGCCGTCTGCCGGGCAACCCAATCAGCACCGGAGGCCGTTTCGGCTACGTATGCAAACCCCAGTTTACGCAGCGCCGAGGGAACCCGACGAATCTGCCAGTCTTCGAACAAACACGCAAACGACGGAGCCAGACTGACAGCTACGCGGTTTTCACGCACCAGTTCCATCACCTCAGTCAGATCCCTGCGATAGCTCTTGGCCTGCTGGGGACATTCACGAATGCAAGTGCCGCAGGAAATGCAGCGGCGTTCATCCACATACGCCTGACCGTCACGAATACCGATCGCCTCGACCGGGCAGACACGGATGCAGCGATAGCAGTCCCGGCATCTGGCCCGGTTGGTAAAGACCACTTGATTGTGGCTCTGTCCAAATTCCATCGCGTTATCCTTTCTTGACGGTTATCCTTTAACTACCGCGATTTGCCTGTGCAGTTCGTCACGAACCTGATCAAATGTGCATTTATTAATCACGGTCTGGCCGATGCGGACTGTCGGACCGCGATCGCACTGTTCAAAGCAGAAGGTTGCCCGCACGTCTACTGCATCGTCAAGTCCGGCCGTTTTGACATAGTCCAACACTGTTTCAAGCAGCTTCTGTGAGCCGCGGACATAACAGCTTGTTCCCACGCAGACACATACCTGAAGCTTTTGCGGGGTGCCGTTTCCGGACAGACTGAAGCCGGCATCTTCATACCGTTTCCGGCTGTGATATTTAGTGTGGAGCCAAGCATGGGCTGTAGGTCCGCCAATTTGGCCCAGTGTTTCCCGGTAACACTTTTGCAAATACGGATTGTCCTGCGAAGCATGAAGCTGCAATGTTTTATCGGCATTGTACAACCCTTCGGCGCGCAATGCCCGGGCCTTCGGATCAAATGACACCGGCTGGCCGGCACCGGAAATACACCCGCCCGGGCAGGCCATTACTTCGATAAGGTCATAAGTACGCTCGCCTTTCCGGATCGCATCGGCCAGCAATCTTGCATTTTTCAGGCCGTGAACAATCGCGATTTTTAGTGTCACATCGCCAAGGGTCAACACCTGTTCGCGTACTCCTTCGAGACCGCGAACTTCTGTAAATTCAGCATTTTCATTCTTAACATTTGTCAATTTCTCGGCGGCATATCGCAGTACCGCCTCGGTTACTCCACCGCTGGCTCCGAAAATCACGCCGGCGCCGGTTTTGAAACCCATCGGCAAATCCAGCGAATCGGGCGTCAGTTCATTGAAGCGTATGCCGGCCTGTCGAATCATCTGGCCCAGCTCCTGTGTTGTCAAAACAGCGTCTACATCAGGAATGTCATTGGTCTTGAATTCGGGACGACGAGCCTCAAATTTTTTGGCGGTACAGGGCATAATCGAAACTACAAAGAGGTCTTTGGTATCAATCTTTAATTGCTCAGGCAATGTACGCTTGGCCAGCGAACCGAACATCTGCTGCGGCGAGCGACAGCTTGACAAATTGGGCAGAAAATCAGGCAGATACTGTTCGGCAAACTTGACCCAGGCAGGACAGCAGGAGGTAAACTGAGGCAATTTTTGGCCTGCGGTTTTACGGTGCAAAAACTCTGTAGCTTCTTCAAGAACCGTCAGATCGGCGGCATAACTGGTATCATAAACTTTGTCAAAACCCAGCATCTTGAGTGCGGCTACGATCTTGCCGGTTGTAACCTGTCCGGGTTCGAGGCCAAACATTTCGCCCAGTGCAACACGCACGGCCGGAGCGATTTGGGCGGCAACGACTTTTTCAGAATTGGCGATAGCCGACCAGACATCTTCGACTTCAGATTTCGGGGTAATCGCTCCCGTCGGACAGACACTGGCACACAAGCCGCAAAAGACACAATCAACCTGCTTAAGTTCTTTGCCGAACGCAGGCACTACTGTAGTCTGCGCCCCGCGGTTGGCAAAATCGATGGCGCCGATGCCCTGTATTTCGTCGCATGCTCTCACACAGTCGCCGCACAGTATACATTTGTTCGGATCCCGCACCAGTGACGGATTGGAGCGGTCAAGAGGCTTTTGGCCCTGACGGCTTTTGAAGCGTACATCGGTGATACCCATCCTGGCGGCCAAGTCTTGCAGTTTGCACATACTGCTCTTGACACAGGTCGTACAGGTCTGATGGTGGTTGGCCAGCAGCAGTTCCAGATAGATGCGCCGCATCTTGCGAAGCTGTTGGGTATGGGTACGAACCACCATCCCCGGCGCAGCTTTTGTACTGCAGGAGGTAACAATGCCCATACCCTCAATCTCGACGATACAGAGACGGCAGGCTCCATAGACGCTCAGTTCTGAATGATAACAGAAGGTCGGCAGATCAATGTTGGCCTTGCGAATGACCTCCAGCAGATTCTTTTCATTTTCAATAGCAACGGGCTTGCCGTTGAGCATAATTGTATTTTTATCCGTCATACTTAAACTCCGACAATGGCGTTGAATTTACAGACCTTTGCACACGTGCCGCACTTGATGCACAGCTCTGCGTTAAGGACATGCGGCTGGCGTTTTTCGCCGCTAATGGCATTTACAGGACATTTCTTCAGACACGCTCCGCATCCCTTGCAGAGGGAGGCAATTATTTCCGGCTGGGCCAATGCTTTGCATTGTCCGGTCGGGCAGCGTTTCTGCTGGATATGAGCAACACATTCATCACGGAAGTATCGCAGCGTACTGAGTACCGGATTCGGGGCGGTCTTTCCCAGTCCGCACAGTGAACCGAGTTGTACCGCTTTGGCCAAATCTTCCAGCAGCGGCAGCGTGTTTTCATCGGCCCGGCCCTCAATGATATCATCGAGCAATGCCAGCATCTGTTTGGTGCCTTCACGGCATGGGACACACTTGCCGCAGGATTCATTCTGTGTAAACTGCATAAAAAAGCGAGCGACCTGAACAATACAGGTGTCTTTATTCATTACGACCAAACCGCCGGAACCGATCATTGCGCCAATGCCCTTGACCGATTCGAAATCCAGCGGCATATCCAGAGCCGCAGCGGTCAGACACCCACCAGATGGACCACCGATCTGAACAGCTTTAAAACCGTCAGGATCAGGATTCCCGAAACGGTCGGTAACCCCCCCGCCAATCTCAAAGATGATTTCTCTGAGAGTGGTGCCAAACGGTACTTCGATCAGACCGGTGTTTGCGACATGGCCGGTCAGGGCAAATGTCTTGGTGCCGGGAGAACCTTCTGTTCCCATGGTACGGTAAGCGCTGCTGCCCTGCTGGATAATCAGCGGGACAGTGGCCAGTGTTTCTACGTTGTTGATCACAGTAGGCTTGCCCCAGAGGCCCGATTGAGCAGGGAATGGAGGCTTTGGCCGGGGCATTCCGCGCTGGCCTTCAATAGAGGCCATCAATGCCGTCTCTTCACCGCAGACAAATGCGCCTGCGCCTTCCATAACAACCAGCTTAAAGGATAAGCCGGACCCAAACATATTATCGCCCAGGATACCGGCCTGCTCGGCATCCTCGACAGCCTTGCGAATACGCTGCACGGCCAGAGGATACTCAGCACGGACATAGATATAGCCTTCGTCTGCCCCGATAGCCCGGGCAGCGATCATCATGCCTTCGATAACACGGTGCGGATTGCCTTCCATCAAGCTGCGGTCCATAAACGCACCCGGATCGCCCTCGTCACCGTTGCAAATAACATATTTCTTGTCATTTTTCTGGGCGAGAGTCAATAGCCATTTTTTACCTGTGGGAAAACCGCCGCCGCCGCGTCCCCGCAATCCTGAAGCAACCATTTCTTCACATACGGCTTCAGGAGTCATTTCAGTATATGCTTTTCGGGCAGGCTCATAACCGCCGCGGCCTATATATTCACGAATGTCTTCCGGATTGATGATGCCGCAATCCCCGAGAACATAGCGATTCTGGCGACGGTAAAACGGAATATCATCCTGTTTTTCATAAGCCTGACCCGTCGTGGGGTGTTTGTAAAGCAGTCTTTCAACCGCCCGGCCGTGAAGAAGAGTTTGTTCGACAATATCCGGTACATCCGTCGTGCGGACTTTACAGAATAAAAAGCCTTCCGGTTCAATCGTCACCAACGGGCCGGCCTGGCAAAAACCCTGGCATCCGCTTTTAGAGATATAAATATCCGGGCTGCCGTGTTCGTCTTTCAATTCGAGGATGACATCAAGATTCCGTGCCGCCAGGGCGTCAGCCAAAGCCTTATGGACATCCAGTGCACCGTTGGCTACACAGCCTGTACCGGCACAGATAATCACACGGCGTTTGACCCCTGCGACTTTTTGATTGAATCCCTCTTTGACGGCTTTAAGATTAATTTTTTCGGTTATCATTATTTCTTCTCCCCGGCGGTAATTTCATCAATCAACGCCGTTGCCATATCAGGAGTTACCTGTCCATAGACCTTTTCATTTATTGTCATTACCGGGGCTAATCCGCATGCTCCCAAACACGAAACCGCCTCAACGGTAAAGAGCATATCGTCGGTGGTCTTTTTTTCCGATGACAAGCCAAGTTTTTTAAAGAGGGCTTCTTTAATTAAACCAGAACCCTTGACATGGCATGCAGTGCCGTCACAAACGTGAACGACATACTTTCCTTTCGGCTCGAGCGAGAAATTGGCATAGAAACTTGCAACGCCATACACTTTTGCCGGTGACAATCCCAGCCCGGTTGCTATATAAGCCTGCACTTCTTCGGGCAGATAGCGATAGACCTTCTGAACTTCCTGAAGAATGGGAATCAGTTTGCATGGGTCACGATGGTATTTGTCAAGGATTTGACAAACCTTCTCAAATTTTCGTGGAGCGGTTTCCGTTTTCATTGTTACCTCTTATGATTGAATTTTCTTTTGTTCAGTTGCACGTACAGCCGAGGCTAATCGGCTGGACAAGACCGCCAGACTGGCCGCAAGATCAACACGTTCAACAATAATAGAATCCGGCAGGTTGAGCTTTACCGGAGTAAAATTCCAGATCGCTTTTATCCCTGCTTCGACCGCAGCCTGAGCAACAGCAACCGCCTGGCCGGCCGGGACTGTCAAAATCGCAATATGAATATGCATTCGCCGAACCAGTGATGAAAATTTACTGATATCTAAGACAGGCTTTCCGGCGATTGTTATGCCGACTTTAGCGGGATTGCTGTCAAAAAGACCTACGATTTTTAGGCCGTGCGCCTCAAATCCGGCATAACCTGCCAGCGCAGCACCAAGATTGCCGGCACCGATGACGAATGCTTCGCTGATATTGTCCCAACCCAGAAAACGTTCAACGGCCTCAATCAGTTCCCGAATCGGAAATCCAACCCTCGCTTGTCCTGTTATGCCGATACTGGCTAAGTCCTTGCGTACAAGAACAGGATCAAGCTTTAGCAATTCAGCAATTTTGGCACTGCTTATGCACTGCTGGCCTGCATCCAAATCAGACTTGAGCAGCGGCATATACAGTGGAAGGCGTCGGATTGTCGAGTAGGATACACTGTCTTGGATCATCTCTTCAGTCATTTTCGTCTTCCCTTTGATATAATTGTATCGATATTCACTTATCGATAAAGTATACACCATAGATTAAATGAATACAATATATTTTTGTGATTTTTTTCTTAATATTATTATTTTTAGTTTTTTTATTGTTTTTATAATATTTTTATTGCTCCTTATGTCACATATACATTTGATTTCCCCGCTTTTTTTGCCTTTTTTCGGCCTTTTCTTCATTGTTCATTTCCATTATACTTGCATTTTATGGACATTCTGACGCTCAACGCCAATGTTGATAATTGGATTCATGTGCAGCCATACAATATGGGTATCTGTTTTGTCATCGATCCTTCTGATGCCTTTGTAGTTCAACAAGCACTGAAATATAAAGAACTTATATTAAAATCAATTCTTTTAACACACCATCACTACGACCATACGGCAGGTATTTTGGAACTTAAAAAACGCTTTAGTTGTGTTGTTTATAGTCCTGATCCGAAGCGAATTCCGAACACTGACTATCCTGTATATGACAATCAATCCATTGAATTTGGTGATTGGAGGATTCGTGTGCTGTTTACGCCGGGTCACACGACCAGCGGGGTCTGTTATTACTGCACACATCCGACAGAACTGCCGGTCCTATACAGCGGAGACACACTCTTTTCTTTTGGATGCGGCCGATTGCTGGAATGTACGGCCGAGACAATGTTTCGTTCACTCCAAAGACTGATGACCCTGCCGGATGAAACACGTATCTACTGCGGCCATGATTATAGGGAAGAGAATCTGCGTTTCGCACTGATGCTTGAGCCGGACAATGAAATCCTGCAGCAAACGCTTAGGTTCGTTCAGCAAAATACGGGTTTCACTGCAACAACAATGGAACAAGAGAAGAAATGCAATCCTTTTCTGAGAACCCGGGATACTGCTCTCCAACGGGCAACCGGATGTCAGGATCCGGCCAAGGTTTTTGCTGAATTGCGGCGTCGAAAGAATTCTTTCTGAGACTTTCAAATCGTCTGCTTGACCTGAATGAAGTTTTGGGCTATAAAAAACCTAAATTATAAACTTTGTCTAATTTTGAAAGAGAAAGCTATGAACCGAATCCATTCACTTCGTCTTGTTTCACTACTGGTTGTTCTGCTGTCTACCACTGTCTGTTTTGGACAATCTCAGCGTGTTAAAACTTCTTTATCGCCGACATCAGGCAAGACATTCGATTATCGACTGATGACCCTGGATAACGGTATGGAAGTGATCACGCTTGAGGATTTTTCCTCGCCTATTGTTGCGGTACAGGTTTGGTATCAGGTCGGATCCAAAGACGAACAGCCGGACCGACAAGGGTATGCTCATATGTTTGAACATATGATGTTCAAAGGAACCGACCGCGTCGGGCCGGATGATCACTTCAATTTTATTCGCAAGGTCGGCGGGACATGCAATGCCTACACCAGCTTTGATCAAACCGTGTATGTGGAAACTCTGCCGGCACGGGAATTGGAACTGGCATTGTGGCTAGAGGCCGAACGCATGAATTTTTTGAAAATCGACCAAGAGGCCTTTGACACCGAACGTAAGGTCGTGGAAGAAGAGCTTCGGATGGGAGAAAACAAACCTTACGGCAATGTATTTAAAAAAATTAACGCTCAACTGTTCAGCGTTCATCCTTATCAATGGACCCCCATTGGAAATATCGCACACCTGCGAGCAACCAGTGTAGCCGATTTGAGAGCTTTTTGGACACGCTATTATGTTCCCAACAATGCAACATTGGTGATTGTCGGAGCGGTCAAACATGAGCAGGCGCAGAAGCTGGCCAAACATTATTTCGGCTGGATCCCGGCCGGTCCTGAGGTACCGAGAATCAGTATCGAAGAACCGCAGCCCACTGCCCCCCGCACCGTCATTATTGACGATGAAAATGCTCCCGCCGGTCAAGTCAGGCTGACTTGGCGAACCGTTCCTATCGGGCACAAAGATGAAACTGCTCTTGACTTTCTCAGTGAGATTCTCGGCGGCGGGAAAAGCAGCCGGGTTTATCGTCGTCTTGTCGCTGAATCACAAATCGCCGTTGACGCCGGCTGCTGGTCGTACACTCTGCAGCAAGCAGGATTTTTTTCAGTAAATGCCGTTCTGTCCCCCGATTCCGTAAACTATGAAACTGCCCTTTCGTCATTAATGGAACAAGTCGAGTTGATCCAGACGAAAGGTGTCAGTGATGAAGAAATCGAAAAAGCCCGTAACCAATTGCTCAGAAATCATGTAACAACGAATCTGAATGTGGAAAGCAAGGCTGATATGCTCGGCACCGCAGCAGTCACTATGGGTGATTTATCCCGTGTTAATACAATGATCGATGAGATTCGGGCTGTAACGCGAGATGACGTTCAAAGAGTTGCCGGACAATGGCTCAATAGAGAGCGTGTGTTCCGCATTATTATCCAAAAAAATGCAGAGGGAATGCTCGCGGCCCGCAAGGATAATGAACAAGCTCCCATCACTGCTGAACCGGAGCTTGTCAGTCCCCCGCCCGGCCGCCCGGGTATCGATCGACCCAAGACGTTTCCCGCACTGGCTCCATTTGCACAATCAGATAAGACAATCTTTGATCTTCCCTACAAGGAATCCAAGCTCCCCAATGGCCTAACCGTAATGGTCGTATCCAATCACGAAGTGCCGTTCGTGACCGTGATGCTCGGTATCCGTAACGGCGCATGGACAGAAGAAAAGCCCGGTACAGCCGCTATGACTCTGGGAATGCTGACCCGGGGTACTGCCCGGCATACCGAAGCTGAATTGGCCAACCTGTTGGAATACTATGCCATCGCTCTGGGCGGATATGCCGACAAAGACAATGCATCCCTTTCGATGAGCAGCCTATCGGACAATCTTGAACGGGGCATGTCTCTGATGGCTGAAGTTGTTCTGGAACCTTCTTTTGACAAAGAAGAGTTCACAAAACTGATGACCCAGGAGCTTACCGGTCTGCAGATTCGTCAACAAGACCCTGCATACCTGGCTGAAATATGGTTAAATAAGGTGATGTTCGGCAAACATCCATACAGCCGGCCAATCAAAGGAACTGCTAAGCAGCTTGAACAAATCACTACGGACGATTTAAACCTGTGGTGGAACAACTTTGCTCGGCCCGACCAATCCACTCTGATTTTTGCCGGCGACATCACACTGTCCCGGGCGGTCAAATTAGCTAAGACTTACCTGGGAAACTGGAAAACCACCTCTCTTGGAACAGAATTGGTACTGCCGGGCATCCCGCAGTCTCAACCAACACATATTACATTGGTAGACCGGCCCGGCAGCGCCCAAGCCCAGCTTCACGTCGGGCATCCCGGGCTGACCCGACGCCAGCAGCCGGACTTCTTTTTCAGTATGATTGCAGGCGGATATTTCGGCGGCTCCTTCCACAGCCGGCTTAATGACAATATTCGTGTCAAACGAGGGCTTACCTACGGTGCTCACGGCTGGTTTAATGCGATGAACAGGGCCGGAACGATTGAAATATCAACGTTCACTAAAAATGAATCCGTTGTTGAAACAATCCAAGTCATTATCGAACAGGTTCAGGAATTTCGCACAGTGCCCCCAACAGAGGCGGAGTTCGGCGATACCCGCAGCTACCTGTTCGGCTCGTTTGCACGCAACCGTGAAACACCACAGCAAATAGCCCGCGATCTATGGTTAATGGAATCACAGGATTTATCGCGTGATTACTTCCGACGGCTTTTCGGGACACTTGAAACCGCAACACCTGAGGACTGTATCCGCCTGACGCAAAAGGTTATACATCCTGACAAACTGAGCATTGTAGTGGTCGGAGACGCATCCGTCCTGAAAGAACAACTTGAAACAATCGCACCGGTCACCGTCGTCCAGATAGACGATTTTACCCTGTAGCGAGCAAGACCAGGCATAGACCATAAAAGGGGTGTCCGATCAGTTATGTCGGGCACTCCACGCTATGGCACGCTCAAGAATTGTACGTACCGTCGGGTTGGCGTAGGCTTCGGGACCATGCCCGAGCTGAATATAACAAACATTTGCATTCTTGTATCGGCGTACCCACCCGATTTCTTTTCGGCTGGTCGGTTCATCTGTTACCAACAGCAAATGGTTGTCAGGCTCGATAGCATAGTGATTATACGTTTCATCGAAAATCTCAAACGTTTCTATGCCCGCGGTGATCGGATGCGTTATATCTGCCGCGCGGATCTGCATACGTACATCGTGCTTATACTGACCTGCAGGATACACCACGCCGTCAATTTCCATCGGCTTTTCATAATAGTGCGCCCCAATAATCCTGCGATATTCCGGCCACGCCTGAAAATTACATAGACTGTGATGCAACGCCACCAGTCCAACACCTCGGTCAAGAAGACGCATAAAATTCTCACGTTGTAAGGGCGAGATGTTCTGAGTCATATTGTACATCACTATCGCATCATACGGCCAGTTTTCAATCGATTCAAATATGCTGCTATCCTCGGAAATCCTGATATGGGTGTAATGAATGCTTTTCATTGTATCAAACAGTGCAAAAAATTCCGCCTCTTCAAAACCGTGACCGCCGGTCAGCAATAGAACATGCACAGGCCCTTGAAGTGATGCGGCAACTTCTTTAGGATAAGGCAAATCGCTGGTTGGAGGAACTGATTTTTCACAGCCGCCAATTAGGATTCCTCCGAAGATCACCAAAAACAGACTCCACATCATACTGAGTTTCATAATCACTCTCCCGCTCTGACATTATTGACGTGAAAGAATCTGCATTAAATTAAAATAATACAACAATGTGGCGACATCCGCACATGCCAGTACAATCGGTCCCGAAGCAATCTTGGGATCCATTCGGAATGCCCGGATCAGCGACGGAATTAGAACACCCAGACCGCAGGCCGTAAGAATTGAAAATACAACGCTCATACAAATCGAAAAACTCTGCAGAAAGTTCCCTTTCCACAAAAACGCGGCAGCTCCAATCAAAAGCCCGCATCCAAGCCCCAATAAAAGCGATGTAGCAATCTCTTTACGCAAAAACCGACGGATAATACCCCATGAAAAATGTTTAACATTGAGCGCCTGAAGAGTTATCGTCATCGCCTGCATACTGACACTTTCACCCAACGCCAGCACTACGGTAATAAACATTGCCAACAGTACGACCTGCTGAATCAACAGTTCATAAAAACTCGCGATGACCGCACACATCAAACCACTGGCAACATTGCATAAAAGCCATGGAAAACGCTCACGAAACTGTACCCAGGGCGAAACGTGCCTGTTGAGACTGATATGCAAACCGAGAAGCTGGAAAAAACGATCCACCTGGGGCCGCTTGACCATCGAGAGAGTATCCATTGCATCCTCGGTAAAATTGGTCAAATCAAGCACACCGAGCATCCGCCGGTTGTCATCCACTACAGGCACTGCCAGAAGCTTATACTCCAGCAGCACGGAACCAGCTTCAGCAATTGTTGTCTGTTTCAGAACCGTAACTACATTCGGGATCATAATTTCAGAAATTCGTGTTTCCGGTTTTTCAAACAACAGCTTACGAACGGGTATCACCCCGACCAGCCGTTCCTTTTGGTCCAATACATAAAAATAGACAATTTGCTGGTCCAGTTCCTGCTGTTGAATTTTAACCAGAGCCTGCGAAACGGTATCTTCGCTGTTCAGGCGTATATAGCGGCCATGCATGTGGTCCGTCACCTGATCGGACAGAAACGTCCTATCAAATCTGGTCGAGTTCCTACTCATCACTATTCATTCCGTTCTGCATTCGGACCCCTACGTTTCCAGATCGAAATAATCCATCCATAATTCGGCCTGACGATCCGTAATGCCTTTTCGTTTCTCTTGCGGCTCAGGTTCAATCCTCGGACTGCTGTTAAGGGCATTACAGAGTGCCGGCCAGAAAACATCTACAGGTACCGACTTTGCCCTGCGTCGTGCGGCCGCAGCACGCAACCGACGATCACTGCTGACTACGACCAGTCTCCGGGGTGCAGTATTTTCTTCTATCTTCCATTCAATATAGGAATCAGCATCCGATTTGTCGCCGGAAAAGCGAATCTCTATTCCTCGAATGCCCATCAATTCACGCTTATCGGGAGGGCCGACGCCATCAAAAACAATAGTCCCCCGGTCCTTGACACAACGCAGAAAATCAGCCAGATATCTGCAGAGTTGTACATCCGTTAAATCCGCATAGACATCGTGCTTTTGGACTGAACGCAATAGATTGTAACCATCGATTAAAAAGGGCATACAACAGAACACTTGGCTTAAAGAGTTGACTTCGGTACAAAATTAAACTTTTGCCCCCCGATAGACGCATCGACCATCAGCCCGGCATCCGTCATTACAAACACTGCCATTCCGTCTTTATAGTCAGCTTTCGCCGCCGCTCCGGCGGTCAGCGCTACGGCAGTCGCCTGTGCTGAAAACGTGAACTCTTTGGATTTGAACTTAGCGACATCCGTTTGTTCGCGGAAGAAAATGATCTCGCGAAAAAATTCACCGCCGAATGAAAATCCCAAAGAGGCCTGCGACACGCTGCAATAGCCGGTCATACGCCCGTTTTCATAAAGCATTCCCTTGCCATAGGCCCCTCCGATCCAAAATGCTCCTTTAAAGACTTTCGGGATTACTGCATAACCGGCAGATTGATCAAAAAACCGCTGAATCCCGGGATCCATCTGCTTAAACAGTGCAATCGCTTCCTGAATTTCAGCTTCAACCACCTGTCTGTTTTCAGCATTTTTAGGCACCGGCGAGCAACCCGCAGCCAATGTCAATACGACCCCGTAAATCATTGCACTCAAGATAAAATACGTACGCATATCCGACTCCTTTCAGATTACAGTTACTAATCTTAGTTTGTTGTGTTAAATTCGGGTGATAAATAGCGAATTTCGCCTGCAACAAAAGTGGCCACTGCTTTACCTTTGACCTTCCAGCCGTGATAGGGACAGTTTCGATTTTTGGAATAAAATGCATCCGCGTTGATGGTCCATTCGATATCCGGGTCAATGATTGTAATGTCAGCCCTGTCGCCGACCCCGATGCGACCCTTTGCAACATTAATGACTTTGGCCGGACGGCAGGTCAACATTGACAACATCCCCGACCAATCAATAACACCTGTATCAATAAGAGCTTTAATGTAAAGCGGCAATGCACATTCCAGACTTGCAATGCCGAACGGGGCAATCAGAAACTCAAGCTCTTTTTCGCTTTGAAGGTGAGGTGCATGATCTGTCGCCAAGGCATCGACTAACCCTTCTCTGACCGCTTCCCTGAGTGCCTTAACATCGGC
>CAZYQN010000007.1:30630-86032 GCA_964649955.1 uncultured Pirellulales bacterium
GAGTTATCCTGACAATGCTGAGAAACAACCGTATTGAACATCGAGGCGTATTTCATAGCGCGCAACATCACGCCGGCATCCTGTACCCCGCAGCCATCATCGGTAAAACCAATCGCCCCCGCTTGTAACATCAGTCCTATTTCAGCCAGTTCCTGTCCGGCACGGTCTTTGGTGAGAGCGCCCATTACATAAATAAACGTTTTGCGGGCCTGCCGTCCCATACGGTGGATGTATTCGACTCCTGTTGCCTCATCAATCGGCGGAGTCGTATTCGGCATACAAACCACAGAAGTAAAGCCCCCCGCCACCGCCGCAGCAGAGCCGGAAGCAATGGTTTCTTCTTCCTCATCACCCGGTTCACGAAAATGCACGTGCAGGTCAATCAAGCCCGGACTGACGATTTTACCCCTGGCATCAACGTGGCGATCTGCTGCATCTTTGAGAGCCGGCCCGATTTTGACCACGGTATCGCCTTCCAGCAATATATCCGCCACCGTATCGACATGATTGGCCGGGTCAATGACTCGACCGCCGCTGATGAGTATTTTTTCCATAATATCAATCTTTAAATGAAAAATTCAATATCCTGTCTTCGGCATCATTTCCACTTTTTGGAATCTGATTCTGTATTTCAGACCAACATCTTCAACTTTGCATTGCCGCCTGATTGACCAGAAACAGCACGGCCATACGAATCGCCACACCATTGGAAACCTGACGCAGGATCACACTGTTAGGACCGTCAGCTACTTCGGACTCGATTTCGACACCACGATTCATCGGTCCCGGATGCATTACAATGATATCGGATTTAGCACGCTGCATCCGCTCAACAGTCAGACCGAAATAGTGGGAATATTCACGAACAGACGGGAATGGGTTGCCGCCCATACGCTCAAACTGAATTCTCAGCATATTAATAACATCAAGCTCTTCAATGACTGCATCCAGACTGTACGAAACCTTCACTGGAAGATCGCATATACGCGCCGGCATCAGCGTCGGAGGTCCTATAAGCGTTACTTCAGCCCCGAGTTTGGTCATTGCATAGATGTTGCTTCGGGCCACACGTGAATGCGAAATATCACCAACGATGCCTATCTTCAGCCCTTCAAGAGACCCCCGGGCCTGACGAATGGTATAAATATCCAGCAGCGCCTGTGTCGGATGTTCATTGTATCCATCCCCCGCATTAACAACGCAGGCATTAATACTACGGCTCAGCAGCTTAGGAGCACCGCCGGCGTTGTGGCGAATGACCACAATATCCACTCCCATCGCCTCAAGATTGCGGGCTGTATCTACCAGAGTCTCGCCTTTGTTAACAGCACTGGACTTCTTGGTAAATTCAATAACATCGGCACTGAGTCGACCGGCCGCCAATGAAAAACTGTTGCGCGTCCGAGTGCTGTCCTCAAAGAACATATTAACAACCACCTTGCCCCGCAACGGCGGCGCTTTCTTAATGGAGCGTGTGCTGATCTCCTCAAATCCTTTGGCCGTGTCGAGAATAAATTCCAGCTCCTGACGGCTAAGATCACGCAAGCCGACCAGATGCTTCCGAGTCCACTGAAATGTGCTTTTTGTCATAAGTTCGGCCGCTTATTCTACAGTGACTTGATCGATCCGGTCGGTTTCGACCAGATACACATTGACCGATTCGGAAGGTTCAACTTCTGCACGGATTCCCACATAATCGGCACGGATCGGCAATTCCCGGGCACCGCGATCGACCAGCACAGCCAATCGGACGGTTCGGGGGCGGCCTAAATCTGTCAAGGCATCCATCGCCGCCCGGACGCTGCGGCCCGTATGCAAGACATCATCAACCAGCAGGATAAACTTGTCGTTGACATCAAATTCGATCTCGGTTGCTCCCACTGTCGGCTGACTCCCGCTGCGCGGTGAATTCAAATCGTCTCGATACAGCGTAATATCGAGTGTTCCACAGGGAATATCATGCCCTATTTTTTTAGTTAATCTTTGGGTTAATCGCTGGGCCAGAATTTCTCCGCGACTGCGAAGGCCGATGATCGCCAAATCCAATGCTGGATTGATATCCGAGACGATCTGTTCCAGCAATTTTTCGATGGTGCTGCTGATCTGGTCTGCGGTTAGTAGTGTTCTCATAGATTCCGGGTCTGATTTAACGTATTTCCTTTTAAGTGAACATTTTCGGCCCCTATGCCGAAGCTTAATTTTGTTTAAAAGTATACCCTCAGTACCCGATTAAAGCAAGCAGTATAGTTATTCGATACAATATTCGCTGATAGAGCGTAAATATATTGATGGAAGAGTGCTGTTTTCATATAATATAAGTTGTAAATGCCCTATTATTGGAGATTTGCGAAGTGTTTTATTCATTTTTCAAGAAACTCTGCATACTGTCGGTAATGTTTGCCGGCATTGGGGCAACCGCTTTTTCAGACAATGAAAATTCCACTTTAATTGTCGAGCCTTCAGTTCTTGATACCACAGGCATTCGGACACTTCAACAAGAACATCCCGACCTAAACGGCGCAGGAGTCGTTATCGCATCGGTCTGTCGGAGTATGACCTATCTCAACGGACGCCCGCAAAATGACTACCGCTTTAATATGCATCACTCCAGCCTTTCAGACGCAGACATTTTATTTGAAGATCACTCAGACGGAAGCTATGGCATTTCCCCTCATGCTACGGCCATTGCAGGCGTTCTTATCGGACTTGACCCTCAAGCCCTCTTGCCTGACGGCTCAACCGTTAATTACCAGGGAGTTTGTCCTTATGCAGCGGTAGATGTCTACGAGTTCTGGCGATTCGTTGCATTACGACTGTTTGCCCGAAAACCAACCCCTGCCGACATTATTACCTTGAGCCTTGGGGATATTTTTGAGGATTGGTGGACACGAGGAATTGAACAACTCGCGGATGAGAAGGGAACGGTTATTGTCGCCGCCATTGGCAACGGTCAAGATGTCAGAGATCCTGCGCTATACCCGGCTGCGGGTGCCAATGTTATCGGCGTAGGAGTAATTGACTCAGTCCTTGACGAAACCGGCGAACTCAGCTTGACCCAATTCGGGGTACCGACTGCCCGCCATTCCAGTCGCGGGCCTACTGACGATATGCGATCAAAACCCGACCTTGTCGCCCCCGGAAGCTCTTTGGTTCCCGAAGCATATACCGAAAACGGCTATACAACCTTGACAAATGCCTCCAGCCTGGCAGCTCCGGTTGTGGCCGGGACCGCTGCCTTGCTGCTGCAGAAGGCCTATCAGGACGCAGCACTTCTGACGGCGTTGGAGGACACGCCGGTCAATTGTGTCATCAAGGCAGTACTGATGAATTCAGCCCGTAAACTCCCTTACTGGCATAAAGGTGACGTTATTGAAAACGATGACCCCACAACACCGCTGGACCGGCTTCAAGGAGCCGGGGCTTTGGATGCACAGGCTGCAATAGCACAGTTGGTTGCAGGGAAATTCGCACCCGGCGATATACCCGCTGTCGGTTGGGACAGTCGCTCGATTACCTCTGATGATACTTTCTTTTACATGCTTGAATCATCTGACCCCAACGTAATGCTGACTGCAACCCTGACCTGGAATCGTCACTTTGAGGACCACTATCCTTTCCGGCTGCGATCTGAACAAAGCGACCTAAGGCTTGAATTGTGGGCGGTTAACTCAGATAACCCTGCCGAAATGATATTGTTGGATGTCAGTGACAGTCCCGTTGATACGGTCGAACATCTCTGGATTCCATTGCCCTCTTTATACACTCGATTTATCTTAGCCATCCGATACAGCCCGGACGCCTCTTTAGACACTTCAACTGCTGCCGAACGTTTTGCGCTGGCTTGGTCAATCGGCGTAGACAGTTCTATCGGACATCCATTCTGGAACGACCTTAACGGTGATGGAAAAATTGAGCAGATGGACAGTATTATACAGATACTTCTTGACAGCAGCCGGTTGCAAACACTTCCGGCAGACTTTAACGAAAAAATTCTCAATTTATCCTCCGAACGAATCGAGCTATTAACCACTCTCCGGCATCGATGGAAGCCATACCTGAATCCGATAATAGATAAATAACAGGAACCGCAATGAGCGATACGAAAAACAGGTTGACGTTTCGCTTCCGTGCTTTTGTCTCACTGCTGGCAGCCTTTTCATTCGCTGCAATCTCCATTACGGGTATTATTCTGTATCTGGCACCCTCGGGTCGGCTCGCCGGTCTTCGACAATGGAGTGTCTGGAGTCTTTCGCGTGAACAATGGATCGCGCTTCACTTAAGCTTCAGTGTTGTCTTCATGATAACAGCAATTCTGCATCTGTGGTTAAACCGCAAACCTCTTTTAACCTACTTGAAACTCCAAAGTAAGATCGCCGGTGGATTGCGTTGGGAATTGCCGATAGTCTTACTGCTTTCAGGGCTGATCATCTGGGCAACTCTGACTCCGGTTGAACCAATAACGTCTCTGCTCAAAGGGAGGCAGCATTTCTATAAAGAAACGGCAACCGGACAAAACAAAGAGGGTACTGAAATCGTCGGTATGGGACAATTAACGCTTGAGGCCTACTGTCGTGAAATCGGCCTGAATACCGACCGGGCCATAGAAGCCTTGAAACAGAACGGCCTCATTGCCGACAAAAACCAGACCCTCCGGGCCATTGCTGACCATAATGGCACTCATCCCAGCCAGGTTCGGCATGTCATCGATGCCGTACAGCCCTGAAACACCTCTATTTCATCGTGATTTGGCCTTGCCCGACAGGGCAAAAAATGCTATATTCAGGGCCAAAACAGAACCTAAACAGGAACAACTAAATGAGTATTCAGATTGACAGACAAATGGTCGAACGGGTTGCTCTGCTGGGACGGCTGGAATTAAGCGAGGCGGAAATCAACCGGTTCAGCACCCAACTTAGCGCTATCGTCGGCTATATTGAAAAAATTAACGTTCTAAACACCGAACAGGTTGAACCTCTGGCTCATTGTCTTCCGGTGCATAATGTACTGCGCGACGATGTCCCCCAGCCGTCATTGAGCAACGAGCAGGCCTTGGCCAATGCTCCCGATCAGACAGACGGTTATTTTAAAGTACCCAAAATTCTTGACGACAACTCCGGGGCATAATCCCTTTTTTAAAGGCTGGCATAATGAGTACTGTGCAGACTGCTACACAATTACGCAACACAATTGCTTCCGGCAAGTGTTCCAGTATCGAGGCCGTACGGGAATATCTTGGACGTATAGAACGCTATAACCCTGCTCTGCGGGCATATCTTTCATTGTTTGCCGAGAAAGCCCTTGATGATGCTGCCGGTGTGGATAAAAAAATCGCAGCAGGCCAGTCTGTAGGCCCACTGGCAGGTGTCCCTATCGCTGTCAAAGATAATATGTGCACGACATTCGGCACAACAAGCTGCGGCTCAAAAATCCTTAAAAATTTCCATGCCCCCTACAACGCCCATGTCGTTGAACAACTGCTGGCTGCAGATGCTGTTATTATCGGCAAGACCAACCTTGACGAATTTGCGATGGGCTCCAGTACGGAAAATTCAGGCTTTGGCCCCACTGCCAATCCCTGGGACATCTCCCGTGTTCCCGGCGGAAGCAGCGGCGGATCAGCGGCAGCGGTTGCAGCCGGTCTGTGCACAGCAGCCCTCGGTTCTGATACCGGCGGTTCGATCCGTCAGCCGGCTTCATTTTGCGGTATTACGGGTCTTAAGCCTACCTATGGTCGTGTCTCGCGATACGGCTTGGTCGCTTATGGTTCCAGCCTTGACCAAATCGGACCGATGACACAGGATATCACCGACGCAGCTCTGATGATGAATATCATCGCGGGGCATGACAGACGCGACAGTACCAGTGTGCCTGAAACTATGGCGCCAAAACCTGACTATCTGGCCGGTCTTGATCGACCAATTGAAGGGTTAAAAATTGCAGTTGTTCCGCAGTTGAATGCCGGGGCTGACGCGGCGGTACGAAATGCCGTTGAAGCCGGTCTCAGGGTGTATCAATCGCTTGGTGCAAAGATTATCGAGATAGCAATGCCGCATTTCGACTATGCCATCGCTGCCTATTACGTCATCGCCACAGCCGAGGCATCCAGCAATCTGGCCCGATACGATGGTGTACACTATGGGCACCGAAGTAACTCTGCAAATGATTATATCGAAGTGTACTCCAAGTCACGAGATGAAGCTTTCGGCAGTGAAGTCAAACGCCGTATTATGCTGGGCACCTTTGCCTTATCCAGTGGTTATTACGATGCGTACTACTTGAAAGCCCTGAAAGTGCGAACGCTTATCCGGCAGGATTTTCTCAATGCATTCCAGCAGGCAGATTGCTTGATGCTGCCGGTCAGTCCGACAACAGCGTTTAAGATCGGTGAAAAAACGGACGATCCGCTCCAGATGTATCTGGCCGATGTCTATACCATCGCTGTAAATCTGGCGGGTCTTCCGGGGCTAAGCATTCCCTGTGGGTTTGATGACAAATCTCTGCCCATCGGTCTTCAGATTATCACCGGGCCTTTCACGGAAGATATACTTCTGCGAATCGGACAGATGTTTCAATCCGCTACCGACTGGCATAAACGCAAACCAATAATGTAACAGCCTGTGGCAGCAATGAATACAAAGGATTAACGAATGGGTTTAGAGTATAAGATAATTGTCGGGCTGGAAATACACGTCCAGCTTGCAACGAAAACCAAGATGTTTTGCGGCTGCGCATTGGGATTCGGCGAGCCTGCCAATACACGCGTTTGTCCTGTGTGTATCGGAATGCCGGGTGTTCTGCCCGTGATGAATAAATCCGCCGTGGAGTACTCCATACTGACAGCGCTGGCCCTAAACTGCAACATTACCCGATTTACCAAATGGGACCGAAAAGGCTACTATTATCCCGATTTGCCGAAGAATTACCAAATCAGTCAATATGACCTTCCTTTGGCTGAGCACGGCTATATCGAAATACCGATGGAAAACGGCACCACTAAAAAGATACGTATCCGCCGGGCGCACCTTGAAGAAGATGCCGGTAAAAATACCCACTCTTTGGGTAATTTTTCGGCAGTGGATTTGAATCGTGCCGGTACGCCTCTTTTGGAAATCGTTACCGAACCGGATATGAACAGCCCGGTAGAAGTACGCCTTCTGGCCCAGGAACTCCAGCGGATTGTACGTTTTCTGGGAGTTTCTGAGGCGGACATGCAAAAAGGCCATATGCGGTTTGAGCCGAATATCAATCTGCATATCACACGTGACGGCCAAGTCTTTAAAACGCCGATCACCGAGGTTAAGAACCTCAATAGCTTCCGGGCACTGGAGCGCAGTATCGCCTACGAGGCTCAGCGGCAATTGGATGAGTTTATCCACACCGGCAAGACTTTGAAAATGGGTAACAAAAGCACCTATGGCTGGGACGATGTGAACCAGATGACGGTCCTGCAGCGGGAAAAAGAAGAAGCTCACGATTATCGGTATTTTCCCGATCCCGACCTCGTGCCGGTAGTAATCTCAGATGAATGGCTTAATAGTATAAAAAATCGGATTGGTGAACTGCCGATGGCAATGGAAAACCGATTCGTCGCTGAATATGGTCTCAGCAAGTATGATGCCGGAGTGCTGACAGCCGAACGCGCCACTGGGAGGTTCTTCGACGCCGCCGTAAAATGCGGCGCTGACCCAAAACGCATCTGCAATCTGCTGACCCAAACAGGATTGAAGCTGGCAAACGAACGACAAACCTCAGTAGACGGTTTGGGGATCAGCCCTGAGAATTTGGCTATGCTGGCGAAAATGGCCGATGCCGGCCAAATAAGTGCAACCTCGGCAGCACTTATTTATGAACAAATGGCGATTTCCGGCGGCGAACCGATGCAGATTGCCGAACAACAAAATCTCCTCCAGAAAAGTGATTCAGAAGAGATTCGAACGCTGGTTGAACAGGTGATTGCGGAAAATGCCCAGGCTGTAGCCGATGCAAAAGAAAATCCCAAAAAGGCCAAAAAGGCACTCGGATTCTTGATGGGACAAATTATTCAAAAAAGTAAAGGGCAAGCCAATCCTAAAATTGTCGCCGAAATCTTGAACCGGAAATTATCGACTTGATTTTAGGCGTATGGGTCTGATTCGAAGAAATGCTAAAACATAAAATATAAAAGGACGTAAGCTCAATGCATACGTCCTTGTTTTAATTCTGCATATTCTTTTTTTTGCGTCTTACTTTCCGGTACTCATTGCACTGATCGCATCCTGCTCTGTCTCTTCCTGCAGCATAATCGTCGGCTTGACCAAAATCAGTAATATTTGCTTATCCTTAACCTCGCTGCGGTTCGAGAACAGACGTCCGAGTAAAGGCAATTTGCTAAGGATCGGTGTTCCGGATTCAGCCTCTTTTTCAGCCGTCAGCGTCAGCCCGCCCAAGAGCACAGTACCCCGATCCGGCACAGAAACACGGGTCTGAATCGATGTAATCTGCTGTGTTGGAAGTATATATGTGTCTTCGACTGTACCTACTCCCGGAACGATACCAACGGATTTGCCCTCCGACGTAGAAAGCAGATCCAATAGGTAAGTGCTGATACGCAGAATAACATACTTTTTGTCAGCGGTAATAGTCGGCGTAATCGACATACGAACACCGGTATCGATATCTTCAAGTTCCGTATCCCAGTAGGCCCATGTGGTAGAAACGCCATCGGTTGTCGTCGTATCTGTTTGCAGCTCACTTTCTGATTTAATTCGACGTTGAGTGTTAACTTCCATCGTCGCTGATTCACCGTTCATCACCACTGCTTTTGGCGCGGTTAACTGCTTGGAGTTTTTGTGCATCTGTGTAGCACGAATCAGAAAACTGACCTGGAAATCATCCAGATTTCCGAAAGCGGTACTCATTCCCAATGCAGGACTTGTGTAATCATATCCGCCCAGTGTACTCGAGATACCGGTAGGTTTAGGAATTGTATGAGATGAAGAGTTCTGACCTAACCGTATAATCCCTTTGCTGGAAGGATCAGAGGCAGAGCCGGAACTATCCAAGATATCAGTACCTCCAAGATTTAATCTAAAATCGGTATCTATCCCGATATCTTCCAGGAAATTCTCGTCTACAAGGAGGAATCGGGCTTCAATCGCGACCTGCTGACCCAAGTCGGCACGCAGCATATCAAGAAACTCTTTGATCTGTTTATGAACTTCCGGGGTCTGCCAGATGATCAGCTTGCTCTCGCCATATTGATCGATACGTCCGTCACCCCCTTCATCGTACCAGGTTTCCGGCTCAATGGTCTGCTGGATAGTATAGATCAACTGATATGCACGATACATTGAACGCCAATTACCGACACCGTAACCGCCGCCCATACCACCGCCCATGCCGCCCATGCCGCCGCCCATACCGCCCATACCGCCGCCACCCATGCCGCCCATCATACCGCCGCCGCCCATGCCGCCCATCATACCGCCGCCGCCCATACCGCCCATCATACCGCCGCCGCCCATACCGCCGCTCATTCCGCCCATGCCGCCACCACCCATACCGCCGCTCCCACTGTTGTTGCTCATACCGCCGCGATCTTCATCATAGTCAGCCGGCGGATTCAACAGATCGGACACATCATAGACTTCATTTTTAAAGCTGGTCGGCAAGGATTCCCTTGTCGCGATGGTAATGACGCCTTCTTCAAGTACAAATCCAAGATCAGCCATTGCAGCACTGCTGACCGCCTGAAGAATACGGTTTAACGCAGTCCGAAGCACAATAGCCCCCAGACCTTCACCCGAAATATTGACAGCAGCATCACGCTCGATAAGAGCATTCTGGCTCAAATCCGGCCACAGTACAATAATCGTCAATGGCGGATCGACTGAATTGCGCAGCAGATTAATGGCTTCTTCAAGCGTTGTATCCGGTGTCAGCATCGACAGATTAACCGTCTGCTCAAGCTGTTTATTGACCAGTGCATCGGCCGGTGTCATCGTTTCCTGCAAAGCCTTTTCACGTCGAGCGGCAATTTCTTTCCAATTGCGAGGATAATTGATTTCTTTAGAGAATGGAATTGTTCGTCGATTCGCTTCCATCATCAATTCGAGTTCTTCGCGGTCATTCTCTTCCTGGATACGTCGCTGCTCAATATACCGAGTCCAATGTTCCAGTGACTTTTTCATAATGAGAGCACGCTGATGCTGAGGGGCAATGGCCAGCAATTGCTCCAACTGGCCCAAAGCTTCTTCATACCGCTGCTCCTCCTGGAACGCATAGGCGCGATCCAGATATTCTTCAACCGCCTGAGATCGCTGTTTTTCAATCGTATCGCGGATTTCTCCCGTAATTTTTGCCGCTTCTTCGGCACGAAGTCTTTCCTGCTCTGCCTGATAAGCCCGCTGCTGCTCATTAACGGTTTGCTCTTCATTGTTCAGCTTGGCTGTATAATCAGCATAAAGTGCATCTCCCAGCAGCAGCTTATTGCGTTCTACGGTTGAAATGGCCCGGCGTAAAACCTGCCGTCCTTCTTCAAAGCGGTTCTCCTGACGAAAAGCTTGTGCTTTTGCCAAAGCATCGTTGACAATCGCCGTTGTATAGTCAATACGTACCGCTCGTTCACGGCGAATCACCTGAAGATATGAATTTTCAGCCCCTGCTTGAGACTGAGCCTGAACAGCCTGTTCTGCTGCAACCGGTTGGGCCGGAGCTTCCGTTACCACCACTGTTGTTTGCCCTATCGTCGCTTCTGCCGGTGCTGCTTCCACAGATGTTACCTGTACAGGCGTCATCTCGACGACTACTGTCTGCTCAGCTACTGCCTGGGACGGCTGCTGTTGTACCGCAACCGCTGTATCACGCTGCAAATCGATAGCCAGTATATAATCCCCGGCAGGCTGGTCTCCTTTGACGGAAATACCTGAACTCACTACCTGAGCAAAGCCCGCACGAGCCGCTTCAAACTGGCCGGCCTTATACTGGCGAACGGCCTCATTGTAAACCAACTGCATCTGCCCCTGCTGAATCTTGAGCTTTTCCTCATATTCCTTCAATGATGCAACAACAATTTTCTTTTCCTGTTCTGTAATATAGGGGCTGTCTTCGATCTGGTGCATCAACACAGATGCCTGGGTATAGTTGCCCTGTGCCGCAAGCGAATCGCTCTGCTGCATCATCTCGGCAATTTTTTGACGCTGTGCTTCTGCGGTATGGATGGATTCAAGAAGGGAAATGATTTCTTTTTGCTGTTTTTCGGTAACATAAGACGCAAACTCTGATGTGGCTGTTTTATCCAGTTCTGCCTGAGCACGCTGGTAAGCCCCGCGTTTTATCTGCTCACGGGCAATCTGAATGAAAGAGTCAATCTTGCTTTGTTTGGCACTTTGCTCATCTGCAGGCTGGGCAAAGGCGACTATCGCCGTACCCGCAAACAGAACCGCCAGACAAAAGAATACGCCAACCCGAATTCCAAAACGATGATTGCGAGAAATTAAACACATTTCCACAATAATCCTCCACAAGTAAATTCGATATAGTCGAAAAATAAGTCCAAAATTACACATCACTAAAAAGGCTACAATTAGAGGCGTAAGTGTATAGTCAAAAAATAATTATTGCAAGCGAAAAAATCCGGAAAGTTTTCGAAGAAGGCTTGTTTTTAATACTGAAAAAAAGTATAGTCCCCCTCAAACACAAAATTAGCGGAGTTCTCCTGTGACGAATTTTAAAAACACATACATCTTGGCTGTTGAAACCTCCGGTCGAATCGGGTCGGTAGCTCTTGGCCTGGACGATACTATCCTATATGAATCCACTTTTTCCGGTTTTATGAAACACAGTACGGAACTATTCGACACCCTTGAGGGACTTATCCAAAAAGCATGTATCCGGCCTGACAAAATCGGTCATCTGTATATAACCGCCGGCCCAGGCAGCTTTACCGGGATTCGTATCGCTGTAACACTTGCAAAAATGATGTCTTACGCCGTCAATACCCATATTGTCGCGGTGGACACTCTGGATGCTTTGGCTGAAAACGCCACTGATTATATTAAAAAAACAAATTCAAGCCTTAGCCGGATCGCTACAATCCTGGACGCTAAACAAAACCGTTTCTTTGTATCTGTCTACGAACGGCAAGATTACGGTTGGATTAAACGACTTCCCAGCAGCCTTCTGCATCCGGATGAGTTACTAAACATTATTAATAAGGACAACCTGCCCGTCGGCTTGCTCGGCGAAGGTTTGTCTTATTATGCTGACAAATTCTCTTCACCTCTGACCCGATTACTCGATAAAAACTACTGGCCTGCCACCGCAGGCGGCGTTTATGCCGTAGGTCGAAGATTAGCCAAACAGGGACAATTTGCCGATATTTACACTTTGGTCCCTTCGTATATCCGAAAACCCGACGCCGTCGAAAAGCGGGAACAAAAGCAGGCATAGTCAACTTTTTGCATCCTGCCAAGTTGGCGGTCGGTCTCTTTTGATACCCAGGCAAAGTTGGCAGAAACTTAAAATTTTCACCTCTCCAAGAATTTTCATTATCAATATAAGTGCATTCTATCATTAATTTTACGTACGTATTCATTGGGACTTGAATGATTTTGGTATCTGATTTGCATACCTATTCCCCTCTAATGTAGAGATGCTATAAAAACAGGACTTTTACGGACATAATGAACCTTAATAGGAGAGGCAACACACATGGCAACAAAAGACTTAGCATTTGAAAGCAATGCCCGCAGTGCATTGCTGGCCGGCGTGGAAAAATTGGCCGCGGCGGTAAAATCAACCCTCGGGCCAAGAGGCCGCTGCGCCATCATCGACAAAGGATGGGGTGGCCCGACAGTCACCAAAGACGGCGTCACCGTCGCCGAAGAGATCGAACTTCTGGATAAGGCCGAGAATATGGGCGCCAAGCTCGTCCGGGAAGCGGCCAGCAAAACCTCCAAAATCGCCGGCGACGGGACTACGACCGCCACCGTACTGACCGAGGCCCTTTTCAAGGACGCCTATAAAAATTTGGCCGCCGGTGCCGATGCAATGAGCCTTAACCGCGGGATGCAAAAGGCCGTTGCTGCGGCCGTGGAAAAACTAACCTCCCTGGCCAAACCCGTTGATATCACCAAAAAAGACAGTATTGTCAATGTTGCCGCCATCAGCGCCAACAATGATATGGAAATCGGCAAGAAAATGGCCGAAGCTTTTATGCGGGTCGGCAAAGACGGTGTTATCACCATTGAAGAAGGCAAGAGTCTGGATACCACGGTAGACTATGTCGAGGGTATGCAGTTTGACCGCGGCTATCTGTCTCCCCACTTTGTAACCAACCCCGATACGATGACCTGCGAACTTGAAAAGCCCTACATTCTGGTCTTTGAAGAAAAAATCAGCAACATTGCCAAGCTCGTGCCGCTGCTGGAAGCAATCGCCAAGAGCAAACGCCCCCTGCTGATCATCGCCGAAGATGTGGAAGGCGAAGCCCTGGCAACATTGGTGGTCAATAAACTCCGCGGCATTCTGCACGTTGCTGCTGTTAAAGCCCCCGGCTATGGCGACCGTCGCAAGGCTATGCTCGAAGATATCGCTATTCTGACCGGCGCCGAGCCGATCTTCAAAGACCTCGGTATCGAACTGGATAAAGTAACGCTGACACAGCTCGGGCAGGCCAAAAAGGTCAACATCGACAACGACAACACCATAATCATCGAAGGTGCCGGCTCAACCGCAGCGATTCAGGGCCGTATCGCACAGATTCGTGCTGAAATCGACACCACCACCAGCGACTATGATCGCGAGAAGCTCCAGGAGCGCCTGGCTAAATTGACCGGCGGCGTAGCACGCATCAATGTCGGAGCCGCCAGCGAAGCGGAGATGAAAGAAAAGAAAGCACGTATTGAAGATGCATTACACGCAACACGTGCCGCCATTGAAGAAGGTATTGTTCCCGGCGGCGGCGTTGCATTGGTACGCTGCATTGAGGCCGTTAATGCCCTGAAGCTAACCGGCGACGAAAAAACCGGCGCCAACATTGTAGCTAACGCCCTTCGGATGCCCTGCTACTGCATCGCTGAAAATGCAGGCGCTGTCGGCAATCTCGTCGTCAACAAAGTATCCCAAGGAAAAGGCGGTCTTGGCTACAACGCTGACAAAGACACCTATGAAGATCTGGTTGAAGCAGGTGTTATCGATCCGGTTAAAGTCACACGCATCGCACTGCAGAACGCCGCATCCGTAGCGGGCCTGCTGTTGACGACCGATTGTATCGTCACTGAAAAACCAAAAGATGAAAAAGCCCCCGCGGGAATGCCCGGCGGCGGAATGGACGACATGGATATGATGTAATCGCACGCGGTGCGAACTCATTAATTTCAGATATCAATATTTGACAGGAGAATAAACGATGAAACTGGTACCCCTTGAAGACCGTATTGTTGTAAAACCGCAGGACGCCGAAGAAAAAACCGCCGGCGGTATCGTGCTGCCTGACACGGCTCGTGAAAAGCCCCTTATGGGAAAGGTCATTGCTGTCGGCAGCGGCAAGCTCATGGACAACGGCAGCCGCGCTGCGATGACCGTTAAAAAGAACGACATCGTCCTTTACGGCAAATACAGCGGAAGCGACATAGAAGTTGACGGCGACGATTACAAGATTCTCCGCGAAAGCGAAGTGCTCGGTATCGTGGAAAAGTAAAGGTTTAACAACACCAGCGATCGACTGAACAAGTCGGGAGGATTATAGTTATGGCAAAACAAATGATGTTTCAGGAAACAGCCCGGGCGCACCTGAAAGACGGTCTGGCACAACTTGCCGATGCCGTGAAGGTGACGATGGGACCGACAGGACGCAATGTCCTGCTGCAAAAGAGTTTCGGCTCTCCAAAAATCACCAAGGACGGCGTCTCGGTCAGCAAAGAAATCGAATTGCCCGAACCGTTCAAAAATATCGGCGCTAAAATGGTCAACCAGGTCGCCAGCAAGACCAGCGATTTGGTCGGCGACGGCACCACTACAGCGACAGTGCTCGCGGAGGCTATTTACAACGAAGGTCTCAAATATGTTACCGCAGGTGTCAATCCTGTCGCCCTCCAGCGAGGGATCACCAAAGCGGCGGACGTCGTAACCGAGTTTATCAATGCGTCCAGTAAACCCGTCAAAGGCCACGATGATATTGCCAAAGTCGCCGCCATCAGCGCCAACAACAACGCCGAGGTCGGCAATATCCTGGCCGATGCGATGGACAAAGTCGGCAAGGAAGGCGTCATTGAAGTCGAAGAAGGCAAGGGCATGGAAACCGAACTGAGTGTCGTCGAAGGGATGCAGTTCGATAAGGGTTATCAGTCACCTTATTTTATGACCAATCCCGACACACTCGAAGCGATTATGGAAGACGCCTATATCCTGCTGCACGAAAAGAAAATCAGCAATCTTCGGGAATTGCTGCCCCTGCTCGAAAAAACCGCACAGATGGCTGCTCCGCTGGTTATTGTTTCAGAAGAAGTGGAAGGCGAAGCATTAGCCGCACTGGTTATCAACCGACTTCAGGGTGTTCTGAAGGTTTGTGCCGTCAAGGCTCCGGGCTTCGGCGACCGTCGCAAAGCCATGCTGCAGGACATCGCCGTTCTGACCGGCGGTACGGTTATCACCGAAGACCTCGGCATCAAACTGGAAAAAATTGAATTGTCTCAGCTCGGTCAAGCCAAGAAAGTCGTTGTGGGCAAAGAAAACACCACGATTATCGAAGGCGCCGGCAAAAAGAAAGATATCAAAGCCCGCTGCGATCAAATCCGCAGCCAGATTGAAAAAACCACCAGCGATTATGACCGCGAAAAACTCCAGGAACGTCTGGCCAAGCTCACCGGCGGCGTAGCTGTCATCAAGGCCGGAGCGCCGACCGAAGCGGAAATGAAAGAACGCAAAGATCTGCTGGATGACGCCCTGCATGCGACCAAAGCCGCGGCCCAGGAAGGCATCATCCCCGGCGGCGGCGTGATTTATCTGCGAGCCGTTGCAGAAGTCGAAAAAGCCAAGTCAAAGGCCAAAGGCGACGAAAAAATCGGTTATGACATTCTCATCGGCGCCCTGAAGGCCCCGACGCGACAGATCGTTGATAACGGCGGCGGCCAGGGAGATGTGGTAGTGGCCGAACTGCTCGAAAAGAACGGTAACATTGGTTATAACGCAATGACCGGCCAGTATGAAGATATGGTTAAGGCCGGAATTATCGACCCGGCCAAGGTCGCCCGTACCGCCCTGCAGAATGCCGCGTCGGTTGCCGGACTGATGCTGACAACCAATGTAGTCATTACCGGCATCAAGGACGACAAGAAAGATAACGTCGCACTCGGCGCCATCTGCTAACGTTAAACATAAAATCAGAAACTGCCGAGTCCTTAAGGCGATGCCGGTTTTCCGGACGGTTTTAAGGACTCGGCGTTTTTACAAAACAGGATATCAGCCTCTATGGCCAAACGCGATTATTACGAAGTGCTTGGAGTGGATAAGAAAGCCTCTGCCGACGACATCAAGCGTGCCTATCGCCGGTTGGCCATCAAGTATCACCCCGATAAAAATCCCGGCGATAAAGAAGCCGAAACCAAATTCAAGGAATGCGCCGAAGCTTACGAAGTCCTCAGTGACACCGAAAAACGCAGTCGATATGACCAATACGGGCACGACGGACTGCGCGGCGTCGGTGTTCACGACTACTCGCATATGAATGTCAACGACATCGGCGATATTTTCGGCGATATCTTTGGTGATATGTTCGGTGACATCTTTGGCGGCCGCCGTTCTTCACGCGGCGGCGGCGGCGCACGTTCCGCCTCACGCGGCTACGACTTGGAAACCGCAGTTGAGCTAACCCTTGAGGATGTGGCCAAGGGAACGGAAAAAACCATCGAATTTACACGTCAGGACACCTGCCAGGAGTGCGGCGGGTCCGGCGTTGCCAAAGGCAAAACTCCAACCCGCTGCTCTACCTGCGGCGGCGGCGGCCAGGTCCAGCGGGCCGGACTGGGCGGCTTTTTCCAGATGGTCTCGACCTGTCCGCAATGCCAGGGTACCGGCCAGATAATCACCGACCCCTGCCGGAAATGCCGCGGTAAAGGAACGGTTCCCAAAAAACGCACACTTAGTGTCAAAATTCCCGCCGGCGTTCACGAAGGACAAGGCATCCGTGTCAGCGGAGAAGGTGAACCCGGACGCAACGGCGGCCCGCGCGGAGACCTGTATTGTTATGTTCGTATAAAAGCCCATCCGTTCCTGATGCGGGACGGTTCCAATCTGGTCGTCACCATTCCGATGAGCTTTACCCAGTTGTCTTTGGGAACGTCCATTGATGTCCCTACACTGGACGGTACACGGCAGCTTCGAATTCCGCCGGGTACACAACACGGCAGCGTCCTGCGTATTCGCGGACAAGGATTGCCCGATCTTCGCTACGGCCACAAAGGTGATCTGCTGGTACAAGTCACTGTCGAGATACCAAAACGACTCACCGCCGAACAGGAAAACTTGCTGCGCGATTACGCCAAAACGGAAGAAGTCGATGTCGGTTCTGAAAGCAAAAGCTTTTTTAATCGGATCAAACAGCATTTTGGAAACAGTAAATAAATATAGGTAAGATCATGAGTTCCAAAGATAAAAAAAATGAAAAGCATATCACCGAACTTGAGCAGCAAATTGAGAAGCTGAATGCTGAAAAGCAGGAACTGCTCGAAAAACTCCAGCGGCTCAGCGCCGATTATGCCAATTACCAGAAACGTGTACCGCGGCAGGTTGCCGATAACGTCGCCTATGAAAAACGCTCAATCGTTCGCTCATTGCTGCCCTCGCTGGACAACTTTGAACATGCCATGGCCGGTTTTGCCTCTTCGCAGGCGGACCCCAACACTGTTAAAGGCCTACAAATGATCTTTGACCACCTGTTGGAAGCTCTCAAAACACTGGGGGTGGAAAAAGTCGTTTCAGTCGGTCAGCCGTTCGATCCTGCGCGGCATGAAGCGATGATGCAGCGCACCGAACCGGATAAAGAAAATAACCTTATTCTCGAAGAATATCTGCCCTGCTATCTGCTTGGCGGAGAACCCCTTCGCCCAGCCAAGGTTATCGTCAACAAATTACCGGAAGAAGTTACGACTCCGCCGGCAGAGACTCCAGCCGAAACATCTTCAGAATTAAGTGAAGAAACCACCGATATTGAACCGGAGGCACTCTAATGCCCACGTACGATTACCAATGCGATGCCTGCGGCCATGCGTTTGAACAATTTCAATCCATTACCGCCGCGCCCCTGAAGAAATGCCCCGATTGCGGAAAATTGAAGCTGAAACGTCTATTAGGCACCGGCGCCGGTCTGATTTTCAAAGGTGCCGGCTTCTACGAGACGGACTACCGCTCAGAAAGCTATAAAAAAGCAGCCCAGGGCGACAAACCCGCCGCTGAGACAAAATCTGCGGAAACCAAAAAAGAAACCTCCGCCTCGGCGAAAACCGAAACCAAAACCGAAGCCGCTCCTAAAAAAAGTGGAAAATCTCAAAAATCCGCCTAAGAAACGGGCCGGGCGTTAACGAAAAATTGCCGAATTCAGCATTCCCCAACGGGTAAAGCCGGCCTTGCGGCAGAGTTGGATACCCAGCAGAACAGTGATTGAAGTCCCGGTAAAAATTGCAATCATAATTGCGATTTGGTAAAAAATCGCCGTCATAGGGGATGCCCCGCCGAGAATCACGCCCGTCATCATTCCCGGCAGCGATACAAGCCCCATTGTCGCTGTAGTCGCAATAGTCGGGGCAAACGCCTCATGAAGAGCCGCCGCAAGAAAAGGACGCGTCGCTTCCGGCAGCGTCGCTCCTTCCGCCAATCGCTGTTGATACGCCTTCTCGGAATTGCGGATACTTTGGAAAAATGTACGAATACCGATGATGTCGGCTCGAAGACAGTTACCCAAAATCATACCCCCGATCGGAATAATATAATGGGCATCCAGTAGATTGGATCGCTGTAAAATCAAGCCGACAAAGTAGAGCATCGGAATTGCTGTTCCTGCTGTCAATGCAAGAAACAAAGGTACGGCCAGCTTGCCCAGTCTCAATCCGCAGCCTTTAAGCACCGAGCCGTCGGCCACCGTTACCATAATTACCAACCACAGCAGGTTAAGCCACGGATTATTCTGCTTGAATACCACCTCAAGATATACTCCCACAAATAAAAGCTGCACCGACATCCGCACAATCGACAATACGGCCTGCCCCAGCATCGGCAAACGAGACCACAAAATGACTCCGAACGGGATCATCAGCAGGACATACATTGCAACGATTCCCCAAATCGAAATCGATTCAGTCGTCATCCTGACCTCCCCTGCCCGGATTCTAAATTGATCGTGCATTCTGCCAGTATTGCCAGGGATTCATCATGTGAGATAAACAAAACTGTCCATTCAGGATGGTCTTGAAATAGCTGTGTAAACCTCAGTCGGCTGGTCGTATCCATCGCAGAAACCGGTTCATCAAGCAAAAATATCGTACGTCCAAGCATTATCGCCAGAATTACCGCCAACCTCTGCTTTTCCCCGCCGGACAGAGTCTTCAGTTCTTTATGCAAAATTCCTTCCGATAGGTGAAAATACTCCAGCCACTGATTCAGCGATTGTTCATCAAATTGCACCCCAGCGTTCTGCCGATACCGAAACGGTTCACGCAATCGTTCCAGTACCTGGCCAGTCCCCAAATCTGGTTCCTGCGCCAGATAAGCCAGCTTCCGACGGAGGCCCCAGACACTGGCTTCATTTAACTCCACTCCTTCAATACGAATCGTCCCCCCTATCGGACATACAAATCCCATAAGGCTCTTAAGCAGTGTACTCTTTCCGCATCCGCTTCGCCCGGCGATCCGCACCCGCTGACCCTGTTCAAGAGACAGACACAGACCGTCAAACAGACGTTGACCGCTGAAACCGCAACTCAAGTTGTCTATTTCAATACCGTTCATTGCCGTCTGGGTTCAGCCATAGACATTTCCTTTTTCGTCCACAAACACATCACATCGGGCCGACCGCAGCAGCGTCAACGCACCCTTCATCGCATCGGTATCCGGCACCCGGAAAAGTCGCCCGCATCGGGCACAGCGTTTTCGCTTGTCCGCATCAGAAATTGACAACTCAAGTACTGTTCTGCAATCGGGGCATTTTGCCAATAACCGCATTGTCGCCTCATTTCAAACAATTTATGACTCCAAAAATTTTTAACCGATTTACTCTTTTTTTACAAGCAGTTTTCGAAAAGAAGGACATTCTGACAGTATTGTCACTATATTATCGGAAGTCCTCTTATTCTTCCTTGACCCGATTGATTTACAGAACCGTTTTAGGGTATAGTGTATTTGTGAATGCAGATAGTTTGAGGGATCTGCTTTCGGGGGATTGTGATGAAAAAATTTGTCGTGTGCCGTATTATTGATACGGCCCCAAAACCACATGCGGACAAGGATTGCCCGGCTTATCAGGCACTGCAAAGGGTGCCGTCGCCAACTTTACAAACAGGAAAAGACCCGAAAAAAGAGGTCTATGACCCGTTGCCGGCAGTAGGTGTTGTCAAATCATTCATCGATCGAACTTACAGCATCAGCAACAGGCCCTTTGATAACATTGGAAAAAAACTGAATATCAGTGTCTGAACATTTAATTTTGCGCAAAAAAACAAGGTTTTGGATTGCAGGGTAAAATCCAAAACCTTGTTCGCAGAGAATAATCCCTTATTGTTACTGAGCCATCCTTGGCTTCTTTATATCCCAAAATTCAGCAGGCCGTTGGCCGCTGATTCAAAGGCTTTCTCTGTTTCGAGTGTCCCGTCGGCAAGGGCTTGTCGAGCTTGAGCAACAGCATCGCTGCCATCGGGTTCAACCCTCGCTTTATCAAGGATTGCGCCAAAGCCTTTGCTCAACTCCGCTGCCTGATCCGGCTCTTGGGAGCTATTTTTTCGTTCGATCTGAGCGGAATTTTTAAACTCCGCAGAGACGGACGAAAGCGTATTTTGGTAAGCATTTATCTGCATTTTTCAGTCGTTTTTCCAAAACAATACACTGTTTTCATAGTTATTGTCGAGGAGTTTTGAAAAAACTAAAGCTCTTTTTATTTTTTTTCGCCTCGATCTGCATTTATTTATTATATTACCCAAATTAACTCCTTCACACCCTGAAATACGATATATTAATGCTGTTTTGGCAGGGTCTGAGCAATCTCATAAACAACAAATCGCTCAAACGCACGAGGGCTGGCCAGCATGATCTGCCAGTCCATCGGTTCATAACCGGACCGCATCTGCTGGTCAAAGAAAGTCCGCATTCGATTTTCTACAACCTTGTCGCTGCTGTCCCAGACATCCTCAAATGCCCAGAGAAGTTGACCGCTCCGGGCATCAATCAGCTTCAGGTTAATACTCATCTGTAAATGCGGAAATGGCTGATATCTCTGAATGGTGCCGAACATAATCCCGTCAATCCCAAGCGTCTGACGTACCGCCGCCAAGTCTTCAAAGGCCTGGGCCTTAATATTATCCAATCTCAGAGTCTGCCAAATCGGGTCAGATCGCATAGCAGTCTGTACACTGAATACATGGCGTTTATTGACCCCGTCAGCGAGGGTTTGTGTCACAATACCCGACAATTCCTGCCGCGAAGAAAGATTGTCAAGCTCCAGCAGAACCACGCGCCCTACCGTAGCAAAATTTGCTCGCGGATTTATATAATAATGACCCGTTCGCGGCGGTTCAGGGCTATGATAAACTTGGCATCCCCAACAAAACAGTACATATATCGCCGCAACGGCTATTTGTTTATACATCCCGATATCCTTTCCGGATTACACGAATGGGTAATCTGCCATTGTTGAGGCGGCCTTTGCCTTTTGAGCATCATTACTATTGGCCGGCAGGTTTGACCGACTCTGCACCCAACACCTGAAGAATTCGGCTCAGTGCCTCAAGCTGGGCCTGTTGAGCCTGACGCATCTCATCACGAAAACCCAGCACATCGGATTTCCATTTGTTCAGTTCGACGTGCATTTGTTGGATAAATTCGTTGGCCTCGGCCAGTTCTTTTCGCGTACGCTCCAGTTCCGCTTTGGTTTGGTCAAGCTGGCTGGTCAACTGTGTATTCTGCAGAAAGAGCTGGTTGTGTTTTTCACGTAATGCAGTGTTCTGCTCAGACAGCTCTTCATACTTTTTCGCCCAGGTAACGGCGCTTTGGATAGCATCCGGCTGTGATTCCGTTGTCACAAATCGACGCTCAATAACTTCAGCAGCCGGGGCAGGAGCCGGTTGCACGGCAGCCTGAGACACCTCCGCCGCTGCCGGCATCGGAGCCGGTTCATAGATCACCCGTTCTCTGAACGCCCGACACCCTGTCAACATTGCCGTCATCAATATCGCACATATCGTTTTCTTCATATGAATTCTCCACAAGATACGTCGCGATTACCCGACGTTGGAATAGTTACATTGAATATGACTTTTTGTACCGCAGGCACAGGTAATTTCTATGATCGCATATTCGGCATTACTTTCAATAATACGCGCTTGCTGAGGTACTCCTGCGGTCGGGGGACATGTTCGCGAAGATACATTCGTCCTGACAGGGGCGACACCCATTCCGGGTGCGATGCGAACACTCCCGCCGACCGCTACACCTTCTTTTTTCACTACCTTAACACATCGTGGTATCATTTCGTTTATTACTCCAATTCGTTATTATGCATGATAATCAATATGATCGTGTGTACCATGGCCGACATCTTCACGCAATGCCTGCTCTTCATCAAGTGTCTCTTCAATACTCGGCCGAGACGGACGCCGCCGACGTTCCTTACGGGATTCATCCTTTTCCCGTTCAGCCTGACGAGGCCCGATGGACACCGGATGTTCTACCACTCCCGGCGTCAAAACACGATCCAGCGATTGCTCGCCCATCGCCATTAGAAACTCCTCATTACAGTATCTTGAGGTTCAGATTCGCTTTCAGCCGGATCATCCTGTTGCCATTGTCTCATCCGCACTGATAGCTTGAACAGGGCCGCAGCATGAAGCTGGCTGATCCGCGATTCGGTCAATTCCATGACCTCGGAAATTTGTTTCATCGTCAGCTCACGATGATAATACAGCAGGATGATTTGTCGCTGTTTTTCCGGCAGTTCTTTCATCGCCTGAACCAGCGCTTTTTTCATCTCTTCACGTTCCATTCGGTCCCCCGGCATAGCGCCGTCGGAAGCCGTCAAAAAGCTGCCCAGCGCCGGCGATTCATCATCCGCTCCGCTGATGGACAAAAAATGCCGCGCCCGTGCCGTCTCGTAAATCTGATAAAGTTTATCAACCGTAATATCAAGGGCCTTGGCAATTTGCTCATCCGTGGCAACTGTTCCCTGCTCCTGAAGTGTACGCTCTGTAACCTCCTGAACCTGATCGAACAGTTTTTTTGCCGTCGGAGGCGCAAACGACCACCCGCGCAATTCATCGATCACCGCACCGCGAATCCGGATATAAGCATACGTTTTGAACTCCGCATCTTTGGTCGGGTCAAAATCACGAGCGGCCTTGACCAATCCGATAGTGCCGGCGGAAATCAGATCTTCACGCGTCAATGGCGGCTGAAGATAAGACGCAACCTGGTGGACAATACGATGCACCAACGGAAGGTATTGAACGATCATTTCATCTTCCCGATGACGACGCGTCTGGTCGTCGTAAGCCCGCAGGGCATGTCCGGCGAATTCCCGAGCGGCCGCTTCAACCGGTTCGACTGTATTCAGTGCCGTATTCATCTCCTGAATGTCCTGAGATATTGTCATTACTTACCTGCCGTCAATGTTTTTGTTCGCGTCGTCGCGCCTGATCCTGTGCCATCGCTTCCACCAGCATCCGCACAACCAAATTTCCCGCAATACGTACCACCAAATATAAAGCCGTCGCTCCGATCACCGCCCGCCAGGCACATACAACCGGCTCTTGTCCGTACATCCATCCTGCCAGAGCCATAATGAAAAAAAGCAGTACCGACAATCGAATTCCAATAGCACGTATGGCTTTATCCATTTGAATCGTTCATTCCTTTTATCAGGTTAGACACCGACAAGCTGTCCGGCATCGATGCCGACTCCCAGTGAATCCGACAAACTGATCATCTCAATGGGTTCCAGGGCACTGCCCGGTACAATCTCATCATACGCCGCTACCGGCAGTCGTTGAATCGTCCGCTGAAGCAGATTCCGCAGCCCCGGGCGAATTCTCGCATCGCAGAGCACGATCGCCTGATCAATCCCTTTTTCCATTATCGTTCTCCAGCTCTGCGCTGCCGCCTGTCCCAGCCGGGAAGCAGTATCCGGCCCGACCGAAAGCTGAATGGCATCGTTATTCTGGGTAACCTGACCCAATAATGTATGTTCCAGCGACGGTTCCAGCGTAATTGCATAAATTTTACCGTCACTGGCCTTGTGCTGATCCGTTATGGCGCGGGCCAGCGCCTTGCGTACAAACTCCGTCAGCATTGCCGCACTTTTCGTACGCCCCCCATGCTCGCCCAGAGCTTCAAGGATCAGCGGTAAATCGCGAATCGAAATTCCCTCTCGCAGCAGATTCTGAAGCACCCGCTGAAGCAGGCCGATTGAAACCACTTCAGGAACAACCTCGCCCACCAGCGATGGCTGTACCTTCCGCAGCCGCTCCAGAAGCTGCTGGACATCTTCCCGGGTCAGCAGCTCATCAGCGTGCCGGCTGAGCGTCTCGGACAAGTGTGTCATCAGAACCGATTCCGGATCAATCACGGTATAACCGGCCAGTTCGGCATTTTCCCGTTCCGATTCACTGATCCACAGTGCCGGCAGACCGTAAACAGGCTCTTTGGTTGCAATGCCCTTAACCGGACGCTGAACCGTCCCGGGGTCCATAGCCAGAAAACGCCCCGGCTCGATCGTCCCCGACGCAATAACATGGTCATACAGACGTATTTCATAAGCCGTCGGTTCAAGACTGATATTATCCCGCAGACGAACCAGCGGAATGATAAATCCGTATTTCTGAGCGAATTTCTTCCGCAATGCACCAATACGTTCAAAGATACTGCTCTTTTTGCGCGGATCTACAAGGCTGATCAAACGCACCCCTACCAGAATCGAAAGGATATCGGCCTGCAGAAGTTCCTCGATCGATGCACCATCATCTTTGGTATCTGCCTGAAGAGGTTCTTCCGGACTTTTCTTATGGGGCACTGTAGCCTGTTTGCGCATCAGATAAGCCGCTGTCCCGCACCCGCCGCCCAGAAGCAGAAATGGAATCTTCGGAAATCCCGGCACCAGTGAAAATGCACAAATCACAAACGCTGCAATCATCAGGGGCTGATTATTCCGCAGCATTTGCTTGGTCATATCCACACTGACCGTATTTTCCGAGCGGATTTTGCTGACCAGAAAACCGCTGCTGACGGCAATAATGATCGATGGAATCTGGCTGACCAGACCGTCGCCGATCGATAGGATTGCATACTGACGCAGGGCCACCGAAATCGTCATCCCGTGCGTATAACCCAGCAGCACCCCGCCGATCAGGTTAACTGCCGTTATGATCAGACCGGCTTTGGCATCCCCCGAGATAAACTTGCTGGCACCGTCCATGGCCCCGTAAAATTCGCTCTCTTTGACAATTGCATCGCGGCGGGCTTTCGCATCTTTTTCAGTAATAGCGCCGGCATTTAGATCGGCATCTATCGCCATCTGTTTGCCCGGCATCGCGTCCAGAACAAATCTTGCCGCAACTTCGCTGATACGCCCGGCACCTTTGGTGATCACAACAAACTGAATGACGACCAGAATAATAAACATCACCAAGCCGACCACCAGATTGCCTCCCGCAACAAAGTTACCGAAGGTATCGATGATGGTGCCGGCGTCGCCGTTCAAAAGGATCAATCGCGTCGAAGCAACATTCAACGACAGCCTAAACAGCGTCGTGATCAGCAAAAGTGAAGGGAACGTCGACAGTTCCAGAGGCTCGTTGGATCCCAGAACGATCACCAACACCGCAATCGACAGCGAAATACTGCATGCCAACCCGATATCCAGCAGAAACGTCGGCAGCGGTATCAGCAAAGTCGCCAGAATTGCAACCAGCCCCGCCGCAAATACAAAATTTGTATTTGCACTCAACCGCAATTTACCGGCTTCAGCAGAATTTTTAACAGGTTGTGATACGGTATCGCTCATCATTTATTTCGAAGAGATTTAGCTTTTCTTTTTGGTTTGGTTCGGGTCAAGCTGCTTAACCTCGCTGCCCATCACTTCACGGATTCGCAATCCATAGTTTTCATTGACCACGACCACATCACCCGTCGCCAATCGAACCCCCTGTACATAAAGCTCTGCCGGCTGGCCGACCGCCTGGTCCAATTCGAGAACCGAACCCGGTCCAAGCTGCAGGAGACGGCGAAACGGAACTTCAGTCTTGCCCAGCACTACCGTGATCGGCATCTGGATATCCAGCAGTACCGAAAGATTTTCCTGACCCGAAGGACCGGCATCGGCCGCCTCTTCAAATTCAATCGTCTGGACCGTAGTTCCGGCGGCTTCCGGGGTTGTTTCTGCTTCAAGCGTTTCTGTTTTGGCCATGGATACTATCCTTAGTGTTCAAAATTACTGATGTTCAATTGTTTCGGGCTTTTTCGTCAGCCACCACCACCGCACGACATCCGGCATGCAGGGCCGGCCAGGCACAAAAACACGGCTGCCCGTTAACCAATACATCAACAGGTTCACATATTTTGCGATCCAGCATAATGATATCGCCTGTTTCAAGCGTTAAAAGATCATTCAGCGTAATCAGCGAAGAACTCAGCAGCGCCGTCACCTGCATCGGCGTTTCGCGCATCTGTTTGACAATACGTTCGGAATGTTCTTTTTTTTCTTCTGCACGCCCGAACGGACCTTTTATCTGGGCAATATCAGCAATGACCTCATCCAGCAGAACCAGGGTCAGCATCAGCTTTGTTGAGCCAAAAGTCGCCTCAAAACGGAACTCACAGCAATCTTCCAGCTCATGAAACCGAACCGGCCAATCCCGGAATATAAGCTGCTCGGTCTTTTCAATGACCGCCTGACCGAATTCCTTCAATCCCTCGGCTAATGCTTCGGCCAGAGAAATCGCTGCGTCCAGCAGAATCGATTCAGCCAGTGATGACATCTGACCGTCAGCCCCGATCTGGGCCTCCGGGTCTCGCAGCATACACCCGACCAGCATCGAGGCTGTCTCAAACGGGATCGCAACAAATCCCACGTGACCTTTGCCGGGTTGTGTTACCGGAAGATAATATACTTTGGGCTGCTCCTGGACTACACGAGCGGACATCTGACCGGCATACTGCTCACATAAGCCTTGAGGTTTAACCTCGAACGGCTGCCCTGACACGAGCTGAAGGCAGGACTCAAGATGACCGGCCAGCTTCACACTGAACAACCGGAGCTGATCGGCCGATTCCTGACTGAATCGATGCGGTACATGCCAGTCAACAATCTCAGAGGCCGGCGCCGTTGTTTCAGGTTCCGCCAGCGAACGCATTTTCCGCATCAATCCCAGAAGGTTCTGCCGGGTCATCGGTTTGTCATGCAGCGATGGACTCATTGCACCGCAAACTCCTTAAAAAGTACCTGCTGAATAAGCGGTTTGGTGCCCGGGAACAGCAGTGTATTGAATTGATCCTGGACCTCCCGCTTGATACGGTTTAAATTACGGCTGCCCCGTACCTCTTCAAGGCTCAGACCCGCAAAATATGTTGTCAGCCAGTCCCGCAGCAGCATCGTACGCTGATCCAGAAATGCCTTTCCTTTTTCCTGATCCATCTCCGGGCTAAGCTCCAGGGAAACCGTAACACGCACATACCGCGTTACCCCAGGTTCATCAAGATTGGCCAGCACCGGTTCCATAGTGTCATACATCCACGAAGTCGCCCCTTTCGCGGTTTGCTGAGCCAGCAGATCATCGAATGCCTTATTCGGTTTCTGTTCCGCTGGTGCTGCCGTCTCAGACGAGGCCGGCGTCTGTCCCCCCATCAGCTGCGACAGGGCAAAGCCGCCTGTCGCACCCGCCAGAACGACCGCTCCGAGAATCAGCCATGTAAAAATCCCAAAGCCTACGCTCGGCTGCGAATTATCAGGTTTCTTTTCTGTATCATTTTTTACGTCTGTCTCTTTGGCCATAGCTCATTCTCTCTCTGTTGTCAATCTGCACCGATCACTGAAAAGGGCGCAATATCACTGTATTTTTTTACTTTTTCCCGCAGAGTCCGGTCACTGATACCCAACAGTCGGGCTGCCCGCGTTCGATTACCGTCCTCACGATGCAGCGTAGCCATAATGGCCTGCCGCTCAAGCTCTTCCAGCGGACGCCCCGCCAAGTCGATACGGGGTTCGTTTTCACAAACAACTCCGACATCCGTCCGGAATTCGTCCAGCAGCCAGGGCACATCCGACATCGACAAGATCGGCCCTTTTCCCAGGATCATTGCAGTACGTACCGCATTACGAAGCTGGCGGATATTGCCCGGCCAGGAATAAGCCTGACAAATATCCAGGGTGGAACGGTCGATTTTTGTGATTACTCGGCCAGCCTCACTGGCAAACTCATTGACAAACCACCAGATCAGTTCAGGCAGATCATCGATCCGGTCCCGCAAAGACGGCATTTCGACACGCACACCCGAAAGACGGTAATATAAGTCCGCCCGAAACGCTCCGGTGCGGACCTGCTTGAGAATATCCTGATTGGTGGTGCTGACAACGCGAACATTCACGCGGATATTTTCGCTGCCGCCGACCCGTTCAAAATGCATTTGCTCCAAAGCCCGAAGCAGTTTGGCCTGAAATCCCACAGGCGTTTCCGTGATTTCATCCAGAAATAAAGTACCCCCATGAGCACGTTCCAAACGCCCTTTATGACATAACAGCGCCCCTGTAAAAGCGCCCTTTTCATGACCGAACAGCTCGCTTTCAAGGAGCGATTCGTTCAATGCCGCACAATTAACTCGCACCAGCGGCCCCTCAGACCGCTTGCTGCGGCGGTGAATCAGCCCGGCCAGCAGTTCCTTACCGGTACCGCTGGGTCCCGTGATCAGAACAGGGGCTGATGTAGGAGCAACCGCTTCGGCTATCCGTACTGCCCGCGTCAGTGCCTCGCTGTGCCCGACAATAGGGTAAACCCGCCCGTCTTCTCCTTCCACACAAGCAATGACATGGGCCTTATGATTAGGTAAATAACGATCCAGTACAGCACTCACTGCTGCGGCAGTCATCGGCTTTTCAATCACATCCGCACAGCCGGCCCGCAACCCCGTCAGGGCCGCTTTTGATGCCCCTGAATCACAGACCATTACCACCGGCAGTTCCGGATGCTCAGTCCGCAAAAGTGACAGCATATCTCGCCCGGTCCCGCTGTCCTGACCGACCGGGAAATCACCGCTGATAAAGACAAGATGCCATCGGCGCTGCTCCAGAAGCGATATAGCCGCTCGCGCCGTTGTTGCAACGGTTCCGCGGAGATTGCGCTGCGCCAGTGTGACAAGCGCTTCACGCACCTGACGCGAATCCGGCTCAAGGATCAGCACCTGATAAAACACATCACTGTTCATTGGTATTCCGTAACGAAATTCGCTTTTCGACATCCTTTTTATTGGCTTCAAGCCAACCCAGCATCTGCCGCCGTGCCTGTGACACAGGAGCCCATCCTGAATTCGGATACAAACGAATCAACTCTTCATACAACTTTCCGGCCCGATCCGCATCAGTCGCTTTCAGACAGTTAGCGGTTTGAAACAGCAGCCACTGATGAACTGTAGGAGTTTCTTTTTCGGCTCCCTGAAGGGCCATCTCATAAAAACGTAATGCCTGTTCGGGCTTACCCGCCCGATACAACACATCTGCCAGTTGGATCGGTGATAAAATGGATGTTTCCTGCTCCAGCTTCTTGAGGATTTCTTCTCCTGTTGTATTCGGATCGGACAAAACCGCCTTTGTTGATGGGGGAGTTGTTTGCACTGTCTCGGTGGTCTTTTTCAAAACAGGCGGAGTATTCGGATCCTGCCGTACCAAAGGTGTCTGAAGGGAACGTACCTGCTCGATCAACTTGGCAAGAGAGTCTTCCTGTTCCTGCAGTGTCTTCTCCGCAACAGACGAAGTGGTCTGCATGATAAACTGACGACGCAGCATACGGGACTGCTCAAGAATGCTGTTTGGATCAGAGGCTTCATCCCCCGCCGAAGCTGCTCCGGTCAAAACTGCCGACCAATATATCAAAAGAGATAGAGATATCCGTTTCATTGTACGTCCAACTGCTCCAATAGACCGGCATACGCCAGTGCCGCACGGTCATAAGCCTTTTCCGCTGTATAAATTTCGCCCAGCAGATCATAGACCTGCCGACGCAGCGGCTCATCCTGAACATCCAGTTTCAGCACCTCCAGACATAACGATTTGGCCTGATCGCTGTCTTTTCGAAGATAAGCAATTCGGGCCAGTAAGAATCCCGCACGCTGCGTCTCAAATCCCGCCGGTAAATACGGCATAGCCTCGTTCAGCTCATTTCGAGCCTGCGTCAGCTCGCTGTTTTGCAGGTAACACTCGGCCAATTCCAGCGAAAGCAGCGCACGAAGCCGCGACTCGGCAATAAACTGTATCTTTCGCCGCAGCAGTGAGATCGCCGTAGCCGGCACGTCAATTTGACGATACAGCCGGGCACGCACAAGCATTACAGCAACGGAATCCTCCTGACTGAAACGCTCCTCGGGAATACTCTCAAGAATGGACAGCGCATTGACATATTGTTCCTGCTTCATCTCGGATTCGGCCAGCTCGAGCATGATCTGTACATATTCTTGATCGGCCATTTTCCCGCCAAGTGCATACCGCAGAACTTTGGAGGCCTCAGTAAACTGCTTGGATTGAATATACGATCTGCCCAGCATAACACAGGTCGGACCAAATCGATTATCACTCTTATCAGCGATAAGAGATAACGTCTCCGCAAGCCATTTTGAAGACTCCTCAAACTGTCCCAGCTCGAAAGCGCATCTACCCAGTCCAAAAGCGGACCGCCGATGAGATTCCGGGTTAATATTCAGATAATAGACACGTTTGAACATCTCAGCCGCTTCGGCATAGCTGCCGTTATTCATCGTCGCCTCGGCCAGATACAGCATCACCTCGTCGATTATTTTGCAATTTGGATAGCGGATCAGCAATTCATTCAGATCGTTCTGTGCTCCGGCATAATCCAGCAGATTGATCTTGTGTTTGCTGGACGCAAGCAGCGCATAAGGTGCCAGTGGATTATTGGCGTGCTGGATGGCAAGCAGTTTATACTCGCCCAGCGCTGTCGGTGTCTGACCGGAAAGTGCATAAAGCAGTCCTAAGCAGTAGTGGGCATTCGGCGTACGCTCATCACCCCGATACCGCAGAAGAAAACGCTGCCAGGTGGCGATAGCGTCCTGAACCAAGCTCTGACGAAGCATATCCGTGTTCGAAAATTCAGACAACGTCTGGACCTGCCCCATCTGCCCGTCAAATCGCCAGATAAGGCCTGCGCTTCCAACTGTAACCTCGGCCAAATAATGCCGATCCACCATCGGCATATAAAGCGTTGTCCGGTAGTCACGGGATGCTGCCGATAAACCGTCCATATTCAGATTGATCTTGGCCTCCGATGCAAACTGCATCAGCAATTGGCTCAGCGGCCCGTCCAAGGCGGCAGCCGACCATTGCGATCCGATCGGCCTTAATGCGTCATAGGCCACTTTTGGCCCGATGACCGTTGTACTGAGTTTGGGAATCCCATCGGTCAAAATAAAACCCAATTGCTCCTGGTCGGTCACCGGAAGTGTATAGACAGGCTGACTGTCGGACCATTGTATCCCCGGCAACTCATCTCCCATATTATTGATCCGCAATAAATACCGGGTCAGCGACTCTGCCGCCAGAAAATAGCAATCCGCCTCAACGCTCGGGGGCATATAAGACTCAAACGTCTTCAACAGCGCCAGGGTTTGATAGGCACGCTGACGGGCATCAAGGTAACTGCGGTTATGATTCTGTATAAACGCCAGATTATAAGTGGCCAGCGCGCGTACAACCGGCGAGCGGCTGTTCAACGCACGTGTGAATAACTCCGTCATCAAGTCTTGTTCCTGGGTTTTCTGGATACACAACGCCATTTGAAGTGTCAGCCAGTCCGCCAGTGCCTCTTCCTGAATCGTCCGCTTGGTAAGATTAGCGCCAAGCCTTTCATAAACATAAGCCGCCTTCTCATAGTCGCCGGCGGCATAAAAAGTCTCCGCCGTCTGGAGCGAGATCGCCCCCTCTAAGGCAGCAGCAAGAGAACGTCCCGGCTTAAATGTCTTTAGCAGCATCGCAGAATCTGTCGGATCATCTGCAGAGGTCTCCTGTACCGGCATCACACTTTCTGCCGAGGCCGGTGCAGGAATTGGAATCAACCCCGCCGGTCGTCGCAGAAGATAAATTAGGATTCCGGTAAGCGCCGCAAGATTGACGATCATAATAAACTGAGTCAAATTGAAAGACTTCCCGCGTGAACTTTTGGAATCAGAACACGATACCGTTTCTCCATCCGACCGGCGACGATCCTCTTGTCGAATAGAGGATAGATCGCCCCCGAATACATCCCGGGCAGCAACATCTGTCTTGGCAGTGTCTCCGAAGAGTTCCGAAAGATTCGGAATATCACTCTTCTTGCCGAATTTGTCTTCATTTTTTGTGTTCATATTTTCCTGTCAGGAAGCCTGAGCATCGCGGTTCAGGCGCACTATACGCTCAAAAGCTCTTAAAGCAAAAAACGTACCACCTTCGGAAAATTCAAACACAAACTCTGCATCCCCCTTATTTAGGCAAATTATTCAGCTTTTTTTCCTTTTGAAGTACCATTCTAAGAATCTGGATGTCTGTATTCCATACACCGGACACAAGCTTCTATACACCTCAAAACCGGTATTTTGACATCCTTAATCTACATAAGCAAACCAATGGGAACTCAAAAAAAAGAGCCGTTATCCTGGCGGACAACAGCTCATGTAAAATCATTCGATAAAATGTGTTAAGTGATTAAGCTCCTTCTTTTTTAACCTTTTTTGTCTGCTGAAAAATATCCACTCGCCCTTCAACCACCTCCGCATTGACAACATATTTACCGGGTTTTTGCTCTTCCGGAAGACGATACATCATATCGACCATCATCTCCTCCATTACGGCACGCAATGCCCGGGCGCCGGTATCCCGTTTCATCGCTTTCTGTGCCAGCAGCTTTAGCGCCTCATCCGTGAATTTCAGCTCGGCATCCTCCATCTCAAACAGCCGTTGATATTGACGGACAAGAGCATTTTTCGGTTCTGTCAGGATCTGAATCAAAGCCGCCTCATCCAGCGCCGACAACGTGGTGATGATCGGCAAACGGCCTACAAGCTCCGGAATCATCCCGAATTCGATCACATCTTCGGGCGTCACCTGCGAAATAAGTTGGCTGTAATCTGCTTTTTTTTCAGTATGGCCGGAATTTTCACTGCCAAAACCGATCATGCGTTTGCCTAAACGTTTCTTGACAATATTTTCCAAACCGACAAAGGTCCCCCCGCAAATGAACATAATCTGCGTCGTATCGATCTGGATATACTGCTGTTCTGGATGTTTGCGTCCGCCCTGAGGCGGAATATTCGACGTTGTACCTTCAAGCATCTTTAAAAGCGCCTGCTGAACACCCTCACCGGAAACATCCCGCGTAATCGATACATTCTGACTGGTCTTGCCGACCTTGTCGATCTCATCAATATACACAATACCCCGCTGGGCCGCTTCAATGTCGTAATCGGCATTTTGCAAAAGACGCAGCAAAAAGTTTTCCACGTCTTCACCCACATAGCCGGCCTCAGTCACAGTCGTTGCATCGCAAATCGCAAACGGCACATGCAGCATCCGCGCCAGCGTTCGTGCTAGCAGGGTCTTGCCCGATCCCGTCGGCCCGATTAGCAGAATATTGGACTTCTCGATTTCCACATCCTGATCTTCCGCCTCGGTATGTACCAATCGCTTATAATGGTTATGCACCGCTACCGACAGACTCCGCTTGGCGTGTTCCTGGCCGATCACATACTGGTCCAGAAATTCCTTGATTTCACGCGGCTTGGGCACATCAGAAAAGAGCGTCTGGCCGCCCTGAAGCCGCCGCCGCTCCTGACGAACAATGTTATAGCATAGTTCGACACATTCCGGACAGATAAACACCCCTCCCGGACCTTCCACAAAGGCGTCAACCTGCTTTTTGCTGCGTCCGCAAAAACTGCATGATTCACGTTTATAATTAGATGATTTTGCCATCCTGATCTCCGCTATTCAATTTACTAATACCCCGGCCTTGGGTAATTAGCCGGGGCGTTTCATGGGGAATTATCTTACCACATCATCGAAGAGCTTGCAAGGAACAAACATTTCCCTTGTAATCGGATACTGCTACTCTTTAATAATAAAAGCAATATCTCTTGCCCCCAGCCCATACAACACGTCATAGATCTTCGTAACCAAATCCCACGATACCGCATCGTCGCAGTGGAGCCGTATCGGCATTTGTACCCCATCAGCAGCCGCCGCGGTGCGCCGAACCTGCTCGGCCAGTGCCGCAAGTCCTTCTTCAGGCCTCTCACTGGTAATGACAAGAACCTCCTGCTCGGCCAGCTTTACCGTGCAGCCTTCTGCACTCGGTAAAATAGACATCTCAAGCGCCGACGGCATCCGGGTTTCCATAGCGCTATGCTCCCCGAATACCAGCGGAAGTGCCTGCTCCGGATGTTCAAACTGAGCCGTCAGGACAAAAAACGTCAGCAGCAGAAAGATTACATCGATCATCGGCGTCATTCGCAAACCAGGCCACGCCCTCCCGCGACGCCGAAATGGCTCCATCACCTGACCGACCAATCCTGAATGTTCTGAACTATACGACATGAAAGTTTAAAATGAATCCCTCACCAGAGACAATCCACACTTTTAACGGGCACGCTTTGTCACTCAATTTGCCTGTTTTTGCGCCTGCGCGCCATGGGGAGAGTAATGTTCAGCTCCCACCTCCAATGCCCGCAGGTTCAGTTCCACCATCTTGGGATTCTTGGTGGCAAACAAATCCCGGATCGCCTGACGAATACTATCCATCTTAAGCAATCCGGTATGATCGATAAACGCTCCCAAAGCAATAATATTAGCCACTTTCAGATTGCCCAGCCCGAATGCCAGTTCGTTGGCCGCCAGATGTACCTGCTCTAAGTCTTCTCGTTCCACCGAACGCTGTATGGTTGAAGTATTTAGTAAAATCAGACCATGGGGAGCAATATCCGCTTCAAACCGCTCCAGCGACGGCTGATTCAGGATAATTGCCATATCAGGCGTTTCCACAAATGGACAGGCGATCTCCTCAGCGCTGACAACCACTGTCGCAAAGGCTGTCCCGCCGCGCATCTCCGCCCCATACGCCACCATTCCGCTGACATTCTTACCTTCAATCACACACGCGCGGGCGATAAGGTTTCCCACCACCACAACGCCCTGCCCGCCCGATCCGGCAATAATAATATGTGTTGACTCTTTATCCATCTTGAATACATCAGCCGCAGGCTGATTCCATAGTTTAACGTGCTATTTATCTTTATACACCCCAAGCGGGAATGTCTTTTTCATTTCATCGTTCACAAATGCAAGAGATTTCTCCGTCGACAATTTCCAGTCCGTCGGACACATGGACAACACCTCTACCAGCGAAAATCCCTTGCCGGCGATTTGCTTTTCAAAAGCTTTCTTAAACGCCCGCCGCGTCGCCAGCACATCCTTCGGACTGCTCAGAGCAACCCGCTCAAGATAACACACACCGTCCAGACTGCTGAGCAATTCACACACCCGTAGGGGGCCGCCTTCGCCGTGAGCACCGCGCCCGTCCGGTGTTGTAGTGCTTTTCTGCCCCAGGACCGTCGTCGGCGCCATCTGCCCACCGGTCATTCCGTAAATGGCATTATTAATAAAAATCACCGTGATATTCTCACCCCGGTTGGCCGTATGAATCGTCTCGGCCGTGCCGATTGCCGCCAAATCCCCGTCTCCCTGATACGTAAACACAATACTATCCGGTCGAACACGCTTGATCCCCGTCGCCACGGCCGGCGACCGCCCGTGCGCACATTCAATCATATCACAATCAAAATAATCATACATCATCACCGCGCAACCCACCGGTGCCGTCCCGATAGTCTTCTCACGGATACCAAGCTCATCGATCACCTCGGCAAGCAGTCGATGCGCAATGCCGTGTCCGCAGCCGGGACAGTAATGCGTCTGTTTTTCTTTTAATGTGTCAGGACGTGTGAATATCGCCATGATTAAGCCTTTCGCGCAGGACCCCCAGCAGTCCGCTGCGTCTGCATCGATTCAATGATCGCCAAAATATCCGTATCCATCGGATACCAGCCGCCCCCCTTGCCGTAAAACTCCACCGGCACGGCACACTCGGTCGCCAGCTTGACATCTTCAATGAACTGCCCGCAGCTCATTTCAACCACAAGCATCTTTTCCGCCGTCTCAGCGGCTCGTACAAACGGAGCTTTGGGAAACGGCCATAGTGTAATCGGACGGATTAGCCCGGCCTTAATCCCCTTTTGCCGTGCCCGCCGCACCGCTCCCTTGGCGATGCGGCCGGAAATGCCGTAGGCCGCAACAATAATCTCCGCATCCTCTGTTTCGTATTCTTCACACAACGACAGCTCCTGCTCGATACGCCGATATTTCTCCTGCAAATGATCATTATGCTCAACCAGCCCGTCAGCGGGATTTAAAATTAGAGTCTTGACAACCCGCGGTTTACGCCCCGCACAACCGGTCAGGACGAAATCTTTTTCCGGAAGACAAGCAGATGGCTTATAAGGTGTTACCTCCAAAGGCTCGGCGATCTGTCCGACAATACCGTCACCGAGAATCATGACCGGATTCCGATATAAATCCGCCAGGTCAAACGCCTGCATCGTCAGATTATACAATTCCTGCACATACGCCGGCCCCAGCACGATCAAACGGTAATCCCCGTGACCGCCCCCTTTGACGGCCTGAAAATAATCCCCTTGTGAAGCACGGATATTACCCAGCCCCGGCCCGCCCCGCTGTACATTGGCGATCACACACGGCAGTTCCGCCGCCGCAATATAACTGATTCCTTCCTGTTTAAGACTGATCCCCGGCGAAGACGAACTGGTCATACACCGTGCTCCCGCCGCCGATGCGCCGAAGAGCATATTGATTGCCGCGATCTCGCTTTCGGCCTGCACAAACACACCGCCTGCCTGCGGTAAACGCCAGGACATATACTCCGGCACTTCGTTTTGTGGTGTGATTGGATAACCTGCAAAAAACGTGCATCCCGCCTGCACGGCGGCCTCGCACATCGCCTCATTGCCTTTTAAAAGAACTTTTTGTCCCATCTTATTTCTTTGCAGTTTGATTTCGATTGATCTCGATTGCCGTATCAGGACACATTCTGAAACACTGCCCGCATCCAGTACACCGACCCGAATCGATCAGCTCGGGGTAAGGTTGCCCCTGGTCATTAAGAACTTCCGACATCCGGATATTCCCGCACGGACAAAAAATCACACATAACCCGCATCCTTTACAGCGGTGTACATCAAATTTAATATCAGCCATACCACGGCCCTTTCATTATCCAATAAAAGACGCCGTATAACAGTAAGCTGCTCAAATATCAGCCGCACAACGACATCTATTAGTATTACGGATTATCCCTCATACCGGCTCAATTGCAAGAAAAAATCAATCCCGATTCCGGACAAAAACACTCATATATCTTACCGGATGTCTGGCTCTTTTAAAGTCCAAAGGCCTGAACTATATAGTTGCAAATCATAATACGTTACAGTACAATATCCCCCTGTATGGAGAATCCATTCTCCGCAGGGCTATTTGACAACAAAAGAAGAAAAACCCAGTAAAAAATCGCTGTCCGTCCTACACAGAACAGGCCAATCTTGTCCGATATGTCCATCTGATTCTACCCTAAATCGTCATTCGTCAATCGACAATAGTCAATTCTTTCCTGTTGATCCCGTTAATCCCGTCAAAAACCTACAAACTACGAACTAAGAACTAATTTCAGTGTCTTTCCGCGTTTTCAGTGGTAAATACCGCGATATTATGCTCGGAAGATAGCAAGTTGCGTCAAGTTGCCTCACACTTGCGCTCAGTTTCATACCAGTTGCGCGCAGTTGTGTCATGTTGCGCGCAGTTGCGCTATGTTGCAGTGCATTTATCTTCTATTAAGAATGTGTATTTGTCTGACAAAAAGATACATATTTCACCACAAAATTGATTGATTGATTATGAGATGAACTCATTCTTTTCCTCACAGTGAACGCCTTCATGCTTGCAGCGTAAAGACAAAAACGATATAGTAATTACAACATACTTACAAAATTCGGAGAAATGACAATGACAATCGGACGTCGTCAGTTTATTCAAAGCTCGCTGGCCGGGCTTGGAACTGCCCTTCTCGGCTGCACCCCGGAACAACCCGCCCCCAAAACCCCGGCGCATTTCACTCCGGGAGAGATTGTCTCACTGGGCAAAACCGGACTGAAAGTTTCCCGCGTGGGGATAGGCACAGGAATGCGAGGCTCCAACCGGGAATCAAATCAGACGCGCGCCGGCCAGGAGCATTTCACTGCACTCCTGCGCGACTGTATGGACAGAGGCATTACCCTGCTCGATTGCGCCGATCTTTATGGCTCGCATCCCTTCATTGCCAATGCCTTGCAGGATGTACCCCGTGAAAAATATACGATTATCTCAAAAATATGGTTTCTCCCCCGCGGAATCCCCGAGTCGGAACGCCCTGATGCGGATGTTGTGGTGGAACGATTCCTTAAGGAGCTGAAAACCGATTACATTGACATCGTACAAATTCATTGTATGACTGCACCGGATTGGACAACCCGGATGGAAACCCAGATGAACATTATGGAGTCGCTCAAGAAAAAAGGCCTTATTCGCACCCACGGCGTATCCTGCCATTCGCTGGCCGCTCTGGATGCCGCCGCCGAACACCCTTGGGTGGATTGCATTCACGCCCGCATCAATCCTTACGGCCAATCGATGGATGATACCCCCGATAAAGTGGTTCCCGTCCTGCAGAAAGCACATGCCAACGGCAAAGGCGTCATTGGAATGAAGATCGTGGGAGAAGGAAAATTTCGCACCAGCGATGAGCAGCGCAACCATTCAATTGATTTTGTACTGAATCTCGGCTGTGTCAATGCAGTGGTGGTAGGCTTTGAGACCATTGACGAGACAGCGGACTTTTCCGTTCGTGTCTGCAGCACTCCGCGGCGTCCGGCTCCCTTGGAGGCCAATACCGCTGTGGCTGTAACGCCTTCCGAACTGGACTTGTATCTGGCATAGATACACCGGAATCCTGCCTAAGTCTGGTCAATAAATTTTACCGAATCAAGGGTGTCTCCGGATTTGCATACCGGCCTGTGATATAGCCTGCTCAGATAAAGACAAAAAAAATGGTGATGGAAGGGGTGTACGATATTAACACAAACCGTTTAACTATAAATAGTTGAAAATTTTCTCAGAAATGTCCTTTCCACAAACAGCCAAGGCCATCTGACACAAAAATCTATACCCTCGGAGTCCATATTTAATAATTACATAACTTTATAGCTCTGGGCCTTGACAATACAGGGCTATTCTCATAATATAATGCTGGAGAGTCGTTTAAGGATGCGGAAGGGTGTCCGCATCACAATAAAAGACAAGGATGAGTGAAAACTAAACTTCGGAGGTAGGGTAACATGAAAAACATCAAATGTGTCATGTCTGTATGTCTGTTGTTAATGGCCGCCTGTAGCTATGGTGATACCATTCTTTCACCCGGCGATACGATCATCGGGATTGACGCTGACGGCTGGATTGCAGGGTCGAACAGTTCATATCCGGCAAATGAAGCGCCGATTAAAGCACTGGACGGTGACACGAATACTAAGTATCTGAATTTCGCCGGAAGAAACACCGGCTTCATCGTCACCCCTTATTCATCTGGAATCCTGCAGAGCTTTACCATTACAACAGCCAATGACGATGCCAGACGGGATCCGATAGCATGGGCGGTCTATGGGACAAATGATGCCATCACCAGTTCAGACAATAGCACAGGGCTATCGGAAACCTGGACGCTGATCGATTCCGGTTCTGTGGCATTGCCGGATGCCCGGTACACACTTGGCCCCGTTGTAACGGTCAACAACACCACGCTGTATTCATCGTATAAGATGATATACACAGACCTGAAGAATAATAACCAAACACTTATGCAAGTCGCAGACGTAGCGTTTTACCAAACATCGGACGGAACAGGTTTAAGCTTCCTCGGAACGTCAGATTCAATTCTGGCCATCCAGCCGGGAAACTGGGACAGTCGCTATCCGACCGCGGAAGGTCCTGCCAATATTCTTGACGGCAATCCTGATACCAAGTATCTGAACTTCGGAAAAGCAAACGCTGGCTTTATCGTAACACCCTCCAAAGGTGCAAGTGTTGTCAGAGGCTTCCAGATTACGACTGCCAATGACTGGGATCTACGCGACCCGGCATCATGGGCACTCTATGGCACCAATGATGCGATTCTCAGTGGTAAAGACAGTGACGGACTCGGCGGAGAGAACTGGGTACTGATTGATTCGGGTGATTTATCATTACCTTCCGAACGCAAGACAGCAGGAGACATAGTTGCCGTTGATAACAACGCTTACTATACCTCATATAAAATGGTATTCACAAGCCTTAACGGAAATAATATTGAAAATCCACCATCACAATTCAACTCGATGCAGATTGCAGATATTCAGTTCTTTGATGTTCCCGAACCGGTGACCATGGTTCTTCTGGGAATGGGCGGCTTAGCCCTCCTGCGTCGCCGTCAGAGCCTGTAATCGCAATGGTTTAAAAGTCTTAGCGCAAGATAAAAGGGCCGCCGGAGTAATGCTCCGGCTGGCCCTTATTTTGTTACACAAAAAACAAAGTCACCCCCAAAGAAAAAAAGCGGAGGAGGAGGGATTCGAACCCCCGGTACCTTTCGATACAACGGTTTTCAAGACCGTCACCTTAAGCCGCTCGGTCACTCCTCCGGGCTATAAATACAGGCCTGTCTTCAACGAGCCTGGCCGGAATCGTTACTTTACTCGCTAAAATGACCTATTTCAAGTAAAAAACGCTGATTCTGTTCCACTCCGCCTAAAACATCCTTTGACAAACAGGCTTTGATGGGCTATGATATAAATGGGGGCAAACAGAAGCCAACAGGAGGTACTTATGCGGCTTTTTGTGAGCTTAGGCGCCAGCAGCGTCAACGAACTGAAGTTCGACCGCGGGCCGATTTACGTCGGACGCCAAATGGGCAGCCAGGTCTTTTTGCCTGACAAGGCGGTATCACGACAGCATTCCGTATTTTACACGACCAAAGACGGGGACTGGATCATCGAAGACCTCGGTTCCTCCAACAAGACCTACCTGAACGATCAGGCCATTCATAAAGCGGAACTCAAACACAACGATATCGTTCGAATCGCCGATTTTACAATCCGCGTCAGTCTCGAAGAGGACGAAGACCAGGAACGGCGGATGAATATGGAAGACACCCTGACCGGGGAAGATCGGATTCGTCGTGACCTGCACACCGTTGATCGTAAGGTCGACGCCGCCGATGCCCCGCCGATTCGCTTCCCCGCCAAACATATCCACAAATACCACGAAGCCCTGATTGTCCTCGGCAGCAACAAAACCCTCGATATGATTTACAAAGCACTGATGGATATCTTGTTCCGTCAATTCAACGCATTGAACGTTTGGGTATCGATGCGGTCACAGCCGACCGGCCCGATGGAAATTCAGGGCGGACGGAAACTTACTACCGAAACCGTCGAACGGGTCGACTTAGCCGTGCCGAAAAGCCTGGCCGAAGCCGCCGAAAAAAATCACTATCTGCTGATTCACCAACTGCCCCGCCAGATTACCGCTCGCGGTATCCGCTCTGTTTTGATTTGTCCCATCATGCTCGGCAAGGACAGCTATGGAATCATCTACCTTGAAAATTCTACAGAGCATCCGCATTACAGCCTGCCCGACCTTGATTACCTGATGATTATCAGTGTTTTTGCCGCTTATATGATCAGTAAAATAAAATGACCCGTCCTTAGGATGTCCATGTGCTCAATGAACAAACACAATTCTCATTTAAGCCCGGTGGCTCGACGGAGATAATTCAGTTGAGCCGGCGTGAGCATTTTACACTGTCCCTGTGCAATCCCCTTCAGTTCAATACTGCCGATACAGGTACGTGTAAGAGATTTGACCTTATAGCCGACACGGGCAAAGGCACGACGAAGCTGCCGGTTCAGCCCCTGTCGAATTGAGATTTCGATAAGGGTCTCCAGATTGGTACGCCGGAGAACCTTGATGGCAGCCGGCTCTGTTTTGCCTTCGGCCAGCCAGACGCCTTTTTTAAGTTTCTCAATGTCTTCGCCCTCCATACGCCCGCGAACTTTGACCTCATACGTTTTGGGGAGTTCGTAGCGGGGATGGGTCAGCCGATTGGCCAATTCAGAATCATTGGTCATCAGAATCAGACCTGTAGTGTCGGCATCCAATCGCCCGACACAGAATACCCGCTCTTTGCACGGGGCCAAATCGACTGCCTTGGGACGGCCCTGGGGATCACGGCTGGTACAAATGACATTCTTGGGCTTATTCAACAGGAAATAAACCTTTTCTTCGGCCCGAATGCGACGCCCGTTGACGCGAATATCGTCCTTTTCGGGATCCGCAAAGGCCGGCAGAGAATTGATAACCTCGCCGTTAACCATCACTGACCCGTCAAGGATCAGTTCTTCACACTTACGGCGGGAATCGATGCCGGAAGCTGCCAAAATTTTTTGTAAACGAATCGGCTTTCGGCCCTGCGAGGGCGCAGCATTACGTTTCATTCCTTTATCCTTACGGAGTAATAGTATTTTCGAAATCCTGAAACCGCCACCCGGAGGGTTCCAAGTCTTTAGCCGGACACGAATTATCTCGTATCCAATCGCCCTATTAGACCACAATCGAATAAAAGAGCAAGTACATTCCTGCCAGGACAGTGCCCGTCCGCCGCAAAACGCAGATTTCCGGAAAGAAAAATGTTTTTTTTCAAAAATATTGCGGTAACTGTATTAAAAAGCGGCTTTTCCAAAATGTTTTTTGTTGACGGACCACAGGTTTGTCCGCATACTACACTGCTGTTTCTGCCCTGAAACGGGCTTTTTGGGTCGGACTAATTGTATTCATATAACTCGCAGTTTTGTAGGAGTAGAGGTTTATGGCAGTCAGAGGGTCGCAAAGCAACGCAATGCTGTATTCGCTGATCACGTTTGTGGGACTGTTCGTAATCGCATCAGTCTGTGCGGTCGTGTTTTATGTCAAGTCCGAGGAATATCGCACACTGCACGTGACAAACCGTGCCGATGTCGCAAAAATCGCCTCGGATCGCGAGCAGGCAACGCTTAGTCGCATCGTCGGCAAGCCGGAATCCGGAAAGAGTTATCTGGCCACCATGCAGGGGCTGGTAGACAAGCTCTATCGGGCAGTGACCGGACAAGATGCCTCGGAAGAGATTCCCGCCGATGTTAAGGTCAATGAAGCCATTATGCAGATCAATACCACGCTGGAAGCCCTCGGGCCGGATGCCAATCCCGCCTACGGACCAGACGGGGTTGCATTGCTGAACACGATTAACGACCTCAAGCAGAAACTGGATGCAGCACGCACCCAGATGCAGCAGATGCAGGATGCCTATTATGCACTTGAGGGAGATATGGACGAATCGAAGCTCCATTTGCGTCAACAACAGGATTTGTTTCTGACAGAACTGGGAACCTCACAGACACTTGCCAATGACATCCGGAATCAGTTTGATATCCTTCAGCAGCAGATAAACAAGGCAAAAGAGGAAGAAATTCTATCGTATCGTGAACGCCTTGAAAATGAACAGGCCCGCCTGCGTCAGGGGCAGTTGGACCTGCAGGAAACAGAGCGAAAGATGAAGGAAACAGAAGTAATGCTTCAGGATGCGATAGCCAAACTGGAAGCGATCAAGCCAAAACCCGACGTCAAGGTCGCCGCATTCAAACCGGATGCTCGTATCGTTCGCGTTGACTTGCAGAACGGGCTGGTCACACTTGATGTGGGAACCAAAGACCACGTCTATCGCGGATTGACCTTTGCGATCTACCAAAACAATGCTCCGATTCCCGAAGACGGACAGGGTAAAGCTGAAATTGAAGTTTTCCAGGTCGGCCAGCAGGTCAGTGTCGCCCGCATCATCCGCTCGGACAAACGCAATCCCATCGTACCCGACGACTTGGTCGTAAACCTGATTTGGGATTCAAAATCAAGCAATCAATTTGTGGTTATCGGAGACTTTGACATCAATCAGGACGGCAGAATCGACCCGGACGGAAACGCACAGATTAAAGAATTGATTGAACGTTGGGGCGGTAAAATTGTAGACGACATCACGATCGACACAGATTTTGTTGTTGTCGGGATTGAACCCGTCATTCCGATACGTCCAACACAGGATGATCTGGATGCAGACCCCACGGCGTTCCAGCGGTATGAAACGGCCCGGCAGAAGTCAGAAGTATACAACAAATTTTTGACAAAAGCAGGAAGCCTGCGGGTTCCCGTATTCAGTCAGAAGCAATTTATGTATCTGATCGGATATGATACACTGGCCGCAAAACTGACATCTAATAAGTAAATATTTGTGACAAACGATTAAGGCAGGTATTGAGCCTGCCTTTTTTATGCGCTTGCGGAGGGTTCTGCGCCGATGGAAGCGACAAAAACCCGTCCGGTTGCCTTGCGGGATTGGGGTGCTTGAACAAACCCCTGCTTAAGGCCCCCGAAGGTTATAGTGGCGATCGCCTCAATGCTGACCGGCAGCGGCAGCCCTGTATCACACTCCAGCCCCGAAGGAATATCGACTGCAGCAATAGGAATGTTTTGTGCATTCAGACAACTGATCAACCGGACAAACGGCTCGGTCAGTTCCCCCTTAAGACCGGTTCCAAAAATCGCATCGACAATGACATCACACCCGATAACCAAAGATCGTACCTTCACGAGCAATTCGGAACTCTCAACATCCAGCACAGCCATCGGAATATGCATCCGGCAACAAATTTCATAATTGATTTGAGCATCGCCCCGTAAACGGGACGGATCGGTACAAAGGACGACTTGAACAGCAATACCGTGATTAATCAGATGACGGGCGATCACAAAGCCGTCACCGCCGTTATTGCCTGCTCCGCAGAAAACAACGCTTCGTTTGAGTGGATTCAGACCCAGCGGGCCGACAAGCACCTCCACGACTCCCCTGCCGGCATTTTCCATTAAAACAACTCCGGGGATACCCAGCGTCTGGATCGCATACGCATCAAATGCCTGGGCCGCCTGCCGGCTCATCACCGCAAACGCCAATGTATTCTGTCCGGTCCATTCATTCATAGTAAGCATTATAATCATAATACCCAAAGGGTCAATTGACAAAAACGGCCCTTCCGGTTACAGTATCTCTAAACAAAATGTATGGTTACATTCAGGACGATACGATGCACATTCTTTTAACGAATGATGACGGGATTTTCGCACCGGGACTTGCAGCGATTTATAAGCGTCTTACACAGATGGGAAAAGTCACTGTGGCCGCCCCTTCAGATGTTCGCTCGGGCGCCGGCCACAGCATTACCCTCAGCGAAATTACCTGTGAGTATGTCGATATCATGGGAAAATTTGCCGGCTATAGTGTAGACGGCTCTCCTGCCGATTGCGTCAAGCTGGCCCTTAATGAACTCATCGGACCTAAAAACAAAATTGATCTTGTTGTCTCCGGCATGAACCACGGCGCCAACGTCGGCATTAATGTTTTCTACTCGGGCACGGTTGCAGGCGCCATCGAAGCGGCTTTTTATAACCTGCCCGCTATTGCCGTCAGTGCCGCGATGGATGAACCGTTTGACTTGGAACTTGCCGCCGACTACGCCTTCCAGACGGTCAATCAGCTTAAAGAACTTGCCCCCGGAAACGTAGTAAACGTGAATATCCCGCAGCTTTCCGAAAGTACCCCCAAAGGCATACTGGTCGTACCCCAATCGACCAGCGGCTTCGATGAATCCTATGACAGCCGCCAGGATAACGGCCAGGCAGTGTACCGGCTCACCGGCGGCTCCCATCGCGACGGCCACAGAGATTACTGGACCGACACCACCGCACTCGAAGCCGGCTATATTACGGTTACGGCGCTTCGCAAAGATCTGACAGACCGGATCGCCAACGAACTGCTCAGCGCAATGGAACTTCGTTTGGCACCCCAGCAGGAGTCACCGAAACAATGATTGAGATATTTGATAATCCGTGGCTGTTGCTGACAGCAGCGCTTTTGTCAATTATCCCGGTGGCGATCATCCGGCAGGCCAGACCCGCATGGGGATACCGCCCTCTTCTTGTTCCCCTGTTTTTGGCGGCAATAGGAATAGCGATGGATTATGCGGTCCAAACGGACAAAGAACAAATTCATACCATCATCCGGTCATGCAGAACCGGCGTTCTGACAAACAATGTCCGATTATTCAGCGAGTCAATAAGCCCCGACTATGACGACGGTTTTCACCGCAGCAAAGAGCAGCTTATCGCCTCAGCGGAACAAATGGCAAACGGTGCCTCAATTGAAAAAGTTCCGTTTCAGGATATTCGCTTAACCTTTACAGACAAACAGGCTGAAGTAGAAATTGATGCGGTTGTACACCTGAATTCCGACAGTCGATACGCAATGATGGGCAGTATATTTTATATATCGATAAGACTTGAATTTATCAAAGCGTCCCCGAAACAATGGCACATCCGGCGAACTCAGATAACCTCTATTAATAACCAGCCGGTTAACTGGGGCGATATCCGATAATCACAGGTGAGTGTTAAAAAAAGAGGCCCCGTTGAGGCCTCGTAAATGTCTCTTTTTATCGTTTAATGTTTCGCAATCGGACTTTAATCAGGCGGTTGCACCCAGAAGTGTTTTGCGGTGTTCGATAATGCTTTCGATTTTTTCGAGCAGTTCGCTCAGATCAAACGGCTTGATGATGTAGTCCTCAATACCACAGGCACGTGCCCGGGCGATATCCTGGGCCTGGCTGCGGGCGGTCAGCATGATCACCGAAATGGTTTTACCCCACTCCTGCTGGCGGAGCTTTTCGAGCATTTCGTGGCCGTCCATTTGCGGCATGATTACGTCCAGTAAAATCACATCCGGCGACTGTTCCTGTGCCGTTTTCAGGCCGTCATTGCCGTTATGCGCAGTAAAGACCTGGTAATCATTCATTTCAAGGCGGTCCTTGAGTGTCTGAACGATATTCGGTTCATCATCGACAACCAGTACTTTAATCTTCTGGGGCTTCTTTTTAAATCCAAAAAAATCGAACATGGCTCTAATCTCCGTCTTAATCCAGACTGATATTAAAAAGTTGTATCATTTTCCGTTTCAAACAGGCCCTTTATGCCCTGGCAAGAATCGGCTTTTTTACACCTTTACTTCGTCCAAATCTCAGCAGCAGAAAAGTATATCTTTGGGATTTTTGCGAATTTTTGTTTTTCCCCAAACAGATAGATTCGCGTTTTGGTAATAATATTATCATTTTTGACGTATTTTGAGTTTGACAGCCCCGCATAGATGCCCTACACTTTGATAGTTCAAATTAACTCTTTTTAGGAGAAAAACCATGAGATTCAGATGTTTATTGTTCACTTTCCTATTCCTTTGCTCTCCCCTCTGGGCCGCCACCACGTTTCAGGAAACTGAAGGGGTCAACAAGCTGGTCATTCGCGCCGACCAGGGAAAATTAACCATTAACCCCGAAATCTACGGCCATTTCGCCGAACACTTGGGCCGCTGCATCTATGACGGCATCTGGGTTGGCGAAAACTCCGACATCCCGAACATCAACGGCTATCGCAAAGATATCGTCGACGCCCTCAAAGCCCTCAACATCCCCGTCCTGCGGTGGCCGGGCGGATGCTTCGCCGACGAGTACCATTGGAAGGACGGCATCGGCCCGCGCGATCAGCGTCCTAAAATGGTCAACACGCATTGGGGCATGGTCACCGAAGACAATTCGTTCGGTACACACGAATTTCTGAATCTGTGTGAACTGCTTGGAACGGAAGCCTATGTGGCAGGCAACGTCGGCTCAGGAACCGTTCAGGAAATGCAGGATTGGGTCGAGTATATGACCTCCGACAGCGACAGCACGATGGCCAACCTTCGCCGAAAAAATGGCCGGGACAAACCCTGGAAAGTCAAATATTTCGGCGTCGGCAACGAAAACTGGGGCTGCGGCGGCAATATGACTGCGGAATTTTACGCTGATCAATACAAACGCTATCAGACCTATGTCCGCAATTACTCCGGTAACCGCATCGTCAAGATTGCCTGCGGACCGGGCGATTCCAACACTCACTGGATGGATGTATTGCTGGGTCGAGCCGGCGGCCAGATGGACGCCATTAGCCTGCACTACTATGTCTTCACGGGTAATTGGGGCAACAAAGGCGATGCGATTGAATTCAACTCCGCCCAATGGTTCGATCTGATGAAAAAATCGCTGGATTGTGAACAACTGCTCAAACGCCAGATCGAAGTGATGGATAAACACGATTCGCGCAAGCGTATCGGCCTGTTTGTCGATGAATGGGGAACTTGGTGGAATCCGGCCCCCGGCAGTAATCCGGGATTTCTGGTACAGCAAAATACGCTGCGGGACGCCCTTTCGGCGGGGATTTTCCTGAACATCTTCAACGAATATTGCCAGCGCGTCAAGATGGCCAATATCGCCCAGACGATAAACGTCCTGCAGGCAATGGTTCATACGCAGGGCAAACAGATGTTTTTGACTCCGACCTACCATGTCTTCGAAATGTACAAGGGACATCAGGGCGCAACGTTGCTCCCCAGCGACCTGACCTGCAATGTGTATGAAAATAACGGTCAGAAGCTTCCGGCATTGAATGTATCCGCTTCCAAATCCAAGGATGGCACAGTCACTATTACCCTATGCAATCTCGATCCGACGGTGCCCGCGGAACTGGAATGCAGCCTTGAAGGGATGACGGCAACGAAAGTCTCCGGCCGTGTACTGACCGCCGATGCGATGAATGCACACAACACGTTTGAAAAAGCGGATGCTGTAAAGCCTGCCCCATTTAATGCAGCAGAATTAAAAGACGGCACACTCAGGGTCACCCTGCCCGCAAAAAGCATCGTTACGCTTGAAGTTCGATAGAAGAAACTCCTTCAGGTTATTTCAAGGTTCAGCCTTTTACAGGCTGAACCTTTTTTATTTTCTATTCTTAAGCCAGTCGGTGAGATTCTCGGCCAGGATTCGCACATCTTTTTTTTCTAAAAGATGAGACACTATGGCCGGGCTGACTTTCATTTTAACTAAAGCCTTTTCAACCCGCTTCCAAAGCCGCTCCGACTGCGTTTCCGTCTCGGCCAAATACAACTCCGTCACCAATTCCTGTAATTTGGTCAGGGTAATCGTATCCAGATTCTCATAATAACGAGAAATCACCTTTTTTTGATAATTGGTCCATTCCTGCTTTGCCATAAAAGTTAGTCCCGATTGTTTTTTCATTGCGTCTTATATTTTATCAGGCTATATATAATCCGTAAATTCTTTCCTGAAAAAAGATTGCTGACTGAGACCTAAGTTTTTCAAAATCCTGCTGTATTTTGTTTGAAAACTGCTTTATATTTGATATAGTACCAATTCGTTTGTGCCAAAGAGTTTATTTGTTGTTACTTATGGCACAATAAATCACTTATTATGACTTTAGAACTCTTGAATTATGGATATAATACCCTTTAAAGCGTATCGGTTTAACAGTACTGTTGTGGGCGATTCGGGAACCTGCATTGCCCCGCCGTATGATGTGATCGATGAACACCAGCAGGACGAGTTGTATCAGCGAAATGTCTGGAATATTGTGCGGGCCATCCGCGGCAAGGCAGCAGGAAACGACGACACGGCCAACAATGTCTACACCCGTGCCCACGACTATCTTGAAAAGGCGGTCGACAATGGCGCGCTGAAACAAGATACCACCCCTGCGATTTATGCCTATGTTCAGGATTTCCAGATTGCCGGACATTCCTATGAACGAAGCGGCATCATCGCTTTGGGGAAGATCGAACCGTTCGGCAAAGGCGTGAAAGCACATGAAAAAACGCTCGAAGGCCCGAAGGCCGACCGGCTGAACCTAACGCGGGCAACCGCCGCCCAATTCGGCCAGATTTTTATGTTGTATGACGACCCGGCCAACACCGACCGGCAGATTTTTGATGCAGTTCGTAAGATGTCGCCGGTTCTGGACTATACCGACCCCGAGAACGTTCGTCATCGCATTTACAGCATAACCGATACGGCGGTGATTGAACAATTCAGAACCTCGATGCAGGACAAGTCCACCATCATCGCCGACGGCCACCACCGCTATGAAACAGCGCTGAACTACTGGGCTGAGACGGGACGTGACGAAGCGCAATACCTGATGATGACGTTTATCAACACGCGTAATCCGGGCCTGGTCATTCAGCCGACACACCGGATGATCGTCAATATGCCGGAGTTTGACACCAAAAAACTTCTGGAAAATTTAGCCTCAGATTTCGAGATCACTACGTTTACATTTGCGACACCGCAGGAAAAGCAAGCCGCCCGTACGGCCATGTTCGATCAAATGGTCCAGGAAGGTCAGGCCGGCAAAAACATTTTTGGCCTGTACGCCCGCAATAATGCCTTCTATACCCTCCGGCTCAAATCCGCTGACGCAATGAAGCAGGCGGCGCCGACAGTCAGCCAGGCCGCCCGGGGACTCGATGTAAATGTACTCCATATGCTGATTCTTGAACAGCACATGGGCATCTGCGATAAAAAACTGGCATCGCAAAGTCACATCGATTACATCAAAGACCTGGGCAATGCCATTGATAAGTCCATCGCACGCATTGACGCCGGCAAGGCCGAAGCAGTGTTCTTTGTTAATCCGACCCGCATCGAACAGGTGCAGGCAATTGCAGCAGTAGGTGAAAAAATGCCGCAGAAGTCCACGTTCTTTTACCCGAAACTCTTCTCCGGCGTGACCATCAACAAACTTCCGATTCAACCGATTGAACCAAAACTTATTAACCCCAAATTTCAGGAGTGTTCACGATGATTGACTGGAAAAACCCGCCTAAATTGTTTATCCCCGGTCCGGTGCATGTCCTGCCGGAAGTCCTGCAGCAACTGGCGCGTCCGACGCTGGGCCATCGCCTCAAAGATTATTCAATGCTGCACGGCGAAGTGGTTACAATGCTCAAAAAAATGCTCTTCACCGAGCAGAATATTTTCCTGAGTACATCATCCGCCTCCGGGATATGGGAAGCCTGCATTCGTAACTGCGTAAAGAAAGACGAAGTCGTTCTTTGCACCATGTGCGGCGCATTCAGCGACAAGTTTGCCGATGTTGCCCGCGCCTGCGGACGTCAGGTTGAAGAACTGAAGGTTGAATGGGGTCAGCCGATTACGCCGGAACTGATTGACAAGAAAATGTCAACCGGCAAATATCCGATCCTGACGCTGGTGCATAACGAAACCAGCACCGGGCTGACCAATCCGATTTATGAAATCAGCGAACTGATGAAGTCCAAGTATCCGGACGTATTGGTCTTTGCCGACACCGTCAGCGGTGTGGTGGGGTTGCCGCTGCATTTTGACAAGCTCGGCTGGGACGTTGCATTTGCATCTGTACAAAAGGCGTTTTCAATTCCGCCGGGATTCGCCATTGCCGCCGTCAGCAACCGGGCGATGGAAAAGAGCAAAACCGTTCCGGAACGCGGCTATTACTTTGACTTCCAGGAATTTGCCAAAGCTGCCGCCAAGGATCAGACCCCGACAACGCCGTCGATCCCGCACATCATGGCACTGCATTATCAATGCACCCGGTTCCTGGCCGAAGGAATGGAAAATGTCTGGGCACGGCACAAAAAGATGGCCGATTATGTCCGCGGCTGGGGCAAGGCACAGGGTTTCGAACTGCTGCCGCCGGAAAAGTATGCTTCGAATACATTGACCACCTTCAAAAACACCCGCAAAATTGACATCAGTGCCGTCAACAAGGCTCTGCGGGAGAAGTACAATATGGTGTTCGGCAATGGGTATAACAAACTCAAGGATATCACCTTCCGCATCGCTCATATGGGCGATACAACGATGGCTGATCTGGAAGAACTGCTGGGCCATATCGAAAAAGAAATCAACTAAGTTCTCCAAAGCAACAGAAGTCAAAAGCCCGTACCGGACAGGTGCGGGCTTTTTTATTGGCTTTTTTGAAAATATTTTTGCTGGGGGGTTGCTTTTTTTCGGTAAAGGATTATAGTACAAAGACCTTCGCGGGTGTAGCTCAGTGGTAGAGCGTCACGTTGCCAACGTGAATGTCGTCGGTTCAAGTCCGATCACCCGCTCTTGGATGAGGTCACTAAATCGCATTTAAGTATTTATAATGCATAAATTTAGCGACTGAGTCTTAACAATAGAACATAGCTTTAGCGAGATATCGGCTGCATAGCCTGGCGCAGGTCGCTTCAGCGTTTGATAGAGTCTTCGGACTTGTTTGGATGCTTCGGTCGGCGCTTTGCAGCGGCGGCCGTTTTTGTTTAATCGAAGCGTTAACAATCTATCAGGAGAGTATTATGACTGCTGAAAACAACCCGACCCCCGAGGTGCAGGACGAAATCAAGAACGTTGTGAACGTTTCGGATGCCGGCCCGTGCAAAAAGAAAATTGAGATCGAGATTCCGGAGCAAAAAGTCCGTGAATTTCTCGATAAGAAGTACCAAGACCTCCGTAAAGAGGCCGTCGTTCCCGGTTTCCGCAAAGGCCGTGCTCCGATGCGGCTGCTGGAAAAGCGATTCGGCACGGACGTATCTAAGCAGTCCAAGCTGGAACTGATTGTCCAGGCGGCGGATTCGGCGATCAAAGACAGTAAGCTGGATACCCTGGGGGATCCGGAAATTGACCACGAAAAGATTGAGCTGCCCGCCTCCGGCTCGATGAAGTTTGAGTTCGAGGTCGAAATCCGGCCTGAATTCGAACTGCCCGAACTGGACGGCATCCCCGTCGAAAAGCCGAAGATTGAAGTGACCGAAGCCGCCGTTGACGCCGAACTGGCCAACCTCCGCAAGCGGGCTGGTGTATGGACCCCGAAAGAAAAATCAGTCGAACTGGATGATCAGGTAGTGGCCGATGCCGTACTGGTTACGGAAGGACGCCCGGAACACGACAAACGCGACAACATCGAAATCTATGTCCGCAAGACGGGCTTTGTGGCCGGAATTCCGGTGGAGGACCTTGACCAGCTTTTGAAAGGCGCCAAGCACGGCGATACCCGCAAGACCACCGTTGAGATACCCGCAACATTTTACAATGAAGACTATCGCGGCAAGAAGGTCGATGTCGAAATTACCGTCAAGGAAGTCAAAGTACTGGAGCCGGCAGAACTGAATGAAGAATTTCTACAGCGGTACGGCGCCAAAGACGAAAACGACCTGAAGGATATGATCCGCGAACAGATGAGCCAGCAGGCTGAACAACAGGCACGCACGGCAATGAGCGAGCAGGTGTTTGCCTATCTGAATGACAAGATCGAACTGGATCTGCCGCAGGCGGTGGTTGCCAGCCAGTCGCTGGCGATCCTGCAGCGTCAGTATTCCAATCTGCTGATGCGGGGTCTGTCGCGCGAGCAGGTCGATGAGCAGATGGATCAGCTTAAGGCCGGATCCGAACAGCAGGCCCAGGAACAGCTTAAGACCTTCTTCATTATGGACAAGATCGCCGAAAAACTCGAGGTGTCAGTCACCGAAGAAGAGATCAACAGCCATATCGCTTATGTTGCGGCGATGCGCGGCCGTCGGCCGGAGCGGATGCGTGAAGAACTGGCCCGCGATGGTTCACTGAGCCAGTTTATCGTACAGATCCGCGAGCAAAAGTGCATCGAGAAGATTCTTGAGAAGGCCCAAATCACTGAGGTCGAGCCGGAAAAGGTCAAGCCGATCAAGAAGACCGCCGCCAAGAAAACTGTCAAGAAAGCGACTGCTGAAGAAACCACCGGCGACGATAAGGCGGCTGACGAACGTAAAAAGACTACCGCCAAACGCACTAAAAAGAAAGACGAATAACGCTCCTTTCGGCATCCGCAGGATGCAAGCATAAAACCACAGGCCGACGGATACCCTCCGCCGGCCTTTTTTATTTAAACCGTCTTGACGCTTCCGCCTCCCACATAAGCCGCTTTCTGTTGATTACTGATTATGGGTGATTGATGATTCAATTGGACATTTCCTTGTCAATCTTGCAGACACCACTCGTCGTCGGCTTGCCAAGCACATATTGTATCATTGTTCTTTCGGATTTTCATTTTTTATGGGTGACTGCCCATAGGGTTCAAACACCAGGTTCTCTTCATAATCGGGTCTATCATATTTGACCATACCAATATATTTCCAACTAACATTCTCATAAGACTTAGCTTTCTCCATGTAATCTGAATTGAAAAAGCTGTTTCCAGTTAATAAAACACTACTAAACGCAAGTTTTTTTGCAGTTGCATCAATCACACACCAACCATCCTGTGCATCAGAGAGTTTCAGGTACGCTTGATTACCATCAGAGAACCAAAACACTTTCAATTGTGTCATTCCTCCGGTATCCGAATTTATTGGAATATCAATTTCACTTGAAGGTGGATCACAAAAAATGATTTCTCTGTCAAACTCCGCTAAAAAAGGATGGCTTTGTTTAATCCCTAAAAAAACATTCATGCTTTCTCTTGGAATCAGAATTTCGCATCTATTCCACTTTCGGATATCAATATTTCGCTGTTCGTTCATTGCCTCAAAAAATGACCTTGGCCTATGGCAACCATTAACCCTAAACATAAAAAACAACGCTACTATTATCAATGTGAACACAATCAAATATGCTTCAACTTTAATACTAAAGATTTTCACTGGGTCATTCCCTTTTTGTTTTATTGCTTCCCAAGTTACTTGCACTTGCGACATCCTAAATCAGAGGTACAGTCTGCAGTAACATTAAATACTGAGAGACCCCGTGCGCCTTGGAGTTCCAGGAAAATTTAATGAGTCAGACG
>CAZYQN010000008.1:0-80227 GCA_964649955.1 uncultured Pirellulales bacterium
TGCGGCAACAAGCAGCTTCTTCATCGTTCCCTCTTCTTATCAGATTGTCATACCCCTAGAAGCCTCCCTTGCGACTTCAATGGTTATGCTCATTATAAGAAAAAGAGGGGTTTTGTCAAGAGAATTTTTCCCTTTTGATCGTCTTGAATGAACTTGCATATTGCAGACTGGAAGCTCATCTGTGCTCTGCCGATATGGGGTGCAACCGGCCGTATAAAAAAATCCATGGTGTTTTTTTAAAGTTTTTGACTATACTTGTTCGATAACAATACTAAAATAAATTGGCATTTTGAAATTGCCATTATACAGGCTTTTCATCACCCTCCTCCGAAGCCAGATTCTGCTATGCTGGAATCTGGCTTTTATTTTTCGCTTACCCCTATGCCCCTTTTGAGCCGATGTATAAGGGAGTGCCACAGAACAATTAACAACTTTATAGTCCTATAATATGACAGACAGTACGATAACACAAAAGCCGTCAGATGAAATCGCCCCGGAGCGCCTGATCGAGGCGGGCCGGGCGGTCGCCGATCTTGCCCATCTTGCCAAAAATATCATTCAGGTCTTATCGGGGTGTTCGGAAATCATTGACCTGTCTTTGAAGGCCGGAAAACCTGAGCGCGTTGAGAAGGCCTGGGAGCTTTTTGGACCGAGCTTCTGGCGGCTCAAGAAGTTTCAACTTGATTTGATCAAATATACGAAGAGTTATCCGCTGACGCCCGGGCCGTGCGATGTAAATAAAATCATTCTGTCCGTGTCAAAATCATTAGAACCCTTTTTTGTAAAACGGGGGGTGAATTTTTCAAGCCGGCTTGCGGAGGGACTTCCCGTCCTCACTGCCGACGGGGAGAAACTGAAGGACGCCGTCACCAATCTGGTTGTAACTGCTGTTGATAACCTCGGTGATTGCGCCGGTCAAGTTTCGATAGAAACTAAGCTTACAGATTCGGGGGATGAAATTTGTATTGTCGTTTGCGACTCCGGCCCAGTGCTGGATACAGCCCTCTGCGAGGCACTGTTTACGCCTTATGAACGATGCCGCAATATGTTAGGAAGCGGTCTGGAAATTCCGCTTGCTAAATATATTGCAGAAGATCATGGAGGGAGCCTAACGATCAATGCCGCTCCCTGTGTGAACAATACTCTTGAAATGCGGCTTGGCGTTAGCCGATAAGTCCTTAAGAAATCGTCGCTTGTCATTTTGTTGTTCCAAAAGAACAATAAAAGTTTCTCACCTCTAATAGGTCCTATAACTATTTCATGTAATTTTTTTTAAAATTCTTTTGGAATTTCGATTGACATTTTTTTTTCGATATTTACATTTTATAAAATGTAAATGTTAAATCGACTAAAACACGAATTTGGACGCGTTGATCATATGATGATCAAAACAGAGGATAAGGGTAACGCAATGCAGATGCAGCATGATGGGCATTTCAAAGTACCCGCCAAGCTTTTCCGGATTGGCGAAATCGTTCAGCATACCCCCTTTACCCGTCAAACCATCCATAACTACACGACGATGGGACTGATCCAGGAATCGGACTGGACAGAGGGAGGCCACCGGTTGTACGACGAATCTGTTTTTGAACGGCTGTGGCGTATCCAGGAACTGCGAAAAACGAAAACTCTTTCAGAAATACGTGAATTGCTGAATCGGGAAGCCGGGGCATTAAGTATGTCGTAACCCCCCTATTTGCGTCTGAGGATGATTGAAAGATAACCACTATGAAACCAAACACAGCGACTATCGATAATATTACGGAAGTGCTGCTCCGTATTATTGACTACACTGAGCGAAGACGCGATGTATTGACACGTAATATTTTTGATTATCGTCGTGAGGATTTCTGTCCTCAAGACCTTCCTGAGGCTGAATTTGCCCAGCGCATGACAGCAGCGGTCACAGAACATGTTCAGTCGGACCGTCTATTGTTCTGCGATAGCGATCACATACAGTTTCATGCGGGCGGGGCCTTTGAGATTCAGCCTGTCAGCGATATGAGTGCCAAAGATTTACTGCACAGAAATGTGCGTGATTATTTGAAATTACAGATTCAAAAGCTCTCTGAAAATTTAATGAATAACCGAATCGCCGCTGAATTGCTGCGTCATCAGCAACAGCGTCATTCGGTTTATCCCTGCAGCAAAGCAGAAAAAAATTAGAAACGCCCTTCGAGCCGCTTGCAATTTAATTTGCGGCGCAGTATAAGGTCATTTTCGATTTTGGTCTGCTTATCGGGACGACGGCGCAGGTCGGTGTACGACCCGGACAGACAACGTGAGATGAGTTTTGCAAACATTCAGAGATTACAACCGGGACAGAACTATGCATCATCCGGCGTTGAACAATCCTCCGCAGCGAGGTCCTATGGTGCTGGCAATTACCAGCGGAAAGGGCGGTGTCGGGAAAACCAACATCGCGGCGAACCTTTCTATTTGCCTTGCTACCGAACATGAGCGTGTAATGCTGCTGGATGCCGATCTGGGTTTGGGGAATCTGGATGTCGTGATGAACATTCAGAGCCGCTATAATCTTTCGCATGTGGTATCCGGTCAGCGGAGTCTTGAGGAGATCGTTCATGTCGGGCCGTGCGGCATTGAGGTGCTGTGCGGCGGTTCGGGAATCGAACTGCTTGCGAATCTGAACGCGTTTCAGCGTCAACGGCTCATCGAGGCACTTGAAACGGTAAAAGAGCGTTCAGATTATCTTGTGATCGATACGGGGGCCGGCATTCAGTCCAGTATCGTCGGTTTTTGTCTGGCCGCCGATCACACGCTGGTGGTAACGACACCGGAGCCTACAGCCATGACGGATGCTTATGCGATGATCAAGGTACTGGCCTCGAATGCGTATGCCGGCCGTATCAGCTTACTGGTCAATATGGCTCAATCGGTCAGTGAAGGACGTACCATTTATCGTCAGATCGCCGATGTTGCCAGTCGATTTCTAAATACTCCCGTTTATGAAGCGGGCGTACTATGCAGGGATGAGTCTCTTATCAGCGCGGTGCGAAAGCGGACGCCGGTTGTTCTGGCGTATCCGAAATCGCCATTTTCCGCCTCGCTGAGAGAAATCAGTGTACGTCTGACTCGCGGGATCAGCCAGAACACCGGTTCGGACGGATTTTTCCGTAAAGTTGTGAACTGGTTTTTTTAAAGTCCCCTCTCATTTGTGCCGAATATAACCTGCTTTAAAGCGTTTTTGCAGGTTAGGAAACTAACACATGGCACAGAGGTCAGTTATTATCGGACATAATTACGGGGTGATGCCGCCCTTACTAAAAACACGGAGGTTTTACGTATGAAAGCTCCCCAGATTTCAATTGAACAGGTCTGGAATGAATTCTTTGAGACACACTCCGAGTCGTGTCGAAACTCGCTGATGGTTCATTACCTTCAGATCGTCAAATATACAGCGGAACGTATCTGGGTGAAACTTCCGGACAAGGTTGACCTTGATGATCTGATTCAGGCCGGAATATTCGGCCTGATGGATGCAATTGATGCATTTGATCCGGATCGCGGGGTGAAATTTGAAACCTATTGTGCGCCTCGTATCCGCGGCAGTATTCTGGATGAACTTCGAAGTATGGACTGGGTCCCTCGCCTGGTACGTGCCCGTGCCCATCAACTTGACCGTTCCCGTTCGACCCTTGAGGCCCAGTTGGGCCGTATTCCCACGGAGCAGGAATTGGCTGAGGAGATGGCACTTGATAAAGACGAGTTTCACCGGCTTCAACGTGATGCCAGCGCAATAGGGCTGATATCGCTGAATAATAAGTTCAATGAAAGTGACGGCGAGAAAGATATTCGGGAAATTGATATCCTTGAAGATCAGCGAAGTCAGAATCCCGTTACAGAAGTTCAAAAGCGTGATTTGAAAAACCTCGTTTCCAAAGGTCTCACACGAGCTGAAAAGCTCATTTTATTCCTTTACTATTATGAAGAGATGACGATGAAGGAGATCGGGGCGACTCTGGACTTATCAGAATCGCGGGTTTCGCAGATGCACTCTTCGATTATTGACCGCCTCAAGGCGCAGATGAAATCCCGTAAAAAAGAGTTTGTCATTTCCTTTTAGGCGGACGTTCTATAGACCCTTCGGAGATTGACGGACAGTGTCTGAACGGGCGAACGGAAGAATGTTCAGAATCCTTACGCTGTATTCTTATCTTCTACGACCTTTTATAATACTTTACCTCAGCAACCTTCATTATTTTACAGAAAACAGCGTTTTAAAATCCCCTACCCCCCTGCCTTAAAGATTGGCACGAATCTTGCTTAATATCCCTCTGCGAGATAGTGTTTTTGCGGAGAGATATGTATGATACAAGAAACCAAAATATTGGGGCTTCTGGAAACAGGGATGAAGGCCGAAGGTCTGCGTCAGCAGTCAATCGCCAACAACATTGCCAACCTCCAGACCAACGGGTATCGACGCAGTGATGTTAATTTTGAGTCTGTCCTCAATAAGGCACTGGGTAAAGGCGAGTCGTTCAATCCGGAAAGTCTCGATTTTGAAACGTATCAGACCCGCAACACCCCCATTAATGAGAACGGCAGCGATGTCAGTCTGGACTCAGAAGTCGGGGAAATGGTTAAAAATTCGCTCCGGCACAGCGCGTATATGATGCTGCTGAAGAAAAAATACCAACAAATAACTGCGGCTATAACCGTCCAGTAAGGATTAAGAGGATCTGTTCATGCGAGTAGAATCCGGCACATTCAGTGCAATTGATATTGCGGTCTCCGGGCTTCGCGCATCTGGCCGTCAAATGGAGGTGGTCGGTTCAAACATCGCCAATATTCAAACTACGGATGCCGGCAACGGGCAGCCTTACCGGCGGCTGATTGCGGAGTTTAAGGCCAAAGAGGACGGCGTCGGCGGTGTTGAAGTGGCCAATGTCATTAAAGATATGAGCGATTTTCAGCGTGTGCTGAACCCCGGACATCCGGATGCAGATGAAAACGGCTATGTTGCTATGCCGAATGTGGATTGGCCGACGGAAATGATCAACTTGAATCTGGCCAGCCGTACTTATCAGGCCAATGCCGCTATATTAAAACGCTACCAGAAAATGGTTGAATCGAGTTTGGAACTCTTGAGATAAGGATATCGTTATGACGGTTCAGTTTAATCCAGGCATCAACGGCGTGCAGGGCGCAAGAGGCGCCGGCTACAGCATCGGCACCGACAGTACTGCCGCCGGGCAAGGGGATTTTTCCAAAGCTATCCAAAAATCATTAAATTCCGTCAACCAGGATCAGCAGGAGGCTAACACGTCCATCGTTGATCTGCTCAGCGGGAAAGAGCAGGATGTCAACTCCGTCGTGGCAACCATGGCCAAAGCGGATATGAGCTTCAAGATGCTTGTGGGTGTCCGTAACAAGCTGGTTGAAGCGTATAAAGAAACGATGCGGATGCAGATCTGACACACCGGCCGGGCGCTGACAGGATATGGGATTCTTACACAACATCAATGCGGTCTGGCAAAAAATCAGCCTGATGCAGCGTGCGCTGCTGGTGGCAATGGTGCTGGCATGCATTATTACAGGCGCCCTGCTGACGCAATGGGCCATGCGGCCTGAAATGCGGCTTTTGTTCGGGAATCTGGATATTGACGAGTGCTCGCGTATTGCCGAAAAACTCGGCGAAAAAGACATCCCGTATGAAATTCGCAACGGGGGACGCAGCCTGTTTGTCCCGGCCAACGAAATTTACACACTTCGTGCATCGCTGGCACGCGACGGTCTGATCCCGAAAAGCGGGGAGCCGGGATATGAAATTTTTGATAATGAAAAAATCGGCGTCAGCCCGCTGGTTCAGAAAATGAACTACAACCGTGCCCTGCAAGGGGAACTGGCTAAAACGATCCAGGTTTTCGAGGGGATCGAGTTTGCACGTGTCCATATCGTACGTCCGGAACAGACGATGTTTACAACCGGGGGCGAGAAAGCCAGCGCTTCGGTGATGGTCCGCATTAAACCGGGCTGGAAACTAAGCCCGGCCACCATCGCAGCGATCTCCAATCTTGTGGCCGGTGCCGTCGAGGGACTCGGCCCGGAACAGGTTACCATCGCCGACAGTCAAGGCGCAATGCTCAGCAACCGGAACGAGAAGGACCCGTTCATGGGCGGGGCCAATACCTATAAAGACTACAAATCCTCTGTCGAAAAAGAGATGAGTGAACGACTGCTTGCCTCGCTGGAGACAGTTCTCGGTCCCGGGCGGGCAACGGTCATCAGCAACGCCATGCTGGATATGACACAGGAAACAGTCATCAGCACCACCTATGAAAAAGGGATTCCAATCGAGGAAACCGTCGATGAGGCTTCGACAACACAGCAAAGTATTGTCGGTGAAGAGGGACAAGCCTCCACTCCCGGCAGTACAGAGAAAAGCGGCACCACCACCAGCAAGTATATGCTTCCGGAAGTCCGGACAACCAAGACAAACGTGCCGGGGCGTATCACAGGGTGGTCGGTCTCGGTCGTGGTCGATCTGACTAAGCCGAAAGCTCCGGTACAAGACGGAGGCCAGGAAGGCGGCGCTGCCGACAGCGGCACAGCAGAACTTGTCATGACCGAAAACGACGTCAAACAAATTATCCGAACGGCCATCGGCCCGGAAATCCTGAAGGAAGAAAATCTGACCGTCAAGCATGTACCGTTTATCCGTCCGATGCCGACTATGACGGCAGATGCAGGATTCGGTTATGAAAGTCTTGAACGTTATATCGAGATCGTACGGCAGTCCTCCATGGGCGTGATGGCTATTTGTGCTTTGCTGGCTCTGAAGATCTTCACTCGGGCCGGCCGTAAGGCGGCGATTGAAGGGGCCACCCTTACGGCAAAGGGACTGGCCGCGGGAGCATCGGGACTACTGCCGGCCGGCGGGGGCAATGAGACCGTAGAGGTTATTCGTCAGCAAATCACCACTCAACTTCGCGAGAATCCTGAACATGTACGTCAGCTCTTTGCAACATGGCTGGCGGAGGACCGATAAATGGCAATGCGGGGCATTCAAAAAGCAACGTTACTGCTGACAATGCTGGATTCAGCCACCGCCACAGAACTGCTGAAAGGTCAGCCGCAGGACGTCATTCAGAAGATCGCACTGGAGTTGTCGCAACTGGATGCCCGTCATGATCATGATGAGAATCAGGCAGTGCAGGTGGCTAGAGAATTCTGTAATGATTTAATGCAGAGCCAGCAATCCCTTCACGTTAAAAGTTTTGTCAACTCTCTGCTTCAGGGGTCCGGAGGCAATAAAGAGAAAGCCGCTGAGATGCAATCGCGGATCAAGCAGGCGATGATCGAGAAAGATCCCTTTATCGCCTTGAATTCAGCATCTCCGATCCATCTGGCCGCGGCGCTGGAAGATGAGCCTCCGCAGGCGATCGCCGTGGTGTTGTCGGCACTGCCGTCCAAACTGAGTACGGATGTATTGTCGCGTCTAAACCAGGAAAAAAGCCTGCAGACCATCTGGCGAATGACCCAGCCCAACGACGTCTCCACCAAAACCATGCGCCGGATCGGGGAAATTGTATGCAAACGGCTGATGGCAATGAATTCCGATGAAGGAACACCTATCCAGGACGCTGCTCCCAAGGAAACATTGCGGCGTGTCGCTATCGTTTTGAGCGGACTGGATAAAGAAAAACGCGATGCGATGCTGAGCGGCATTCAGGGCCGCAACAGCGAAACGGCCACCATGGTCCGTTCATTGATGGTGACCTGGGAAGATATTATCAAGATCGAAAATAAATCTCTGCAGCAGGCCCTCCGCAATGTCGAGCCGACCGTGTTGGCCAAGGCTTTGCACGGTGCAGAATCGTCCGTACGCGACAAAATATTGTCCAATATTTCCGAACGTATGAAAGAGATGATCGAAGAGGAAAGTTCCTTGATGGGCGAACCCCGCAAGAAAGACGTTTTCGCCGCACGGGAAGAAGTCGCCAAGCCGCTGCGTGAGGCCAATGAAGCGGAGGAATTGCAGTTCATTGAGGAAGAAGAAGAGTAAGCTATGAAACCAAGTATTCTGCTGAACGTTACGACCCCCATCCGCTCGATCCAGGTTCTGGATGAGCAGTCGGTCCAGGAAACGGCCCGCAGCAAAGCCGCCGCAGCGGAACTGGAGCAGACCCGCCAACAATTGGCACGTCTGTGTGACGCGATGAGCAACGCCATTGGGCAACTGGATGAGCTTCGGACAACGCTGTTTTCTTCACATCGGGAAAACCTTGTCCGGCTCAGTCTTGAGATCGCGGCTAAAATATTGGCCAAAGAAGTGACTGACGGTAATTATGCAATTGAAAAAATCGTTTTAGACGCACTGCAATCGGCGCCGCCGGCCAAACAGATGACAATCCGTCTGAACCCGGAGGATCTGAAAGTATTTGAGAAAGCAGCCGCAGAACAGGGGCTGAGCCTGCCGCCGAATACAGAACTGGCATCCGACTGGGCGGTAAAGCCGGCGGAGTGCATCATCGACAGTGAATTGGGTATGATCGAATATATGATTGACGAACACCTGCGACAAATCGGAGAAGCCCTTTTAAAGGCAGATGTGACACTATGAGCGACAAGCAGCCCTCTATGATGGTGGATTTTGAGCCGTTTCATACGGCGCTTAAACATGTATCGCTGGCCCGGCACAAAGGCTCCGTTACGCATGTCAGCGGGCTGACTGTTGAAAGCAGCGGCCCCAATGTCGGCGTCGGACAGCTTTGCCAAATCCGGCTGCGCGACGGACGAAAGGTTCAGGCTGAAGTAATCGGATTTCGCAAAAGCGGTCTGATTCTTCTGCCGCTTGATGCGATTGACGGCATCCGGCCGGGCGATTCGGTCAGTGCACTGGACCGTCCGCGAACCCTGACATTGGACAACCGTATTATCGGCCGGGTTCTTGACGGGCTGGGCAATCCGATAGACGGGCGTGGACCGCTGAGCGGACATGACGTGCGAACCATCGCCAATACAAGCCCCGACCCATTAAGCCGGAAGATGATTCATGCACCGCTATCGCTGGGTATTCGGGCTATTGACGGTATCCTGACCTGCGGCAAAGGACAGCGTGTCGGTGTGTTTGCGGGCAGCGGGGTCGGCAAAAGCGTACTGTTAGGCGAAATCGCCAACGGCAGTGCGGCGGATGTTAATGTCGTGGCCCTGGTCGGCGAACGCGGACGCGAAGTGCGAGAATTCCTGGAAAACGATCTGGGAGCCGAAGGCCTTGCCCGCAGCGTAATCGTGGTAGCCACTTCAGATGCAGCGGCAATCCAGCGCGTCAAGGCGGGATTTGTGGCCGCAACCATTGCTGAGTACTTTCGTGATCAGGGCAAAGATGTGCTTTTTATGATGGATTCTCTGACGCGTTTTGCACAGGCACAGCGTGAGGTGGGTCTTGCAGCGGGCGAACCCCCGGCAAGCAAGGGATATTGCCCGAGTGTGTTTGCCCTGCTGCCCAAGCTGGTCGAACGACTCGGATGCAGCGAACGGGGCAGTATCACAGGAATTCTGACGGTATTGGCAGAGGGTGACGATTTGAATGACCCGGTGGCCGACAGCGCACGGTCGCTGCTGGACGGCCATATTGTTCTGTCACGCAAGCTTGCGGACCGAGGACATTACCCTGCAATCGATATTCTTCAGAGCGTCAGCCGGCTGATGAATACCGTAGCCACACCGCTGCACCGGAAAGCTGCCCAGGTTCTGCGCGAAATCTATGCCACGTATATGGATGCTGAAGACTTAATCACAATCGGGGCATTTGTACCCGGCAGCAATAAACGGATTGACGGATCTATTGCGCTGATCGAACGGATTCAGCGGTTTCTGATACAGCCTGTTCGACAGCGGATGACGCTGCCGGAGACGGTAGAGCAGCTTGAGGGAATCGTTCGGACCTGGGAAGAATTGCTCGGTTCGCCGGCGACGTCAGTTCCTGCAAAAACAACAGGGCCTGCAAAAGCAACAGCCCCTGTAAAGACAGGAGCTCCTGTAAAGGCGGCGGTCAAGCTGTAATAGACAGGTAGGCGGAACATGCGACGATGAAAAAATTTAAATGGCGACTTCAGCGGCTGCTGGATGTACGCATTAAACAGGAAGACGCCCTGCGGTCCGAGCTGACGGGATTAACCGAGCAGACGGCGGCGTTGCGGGGTCGCATCCTGATGGAAAAAGCAATGCTGCGAAGCCGTCTGGCGGACCTTCGGCAAAAAGATGCCGCCGAACGGCTCGACCAACAATGTCATTTTATGCAATACGTCTCTGTGGTGGATGCGCGAATCGCAACCCTTCAGAACGAACTGAATGAACTGGAACAAAAGCGAAAAGAAAAAATCGAAGCGATCCTGACAGTGCGCAAGTTCCGAAAAGCTTTAGAGCGACTGAGGACACAGGCGTTGACCGCCTACCAGTGCGAGTCGAATCGTCAGGAGCAGATCAGTCAGGATGAAAATACAAACGCCGCGTTCGCGCGGAAAATTCTCGAACCTATACGGTAATAACCGCCGTTAATAATGAGGTAAAAAAACTATGAAAAAATATCATATTCTGATTCTTATCAGTGCGGGCTTGCTGAGCTTCGGAGCCAGTTTCGGCGTCAGTTGGTTTATCAAGCAGAAAAATGCCACTGCAACCATAGCCTCGCAGGTAGAGGCCGCAACTTCTCTCCCTGCGGAAGCCGCCGGCAACCCTGCAACCAAAACACCGCCATGGTCAGGAGCAACCGCCTCAGAGACGAATGTGCCCTCCATGGGAATAAGCGAACGTCAGCTTCAACATCTGATCTATGACATTCGCGAAAAAATCGCAGACTATAATGCTCGTGAGAAAGAACTGGATCAGGAAGCCAGCCGCATTGCAATCGCCCGCCAGAGTCTCCAGGAAGATATCGACCGATTGAATATGCTGCGTGAAAAACTGGATCTGTCGCTGGCTGCACTGAAAGAAAAGGAAGAAAGCATCCGCAAAACCGTTCTTGAGATCGAAAGCATCGAAAAGGCCAATTTCCAGCGTCTTGCGTTGACCTATGAGAAAATGGACTCCGTACAGGCCGGGAAGATCATGTTGAGCATGGCCGCCAATAACCAGCTTCAGGATGCAGTAAAGATACTGTACTATATGAATGACCGTTATGCCGGAAAGCTGCTGGGGGAGATCGGGTCAACTCAACCGGATATCGCCGGCGTGCTGAGTCTGCAATTAAAACGGGTTCGAGAAGGCGAGTGAGTTTATGGATATTGCAACAGTCATCGGATTAATCCTTGGATTTTCAGTGATCATCGTGTCCATCCTGATGGGCAGCGGTCCGCTTATTTTTGTTCATATACCATCAATGTGCATTGTTATCGGCGGGATGATCTGTTCGGTATTGATCCATTTTTCTCTGAAACAGTTTTTAAGCATTTTTACGGTAGTCAAGAAGACCTTCATGACGAAAGTACGCCGGCCCAATGAGATCATTCAGCAGATGGTCAACTATGCGGCTATCAGCCGGCGTGACGGGGCACTGGCTCTCGAAGAGCAGATGCGGAAGACCGACGATACCTTTATGGTCAAAGGTCTTCAAATGCTGGTGGACGGACAGGACGAAGATGTGATCCGCGGGATGATGGGGCTGGAGATCCAGTATCTCCAGGAACGCCATTCCAGCGGAAAAAAAATATTAGAATTTATGGGCGCTTCGGCGCCGGCATTTGGAATGATCGGAACTTTGATCGGTTTGGTACAGATGCTCCAGAACCTCAGCTCACCGGATGATATCGGTTCGGGCATGGCCGTTGCTCTGATTACGACGTTTTATGGCGCGATCCTGGCAAACCTGGTCTTTATTCCGCTGGCGGGAAAACTGGGAATATACTCGAAGGCAGAAGCACTGGCGATGGAAATGACGGTAGAGGGTATCTGTACGATCAGCCGCGGCGAAAATCCGACGGTTGTGCGTGAAAAAATGCAGGCGTTTATCTCGCCGACACATCGGGAAGAAGTGAAAGCGACAATCTGATGGCTCAAAATGGAAAACCCGCCGAAGAAGAGACCGGCGGCTGTCCGGACTGGATGGTCACATTTTGCGACTGTATGACGCTGCTGCTGACGTTTTTTGTTCTGCTGTTAAGTTTTGCAACCTTTGATAAAGAAACGCTGCCTCAGTTGGGGCAGTCGTTTGCGCAGGCGCTGCCGTCCATCGGGTTGTCAGCCAAAGATCGACGAGAATCGGCTTGGAAAAAATTAAACAGTGACGAACCAGTCAAACAAACCGAAGGCAGTGAAACGCCGTCGGCCGCAAAACAGAAAACCAGTAATTTCATGCGTGAAAAGAAGGCGCTGGATTTTCGAAATCTTAAAGTTTTTTCCATCTCTTCGGAGAGTTTCTTTTATGCAAAAGGAACCGCCATTTCAACTCAGGGACGTGAAGTGCTCGATGCCCTGGCGGTTTTTCTGGAGAATCAGGCCGGACGGGTGGTTATCAGCGAAAACGGCCCGGAGGACACTTCAGAACTGGGCCTGCGACGTGCCATGGCTGTGATGGATTATCTGGTCAATCAAAAAGGACTGAATAAGAACCGATTCAGTTTGACTTCACGCAGCACGGTACGTGAAAAAAACCCCCAGCGTCAACTTGAGATAACACTTCTGGACAGGAGTGTTTACGAATGAGCCGAAAAAAGTTCGTAGAAGACCCAAAACCATCTGTGCCGGGGTATATTGTTACGTTTTCGGATATGATCACCCTGCTGCTGACTTTTTTTGTGATGCTGCTGAGTATGGCTCAGACTCAGGTCGATAAACATAAATTCGAGGTCGGCATCTACTCGTTTCGACGGGCTATTGCAGATTTCGGGGTATCCGGATTGTTGATGAGCCAATCAAACGGGGCAAACCAGGAACACCCTAAAGCTTATTATCGTGTGGACGCCGGGGAGGATAAGCCGGAAGACCGTTCAATCGATGCCAAGACGGAAATGCTGCGACGGGTGCTGATGGATATCGAACAGATGATGAAAATCTCACCATCGCACATCCTCGGAAAGCAAAAAACGTCGTTTCCGACCACTATTCAGTTTACCAGAGGGGGATGGGAATTAAATTCGCACGCCCGACAAAGTCTGCAAAAACTAAGTGAGCAGTTTAAAATCAGCTTTTCCCATCAGGAACCAACCATTTACGTACTGGCTCTTGCCTCGGATGTGCCTGAGGCTCACCAGTGGGTGGTTTCAGCCCGCCGCGCAGAAGCGACGGCTGATTTCATTCGTCAGCAACTCGGCCCGGACAATACCTGGCCTGTCTATTGCTGGGGTGCCGGGTCGGGCGGCGATTGGGCCGGACAAAGCGGATTGATTAATAAGGAAACACAAATCATGATCACGGTGTTGACCGAAACCCGGTGACACCATCAACATTGACGGATTTTGTACACATGGCCGGCATGGCGTTCAACCTCTGGACACCGCGGGTAGGGCCGGGCCTGCGCAGTGCAGAAAAACTTCGGTATTCTCTTTTGGGCACACCATTTGCTTATATCCTTTCCAATGTCTTTCTGGAAGGACTTTGTATGCTGAAAAAACGAATTTTGTTATTGGGTCTTCTGCTGGTATTGTCTATCGCAGGGCAGGTGCTTCTGCGTCCCTGCCTGGGCGACAACCGCACGCCGGCGGCCGGGGCCAGCGCAGAGGAAAAGCCTTCCCGCCCCGATTTGCTCTCTGCGGAATCCACATTCTCAAAAGACACTCCTGAGTTACAATCAGAATTGCTCCGGCAGTTTTTTTATATGATCGGTGTGGTTGTACTAATCGGAGTCGGAGCCTGGTTTGTCTGTCGGAAATTATCCTGCGGATGGACAGGAACCAAAGGACATACAATCCAAATCGGCGAAACTGCCCGGTTGGGGCCGAGAAAGGCCGTTCACTTGATTCATGTCGGCAAAAAGACTTTTCTGGTAGGCAGCACCTCTGACCATCTCTGCCTTTTAGCGGATGTCAGCGAGACCATCGGTTTGGCAAAGGATCAGGCCCATGAATAAACGGCATTTTCTGTGCTGTATATTTTTATGTCTGGCTGTTTTGCCGCACAGCCGGCTCTTTGCCCAAGCCGGCGAAACGACGCCTACACCTCATACCATGCCGTCAGTAACAGAACTGTTGGAGGTTGTCGATAAAGCCACCATCAATCCGGCGGATCAAAAGCCGAATGAATGGAGTACGCCTGTTAAACTGGTCGTTTTGTTTACCCTGCTGGCGCTGCTGCCGAGCATTCTGGCAATGACGACCTCATTTACGCGAATCGTCATCGTTTTAGGATTTGTGCGAAAGGCACTGGGAACACAGAACATTCCGCCAAATACTGCTGTGATGGGACTTGCGGTGTTTTTAACTCTGTTTACTATGGCACCCACCTTTTACCGTATTCAAGCCGAGGCGGTTCGGCCTTATCTGGACAACCAGATCGATTTTGGCAAAGCCACCGAAGCCACCAGCGGAATTCTCAAAGAATTTATGATACGACAGACCCGCAAAAGTGATATGGCCCTGTTTGTGTCCATGGCCAAAGCTCCGATGCCGGAGCGTGTTACCGATCTGGGACTTCATATTGTTACGCCGGCCTTTATTATCAGTGAATTTCGCACGGCCTTCGAGATCGGCTGTCTTTTGTACATTCCGTTTTTGCTGCTGGATCTGGTCATTGCCAGTGTACTGCTAAGCGCCGGAATGATGATGCTTCCCCCGGTCATGATCTCTTTACCGTTTAAATTGATTTTGTTTATCCTTGTCGACGGATGGGGGATTCTGGCACAGGGATTAAGTCTGAGTTTCAGATAACCTTCGGGAGTTTTTTTATGAATGTAGATACCGTTCTCTACCTTGGGCGTCATACCATGGAAACAGCACTGCTGCTATCGGCACCGATTCTGCTGGTATGCATGTTTTCGGGTATCATTGTATCACTGTTTCAAACCATTACGTCCATTCGCGATACGACATTATCAATGGCCCCCAAACTGATCGCGACCGGTCTAACAGCTCTGTTGTTCGGAAACTGGATGCTCCAGCTTCTGATAAAGTTTACTACAGAAATTTTCAGCCGGATTCAGGACTACGGGGTCTAAATGATGGAGCTTCCGGCCGACAATATCCTCGGCTTTGTGTTGATCCTGACGCGAATCGGGGCTTTTTTTGCAGCATCACCGCTCTTCAGCTGGCAAGCGATCCCGTTGCAAAGCAAAGTTACAATTGCATTGATCCTTGCTGCTTTTTTTGCGGCGATGACTCCATTTCAGCCCGCCACGGGTACAATGAACATCATAGAGGCCACTGTTCGAATCGCCGATGAGACATTTTACGGGTTGGCGCTGGGACTGGTAGCGTACAGTTTGCTGGCAGTAATCCGTGTGGCAGGCGGCATCATGGAACAGCAGATCGGACTGACAATGGCAAATGTCATGGACCCTTTCAGCGGCGAAGAAGGCAACCCGATCGGAATGATCCTGGAAATCATTTTCGTCATGCTGCTTTTTCAGACGGACGGCCATCATCTTCTGCTTCAAATTCTCAATCGAACCTTTGAAGGGTATCAGCCGGGTACAATACCAACTGCGGCGGGGCTTCTGGAAAGTGTGCTGAAGGCCGGGTCGGCGATGATGATGCTGGCGCTGAAATTGTCGGCTCCGATTTTAGGGGCATTTATGCTGCTGATGGTGGTACTTGGGTTTATGGCACGCGTTGCCCCTGAGACAAATATTCTATTCCTGAGTCTGCCGCTGCGTTGCGGTGTTGGTTTGATTATGATCGGGCTGTTTATGCCGTTTATAGCGGGGTATCTGAAACAGTTTACACTGTGGCTGAATCAGTTAATTCCCATTTAACTGTCTAACCTGAAATCCTGAGGAATCCGGCATCGGCCGGGAAAGATGTCTGAAGGACAAAATAAAACCGAACAACCGACCACTCGACGGCTTCAAAAGGCCCGCGAGCAGGGTCAAGTGCCTCAAAGCCAGGAGTTTTTATCGGCGGCCTCCCTGATTGTGCTGGTCGGAGTGACTGCATTTCTGGGCCCGTGGTTTGTCCGCTGGAGTCAAACCATGATCCGGGAAGGGCTGGCTGCGGATATCTCTGTTATGGATAACGCCAAGTCCTTCAGCGAATTTTTGAACGGAAAAATCATCGATACCATGCTGATTGCTTCGCCGTTTGTCCTGGTATTGATGGTTACCGGCGTCGGGGCCAGCATCCTGATCTCTGGGCCGACTTACAGCCCCAAATCTCTGGAATGGAAACTCGAAAATCTCAGTCCTATACGGGGCCTGAAAAATCTCTTTTCTCCTGAATCGCTGGTCAAGCTCGTCTTTTCTATCGTGAAATTGCTATTCATCGGCATCATCATCTGGTTTTATATAGAAGACAAACTGGAATACCTATCCACGCTGCAATGGCTTGAGGCAGATAAAATTCTCAGTGCGATCGGCAGCCTGATCCTCGGGGCCGTCATCCGCATCTGCCTTGGGCTGGTAGTCATCGGAGTGGCCGATTTGATCTATCACAAATGGCGGCACATCGAGAAGCTCAAGATGACCAAACAGGAAGTCCGCGATGAGAATCGTGACACTGAAGGAGCACCCGAAGTTAAATCACGTATCCGCCGCAAGCAGTATGAAGCAGCGATGAAACGAATGCTTCAGGATGTACCCAAGGCCAATGTTGTTTTGGTCAACCCCACCCACGTCGCAGTCGCCCTTCAGTATGATCCTGCAACGATGAAAGCGCCAGTGGTTGTGGCTAAAGGCGGCGATCACCTTTGCGAAAAGATCAAAGATATTGCCCGTTCTTACGGTGTTCCGATTATCCGGCGACCGTCGCTGGCCCGCGAGTTGTTTGCATCGGTCAAGCTCGGCAAACCCATACCCGATAAACTCTTTACCGCTGTGGCTGAGGTACTGGCGCTGATCTATCGCCTTCGTAAGAACAGATAACACTTGCCAGACGTCTAAAAACAGCTATACTGAATCAAAATACTATCGGCGAGGGTAAATGACCGGCACTGAAAAAATGCGTGAGATCAGTACGTTTCACACCGTGTGGAACCGCGGCGAAATAGTCTTTCTGGCTGCGGCATTGGTTGTGCTTATCGGAGTAATCGTTCCGGTTCCCGGAATCCTTTTGGATATTCTGTGGGCGTGTGTTCTGAGTTTGACCATCGCGGTTGGTGTTATTTTTCCGGCCGCGTCAAGCACTGCCGATCTGAAAGGATTTGCCGCCCTTTTGTCCGGGCCGGCCCTGCTTCGAATCGTATTGGTCGCGGCCACCTGTGAACGGTTGCTTGACGGTCAGCAAAGCGGGGTGCTGATCCCTTTGACCGGCAAACTGGTTACCGCTTTCTGGCCGCTGGGTGCTGCGATTATATGCCTTCTTGGAGGGGCTGCCTTATTGATATCAATCTTTGCTTCTTGTCAGAAAATCATTGTCGCAACTGATCGCTATCTAAACTGGATTCGCCCTCTTAAATATGTAGGCATCGAAACTGATCTGAAATTGGGGGTCATCCCCCCTCAACAAGCTCGAACGCTGGTGGAAAAGGTTCATATTGAATCACGTCTTTTTGCTCATTTATCCGCTTGCTCACTTTTGATGCGGACAGAAGGGATATTCGAAATCGGGGCGATACTGGCTTGTCTGACGTGGCCGTTTATCGGAACCCCCTATAGTATGAGTTCCGGTGCAGAACGGATGGCTCAAGCCGCCGCCGGAGCTGTGGGACTGGCAGTTTTCAGTCTGGTCCCTGCCGCCATTTCCGCATTGGCCGGGGCATACCTGGCCGGGAAGGACTCACTGACCCTGCGCACGGCCCCTGCCGCTTCTGAAACTGCCGGCCGGACATTCACCCTATTGGACAAAGAGACCGGCCGCTGCGAAGAAGTTGCACTCCTGAATCCGGAGTGTATCGGCCAGTCAGATAAAACCGCCGTCATCACAGGGGATGAACGGATTGCGGAGTTTGAACCGGAACACGCCACTTTGCTTATTGAAACGCTTACGTTCACCGCCGGGCCGGCTGATGTTTATTATCGTCAGCTTGCCTCTCATATCAGCGATACCTTGACTGGATCAAGAACGATACTCTTGGGATCCCGACAGATTCAGCATTTGCCGGTAACGGTGTTTGTCAATACCGCCATTCAACTGGCTCAGCAGGGTCGAAAACTGCTGCTGGTTGATGCCGATATCCATCGCAAGGCCTTAGCACAGGTTTTCGAATTAAGCACCGAGCAACTGGGACAATCCATACTTCCGACTGGTTTTGCGGGGCTTGACCTGTATGGGATTTGGGGGCCTGCGGAAAAAAACAAAACAATACTGTCGGAGGCAACCCATACATATTCCGGTGTGCTGGTATATGCTCCTGATCTTTCTGAACCGGATGTTTTGGGCAGTGCACTCGGTACATTGGAACCTGCCGCTTATCTTTTCGGAACGGAAAACTCACCGCAGCAGACCGGCCCGCTTACCCTGACGATGGCGTTCTGCCGGCAGTTTTACATAGCTCCTGCGATTCCGATACATAGGGTGTCGAATTAGCAATAGTTACCCTTATCCTGCCCCTCTTCAACCGCACTTAGCGTTTTATGAAGAAAGTGCACTAATACCTGAGAACTGCTGCTGAATTGTGGTCAGTAATTTTTCCAGACGAGCATATTTGGCGATCAGTCTTTCCTGGACTCTTTCAAGGCGGGTCTGCTCCGATTCGATGCGGCTTTCCATATTTGAAATCTGATCTTCAAGAGAACTTTGTGCCGTGGCAATCCGACCGGTTGAACTTTTAGTTGCAGAATCAACCAGATCGTAGAGGCTTCCGGCAACCCCCTGACGGACATTGACTGTTGTTTCAAGGGTGCAATTGGTCCGGGTTGTATTCACAGACAATTGCAAATCATATTCAGGATACAATGGTTTAAATTTAGAATCCAAACTGCTGCTTCCAATGATGTAGTTTCCGTCAACTTCCGCCTGGCGAGCCTGTGACCAGTCTTCGCTTGCAAGCTTGATCAACGCCGAAGTAATGTTGCCTCCGGCGTCAAGCACTACCCGTATGTTATAATTTCCGGCAGTGGTGGATTTGCTCGAATCATCAAATTTGATAAAAGCCGAGTCGCCTCCGCTTGTTGTGCCCGTCTTCACCGCTCCGAGAAGTGAAAGAACACCGGCGTAATCCTCACTGACCGATTCGTTGAATACATCCTCATCAAATTCAAGCATTCCTTCGTCATCATAGGTCAACCCTATATCTCTGAAATTAATAAATGAGTCGGATCCTGTGAACCCCGTTGCATTGGCTAAAATCGCCGAACGGAACTGGGAGCGAATGCTGGTCAGTGAATAGTCATTGGAGAGAACTCCGGAAGTTTTTGTTTCTATATTATAATCCGCTACTTCTTTAAAATACGTTTCCAATTTATTATAGGCATCGACCATGGTCGTAATTTTTGTTTTCAAACTTTCTGTATCGCGCGTTAAGCCGATATTGACGGAATCATATGTTCCATCCGTATTGGCCGTCGTACTTTGCAGGGTAATCGTTACCCCGGGAATCGCATCGCTAATCGTGTTGGTGCTTCGGCTAAGCCAGTTTTCCACCAGTATTTCGCCGGTACCCGGATCAGTCACATTTGAAGGGTATCCATCGATCTTGATCAATGAATCCTGTGCTTTCTGAGTTTCGGTAAACTTTGAAGCCTCCATAGAAGCAAGATTTGAAACGATACTGCCGCCTTCCGTCGTCTGGCTGAAATTCAGTGTCGCCGATTGTGTCGCCGTGTTAAACGACAATGACAAGGTCATCAGGCTGGCCCCGCTGCTTTTATCCGTCACCTTGAGCTGGCCTTCATCAAGTGTAATCCTGACAGAATCACCAAAGGCATCCTCAGCCTGCTCGATTACATCTTCAAGAGTCATCAGTAATGTCGTCTGTACCGTTGTGTTTACGGTATTCCCCATGTGGTCGGTACCTGAGATGACGATTTCATCAACGTCAAAAAAGTCCATTGACTGGCCAGAGAAATCATCCAACTCCGATATTTTCGTTGTCAGTTGGGCATTTGAGCCGCTGGATAATAACGTGGTAGCGGCGTTATGGACTTCCGAATTGCTCGACTGAACGGAGATTTGATAGTCTGAACCGCTTTTGTCACCGCTTAGAACAAGATGATATTCCTTTCCACTGCCGTCATTATATTTCAGAATGCTGGCAGTAATGCCGGGATTGTCACTGCTGTTGTTAATCTGGTTTACCAAATCCTGAAGGGTCGTCTTGGATGTCGCCTGAACAATCATTTCCTGATTGTCATAGGCCAGAACCATTGTCCCTTCTCCGACGAAGGAGGTGCTGTATTTAAAACCCTCATGTACCCAACGATTGGCCGTCGCCAGTTGTTTAACCTGAATCGAATGGCTCCCCTCGTAGGCACTTGAAGTCGCCGTTGCCGTAAGCACATCGGAATCGCTGCTGGTCACATTGAATGACTTGAGGCTGGTTTTACTATAGATTGAGCTAAGGGCGGACTTGAACGACGTCATATGGGTATTTAATTGACTGATCGTCGATTTTTTTTCCTCAAATTTGGTCAGCTTCTGCTGGTATTTTGTAAGCCGCTGAGATTCAATCTCCATTAATTGCTTAATAATGCTCTGGGTATCTATTCCCGTCGATAAGCCGGATAATTGTAAACTTGCCACGTTCTATACTCCCTATAAATGGTCCACTAAAAGGCTGTCTTTTAGGTTTTTATCGTCAAAGAAAGCGTTTTGGCGTATATGTTTTTCTATTGATTGTTCCTGTTCCTGAACCTATTTGAGCGTATTAAATCCCGCTGTATTGTTGTCTGACGGGAACTTCTGTATCAGAACCGATAGCAAAGTAATTATCAGACGATATACAGTCGAATCTTTTTTTTGAACAATTAAACCTGACTTTCAAATTCACAGCGTTACCATCATAAAAACAAATACGTCCGATAAATTGAGTTAAATTCTAACATTTGCCCGCTATTTGCGACGATGCCTGAGACGGCACTGTTATGGACGGCGTCTTATAGTGCCTTATATAAAAGTCCAGTACCCGGCGTTTTCGGTCTTTTGCCTGTGAAACAGTAAAATCAAATTCAAATAGATTTTTTTTGTCCGCCGGTATATGGTCCGCTTCACGAGCTGCCTGACCGTCATGGCCGGCGGCGTAGAGGGCTAATGCCCTGACCAAATTGAAGTCCGGACATTTTTGACTGATGGACGCATCCATACCCTCAATCACGTTGAGGGAGATGACGGCAGAGACAAACAGGCCGGCTTCAATTTGATTCCGAACCCGATTTATCAGCGACTGAAGCATTGTATTTGTAACGGGTGCCGATTCCCAGTGTTCAAACTGTGCGCCGTAGGTTGCGATGAAATCGCGGACCGTGCAGTCTTGAATGCTGCGGGCAATGTCCATTGCCGGCGTTTTCCGGGCGGCGTTCGAAATAGCCTGAAGTTTACTGAGATAAAGTTGTTCGAGGTGATGCCGCCGGTTGCGGGGATCCGCCGGATTAATACGGCCGGTTTGCGAACCGGCATGTTCGCGTTTGAGCGTCAGACACTCGGACACGTTCATAAAACGCACCTTACCGGTCAGGTAACCATACAGGCCCGCCTTGGACAGCCAGAATGTATCGGATCCCCAGGGCTGCTCGTCATACATACCGATTTGATCAAATAGCGACTTGCGAATGATCGCCGAACCGTGCCAGCACAAATGCCAGCACTGCGGGAATACTTCCATCAACTCTTCATGGCGAAGTCGTTTTTTCATCAAATCACCGAATTCCAGGCCGGGGATAAAGTCCAAGAAACGTCGATACCAAGAACCGACGATTGCCAGACGGTCGTCGCCGGTAATATGCCTGTAAAGAATCGCCAATTTGTCAGGCATCATCACATCATCCGCATCCTGAATGGAGATAAAAGGCGCCCGGCTTTGGCTGATGGCGTAATTCCGCCGTACATACGGCCCCTTTTTATCATCAAAGAACGCTAATCGGATACGCTTATCTTTGGCGGCATAGGCCTGAAGGATGGACCGGGTACGATCCGTGCTGCCGTCATCTGTCACGATCAGTTCCCAGTCGGTAAATGTTTGTGACACTATGCTGTTCAGACACTCGGCCAGATAGGCTTCTTCATTATGGCAGGACATAACAATAGAGACTTTCGGCAATGCGGCTGTTTTATCTCGGACATTCAGCAACGGAAGCAGATAGTTTCGAAAGACTTCGTTCTTTCTGTCCCGCCATTGCTGTTCATGCGACATATCCCAGAGATTATTGCCCTGAGTATCCATCTGAACCAGCCAGCGTCGGTTGCGTGCGATACAGACAATAGGCACCTTTTTTCGGGCAGCCAAAATCGAAAACCACATATCGCGGAAATTCGGATTCGGGAAATCCGACACTTTCGGACGAATGGTATCGGTATGGAATACAAGGGTTCCCACGCCTCCGGTATGAACCACAGTGTCTGTTTTATGAGCCGCCTGGAAATAGTAAACTTCTCTGTCTTTAATTGTATCTTCGAATGGCTCCTTAAAAGTCATCCCGTGAACAACGACCACCGCCCGACGCTGATGGTTTTCGACAGCCTCAATCATTTTATCCGCATAATCCGCCGGATATTCGATATCGTCATCCAGCACAATCATATATCCATTATCCTCCGGCAGTAGAATATCCCATACACCGGAGGCATACAGATGTCCGGAGGAACTTGTCTTAATTGAAGACACTTTTGCGTAGTTCTTCAAGTCATTCGGCACAGAGGAAAATCCATTGAGTAAAATGCGAATCTCATCAACCTGCGGCTGAATCGCCTGAATCACTTTTCGCAAACCTTCGGCGCGGTTCGGAATGGAAACAATCAAAGCAATTCTTATATCAGAACGCCTTGTAGAAGCAGCTCTATCATTATTCAAAGGGCTGATGCTTTGTAATGCTGCCAATGAATCCCCGGATGATATTTTGTCTTTCAATACAGCAGCCAACTGATTTCTGATATAAGTAATCTCATGTTTCAGGGCCATAGGCAGCTGAACCAAAGGATTCTGAAGTAATCGCAAATATACTGCATCGGCTTTCTCAAGCTGATAAGTTTTCATGCAGCACTTGGCCAGCAGATTACATACAGAAATATAGCTCCTGGCGAAAGCGTTAAAATTCTCCGGTGTAACGGAAAGTTCTCTTTGCTGTACCGCTTTGAGCATTTCTTCAAGTGAGAGCACGGCAGCCTCACAGGCTGATATGGCACCCTCATTTTGTCCGGATTCAACCAACCGCACTGCGTTCTTGAGGAGGGCAAGCGACTTTTGTTCAAGATGCGGCACCCCGGCTGTAATGGAGACAGGTGACTGAGGTACAACGGCCGGGCTTGGTGGTATTTCGGCCACCGATCTTACTCCGGACGTTTGTATCACTGCAGTGGAATCGGAAGACACAGCAACCTTATCCCACGGCTTATTCATTGTATATTCGGGAATGCCATACCTCTTGAACCAGGTATTATCGGCATCTTTGAAACGGTGATGAATAATTGCGTTGTCGTCGTCTTTATAACCTCCCGTTTTATCATCTGTGTTTAAAATCCTGAGGCCTTTACATTCAACCGGCAATACCACCACTTTCCCGGCATCTCTTTTGTCCAGCGTCTCTAAAACCCCCAGTAAGGCCGGCATATCTCTGTTTCTGCCGAATTGTACCCATAGTTCATTCCAGCGATTGAAAAATCGACGAGTAAACTCCGTTCTTTTAAAAACAAAAAAGGCCCCGGTTGCAATGGAGCGAGGGTTAAGAGACATCGCCTCGATGACCGGTTTATAATATTTTTGGAAAAATGCTCCATTGCATCCACGATACTTCATTTGTTCGGCAAAAACGATATCGCTGGATGCAAGATAATCAAATAACTGTTCTATACCCTTTCTTCGGATTACCGCGTCCACATCCAGATAAATCGTTTCCTCGTATGGCGAGTAATCCAGCAGTAATGTTTTGACACTCCGATTGTTACTGTCTGCCTCTTTGATATAACAAAATTGTACGTTATCAACGTGACTCCATTGGGGACATCGTTCTTTAAGATTCGTCAACACATAAAAAGGCATTTTGGTAAATTGCCGTGAATAGCATGCTGTATAGGCAGCGACTTTATCGTATTCTGTACCGAATGCCACATAAACGATACCACGGCTCTTAACCGGGTTGACCGAAGCAACCGGGTTTTCATAGAACGATACAGGTTGGGCCATGTCAGGGCTGCACCTTTCTGTAACTTTTGACCGATGAGGCAAAGTCGGATCAGATAAACACAATCGTTTTTTTTCAGACAAAGACATTTTTTTTATCATGTCATCAAACATCGCCATAAAAGGGGCATAAATGTCAATCGATACCGCTCCCTGATACTTTATACCATCATTAAACCCGGCAATGGCAACTCTATAATCCGGATCCGTTCCGGCCATTTCATTCCATTTGGGAAGTACTTTCAATACCTCTTTATAATGTTTTTTGGAATGGATAAAACACTTTCTATAAATATCCCGATAATATTGTTCAAAATCATGATGGCCCAATATGAAATCCGCTTTTATATATGAAAAACCTTTTTCCTTCATCCTATCCCGTACATGTGTTTCGGGACGTATTGCAAGCTGTGGATCAGGAATGAAGGCTGTCGCATGAGTAATCCATTGTGTCCGATAGAAATGATATCCGACAGCTCGCGGGCTTTCCAAAAATTTATCGATAACAGGACCGATAACCAAAAACACATCATACTTCGCCGTTTCTGCAAAGGCGACCAATTTCTCAATCGCATCCGGCAGGATAACCACATCCGCATCTATCGCAAATGTCCACTTTCGGTTTTCCTGCATTCCGATCTGAAACGTTTTTCGCACGGCTTCAGTAAACGGAGTTTCTCTGACAATGTGTATATTCTTTTCAGATATCTGGGCTTTCAAACGCTCATAACACAACGATTCCGTCCGCTCCCCAACCGAGCGGATAATTACGGTTACGTTATTATCTATATAGTCTCTTGATGCTGCCCATGGTTTGACAATACGGCCATTATCTCCGAAGTGATTTGTTAGATTAGAAACATCACGCCGGAGCAATTCGGGGTATTTCGCTTTCAAATAGGCAAGATCAGTATTTTTCTTTTGAGGACGCTCCCAGTCAATTGCATCCCATTTTACCGGATTAATATTGTATCGCTCGAGCTGACGAATTAACGTATCATGAATCTTCAGATCCAACCCGATTTTATGTCCGTGGAATTCAATCAACAATTCATTTATGTATTCTATCGTCCCTTCTTTTATCATTTTATCAAGGACAGGATATTCAGCGCCTTCGATATCCATCTTGAGAATAATCAAATCATTTTTATCGAAATTTTCTTTGAGCCAGCGGCTGAAATCGATTGTCGGAACGGATATTTTCTTTTTATCAACGATATTCTGTTTATGTTCAAAAACCGAGCTTCCGTCATAATCCTTCTGATCCAGATAAAAATCTATCGTTCCGTTTTCAGTCCATACCGCAGCTTCTATGAGTGTGTTCGGCAATCTATCGTGGTAGGCTTTTAGAAACGGATTCGGCTCAAAGCTGAAAATTTCGAATCCGTCAAAAACCGTCAGGAATTTTTTTACTGAATTTCCGGTATAAGCTCCGCAATCAATGAATACTTTTCTCATTTTGTAACCCTGTTGTAAAAAAATTAATCTACAATAATTCACACCTTCTCAAGGGCGCAATTTGAAGCCGCATATCCGTATCGCACAAGACCTGCATATTCCAGCATTTCTATTTGTTTTCTAAGATAAGCATCCCACTCAAATACAGCATCGGGGACCGGACTTACTCCGACTTCCGGATAACTGTATATAATATCCGGGTTGAAGTGCACCTTTGCCAACCGCAAAGCCGTTATTAAATCTTCTCGAAGGTTTTCCTGCCGTCCGATAAAATCAATCGGAGGTTTTGTATACCAGCCAAACATCTCTGTTACATACCCGGCACGCTTTTGGGCTACATTTCGAACAAACTGGTTAAAATCACTGCTGCCAAGCGAATTGAGCATCGAATTGGGATGCCAATTGTCTATCTCTCTTTCACTTCCCCATTCGCACCATTGGCGTCGCGGTTGACTCATATATTTATACCACGATTCATACCATCGCAGCGGATGACGGACAAAACAGAACATAAAGGGCTTCTGCTTGATAAGCATTTGACGATGTTCCGAAAGCAGAACATGATCCATATCGGCATGTTTATGACCGATTTTCCCGACAATCAAGTCCATTTCCCTGAGGACCTTCGTAACCCAGTTGCCGCCGGTTTTGGGGACATGCAGAAACAGTGCATTGCCCTTCAGCAGTAAGGCCATATTTAATCCCTCGATTATTCACCAATACAGATTATTTTCCCGAATAGGTCCCTAACGTTTTCAGTCCGCTCCGGATCTGTTCAAGTTTGTCCGCAACTTCCTGCCGCTGTGAAGCAATAATCAGGCAGAGTTGACGGTATAGAGACTGAATGCGTTCTTTAATTTCCGTATTTTCGGGCTGCTCCAGAATACCGCTGCGGATCAGCTCTGCGGAGACTTTTTCGGATTCTTCTGCACACCGTATTGCGGCATCGAGATCGTAATTTTTAAGGCGTTCGATCTGCCGGCTGAGCAGTTCTTCCATATAAGCCGCTGTGAGCAAAGGACCGCGGTCGGTTGTTTGCTGTGTCATTTCTGCACTCCTGTGTGCTGGGCCTGCATATGCTCAACTTCTTCAAGCAGATTGCGGGCATCTGTATTATCCGGTTCAAAAATGAGAATATCCTCCAGCAGGCGACGGGCCTGCGGGGGCTTGTGTTCTTTGACATACAGCGTCGCCAGACAGAACATCACCGCTGTATCACCGGGATGAATATCCAGATAAACTTGCAGATACTCTATGACCCGTCCGAATGATCCCATCTGGCAAGAGACCTGAAACAGTCCCAGCAACGAGGTCAGATTGTCACTGTCCAGATCCAGACTTTTAAGGTAAAAGTCAAACGCCTCCGGCAGATTGTTCTTCTGCTGGCGAATCATCGCCAGTCCGGCCCAGGCCCGGCTGCAATTCCGATTCAGTCGAAGTGCAACACGAAATGCCAATTCCGCATCTTCGATCCGGCCTTCCTGCAGAGCAATAACACCGGTGCCGACATAGGGTCCGGCCTCATCCGGTTCAAGCGATGCAGCCTTTTCATAACACTGCCGAGCCTGTTCGAATTCACCCAATTGTGTATAACAATCGCCCAATTCACGCACCAGGTCATATCGCTGCGTCCATCCGTGATCCGGTGTTTTTGTTTCTAAGACGTCCATTGTAAGCTCTCCTGTTCACGGGGGGCCGCCGGGGCGGATCGCTCCCGTCCTTCCGTGACCGCATCGGGGCGGTCTTGTGGGTATCCTGTGCTGTTACCGTCAAGAATCGCTTCGGCACGCCGATAGAGCGCAACCGCCGCGGAATAATCTTTTATTTTGTGCCGCGCCCTGGCCTCAATCATCAAGCGGGCTATGGTCGGCCGAGTACGGTTCATTCTTTCGGCCAACACCGCTGCCTTATCCCAACGCCCCTGACAGAGCAACGCATTGGCCTTGAGCGTCTGCATCCAAAGGTCATTGCCAAAGTGTTCGGACAGATACTCATAAATGCAAACAGCCTGTTTCCAATTGCCGTCGCGTTCCTGCTGCCGGGCAACCGCCAGATAGTTATCAAACATAAACGGAAACTGCTCCGGCTGCGGCTTTTGAAGTGTAATCCCCGCCGCCCGAACAGACTCCTGCAGCGGCAATTCAGGATAAGCTCTCCTGGCGGCTTTTAAAGCTTCTGCGGGAAATACAGCACCCCAGGCCTGCGGTGTCGCTTCCACCAGTTCGTAGGCGATGTCAGTTCGGCGGTTTTGAAGAAGCGGATACAGCGACCGCTCAAGAAATGATACTTCGTCCGGAGATATTCGAAGGCCTACCGGGACAATTGCAATATAGTCCCCTTCACACACACTCAATATTCGATCGATTTTTTCTTCCGCACAAGCTCCCGGCTCTGTTGCTACGGAAATCACGTTTGGAATCCGAATGGAAAACCGTGCATGCTCCGACGGCGGCAGCGGTACATAATACTGGTTGGGATAAAAGGTATGCGACCATAGATTGTTTAACGTCTGTTCCAGCTGAGCGTCGGCGCGGTCAGCCAGGACAATCACAGATAGATCGCTCATACACGACCAGGGTTTGGCAGGCCGTGTGCTGCGTATGGTCAGCAGGTTCCAGAGGTATTCATTTACATTCTTGCGGCGCTGAACCGAAATACGGTCGCTATCACCGACCGGTGCATAATACTCGCCGGTAACAACCGGTACATGCAGAAAATCCGAGTAAAAGCAGAGCCGCCGTGTTAAGTCCCAGTCGATCAGCACATTCAGCTTTTCGTTGTAAGGGCCCGCCTTATCGAGCAGATCACGCCGATGCATCAGGCTTACATGCAGGGCATGATTGAATTGCAACATCAACATCCGGTCAAAATCCCGGCTTATCTCCACATTCTTGGCCAACACCACCCGCCGGCCATCAGGCGTCACTCTACAATGCGATTTATACAGATCACCGTATACAACCTGGCAGCGATCCTGGCTGAGCATCGCCTCCAGCAACGTCTGAACATGGAACGGATAAAATATATCATCGTCGCCGAGATAGCAAATATACTCGCCTCGTGCCCGACTGAGCGCCTCATTAAAAGAATACGGCAAACCGCAATTCTGCGAACGGTCGATAAACGTCAGACGGGGATCGTCAAGATATTCGGCAATGGCATCCCGCACCGGCAATCCCCCGTCACGAACAAGAATGATCTCAATATTTGGCCACGTCTGACGGAAAATACTGTCCAGCGCCTGACGCAAATAGCGCGGGCGGTTATATGTGCTGATCAGCACGGTCACAAGCGGGCCGAGTTTATTATCTTTCAGTACCTTCATGGGCTGACATTTAAAGTCTTTCGTTTTTGCCGCACCCGGTTGAGCGCTTCCATTATTTCCGGGGGTGATGCGAACATTGAACATATACCTCCGCCAGAGTCCTCCTGGAAAACAGCCTTATCGGAGACAAATACACCCGGCGTTTGAACCGCCCACCCCAATACTGCATACTCTGGATCATCGCCAAGCCATACGGCACATCGGCTCAGCACCGCTGCCGCTTCACGCGGCATCAAGCGGCCGGTCAGATTCTTATAGATGTGTGCAGTTCCGGCTTGCCCTGACAGCAAGACAATCGAAGCATTCCATTGTTCTTCCAGCATTTCACAAATGATTTTCCATCTTTGACAATCGCTTTCTGCATCTGTTTCCTGTCGCAAGCATAACGCCGCAACCGGCTGTTCCGGCCGACCCAGTTCAAGTCGAGCGGTTCGAATCGCATCCATGCTCGTTAAATGGATTCGCGGTTCGATACGCTCAAGCTTAACCTCCAACGCTTCGGCGGCATGAAGGATCCGCTCTGCCGCTGATGCCTCAGACGGCCCGGCGGGAATTGTAACAATACGGTCAAACCCATCGGGCTGATTGTCCGCATCTATATACATAATTCCATGCACTTGAGGATGTCCCACAAAGACATCCGCATTCACACTGGCAACCGTCAGTGAGATGGCATTCGATTGCCGACACAAGGCATCTATCGCCGGTTCAGCACATACCGCATTCATCAAACCGCCCTCAACCACTGCCAGTACAAGCTGTGTTTTGGACGGCATCAGACACTTACCCTGTGATGACGAAGCCGGCCGTGCCTTCCGCCGGGTTATCTTCGTACCGGAAAAGGGACGCTGCCGCGCCCCTCCTCCATCAGTTCTTCTACTGACAGGCCTTCGGCGGAATTATATTTGAATGTATCGTAAGAATCAGGGCTATTCTTCTCCGGGGTCGGTTCAGATGGGCTTAAGCCTGCCTGCTGACGGATTTGAAATGCAATATCCCTGAGTTTTTGAGAAGCAGCAATGGCATCTGTCGCAATCTGTCCAATAGATTTCCCGGGAGCTGACGATGAGTTTACACAAGCTGTCTCGATCGGGTTGGACGATTTACTGAGGACTACGGGACATGTCGGCTGAGGAGAATCCGTTGCCGGTATCTGCCCCCGAGATGGCTGCGGAACCGATTGGGCCGCCGGTTGCAATGCTGCCGAGTGGCAGAATTTCGAAGCACGCAGCTCTTGTTCAATTCCATAAATATGGTCCATTAATATCTGCTCAAGACTACACTCAGCGAAATGCCGTTCAGCTGCCATCCTGTAACTGGCTGAATCGAAAGGACCGTGAAGAATCTGATTACAGAAATTTTCAGCCAGCGTAAATAGATATTCGTCTTCTATACGTCCGCCAGCTCCGGGGAAGTTATGAATCACCGGCCGCAAACCACAGGCCATTGCCAGCCAGACATTTTCCATCCCGGCCCCGTCAATCGCTGTCGAAAGGATATAATGCTTGTCCTTAAACCACTTTTTAAGGTCTTTAACAGGGCCGTCCAGAAATACGACATTATCCAAGCCGAGAGTTTCAATCGTCGCCTGAATATACCGTTCCGTTGCCGGATCGGAAAACGTCCCAGCCATATACAGCCGAGTATCGGAATCCAGAAAATGCAGCTTCTGAAAGCACATCAAAGCAAACATCGGATTATGACGAGCATCCCACGGCCCAACCGCGGCAATGCGTTTGCCTTTCTTACGGCCGGCGAAGGCAACCCGTTCCGGATCGAATATCGGCTCGGCAGTCATTATCCGCAGCGTATTCGGCAGCGGGCCTGCCTGTTCGACAAACAATTCTTTAAGATCACTGCCGCCGCACAGAATCACCGCATGAATACCTCGCCAGTTCATCGCTTGTCCTGAGAGGTTCCAGATATCCTGACTTTCAAGAATCGCGATAACGCGCGTTGCTGTATTAGATAACGATGCCTGAATCAACGGCTGTCCCAACCCGACAAACACGGCAATATCAGTTCCGGTCAGCAGTTCTCCCGACAAGCCGGCACATTGATCCGATTCATTCAGCGGCAGACGCCCGCGCAAGCTCTCACCAAGCAGTCGTGAAATTCCTGTCTCCCGCAGGGCTATAATTGACGTTCTGGCACGATTACTGACGATGACTTCCAGCATCGGCTTGAGTATTTCCTGCTCGGAATTCATCTGAAGCGACCGAAGCAGCAACTCGACTGCAGGACCGAGCATATCCTGTTCCAACATCGCATTGGCCGCCCGATTCAGCATATCAGGATGCAGCAGCCCCAAGGCCTGCATCGTATCAAATAGTCCAACGGCACGTGCCGCCATTTTCTCTTGCAGGTATGCTTCGCACAGGTTCCAATACACCTGTGATAAAGCATCGCCGGTGCAGACCCCGACAGCCTTTTCATAATATGCAATCGCCTCCTGACTGCGTCCAAGACAAAATAAAATCGTAGCCGCATCATTGAGAGCCTGGCCGTCTCGAGGACGATACCGCAAATAGTCAATTATCCCAGACAATGCCGGTTCGTACTGACCCGCCTCGGCCAGCGATATCGCATTTTCGTACACCTCTTTAAGCTGCTGTGGATTCATCCTGGTTCTCCAGATTCTTAAGGAATAGAGATACTCATTCGGTGGAGAAATATAGCAAATAGCGTGCCTGTTCAGGAAAAACCCTTTTTTTGCCGTTTAATACGGCCTATCGGTTAATTTTGTGTGTGATTGTCAAGTTTTCAGACAGTCAGGCCGGACATCCCTGAAAAAGTCGCCGCAGGAGCGGCGGATTGTTCCGTCCAGGGATTTTTCTCAAAAGCTGAAAAGAGTTCATTGATGCGAATAAGCTGCTGAGACAATGGATATCGCCTCTCTACAAATGCCCGGTAAGATTCGGAATCATACGCAGATTCACAAATGAGCCGGCAGAAATCGTCCGGGGTATTAAAAAGATGAGTGGGACCAAATGTTTCAACCGCACCGGGAAAATTATGAATAATGGGTTTAATCCCAGCGGCCATCGCTTCAAGAATACCCATCCCCTGACTTTCAATCACGCTGGTTGAGACGATATAGTTCTTGTCAGCCAGCCAAGCGGGAATATTATGCTGGAAATCTTCGAAGATAATCATTTCCCCCAAACCCATAGCCTTACTGCTATGCTCTATGTACTGAAGCAAAAGCAAATCCTGCATGTGTCCGGCAATATAAAGACGGTACTGCGGATCGATCTTTTTGAGTGCAGCCATACATTGCAGCAGCAGAATCGGATTTTTTACCATCCGGATTGTACCGACAAACGCGATCTTTTTTCCAGGACGACGAGGTATGAATGAAATAGCGTCAAGATTGACCCCGTTGGGAATACGAACGATCGGAACCAGCGCATGAATATTGCCCACCCAAGCATCCATTGCCTTCAATACCCATTCATTGCCGACGGTGATCAGCATATCTACATTTTCCCAACAGATTTCTTTAGGCCAGGACAGATATGCTTCATAGCGGTGCAGACGAACGATAGTCCGGCAAACTTTTGGGAGCCCCGTTCCGATACGAGCCAAATCAGTACACCACTCAAACCAGGAAATATCACTCCATTGCATCAAGTCATGCACCTGCCGGCCGGTCGTCCCTTCAAAAACACGAACTTCATATCGCTGACGGGCATAGGCGAGAATGTCGTTAAGGAATGTCGGGCCGTCAGAACCGACAAAAAAAGCTATCTTGGCACGCCGGCCGCGAAGGGATTCGATCCGTCGGTCCAGTTCCGGCGCCTCCGGCAAAGCCTGTTTTGCCCGCTGCAGAACATCCATTGCTGAGGCAAAGTCGTTTTGAGATAAAAACGCTTCTGCAATTTTATCAACAAATGGCACATCCAGCAACTTTTCCCGTCGCATCGGCTCAAACCATTGCATAGCACGAAAGGGTTGTCCTGCCGCCAGATACGCCGCTGCCAGATTACGAAACGTCCGTACAGGACGGTTGTCCAATTCTACAGCCCTCTGAAAATATCGGATCGCTTCTTTCGGACGTCCCAAAGAATAGAGTACCGCTCCCGCGTCATTCCAGGCCGGACCATAATCGGGGCGTTCTGTGATAAACATTTCAAGCGTTTTCAGGGCGTTCTCGGCCTGACCGGCGTGAACCTGTTCAAGAGCCTGTTGATATAAATTCGTAATCATAAACAATTTCGCTATTCAACTATAATTTTTAATCGAGAAAATTCAGCAATGACATACTGAACATTTTAGCCGCCACATTCAGCGACATCTCATACAGGACTTCATATCGTGCCAGATCAATTGCCACCTGCGTGACATCCGCATCTGACAGGCGGCTGATCTCGTCATCCGTATTCATTTTCATTTCATCAATGCTGTCTCGCAGATTGGTTAATGTCTGGATCCGTCCGCCAACAATCGGAAGCCCCCGGACAATTTTGGTCTCGACTTCCTGCACATCTTTTACGGTATCCAAAAGCATCGTCAAAATCTGATCTTCCGGGAGTCCTTCCGTATTATTCAGCAAATCACGGGCACCGATAAGCACATTGAAGAGATCATAGGTGCCTGTAACACGAATCGGTTCGGTTCCGGTCTGAGTGATGCCTGTGGTGTCAACATAAAGCACCTCCCCCGTCTCCGAATGAATCACCGGAATATTGGTTTCACTTCCTGTCGCACTGACCCAACTTTTTCCGCCGTCAATGGAGAGCTGGTAATTACCGGGAGCACCAGCCACCGTCAATAAGATATTCCCCCGAACACTGTTCGTCCCGGTGCCGGCCGCAGCCCCTGTCGATCCATAAAACATCGGCGTTGTACGGGTATCCATTCTAAACAGATTATTCCCGACCAACAGAGCAGACATTTTCATCCCGGATACCACTTCAACGGATTGTTCTTCATCGCTGCCCTGATACACTACCCGTGTGATGTTGCCGGACGAATCACGCTCTACAGTGTAAGGAGGAGTATCTGAATTAGCCCCCGCAAATAAATACTGGCCCAACCGTTCTGTATTGCACAATGATACCAACTGCTCCAATGCATTGTTTAAATCTTCAGCGAGTGTATTGCGTGTAGCCGAACTGGTAGTCCCCGATAGCGTGGCTGTCAGCGACGTCCTGGCACGGGATATTTCAGTGGTGATGCTCTGGATCACTGAAGAACTTAAATCGAGAATACTGACCGCTTCGTCCAGTGTGTTAAGATACTGTTGTTTGGTTCGGCTGTCCCGCTGAAGACCAAGGATCTTGTTGGATGCGGACGGATCATCAGACACACGAAGTACATTCAGACCGGTTGCCGCTTTCTGCTGGAGCGATGCCAGCGCCATAGAGTTCTTGGCAATGGCCCAACTGGAGGTTTTATAAATGGCATCGAGTGAATAACTCATCGTGTCTCCTTAAGACAACATCGTTAAGATGGTTTTAAAAGACTCATTTACGGTGTTCATATACCGGGCCATCGCCTGGAACATCCGCTCGTAAACCATCATCAGACTGGCTTGATCATTGATGTCCACCCCGCTAATCTCGTCGCGCTGCTGAGTCAGGCTGTTTAAAACTCCCTCAGCATTGTTATACTGCATCTGGGTAATCGATATCTGGTTGCCGAGATTAACAACGGTCTGACTGTAATAATCTTTGATACTCCGTGAATCGAGAGCCGCAAAAGAAGTATCTCCGAGCTTTGAGATCAGGACAGCATTAGTATTATCGTTCTGTTCCGCACTGCGCGAAACGGCAATATTTCGTCCCGAGCTTGTAATATAATCACTCAGGTCCATACTTTTAGCATCGTTTCCGGAAAAAAATGTATTAATGCCGACCGCCGCCAAAAATCCCGTCGGATCAGAATTGGCCAATGCTTCAATGCTGAATGCTTCGCCATCATTAAGATATCCGGCACTCGTTCCGTTTGTCCCCAATGTTATTTTAATACCATCTCCCAGAGAAATGGATTCGCCGGGGGTATATCCCTGACCGATATTAACCGTGGCAACAACAGTACCGCTGCCGTCGGTCACAATAAGATTCATCGTGCCGTTTCCAATGGCCAGCGTCTGTCCGGGGGGTTGGGTACTGACCGAACAGGTATACGTCTGATTAACCGTTCCGGTGTACAGGCCCGACATCCGTATCGTCGGCGGCGCCTGATCCGCCCCGACTCCGGCCCCTGCCAGCGGATCGGGAACCGTAGCACTCGGTGTAGTCCGTACCCCGGGGAGAAAATCAAAAGTATAACCGGTATTGGCAACAATCTGGAGTCGCCCTCCGGTTATCCCCGTATTGTCGTTCAATCCCGGGATTGCCGCCAGTGCTGCCGCAATTTCCCCCATTGTGCTGGTCTGGGTTACCGTAATACTGTGAGAGACCGTCCGGCCGGAAGTATCGGTAACTCGGACATAAAATTCGCCCGGGGTAACCGGCGGCTCAAACTCAGACACATTGCTGCTGTTCATCGTCCAACCCATCAGGTTTGTAAATGACCCATCCTGACCCACCCCCTGCACATGCAGTTTATTGGTCTCGCTGATGATAATCGCTGCCTGGGTATCCAATCGGTCCTGAATATCGCTGATAATTGAGTTGTACAGTTCAAAAAGTCCCCCAAGCGTACCACCGGACACCCGCGTATCATAGGTGTCCGTGCCGGAAGGTCGAAGTCCCAACTCATACATTCCGTCATTATTGACCAACCCCACTTCCACTTCTGTATATTGTGATCCGATCACCAGCGACACATCCGACGCAATAATATCCACCATTCCGTTATCACGGGTATATGTGCGAACACCGATCAAACCGGAGAGTTCTTTAATCAGTGCATCTCGTTGATCCAGTGTATTATTGGAATCATGACCGCGTATCTTCTGATTATAAATTTCCTGATTCAGTTCTGCAATCTGCTTGGCCAAGAGGTTAATGCGGTCAGTGGTTGACAAGGATTCCGAGAATGCCATCTCATTCATATTAGACACAGCAGTTGACAGGTTGTTCATATAAGTAACCAGCGTCTGCGCCTTGGATAGCACTTCACTTTGAAGATTAACGTCGTCTGTATTGAGAGACAAATCCCCAAACGAAGCAAAAAACTCGTCCATCGCCGTACTAAGACCGCCTGTCGTCAGTTCTCCGAATGCGCTTTCAATGGTTTTGAGCATTTCCAGCCGCTGTTCCATTTCAGACAGCGTCGAACCCTGACGAAGTATCTCGGACTCAAGAACAGCATCGATCTTGCGGACTACCCCGCTGTAATCTACTCCCTGGCCGACCATAATACCGTTTGTATAAGACTCTGCGGCCGGCACCAGTTTGATGTCCTGGCGATGATAACCTTCCGTTGCGGCATTCGCGATATTGTTGCCAATAATCGTCAGCGCCTTCTGGGCAGCATGGATTCCGCTGATTCCGATTTGATAATTCGACATAACCGCTCAACTCCGCCTTATAACTTTATGCTGACAAGATCAGAATGCACATCCCATCGTCCATGACCCTGAGGATTGTAAGTTACGGATTGATGCTTCTGTCCAAGAATCGCACTAAGCAGTTGACGATTGCACCGGATACACTCCCGAAGCAGCAGTTCCGTCGCCTGATGCTCATTACGCACCCGGTTAACCAACTGCAGCAATGTTTTTTGTTTGGTCTTAACAATCATGGAAAACTCTTCCGGAAGTACCGTACAAAGATGCGACAGGGTCATCGATCCGCTCACTTCATTAAACGCTTCGGCCAAACGGCATTCCAGCCGCCTTTGGGCCTCATCGGTCTTCAATTGTCGATTGACATCCTGCTGTATCTGATCGAACAGACGCGAGAGGGTCGCTTCATCCCGCCGGATCACTGCGGCACGCAGAACATTCAGTTGGTCCAGTACCTGCTCAAGGCCGGCCTGCCGCTCATCCAAAAACGCCAATAATTCATCCATCACAATCCGCTGCATCCGTCTATCCTCAGTTAAGCACATTCATCCAGCACACGATTTTCTGCCGGGAACTGTCTGGTATCAATCCCGCGGGCACTCGCTATTTTTTCATAAATCTCTTTCCAGTAGCCGACGCCGCCCTGCCGGCCCAGCGAATCGGCCATGAAGGACCAGTACATACTTTGAACCTGCTCGCCGGTTTCGTCTTCTTCATCCAGCGATGTGTAATCAACGGTTTCTTTCATTTGCTTGACGATCTCGTTTAGAAAAACCGTCTCAAACTGGCGGGCAACGGAACGAAGCTGCTCGGCGGTTCGAGCTTGATCATCAGCGGCAGCCTCAACCGCCGGCCTTACCGCTTCTGCCGGTTCGACAATCGGTCGTTGTAACAATAACTGAGTGATCTCCATAACTGTCTTCCTTACATCATTTCCAGACGCGCCTGCAGTGCCCCGGCTTTATGGAGTGCGTCAAAAATCGCTATCATATCGCGGGGCGAAGCGCCGATGGCATTGAGCGCATTGGCCAGCTCTTCAACCGTTACGGAATGCGGCACACGAATCAGAGCACCTTCGCGTTCCTCAACCGCTACCGACGTATCATCGACAATCGCTGTTGTAGCTCCTTCCGTAAACGGAGTTGTCGGCTGTGAAACTGCCTTTTGTTCTTTGACCTTGACGACCAGACTGCCCTGTGCAACGGCGGTTTCCGAAATACTCACGTTCCCGCCGACAACAATCGTACCGGTTCGCTCGTTAATCACCACCACCGCTGGAAGGTCCACTTCAATTTCCAATTGCTTGATCGTATCCACAAACTGAACCTGCCGGTCGATGCCTATTTCATCGGGGATGCGCACGCGGACCGTACCAGGATCCGGAGCAAATGCACTATTCGGAAATCGCTGATTGACAGCCTGTCGGATTCGTTCGGCGGTTGTAAAGTTCTCGTTACGTAATCGAAACGTTACGATGCGATTTTGCCCGACCACCTCGATGAACTGGGAAAGAACAGCGCGTTCAACATTGGCCCCGTTGGGAATCCGCCCCACTGTCGGATGATTCTTGGAGACCTTACTGCCGGTCTTGCCTTCCACAGACCAGGAATTTGTGGAAATCGCCGCCACCCGTGCAACCGCATACACTTCGCCGTCCAAACCTTTTAATTCCGTCGCCAGCAGCATCCCCCCTTGCAGACTTTTGGCGTCCCCCATGGCTGAGATCGTCACATCTATCGTCGCTCCCTCTTTATCCCACGGCCCCAGTTCCGCCGTTACCATTACAATCGCAATATTTGCAGACCGCAGATACTGAGGATCAAACGTAATGCCTGCTTCACGACGCAGCAGACTGGTCAGCATCTGGGCACTGGGCAGAGAACTGTCCCCTGTGCCGTTAAGACCGACCACCAATCCTGTCCCCATCAGCGGATTGCCGCGAATGCCGTGAACATCCACCACATCACCGATTCGTGCTGCACCTGCCGAGCCTATCCAAAGTGCCGACAGCAGCACAAAGAGCATCTGAATGAAAGTCCGTGCATATCTTTTCATTGTCAGTTTCCTGTCTTAGAACGGCCAGACTTTATCAAGCATCTTTCCAAGCCAGCCGGGATTATTATAACTTTCCGTTACGCCCTCACTAAGCGCCACAAGCTGGAAGTTCGCCACCCGTTCACTGCGTATGCTGTTGCCAAATGCAATATCGCTGGGCCGAACAATCCCGCTGACCTGAATGATTTGTTTATCCCCGTTGATGTCACGGCTTCGTGTACCGATGACAACCAGATTTCCGTTCGGATGAATATCGACCACCACAACCGTAATCTGATCTTCAATGGACCGTTCATCTTTATAATCGCTCTTGCCTTTGAGGCTCTTGCTTGAACCGAGTTCCACATTGATTTCGGGTACCGTCGGTAAAACATGCTCGACGCTGACGCTCTTTTCGCCGATATTCAGCGATTTCGAACTGTCACGGGACAAGTCCCGTTTGACCTTATTATCAACCTTATGATCTTCATTGATAACGATAGTCAAAAGATCGCCGATCTGGTTGGCTTTATCGTCGGCGTAGAGTGCTTTACTGGTCGGACTGCGTTTAGCCCAGATCGATTCAGCTCGACAAATCCCTGCACCGGTCAGGACAATCATTATCATCAACGTAATTCGTTTCAACATTGTCATATCATTTCCTTTCAAAGAACAGGTTCTACGCTGCCATCCTGCTGCACACGGCAGACAATGATCCTCTCCTGGGTTCGTTCGCCACGCCGTACGCGGATTAATTCTCCGATACGTCCATCATCCATTGCCTCGCCCGGAGCGGAAACTAACAGAATTCCCGTGTCAATGCGCACCAGTACATTCTGCCGCCGTCGTATGACCAAGGGTTCTTGTTTGTGTTCAAGCTGTGCATCAGATACCGCAGCACCCTGTGCAATTCGCTGACGGGTTACCATTCCGTAGGGAACAACCCAACCGCCTGGTTCAGGCCGATCGCTTTGAGCCGTTTCAACCCGTACATTTTCATGGGTCAGCGCCGTCCCTGCTGCAAGTTCGGTCGCAGCAATGACCCGCCGGACCGGATATCGGACACTGAAAATGACATCATCACCGCCAACCTGTTTACCATCCTGAAGGATCACTACCCGGATTTTCCGAATACCGCTGCCCTGCTGGCTATCTTCTGTAACCGTCAATTCTGTCGCCCCGGTATCCGATGTAAGCACCTGTTCCTGCGGCGACCGGATCACAGTGAACGTAGCCCCCTTAAACTCCGTCAGCTTAGCCTCAAGATACCGGCGTGCACAGTCTGTGATCTTTTCCGCCGACAGTACTGTTTCGTGCCGTCTGACCTGTACCTTTTCCGCACCGGTAATCTGGACCTGTTGCGACCGGATTCCATGAGATGCCAAACGGCTGAGGATTGTGTTTCGATCTATCCAGAGGATTTGCCCATCGACCGAAAACGTTCCGACTTGGACTGTTTTGACTTTTTCTACCAGTGGGGTATCGCCAAGTACAATACCTATCTGCCCCAGCTCAACCGACTCGCCCTCAACCCGAACCTCCGCAGGCAGATAAATACGCAAAGGTTTTTCCGCTGTTGATGCCAATCCAGCGCCGGGTAAAAGCCAGCCCGTCATAAACAGTATGTACCATAGCTTCATACAATCTTCCCCTGTATACGTTACCGAACCAACTGGCTTAATTGCTGGAGCATATTGTCACCCGTTTTGATCGTGCGCGAGTTAATCTCATAGGCTCGCTGGGCGGTAATCAGATTGACCAGTTCTGTCACCATTTCAACATTTGAGCGCTCGAGGTATTGTGACAAAAGACCGCCAAAACCGTTCTCGCCCGGAGTTCCCGAAATGGCCGCTCCGCTGGCTTCTGTTTCACGATAAAGATTTTCGCCTTCGGCACTTAAGCCGGCCGCATTGGAAAAGCGGTAAAGCTCCATCGAACCGACCACCTGAGTCCCCGAAGCCGTCTCAACACTGACCGTACCATCCGATGCAATATCCACCGCCAGTGCATCCTGAGGGATCGTAATGGCAGGACTGACTTGATAGCCGCTCGCATTAACCAGCAGCCCGTCGGCATTCTTCTGAAATGCACCGTCACGGGTATATCGCAATTCACCGTTCGGCAGTGTTACCTGGAAAAAGCCGTCACCCTGAATAGCCACATCCAGCTCACTGCCGGTACTCTGAAGTTCCCCCACCGAAAAGGCTCGGGTTGTCGAAGCAGTACGTACACCGCTGCCGATCTCAATACCGCTCGGAGCAGTGACGCCGGAAGAAATCTCACGGCTGGCCTCCCGCATCTTAACATAAAGCAGATCCTGAAAGTTAACCTGCGTCCGCTTATAGCCATTGGTATTGACGTTTGCCAGATTATGGGCAATCACATCTACCATCGTCTGTTGTGCGTCCATTCCCGTTGCGGCAGTTGAAAATGCTCTGAGCATGGTTGATCTCCTGTAACAAAACTATGCCTTGGCGACATCTAGTATCGCCGCCGATATCTCGCTTCGTTTTCGAAGCACATTAAGATTAGCCTCATACAGACGCGACAGCGTCATTAAGCTGGTCATTTCATGCATCATTTGCACGTTCGAATTTTCCTGTGCCCCCTGACGAACCTTGGTCTCCTGAGCGGCCTTGGATGTCAGATCCGCCGGCGCCCGGAAGCATCCGTGTCCGGCGGGAATAAGCTCGCTGACCGACTCGCCGAATTCCACAATCCGGATACGGCCCAGTTCTATCTCCCCGGCACGTACTGTCCCATCGGGTGCGATCTGTATCTCGCTTTCGCTGACATTTTGCGGTATTGTAATCGGACCGCTTTGTCCTGCTACCAGCCGGCCGGTACTGTCAACAAGCTGACCGAGAATATTCATCGAAAGCGAGCCGTTCCGGGTATAAAGCGGTCCCTGCTGCGTTTCCAGCGCTATAAAGCCTTTGCCTTCCAGTGCCACATCCAGCGGGCGATCGGTACGGGTCAAAAATCCCTGCGAAAAGTCAATTTGTTCCTCGGCGTTGATGGTTCCGACGAGCAGACTGTTCTGTTCAGATAATCGCTGCTGCCGCTGCAGTTCAGCGCTGAATGAATTAATACGTCGTTTAAAACCCGAAGTGCTGCTGTTAGCCAGGTTATGCGAAACCGACTCATATTCATGCATCAGCGAGCGAAGTCCGGAAGCGATCTTACTGGAAGGCGTCGTCATCTCAGGAAACCTCCGCCAGACAATTTGAATTCTGCGGTAAAGACTGGCAACGAGCTTGCCCGACAAGCTGATTGGTCACACGCACCATTTCATCCACCGCACGATCGTTTAGGCCGACCAGTTCCACGATGACCGCGCGCCCCAGCGGTGTCTTGCGAAAGTCCCGCACTTGCCCGATATCCTGAACGACCCGCCCCGGCTCCATCTCAAAAATCACCAGCACACGTTCATGAATCAACGGCTCAAGTTCTGTATGAATACGGAGCCCCGGGCCGGATATTTCATTGATTTCTGCATCAAAAAAGATCGGCTGCAGATCATCGGCTTCCCGACCGTTGCGGAACAGCGGCAGCCGTGCAATCAGAGCTTTTTTTCGAACCGCCACACGCGGAAAACGCCGACGATTGACAAATCGGATTCGGTCCGAATGGTTTAGTTCCAATGTCTTGGCAGAGCAGGCTAAAGTAATCGCTTCAAATTCCCACGTCACCGTCCCGGCTTCATACTCCACCATCCATTTTTCCCCGGAATTACAGATTAATGGAATGTCCGTGCGTACAACAAACTCATATGCATCATTCGCAATCACTTCCGCAGGGATTCGCTTGATATCATCACGACCGGCCAGTGACAGATATGTTATCTGCCCAATCGGAATATGCCGGCTGCTCAGTTCTTTGCCGCTGCGCGGCTGTCCGGCGGGCGCAGGTTTGATATGCCCGAGCTTTTCCTGAATCGCATAAACCGCTGCCTGAAGTTTTTTACGGTAGACCAAATTGTGACCATCCGCAAACACATCCTGCATCAGCCGGGCCAGACCGTTTTCAAAAACATCCGGATCCCTGAACACCATGTCTTTCCGGGACGATCCTGTCCGTATGGCAATCGCATCCATAATTTCACGTTCCTGAGCCGTCAGATTCATTCGGTCCGCCAGCTCATCGTAACGCCGCTCCAGTTGTCGCTTTTCCTTCTCCATTCGCATTCGATGCACCACAATCAGCACCATTACAAGCAGAAAGATCAGCGACCAGCCCAGCAGCATAAACCACTTATTGGTGAACAGACTATTATTGCTGCCGGCGTCAAGCTGACGTATCGCCTGAAACCGCTCATAAGGGGTCAGCCCCCCCACAAGTCCGATCAGGACAACATTAATTAATTGAATAGGCATCATCCTGCATTAATTTAACGAATTAAATTCGTCAACTCTTGAAGAATATCGGTTGCCACACGAATCGTTCTGGCGTTGGCTTGATATCCATTTTGTGCTTGCATAAGGGTAACAAACTCCGTCGCCATATCGACATTACTGCTTTCAAGGCTTTGCCCCCTGATTGTTCCGGCCCCGTTTTCACCCGCAATCGTTGCAATCGGCTCTCCGGAGTTGGCGGTTGGGATATAGTAACCGCTGCCGACAGATTCAAGACCGTTAGGGTTAGAGAAAACCCCGATTTGCATTTGTGCTAAATTCACCTTAACACCGTTGCTGAAGGTACCGATCACCGTGCCGGTCTTATCAATACTGACGTTGGACAATGACCCGGAAGCATAGCCGTCCTGCGTCAGCGCTGCTGCCGTCGAGGTTTGTCCGGAAAACTGTGTAAGCCCCGTAAATTCGCCTTCTGTACCTAAATTTAAAGTAATATCCTGAGGAAGGGGATTGCCGGTGAAATTAATTGTAAAAGTGGCTGTCTCCGTGGGAGAATTAAGCCCCTTAAAAGAACCGTCTGTGTTGAACTCAATCCCTGATATGCGTCGATTGTATGACGGATCATTGACAATATCGTAACTGCCCCAGTCCGGTGTTGTTTCTCCGCTGACAGAGGTGATAAGCAAATCCCAGGTATTGGGAGTATCCGTTTTAACAAATACTCCTGTCAGCACATGCTGTTCACCCATACTGTCAAAAACGGTCATGCTGAACGTCTTACTGTCGTTTCCGCCGACCGTGCTGTAATTAAAATATGTCGGTAATGAAAGACTCTCTGCTCCGCCGGGCACATAGGACATATTGGTGATCTGCGACAAATTATAACCGCTCTCCAGCGCAGTTACCGTAATTCTACCGGTCGAATCCAGTGTTGCGATACTGTTGTCATACAAAGCGCTGATTTGGTCAAGAATATCCTGCATGGTCGCCCCGGCGGCCCAACTAATGGCCTCATCGGTGAAAGTTGTACCATCTTCCTTAACGCCGGAGATCAACATCTGTCCGGTTTCATACCCTGCCGAGCCTCCGGCCCCCCACTGATCCAAATCGGACAGAAGTGTGGTAGCCCCGGCGGTGTTTGCACCTGAATTGACGGTAAAGGAAGCGTTGGCCGCAATTTTATTGAAGGTTGCTTGATTACTGTCGGCGGATGATCGCAGATTGCCGTTCATTACAATTTCCGTGGTAGCACTGGCCGGCATAGAGGTTCCCCAGGGAATTGTGATTGTCGAATTGTCCAATTGAAGTACTTTATACCCCGTTGACGGATCAACCAGCGTATTGTTTGCATCAATTGCAAAAGACCCCGCACGGGTATATATAGTCTGTTGGCCGCTTGAAAGAACAAAAAATCCGGACCCGTCAATGGAAACGTCCAAATCCTGCCCTGTCGATACAATGCTGCCCTGAGTTTGATTGCGGGTAATACCGGCAACTTCCACCCCGCTGCCGGTCTGCAAGGGGTTGGTACCGCCCAGATTATTTGTCGGCCCTGTCGCCCCTCGAATCGTCTGACTGAGCAACTCGGCAAAGGTGACGGTACTGCTCTTGTAGCCGGTTGTGTTGACATTCGCCAGGTTATTACCGGCAACGTCAAGCATCGTTTGGTGTGCCTTTAAACCCGATACAGCAGCGGATAATGCAGAACCCATAGATATCTCCTGAAAAAGTCTTTCTTGTTACTCAAATGAGATTATTCTTTTACCCCATCGACAGCATCCAACCGTACATAAAACGTTTCATCCGTTTGGGAATTATCCGGTTGGGTTACTTGACTGTCCACTTCCAGCGTCAGAAACCCGCTCTCATTAAAAAATATTCGCTTAACCTTGCCTTCGAGGGATTGCCCATAATCTTCATAATAGAATTCCACTGTTTTTCCCAAAAGCGACTTGGCATAATCCATCTGGGCGACAACCATTGCACCTTCAAAGCTTGAGTTCAATGTCTCCATGGTTTTGTTCATAGAGTCAATATTGGTATTCATTTTCTCAGTCAATTCAAGCTGGGTAAACTGCGCAAGCTGGGAGGCCATCTGTTGATTATCCAACGGTTCCAACGGATTCTGATAGCGCATCTCGGTGACCAGCAGGGTCATAAAGTCAAGCTTCTGTTCCGATGCAGAACTAACAGTCGTCATCGCTCTATCCTTAATAAATATCGTTCCATAAACACACCATCACGCGATGCTATGACTGAGCAATTATTGTGCCACCACGAGAACATATTTCGACAAAACTCTATCTATCCATCTGATATAATTAGACTTAGAGAATCTCTCCGCAGGCAGATCAACCCGATGAGGCGCGTTCAATCTCTGGATGACCCGGCTAAAAGTTCCGCACCCGGCAGTAACTTCTTCACCTCCCGACAGATTTTCGAGAGAAATATTTTCCCATCAAAAGTCCGATAACCGCAACACGCCCTCGCATAAGGAGATGAGATAATTTTTTTTATTGGACCGTCCCATAAAACATTAAAGTTTTCACCCTCGTATTGCCGACCATATCGTTATCATAATTCGGAGCAGTGAAGGTATTATTATCCCTTAGCGAGTGTACTATAATATGGCTGTTGATAAAATTTTGGTGGTAGGGAAGCATCCTGAAGCACAACAACTGATACGCCCCTATGCCGCGCAACTTTATGCCGCCGATAACGCTGGGGATATTCAGCAGTTTGCCGCATCCGTCGAACCCGATCTGATAATTTTTGACGCTGCAGTTCCCGACCAGACCATTACACACACCGTTCAAACACTGCGAGAGAATAAGGTCAACACCCCGGTCATCATTATTCGACCACAGGATTACAAAGAAAACGAGCAATCACTTCGTCAAATCGGCGTTCTTGATATTGTTTTCGGCTATGAGGACTCCGGGCGGATGGGGGTTATCATTGATCGCCTGGCTAATGGTAACTCAGAAACTGATGATCGGTTCTTTATCGACGATTGTCCGCCGTCTGTGTCCATCGTCGGCAAAAGTCCGGCCATTCAGCGTTCTATCCGGATGATTCGTCTGGTTGCTCAGAGTACCTGCAATCCTATTTTAATTATCGGGGAAACGGGAACAGGCAAGGAGTTGGCGGCACAGGCCGTCCACCTGCTCCGCCACGGCAGCGACAGCAAGTTTGTTGCCGTTAATTGTGCTGCACTGACAGCCACACTGCTGGAAAGCGAGCTTTTCGGCCATGTTAAAGGCGCTTTCACCAGTGCCGACCGTGATAAAACAGGCCTTTTGGAACTGGCCGGGAACGGAACTATATTTTTGGATGAAATCAGCGAAATGCAGCCGGATTTGCAGGCTAAACTGCTCCGTGTCTTGCAGGAAAAGACTTTCCGAAAAGTCGGTGGTTCCGAAGAGATTGAATGTCGGGCGACCATCATTGCCACCAGTAATCGGAATCTGCTCAAAGAAGTAGAACTGGGTAAATTCCGACAGGACCTCTACTATCGGCTGTCCATCTGCCCGATCTTTTTATCACCTTTACGGTGTGAGACTCGAAAGGAAGACATCCTTCTGCTGGCCGAGTTTTTTATCCGAAACTCCACTATCTGCCCTGAAAAGAAGGGACGCATCAAAGGTCTGACAAAATTAGCTGCTGAAACACTGTTGCGGCATCCCTGGCCCGGCAATGTCCGTGAGTTGCGGAATGTCATCGAAAGAGCCATCCTCTTGGAAGCAAGCGAACGCATCGGCACCAGCACTCTGATTCTAAATCCGGAACATTTCACCCAACCGCAAACAGAAGATGCTTTTTCCGTCGGACTGAAAGATTTCTCACTGGAAAAGGCTGAAAAAGAGCTTGTCAAGAAGGCGCTCGAAGAAGCAGGATGGCAAAAAACACGTGCAGCCTCGCTGTTAGGCATCACCCGGGCAACACTGTATGCCAAAGTCAAGCAATACAACATTCAGGAACCGGTAATGGAACAGCCCCAGCCGGTTTGAGACGGGCTTTTTCTGGAACTACCTGCCCTCTTTACTGTAATACCATTATTTTCATCTATTCGCGAACGGCCCAATCCACATCTGTGGCACAACTTTTTGCAATTCCCTCCAGAACCGGTCTGACCTGTCCGAATGACGCCATTCGATCACAGCGAAGCCTGACTGTTCGTCTCTCAGAAAACGGCTGGCCGCGATAGTGTTCATCAATTGCAGCAGCAATCAATACTGGTAAATCACCCGCGTTCTCTACATTTAAACGCTCAATACCGGCTCCATAGACCACACTTTCCCCCTCGGGCAATACTGTAAGGGTCAAAATCCGTTCTTCATTCCGCAACGAAATTGAGGATGTAATCCGCTCGGGAACATCCACTTTAAACCGTTCGGCTACAATGAACTGACAGACCAGCATAAAAAAAATAATCAACAAAAACACAACATCGATCACCGGCGTCATATCAAACGCTTCGCCATCAAGTGGCTGACTGCGAAGAAATCGTTTCATCCCGTCTGCCTCTCTCATGAACGTGGAGGGTCTGTCATATACAGAACCTCTTGGATACGTTCCGTGTTTTCTGGTAGGACTGAATCACATGCAGCTTGTTTAGTTTTTTCCGCAGATAAAGGTCCGGTTGCGCCCATAATAGACTGAATCTTAAAAAGCTGCCCCAGCAATATATCCGTTTCCACCGCCGCTTCCCCGATATAGGCCTCGATCCGCGATCGGAAGATGCTGTAAAAAAACAACGCCGGAATCGCAACCAAAAGCCCCCAGAAGGTAGTTACCAGTGCCACCGAAATGGCCCCGGCGAGCTGATCATAGGCTGGCTGTCCTTCCGCAACCCCTAATAGATTAAAGGCCTGAATCATCCCGTACACTGTTCCGAACAACCCCACCATAGGAGCAACACTGCCGATGATCTGACACCACTCGGCTTTACGCAGCAAGTGCTGGCCGATTTCCTGCAGCGACTCGGCGGCAAATTGGCGGACCGAAGCCGCACCGGAATGAAGTTGCTGACTTCGCTGAAACGCGCGGATTACTGCTCGGCTGACCAACGCAGGCCGCCGCGAAAACCGATCTGCCAATCCTGTGGTTCCGCACTGAGCCGCATGAGTGGCAATGAGCGATGCCATATCCGCCGGAAGCAGACGTTTGCGCCGGATCCCCAGCCCCAGATCAATGGCCAGATAGACCACCGCAACCGACATCGGCAACAGGATAAACCACACAATCGGCCCCCCTGACACAAAAAAATGCTCATACAGACTGATATTCCCTTGGGTAGTCGAAGACGCCGCCGCTCCGGCTGTTCCGCACAATCCTGCTATACACATCAACGCTGTCGTCAGCATCATAGAACCTCACTATTGTTTTTAAAAAAAAGCTCCGTCACAAGCTTACTCTGCTGTTTTTTACGGTTCGGTTCGATAAATCTCAGTTGACCTCTATATATCGTCCGCCGCATACCCGTGCCACCTGAGACAAGACAGAGGCATCTTCAGGTTCAGGGTATATGCCTATCGTATGAACAATCGTGGCGGGTGCAAGCTTTTTCCGTAATTGCTCGATCCGTTTGACAAATGCATCGCCGGCGCCGTCCATTTGATCAAATCCATCGGTCAGTAAATATATTACATCGGGACCGTCTCCAGCGATATCTCGCACACACAGGGCCGCCTCAATCGCTTTTTCCGCCGCTGTTTGCCCTTCCGGACGGATACGAGCTATTAGATTCAAGGCCTCGGCCTTGGCCGCCGGGCTTGCCTTTTCCATCCGCCCTTCAAATGACTGGAGCAATATATTGTTTTGCATAAAAAAAAGCACATTAAACGATTGGTTGCCCGAAAGATTCAGGATTGACTCCCGCAATTGTTCCCGCACCAGATACATCAGCCCGAACATACTGCCTGAGCCGTCAACCACATAACACACACGCCGGGCCGCCGTACCGGTTCCGCAAAACAGAACGGTCTCCATGGAACGAGATACAACAACTTCGTCACGAATTGGAGTGTTTTCTGACGGCGGAGGCTGAGGGGGTAGTTCAGGCAATGCCGGTGCAGGAACCGCCACGGTTGGCGCAGGTTTGGACTCTATTTTTGGCTTCGGTTTGGGTACAGGTTGCTCAAGGGTCTTTTCAATAACATGCACAGAGATATCCGCCGGTCGGGACGGAGAAGAAGCCTGTACGCGCCGGCTCAGATGGACAATTCCCATCACCCCCAGCACCGCCACATGCACCGCAATCGAAATCCCAAGCACCCACATGCGCACAATCCCCTCCCCCTGCATTGTACGCTTGTATGTGTTCTGCATTGACACCGATTAATCCATCACGATCACACCTGACTGCCCCGGCTCCATCAGATCATACACCTCGATCACATCGCCGTTAAACAAGCGAATACACCCGCGGCTGGATTGTGTCCCGATGGTATCCGGCTCTTTGGTACCATGCAGGGCAAAACCTGTCCGTCCTTTTGCATCGCCTTCAATTCCCTCAAGGGCAATCCACCGAGAACCCAGTGGATAGTCCGGATCGCTGCCGACATATGTCTTTCCGCTGTCCGGATCCGTCCACGTCGGTTTGATCATCTTGCCGCCCGGAGCAACAATCCATCGTCCAGTCGGAGTTGTATGCTCACTACGTCCCAATCCGACTTTATAACTTTTAACATAGACATTTTGAAGGTATAAATCCATCGTGAAAGTTGTACGATTGACCACGGCATTGAATGGGCCATGTATCACCTTGATCTTGCGTCCTGCCTGAAGGGACTCAGGACGCTGGAGACTATTGATCTTCTGCAAAGCTTCGAAGGGGACCTTGTGCTGCTTTCCAATCTTTGCCAATAAATCACCGGACTGCACAAGGTAATACCCCGTCATTTTATCACCCTCAAGAACCTCACGGCCAAACAGCCACGTCTCCGAAAGCTTGGCCAGTTGCAGTTTAACACCCGACCGTACCTGTGGACTTAATTTCATATTCAGTGCTTCATTGAGCAGATCGCGCGCCGCGATGAGCTTTCCTTTATCACGCAGCCCTAATGCTTTCTCAATCAATTGCTGAGCCTCAAGGCTGGTCTTATCCATCGCCTCTTCCTCAACTGGAGCTTGTTCAGTGTTGGAATTGACAGGTATTGCCGGAACGGTATCCCCACTCGGCACCTGAGTCACAGATGAATCTGTCGGTACAGACGTTTGCCCGGCGGGAATCGGTGTCACAGGTTCAACAGGCACCTGAACAGCAGGGGCCGCAATAGCAGGGGACACATCCGAAACAGGCGCAACAACCGGTCGGGACGGCGGCTGCACATCTCTGAGTGAAACAGTCGGTGGAGTTGTCGGTTCCTGCTCAACCGGTTTGGGGGTTCGTTGAGTCTTGATTAATATCACCAGACCCGCAATTACCACAATAAGGGCCAGCATAATTATCTTGAGCCCGCGGCCCTTACCCTGACGATCTGTTGTATAGGGTCTATAACCTTTTGCCAAAACAATACCTCCATGCAATTTTCAACAATAACATTAACACTAAGACCCGCCCGGTAACACTTACCGAAGCAAGCAACGGATTATTTCCTCTTCCGTCACCACTGCATCCATTGGTACATCTTTCTCATTATGCGGAATTTCAGGGCAAAGCTGCTCAGAAAAACAAACGCCCCATTTAACCGCAGTTATTTTATGCGATAGAAAAAAACGGTCATAATACGAGCCGCCCCGACCGAGTCGATTACCCTGTCGGTCAAATCCAAGCCCGGGTGTTATGACCAAGTCAATATCCTCAAATGGCACCGGCACTCCGGATGTGGGATTTCGAAGCCCCATACGGTCTTTTGTTAATCCTGTCTCCAGCGAGTCGATCTCCACTGGAATCATATGCCGTTGCTCCCAGGACATCTTGGGAACTACAACTGTTTTGCCGCGTTGCCAAGCCGCCAAAATAATAGCTGTTGTATCAACCTCGTGCGGCAATGATAAAAACAACATCACTACTCCCGCTTTTTCAAATGGCTCAGACTCTAAAACAAATGCGGCTATCGCTTTACTTTTGGCGATGCGGTCATCGGCTGAGATTTGAACAAGACGGCCTTTTAGCTCTTTCCGCAACTGGGCTTTATCCATCCTGATTCCTCGTTATATACGTACTCAGGGTGTTTGGCGACCCATCATTTGTACATGATTTTTTAATTTTTGTAAATAATCAGCGATTATTTTTTCTCGACCGACATTTTTCGGCTGATAATAAGGTTTTTCGAGTTTCTGACCAAGATAGTCCTGTTCGATATAACCAATCGGACTCTTGTGGGGATACTGATAACCCACCCCATACCCCAGCTTTTCAGCTCCGGCATAATGAGCATCTCTCAGATGCGGCGGCACCGGGATTGTCCGTCCCGACTGCACATCCGAACTGGCCTGCCAGATAGCCTGCGCACAGGCATTCGATTTCGGTGCACAAGCTATATAAATTGCCGCTTGGGCCAAAGCCAATTGGGCCTCTGGAAACCCGACAAACTCGGCAATCTGCATCGCCGATGACGCCAATACGGTCGCCATCGGATCCGCATTGCCCACATCCTCGGCCGCACACACTACAATCCGCCGGGCGATAAAACGAAGATCCTCGCCACCGACGATCATTCGAGCGAGCCAATAAACCGTCGCATCCGGATCCGAGCCTCGCATTGATTTTTGCAAAGCACTGGCCAAATCGTAGTGCGTATCGCCGGTCCCGTCATATTGAATCGACTTTTTCTGCACGGATTCTTTAGCGATATCGAGGGTCAGACGCACCTTTTGGGTTCCGTCGGTTTTAGTTTGTGACAAAACCGCCACCTCCAGTGCTGTCAGTGCCCTTCTGGCGTCACCGTCACAAATCGTTGCTATAAACTCCAATGCTTTCGGCTCAGCCTCTACTTTCATCTTTCCCAGTCCACGATCGGTATCCGTCAGGGCGCGGCCCAGCAATTCCAGTATTGCTTCACGGCTCAAGGCCTCAAAACTGAACACGGTACTTCGACTGATGAGCGGTGAATTGACGGAAAAGTATGGATTCTCCGTTGTCGCACCGATTAGAGTCAAAATACCGTTTTCAACATCATCCAGCAAGACATCCTGCTGTGCCCTGTTAAACCGGTGGATTTCATCAATAAATAAAAGTGTACGTTTCTTGCTGCTGATAAGCCGGTCTTTGGCTGCTGAGGCAATCTCGCGCACATCCTTAACCGATGCCGCCGGCGCACTGAGATAATGGAATTCAGCCTGAATATGTTTGGCCACAATGCGGGCAAGGGTGGTCTTACCTACCCCCGGCGGCCCGAAAAAGATCAGGCTTGTCACCTGCCCTGCTTCCAGCATCCGCCGCAGCAGTTTGCCCTCGCCGGCAAAATGCTCCTGCCCGACAAAGTCTTGCAACCGCTCCGGACGCATCCGCACCGCCAGCGGCGCAAACCCCTGCAACGTCTGCCGTTCTGAGCGGGAAAATAATGAATTCTCTGACATCTTCGCCATATTCTCCATTATACCCCTTTTCCCGCAGTCCGACAAGCAAACAATCCTGCCGCCCAAGCAGCGCAAAAATCGGCCCGAGGACTCGCCAGTGTGACGTTTCATCGGGCCGCTTACGATCTTTAAAATCCAGTAATGCAATGAAAATTAGACGATCAATTCATTGCCGACCTTGCGGGCACGTTCGGGTTTGTCCAGATTGATCTTCAGAGCCATGCCGATATCAACTAGCAGATTCCAGCCGGCGCCGAGGAACACATACGGATTCAGCGCCCCGGCATCCGGCACGCGTATCGTCTCAAAGCGGGTCTGGCGGGCGGCAATGGCCACAACCTTCAGACCTACGCCTTTGACAAGCACTTCTTCAAACTTATCCTCTTCCTGCTCAATCGGATCCACCACAAACACCACATCCCGCGGATCCATCACCTCTTCAATGCCGTGCACGGCATAAGTGCCTTCAAGGTAGTCGGATTTTTTACGTGTAATTTCGTTGGTTTTGAGTGTCAGTTCTTCAGCGACACCGTCGTTGTAACCGGCAAAATAAATCGTCGGAGCCTTGGCCGCCGCCGCCACGATCTTGCCGTCAATCGGCAGTGTCAAAGCAGTCTCAATCTTACCCGCCAGCGTCGCACAATCCATCTCGCCGATAGACCCGGCAATATGCCGCATAATGGATTCATAGAACAACGCCTGCTCAATAACGCTCTTGGTCGCGGCCACTGCCTGCTCCCAGCCGCACGTCAGCACAAACGTCTTGGCACATGCCGCCTCCAGTAAGGTACCCGGGTTCGCAGACAGACCAAAGCGATTGTTGTTGTTCATAGCCGCCAGCTTCTGAGCCAGCAGCACAACCTCTTTCGTCCTGCCGGAATTGGAAGCACAGAACACGGCAAACTTGGACAGGTCATATCCGAATGCCTGACGCGATCCTTCGGTAAACAAGGCCATATTAAGCCCCCACGTCAGGGCCTTGCGGATAGCGTTCTTGGCCGGAAAGATACGGCTCGACCCTTCACCCGTCATCAGCAGCCGTCCGGCGGCGGCAATCTTCGCGGCAACGTCTTTAGTCTGATTGCGGTCAAAAGATCGAACCACTTTAACCGTATCCATCATTTCCTGAACAAGGGCATGCTTTGCGTATTTGGTATCCTGTAAATTCATAACACTGTCTCCTTTTTTATCAATTTTAGTTTTCGTGGGGGGTACAGCCCACTCTATGAATTAAGAACTATGAAGCAGGGTTTCGATAAGCTTCTTATACTCCTCAGTTTCCTTCCGAACCTGTTGAACAAAACTATTATCTTCGATCGTCCCGATGGTCGCAGCCATTTCGTCGTCATTGCGGAAGGTCGCCTGCCGGAAAGGATTCTCGTAATCCTTCTTGCGAGACTGATAGACCTGTTCGCAAATATACTCCTGAATCGAAGCCGACCGCTGGAGGGCATCCACCCATTGTTCACAAGATAAGCGGTCACCCCCATAAAGCCCACACAGCACCGCCCAGGCATGTTTTTGTTTTTCAAGCGGATACGCTGCCCATAATTCATCATACCGCCGATGAATCGCCTCCCACGAGTCCAGACTTCCGGAGACAACATCCGCCCGCAGTCGATCGGCATCTTCAGCCGGCACAAGCTGACCGCCCAAGTTAACCCAGTTGCATTTCCGCGGGCCGCAAAGAACATTCTGCATCGCTGCAAAATCCTTCGGTTCGGCAGCCTGCCAATACGTGATCAGATTTCGCACGGCGTAATAATGCAGCATCTGTTCGTAGGCTTTATAGCCCTCACGCGGCTTGCCGATGACGGCTTTGCGATGAGTTTTTTCCATCGTCTCACCCAGCACCTCAAGCCCCGCCAGTTCCTTGCCGCTGCCGCTCAGCAGTGCACGACCGCGTTGAACCAGAGCCTCTTCGCTGAATGTCTCCGCCGACTGACCCGCACGCCGAACGTCCGCCTTGCCCGTCCAGAGTTCAAGCAGCCGTCGGGCATAGAGTATCTCTTCAACAGTATCCGGTGCCAGCGGTTCGATCTCAATGTGTTGCACCTTGTTGAGCCGTTTGTCGCGGCTCTTGAATTTCCATGAATTCCGTGCCAAAGCGTACATATTATACAGCCACCAGAACCCCGGAATAATCTCCAATTGATCCTCAGACGTATTATTGTTCAGCAGACTGAACGGCAGCGGGATATTCATCTCTGCCGGGTAGTCGCCCTTGGCCAGCAGCACAAACGAAGCAAACCGGCTGGAGTGCTTAATGCTTGTACACAGCCCCGGCCAAAAGCCGCGTCCCGCCTGCACTTCATTGTCGTTGGCACGGCTGTTATGGTTGGAACCGATGGTCGCCCCTGCGGCCATATTGCTTTGCCCCAGCACCACTGATGCGATCAGGAATGAATTATTATGATGCTGTTCATGAGCCGGGAAGATCAGGTTGTTGAGCACTTCGCAGCAGGAGATTGTCGAGTTGTCGCCCAGGAACGAATTGATCAACCGCGCGCCGTATTTCAGATTGGAGTGATCGCCGAGAATAAATCGCACAGCCTTGCAGCCGTAAAAAATATGACAGCCGTAACCGACGATTCCATTGACCATCTCGACGCCTTCACCGATCTGCGTGGCCTCCTGGGCCGAAGAATTAATCGTCAGGTTCTTGAGTTTGTTGGCCCCTTTGATATACGCATTGGAACCGATCTTGACATCTTTAAGAATCCGCGAATTCTTGATGACACAATGATCCCCAAGAGTGCCGTAATAGCCGCGACGTGCATCAAACTTCTTCTGCGTATAGGTCTTGAACGTTTCGAGCAGCGCGGCGTCATCACGGTACTTGGCCCACAGATACGCATCCGCTGTGATCATCCCGTCAAACGGCAATACCTTGCGCCCCCCTGTCTCATTCATCAGATCCATCCACACCCGAACGGATTCCTCTTCACCGTCTTTCAAAATGCCATTGCCGAATTTGGCGTGATCGGTCGTATGCATCTCATCGATATTGGCCAGCATGCACCGGTCACCGATGACATAATGTGCCAGGTAGCTGACATTGTGGATTGCCACATCATTACCGATATCGCAGGCGACAACCGTGCTGTTCCAAATACCCGTCGGCAGTTGCAGGTCATGATGCTCCAGTACTGAATTCAGCATCCGACCGATGCGCACCATTCCGAAAAAGCTGCTATTTTTGATCTGCCCCGGATCAAATGCATCCGTTACCAGAAGCTCATCCCAGTCATCGGCATTGTTGCCGTTCTTGACAAGCTGCTCAAGCTCATCGGCACGAAGATGCCGCCACGGCGGAAGCGGCTGGGGATTCTGAAGATCGCGAAGGGTGTATTCGTCTTGCCCGGGACGCAGGTACTCGGCGGGGATAAACTGCTTGCCGATACTGCCCGCAGGTTTTATCGAGACTCGATCCATATGCCATGCCCTCACTTTAAAATGTGAAATCTATACACAAAATCCGAATTCCAAAATCGTCGCGAAAATCCTATAACCCTCTATCGCAATTCCCTCTAATCGGCAAAAGTGTAGAGAAAATAGAGCAAAAACACAAGAATTAAGTCAAAAAAGCGGCAAAAGACCTGAAAACTTCATATTACGCTGACGTTGGGTGCGCAGCGTGCATCTTATTTTTCACAGATTTGCAGTAAAGGCCGTAGCCCAGTACACCCAGCAGGACGACCGCACAAGCCCCTTCAAACCACCCCGGCAGCATCGCTCCGTGGATATGCGCAGCCGGATCACCCCCCCCCGCAAAAACAAACCGGTCGATAATAATCCCCGATGCCAGCGAACAGACCACAACACTGGCCAAATAAGCTATGGCTGACCGGGGTCCGAGTGCCGCCCAGAGTGTTGCCAGCCCCGCGGCATTCGTCGCCGGCCCGGTCATCAAAAATACCATCGCCGCACCGGGACTAAGCCCTTTGGCCATCATCGCTACTGCGACCGGTACCGATGCCGTTGCACATACATAGACAGGAATCCCCACGGCCATCATTACCAACATTGCAACAATCCCGCCCCCGGACGACAGATACGATGAAAAGAAGTCATCCGGAACTATCACCGCAATAATCGCCGCAACCGCCAGCCCAATCAGCATCGGTCCGCCGATATCTTTCGGCAGTGTCAAAAGGCCGTGCCGCAGCGCTCGTACAAACCAATTGACTTTGGGTTTGTCACCCGCACAGCAGTCTTGGTCACAGGAATTCCGTTTCTCCCCGGGGTAGCGATTTTTTTCGGCCAGTTCCACCAATGCACCGCCGAACAATCCTGTGACCAACGCCGCCAAAGGACGAAACACCGCCAGTGCCGGACCCATCAGGCTGTAGGTAACTAATATACTGTCGACTCCTGTCTGAGGGGTTGAAAGCAAAAACGCCGTTGTCGCCCCTTTGCTGGCCCCGTGTTTGTGCAAAGACATCGACACCGGTATTACACCGCAGGAACACAACGGCAGAGGTACTCCGAAGAGAGACGCCTTTAAAATTGAGAATAAACCTCGCCCCCCCAGATGACGCTCCACAACTTTCGGTGATATCCAAACACTTAAAAATCCTGCTACAAGAAAACCAAGCAGCAGGTACGGAGCCATTTCCGAAAGCGTACTCCACAATTCAAACAGAATTCCAAGAATAAAATCCATACAGTCTATCCGACCATTCCCATTATTCGGCATATTAATATCGTCTATCTATACGCTGACCGCAGTGATGTGTTCAGCCGGACGCATCGCCATACCCCTAGGGAACAGGGATCGCCCCCGGGATCGTTGAAAGCCGCGTTTCAAGCTCGCCGGTCGTTCGATTGTAATGGATATAAGGAACCCGTGCGCCATCGACCATACACGGGCGATCCTCTGTTCCGGTAATGGACAACCAATCGCTACCGCTCATCGCCGGATACAGAAGAGTCTGTCCTTCAAAGATATGTTTACCCGGCTCTTCGAAGAACACCTTGTCCTTGGCTTCCAGTTTAACCAATTGTGTTCGCCCTTCAGCATCATCGGCGAAGACCATCTCAACATGTCCGCTTGCGGCACGGATCACTTTATCCGGCACCCCATTGACGACCGGAATATAAGCCAATTCAAGCAGATGCCTCTTTCCGTCTGCGATGATTCGTCCGTCCGCGGTATACCACTCGATTAGATCGAACCCTTTGATCTGCGCAAAGCTCGGGCCGCCCAGGTTGATTGACTTTTCGGATCCGCTTGACGCTGACGGTTCGGCTTTGCTGTTGTCCACGGCGATCTCGCCCGGACCGACTGCCGCTGCACGCCCGGCAAGAAGATCGTACACGATCTCCCGGCAGCTCAAACGGGTATGCGCCAATTTGAGTGTTTCGTGTGTACGTTTCGACTCGGCATACACATCGCCGTCGCGCAGCGTAATCCGCTCAAGACCCGTTACACCTTCAGTGTCGCGTCCGATCTTGACATTCATTGTATCGCAATGGAATGCATCTATCTGCGTATAAGCGGCGTATTGCTGTGTCCGGACACCATTGACATTACGATTGAAAATCACCGTTTCAATCTCGCGGTCAGCGCTGGCAATAAATTCAGCATCGCCGTCGGCTGTGATCTCAACAGGGTAATAGCGTGCAATCGATTCGCTGTTGGGGTCGGAGGCCTGATAAAAAACAAACCGCACCGGTCCGCTTGCTCGTCCGGAACCGGTTTGCAAATCGTATCGGATGTTCTGTGCCTCAAATCGCGTCGGCGGCTGCTGGGAAGCTGCATCAAGCGTTTCCAGGATCGCCCGATCGCTGGTCGTAAATTGTGTCGGTTGTGTTGTACCGTCAGTATCTGCCGAAAACGCGATCATCGCCGCCTCGGTTTGAAGCCGTCCGCTGTCGGAGGCAAACCGCACATCACCCGTCAGATCAGCACGGGCGATCTGCCGTTGGTCGTCAAAATAAAATACGGCGGTCTGCGCCGTTGCATTGGAAGGCGACTGCGCATCCGCATTTTCAAATCGAACCGCCCCTTCCAGCCGTGCAGACGTCAATGCATTATCCGGCCCGAAAGCAAGATGGGCCGTCTCGGCGGCGGTGTTAAAAATTCCGTTACCTCGAAGCTGTGCCGACATTCCTCCGGTCAGATTCACCGCCGTCAAAGACAGCGAAGACTCTTGGGCCGGCGGCTTGGCAAAGATCACATCCATCTTCCCGGCAAAAGCGATCTCGCCCGAATCGGATGCATCACTGTCGTCAAAATAAACCTTTCCCGGTCCGGCTATCTGCGCCTGATTGGTCTTGCGGTCCCACACAACTGGACCTTGTGTTTCAATACGGCCGCCCGTCTGATCTCCGCCCAGCAGGATATTATCTTGCCGGTTATCCGTAAACAACTTGAGCACATCGGAGATCATATCGTATTGCAGCAATCCGCAATGTGCGATAGGAAATGTTTTATCCGGCGATTGCGGATCCACCTGTTCAATCCGAAGCGGCGTACCATTCATCTGAACCGCCATGGCCGTTGTATCCGCCGCAGGCATCAACTGAAACACTATTCCGCCGTCACAGGTCACCAGCACATCACGCCGGTCATCCGCCATAGAAGTCTCAGCAATCGGTTTCGATGCCGTTGCCTCCGCAACAGCAGGAGTTGTCGGAGTTGTTTTACCGGATGCATCCGTCTGCTCTGGTTCCGTGGTCTTTTCCCGGTTCAGCAGGATATTCTGAATACTGACCTGATCCCCCCCTGCCACAACGATCTGATCGCCGTAACGTATCATCACGTTGTCTTCAAGAACACATTGATACAAGGGCAGTGTTTTTGCGGCAGTCTTCGTGATATCCGTTCGCCCGGCAGGTTTCGATGCGGCGGCGGATTTTTCTTGAGAGGAAGGGGCAAGGTCTTCAGTATCCGGTTTAGCTGCCGACAGCCGCTGATTGGACTGAACAAAGCCCTTCAGCCGCAGCGATTCCAAATAAAGAATATGCAGGTACTCAACTTGGCCGCCCTGTGCATTGAAGAGCAGAACCAATCCCCGCCCCAAAAGCTCGATTTGACTGGATGTCACCCGCACCGGCCCGTCCGTCGAGAACTCCGTCCGCTCGCTGCTGAACAGAAGATCATCAAACAGCAGCGTCGTCTCCGCCATAGAGCTGTCTGTTCGCGGCGTCAGACGGATCGTCACATTTCCTTCAAGCTGAGCATCCTTGGGAGTGATTCCGTTGGCGGTGCGTTCCACCAAAAACACGCCGTTATCTGCATCAACCCGGCATTGATAGGCCGATTCATAAAAAATCATATAAGGCTTTTCTACCTGCCAGCGAACGGACTGACGGCCGGGATTGACCAGACGCATAAACCCGAACACCTGTTTAACCTCCTTGGTCATTTCATCGCGGATCTCATAATATGACTTCTCGGCAAGGAGAATTTTTGTCTGATCAATACTCTGGGCATCATCCGAGGAAGTGGGCATGGTCAGCTCATGTTCGCTTCGGGACGCCGGAGGCTCCAGGACTCCCGAACCGCTCCATTGCAGGTATCCCCAATACGCCAGGGCTGTAATCCCCAGTGCCGCCAGAATGATCGCTATCTTTCGCATAACAGTCCCTTGACCCTTTTCACTCAGACCCGATACCGCTCCATCAGCGGTTCCCATGCCCCGGTCTGCTTAAGGATATATTCGATCGTTTCACCGACGGCCCCGTCGCCGCCCGGCTTGCCGGTAACCCAATCGGCACAGTGTTTTAAATCCTCAACCGCATTGGCGACCGCCACGCCGAAACCTACACGCCGCACCAGCGGCAGATCCATCAGGTCATCGCCGATATAGGCCGTCTGTTCGGCCGACAGGTTTAATTCCTTTAGCAATGTTTCAAACACGGGCAGTTTGTGGGTACAGCCCTGAAACACATACGCAACGTCAAGTTGCTTGGCACGGATCGCTGTCGCCGCACTGTCCCGCCCGCTGATAATCGCTGTCTTATGACCGGCACGCTGCCATAATTTGATACGATGTCCGTCATAAACGCAAAAGCGCTTGCTCTCAGTTCCGTCCGAATGAACGATAATGCCCCCGTCGGTCAGAACGCCGTCCACATCAAGAATCAGCAGATGAATCTGTTTCAGGTCAATTCTTTTTGCCATAATATCCGTCGTGTCTTTCATTTCAGCCGACAATCTTTATCGCCACAATATCCTGGACATCAATCAGCCCGATGGGCCGGTCATCAGCATCCACCACCGGTAGTTCATCGATTCGATATTTGTGAAATATTGCCATCGCCTCAGCCGCCAGGGTATCGGAACGTACCCGCTTGCAGTTGGCCGTCATAATGTGCCGTGTTGTCTGCTCCAGCACCTCAGCCCCCTTTGTGGAAAGTGCCCGTCGCAGGTCGCCGTCGGTGATGATCCCCGCCAGCCGTCCGCTGACATCGACGATCATTACAGCCCCGCGGCGTTTCAGGGCTGCCGTTTCTGCCAGCATCTGACCAATCGTATCGGTCTCCTGCGCCAGCGGCAGCGGCTCGTCCGGCTTAAACCACATTGTCTGACCAACCGTCATTAACCGTGCCCCCAGTGCTCCGGCCGGATGAAATCGTGCATAATCTTCCACACTGAATCGTCGGGCCTTCATGACCGTCAATGCCAGCGCATCCCCCAATGCCAGCATACAGGTGGTTGAAACACTTGGCGCCGCACCCAGCGGACAAGCCTCTGTCAGCATTCCCATACACAGTGCAATATCGCTATGCTGGGCCAACCGCGAAGCCGGATTACCCACAATGGAGACCAGCCGTATCTCGCGTTGCTTGAGAGGCTCGATCAGACGGAGTATCTCTTCGCTCTCGCCGCTGTGACTCAGCGCCAGGACAATATCATCACTTTGAACCCGCCCTAAATCCCCGTGAACTGCTTCAGCTGGATGCAGAAAATGGCTGGCCGTACCGGTTGAAGCCAGCGTTGAGCTGATCTTCCCGCCGACAATACCCGCCTTTCCCATCCCTGTAACGATCACCGAACCGTTGCACTCCAGAAACAGCCGCACCGCTTCCGTAAAAGCCGGCTCCCGCACCAATCGAACCAGGCTGCGAACCGCCGACCCTTCGGCTTCAAGCACCTGTTCGGCAAAGGCTAAATCGATTCCGCCCGACAACGTTCCGCTTTTTTTTACTGTCTTTGAACCTTCCTTTGGCTTCACACAAAACTCCTTATCCAAATCGCACGACGCTGCCGCGTTCGTCAAAACATTCCATCCGCACCGGTTCGCCGTTAACGCCGAAAAAGTCCGGTGTAATGACGATCTGTTTTTCCTGCTCGGCCTCAAGTCGGGCAAGAATCTGCCGCTTTTCATTCTGCAAAAATGACGCCACTTCCTTCGGTGATGTAATTTCTATTCGCTTGATTTCTTTACGGCCCGCCGCCAGACGCAGCAAACGTAAAATCTCTATTGCCTGTGACTCAAAGCTCTTGACAACCCCCGATCCTTTACAATGCGGACACATCAGATAGGTGCTCGACTGCAGCGACGGACGCATTCGTTGCCGCGTCAGCTCGATCAGCCCGAATGCACTCATCTTCAGAGCGCGTGAACGCGACCGGTCCGTCCGCAATGCATCACGGAACACCTTTTCTACCTCGCGCTTGTTCTTGTTGTCCCGCATGTCAATAAAATCACAAATGATCAGCCCGCCCATATCACGCAGCTTAAGCTGCCGGACGATCTCCCGCGCCGCCTCAAGGTTGATCTGAAGTGCCGTAGACTCGGCATTGTTCTGCTTGCGATACCGTCCGCTGTTTACATCGATTGCCACCAGTGCTTCTGTCTGTTCGATCACCAATGAACCGCCGCTTTTCAGCTCCACATGGCTGGATTGGATCTTCTCGATCTCTTTCTCAATGTTATGCCGATGAAATAAAGGTGCCTTGCCTTCATAAAAGATGGCACGGCGTTTTAGCCGGGGCTGAACAATCGACAGAAAATCACGGATCTTCTTGGTCACGATCTCGCTGTCACACGAAATTTTACTGATCGTGCTGTCAAAAATATCACGCACCGTCCGGATCGCCAGATCGGACTCCTGGTAGATCTCGCACGGAGCCTTTTCCTTATCCACGCGATTGCTGATAACATTCCACAGGCGGTTCAGAAAAGCGATATCATTCTGCAGCTCCCGTTTGTTGGCGACCTGGGCTGCTGTCCGTACGATCAGTCCCGACTGACGCGGCAATGTCAGCCCCTCCATGGCCTCGCGAAGTTTTTTGCGTTCCGCCTCATCTTCAATTTTCTGGGAGATGCCAAGCCCCGTCATCCACGGCATCAGCACCATATACTTGCCCGGCAATGACAGATAAGTCGTCAGCGTCGGGCCTTTGGTGTTGATGCCCTCTTTGGTCACCTGAACCACGACATCCTGTCCCTTCTTCAGGCAGCGCTGGATCGGAGGCCTCTGATTCAGCGCCTTGCGGCGGCCGATATTTTCCATATCTTCATCTTTACCGCCGAAATAACGCGGATGCAGATCACTGATATGCAAAAAGCCGTTCTTGCATGTCCCGAAATCAATGAACGCCGCCTGGATTGCCGACTCCACATTGACGACACGTCCCTTATAAATATTTCCGACATGACTGACAATAGCTGACCGTTCGGTATAGAGTTCCTCCAGAGAACCGTCCTCGACCACCGCAACGCGGCACTCTTCATCAGTAACATTAATCAGCATTTCTCGTGTCATAATTGGTTGTATTCTCCCTGAAGATCGTTTGTGTTTGAAACCCATTGCACTGCGGCACGACGAACCGGCTCGGATAGTTCCTGCGGCGTAAGATTCAGCCAGCGCATCAGTTCATCCACACGAACCGTCCCTTCCGGCCGAAAGGCACAGACCGCCCGGATGACACAGTCGTTTACGGTCAGTTCTTTTAGAAATGGACGGATATTAACGGAACGTCGCCGGTCTTTCTCCAAATGCCGAAGCTGCATGATCGGCTCGCAAGCCTGGGTTTGTAAAATACACTGTTGAAGATGGTCCTGTCGATGACCGTCCGGGGGGGCGGACAATAAAAATTGATACGTCACTGAAACAGGATAGAAAGATGCTTTTCCGGCCGTAGTATCTGTCGTACATAATTCACATCCGGCCGGAAGCAGGGCCTCAACCGCCTCCCGAACCCTCTGCACACAGAAGTCTTTGGAAATGGCCAGCACACACAGCCGCTCGCACTCCGATTGCACGCCCACACTCCGGGGCAAAGGCAGCGATAGTCGCGGACGAGGGTTAAAGCCCTGCGAATAAACCAGCGGCACATGCGCCCGTACCAAGACCCGCTGCCAAAACGACTGCGTCTCCTGATGCGACAAATACGCAAATCGATCCTGGACCTTATAGTCCGCGATAAAAGTCAAATACTCTGTCTGCATCGAACCCAAATGATATTATTGAAGCTTTTGTCCGACGCTTAAGACATTAAGGGCAACCCTATGCCCCGCTCAAGCGCAGCCAAAGTGCTTCCAAGTTTTTTTCTCTGCCGGCCTCTTAGAAAGTTTCCGGCAATATCTTCATTGCAGCGTCGCGCAGAACATTCTTGATCTGCCGACTTGAATCCAGCGTCGCCACCTTTCGCGCCAGATCGCCACACTCTTCGATAGACACCGAACGGATAATTTTTTTGACCTCCGGGATCATCGGCCCTGCCAGCGAGAGCGTCCGTACCCCCATCCCCAGCAGCAGCATGATATACTCCGGATCCGACGCCACCTCACCGCAGATACTCAGTCCGATCCGTGCCTTGTGAGCGTCCTGGATAACGCCGCGCACCAATCGCAGCACCGCCGGCTCAGCCGCTGAAAACAGGGTTGTTACATGCTCGTTGGCCCGATCCACTGCCAGCGTATACTGAATCAGATCGTTGGTGCCGATACTGAAAAAATCAGACTCTTGCGCCAGGAGGCTCGCTGTTAAAGCCGAGCTGGGCGTCTCGATCATGATTCCCACCTTCATCGTCGCATCATACGGCGTTGCATATTCGTCCAGATCCTCCATCACATCCCGGAGGATCATCTTGGCCTGTCGAAGCTCCTGTAAGTTTGTGATCAGAGGGAACATCACACGGACATCCCCCAGTACAGAGGCGCGCAAAATCGCCCGAAGCTGCGTCTTGAACATCGGCAAGTCCTGAAGACAATACCGGATCGACCGAAGCCCCAGCGCCGGATTGGTTTCATTGGGGTGCCAGTCGGAATGCGGCATCTTATCGGCACCCAAATCCATCGTGCGGATGACCACCGGCTTGCCTTTCATCGTACGGATTGTCTCGGCATACGCGTGATAATGATCTTCCTCGGTCGGCTCAGCGCCGCCGTACAGATACAAAAATTCCGTACGGTACAGCCCGATCCCGTCTCCGCCTTTTTCCAGCACCTGTGTCGCCTCATTCGGAAATTCAATATTGCCCAGCAATTCCACCCTGACCCCGTCGCGGGTCTGAGCAGGCAGTTCCCGCAGCACATTCAATTCGCTGGTAAATAGACTCATCTGCTGGGAATACTGATTGTATTGCCTCAGTGTATCCTCATCCGGATCCACGATAACCACGCCGCGGTTGCCGTCCACGATCACCACACAGTCCGCCGGAACTTCAGACGACATAGCTCCTATCGCTACCACCGCCGGAATGCCCAAAGAACGGGCCACGATTGCCGTATGACTTGTCCGTCCGCCGCGTTCGGTGGCGAATCCCTTGACAAACGTCTTGTTGAATCCGGCCGTCTGGGTGGGCGTCAGGTCATGAGCCAAAATCACAACCTCATCCCGCAGATGTTCGACCGTATCCTCCACACGCCCCAGAAGGTTTTTCAAAAGACGTTTTTCAATGTCATAGATATCCGCCGCGCGTTCGCTGATGTAAGGATCGTCGATCCCCGAAAAATGCGAAGCGATCTCGCGAAGAATCGTGGAAACCGCATACTCCCCGGTAACCATTTCTTTGTTGATGAAATCGGTGATGCGCTTACGGAAGGTTTTGTCGCGTAAAAAACGCATATGAACCGCGAAAATATCCCGGATATTGCTCTCTTCGATCCGCTTGGCCGATTGAATATCGTCTAATTCCTGGATGGCACGCGCAAACGCCTTCCGCACCCGCTGAATCTCATAAGCCCGCTGCGAAGCCATGATCGATCGCCGGGGGATGCGATACTCACGAGAATCGATCACCATTGGCTTGGCAATGGCGATACCCGGCGAAACGGCAATGCCCTTTCTGATCTCCATACGTGTCTAATCGTTTTCCTTTTGACCAACGCCTGTGGCCGGGGGACTCGTCGAGAAATTCCGGTCCACCAGTTCCTGCAGCGCCTCAACCGCTTTGCTGGCGTCTGCACCGCGCGCCTGGATTTTCAGCCGCGTGCCGCAGGTTGCCGCCAGCATGGTCATTTGCATGATACTCTTGGCATCTACAGTCGTATTCTGATTGCTTACGGTTATCTCCGAATCGAAGCCATTCGCAAGATCCACAAACTGCATCGCAGGTCGCATATGCAATCCCTCCGGGTTGCGGATCTCAACTTCTGTTTCATATATCGATTCGGACACCTGACGCTCCTTGACGCGGTCCGGCAATCACCGTTTACGGTTGTATGCCTATTCGGATGAATCCCCATCCGCATCTTTGATCGCTTCTATAATATCTTGCACGCTCTGGGCCTGACGCAGAAATCGCCGGAAATCATCTTTCTGAAGATTTTTAAAGATCGTCTCCATTGCCTGAAGATGTTTGTCCGGGTTCGTCGTCGGGCTAAGCAGCAGAAACACAGTATACACCGGCTGTTTATCCAGCGATGAAAAATCAATACCGACGGAGGAACAGCCCACTACTGCCACCAGCTTGCTGATATCTGCATGTTTGACGTGCGGAACGGCTACGCCTTTGCCGATGCCCGTACTGGCCTCGCTTTCTCGCTTGACCATCGCCTTGGTCAGCACCGCCGGATCCGCTTTGCCCAGCTTCTTTTTTTTATGCAGAGCCGTAATTAATTCTTCGATCACGGCGTTTCGATCGGTGGATTCCAGTTGCGGTACAATCGCGTCAAAACTAATGATGTCAGACAATCTCATAACTACTCCTAAAGCGAACCATTCATGGCAGAGGTTCAGCCGTACACGGTACTCAGGCTACATCTTCCTGAATCGCTGCACGCTCAGCCAGCCGTTCACGCTCGGCGGGCGAAACATGCTTGTTATCACGCTGTTTTTGTTTAATCTTGCGAAGCTGCTGCTCCATTTTGTGCATGACCAGATCGATGCAGGCGTAAACGTCGGGACCTTTTTCTTTGGCGACCAGATCCTCGCTGTGTTCCGCACTCACGATCAATTCAACGCTGTTCATGATCCCTTCATTGCCTTCGACGATTACCTCGATCCCGTTGATGGAGCTGAAATAACGAGGCAGCTTTAAGGCTTTCTCCTCGACATGAGCTCGGATCGCATCGGTAATATCAACATGTTTTCCCGTAATTTTGACCAGCATTACAGACTCCTGAATATTGGGTTGATTTTTTTATTTTGGTTCATCCAATATTTTCTGTCTTTCAGCTTCAAAAGCCAGATGTTTGGCCGGTGTTATGACACCGCCGCTGATGACAAATCGAAGCGCTTCTTCAATTGTAAAATTTACCTCAATGGTTTCACCTTTACGGACCATAATCACGTACCCTGTAAACGGGGTCGGCGAGGTTGGCACAAAGACCGTTAACAATTCTTCCCCCGCTGCCGCAACCACATTCTTGAGACCCTGACCCGTAACAAGACCTATGGACCACGTTCCTTTACGAGGGTATTCTACGGCCACGACCTTGCTGAACGTCAATTCTTTCTTGGCCAGTAAAAAATCCGTTACCTGCTTTATGTGAGGATAAACACTCCGGAACAGGGGAATGTTTACCAGGGCCTTCTCAAAAAAATGCCAAATGGTACGGCCCATAACGCTGGCCAGAAACGCGCCGATAAACACCACACCTACAACCGCGACAAAAAGTCCGGTGATACGACCCGTACCTTCGACCCAGAAATTGATAAGAAACTCTTTTGGATACGAATCGGTTATCCAAAGAATCAAATACACTAATCCCCGATTTATGTGAATGCTTATTTTGTCCTGTATAAAGATATAACATTGCACAAAAATCCAGATCGTAAGAATCGTCGGCAGCAAGGCAGCCATGCCCCGCAAGAAATAGCTTCGAAAATTCTTAAATGCATCCATACGTTGCCGACTGTCGTCCTTAATACGATAAATGCCGCCTCAGTCGCATAAACTGCAACTGAATCTACGATGTACTTTGTCTTATTTACTTGTAAGTTCTCTATGCAATCTACTGTATCGTGAGGTTTTCGTCAATATAAAATATCCATGACCACATTTCTTCTTCATTGAACGTACTTTTGTTCAATCTGTAGCCCAATATTAGAGGACGAAGCTATAATCATTTTTTCAACCTAAAACTGCCCTGATGAGACTGAAAAACACATTTTTTCAAAAATAAGAATGTCTTTTTTTGCCTGATTTAAACAATTTTCCATTTATTTTTTGATAAACTGAAAAAAAACTTGAAATGTTAGGTGCACCTAATTATATTCGTCAGAACTAAAATTATGACTATTCTTTCAAAACAATTAAGTGCGTCGCTTGAGGATTATCTGGAGGCGATTTTCATGCTTTCACAGGCAGGAAAGGTCGCCCGCAGTAAGAATATTGCCGAACATCTGCAGGTGGCACGCTCCTCGGTAACCGGTGCATTGCGGGCACTGGCAGAAAAGGAGCTTATCCATTACAAACCCTACGGCTATATCACGCTGACCGAAAAAGGCTTTCGCACCGCCGGACGAATCGCACGTCGGCACGAGGTACTGGAGTCATTCTTCTGCAACATACTCGGCGTCGAATCAGAGATTGCCAGGCAAGCCGCCTGTCTGGCAGAACATGCTATCGGTTCTGAAATTACTGGTCGGCTCACGGCATTTCTTGAGTTTTTCGCCGATCAAACGCAGCAGGGACGAACCCTGGCGGACGTCTTCAGAGAGCATTATCATCAACGGGAATTATCAAATGAACACTAAGGTATCAATAATAGCATCTAAAACGGAGATAAAATCAATGCCATTATCAAATGTGTTACCCGGAAAAACCGTTAAGGTCGTTTCCATCGATGCCGGGCATAACCTAAAAAATCGATTGGCCGCAATGGGGGTACTGACCAACTCTGCCCTGCATATCCTGCGTAATGAAGGGGCAGGACAAATCATCGTCGCCATCAAAAACAGCAAAGTCGTACTCGGACGGGGAGCGTCCGGAAAAATTATCGTCTCAGAAGTATAATCTTTTTTTTAAAAAATTTGTTAGGCAAGCCTAACTCGAAAGGTTTCAGTCAATGAGTCACAATAAACAGCTTCTCGTCGCCCTGGCAGGCAATCCAAACAGCGGCAAAACAACTGTGTTCAACCTTCTGACCGGAGCACGCCATCACGTCGGCAATTATCCCGGCGTTACCGTGGAAAAAGTCCAGGGGCATCGCACTCATAAAGGCTGCACACTGAAAATTGTCGACCTGCCGGGCACCTACAGCCTGACAGCCTACTCCTCCGAAGAACTGGTTGCCCGCCATTTTATCCTTGATGAGCATCCGGATGTTGTCGTCGATGTCTTGGACGCCTCCAATCCCGAACGGCACCTCTACTTGGCTACGCAGCTGATGGAAATGCAGGTTCCGCTGGTGTTAGCCTTCAATATGGCGGATATGGCAAAAAACATAGGACTGGAATTCGACCTGGAAAAACTTCAGATTCTGCTCAACGCCCGCATCGTGCCAATGGTAGCAAGTAAAGGAAAGGGCGATACCGAATTGCTGGACGCCGTAATTGAAACCGCCCACAAAAATGTCCCTTCCGGCCACATCATTCGGTACGGCAAAGAAGCCGAAGAAGAACTCGAAAGAATCGAAAATCATCTGACCGATTCCGATGAATTGACCCGCCGCTGTGGTAAACGCTGGATCGCTCTTAAACTGCTCGAAGGCGATACTGAACTGTTGGCGAAGCTGAATAATCCCCGGGCCCTTTCACAGATACAGGCCTCTCAGTCTCGCCTCAAAGAAATATTCGGCGACACCGCCGACATCATCATTGCAGACCGCCGGTACGGTTTTATCAGCGGAGCCTGTCAGGAAGCCGTCAAGCACACCGTCCAGGCTCGACACGACATCAGTGACAAAGTGGATGCAGTACTAACGCACCATTGGCTTGGACTGCCCATCTTCGCACTGCTGATGTATATGGTGTTCTATCTGACATTTACCGTCGGCAGCTATCCGATGGAGTGGCTGGATTCTTTGATCGGCTGGCTTTCAGAGAGCATCACCGCCGTCTGGCCGGGAGAACACCTGCTCTGGCTGCAATCCCTGCTGGTGGATGGGATCATCGGCGGTGTCGGCGGCGTTGTGGTATTTCTCCCCAATATCCTGCTGCTGTTTTTAGGCATTGCCTTCCTCGAAGACACCGGCTATATGGCTCGGGCAGCCTTCATCATGGACCGTATTATGCATAAGATTGGCCTGCACGGAAAAAGTTTTATCCCGATGTTGATCGGCTTCGGCTGCTCCATCCCGGCCATCATGGCCACCCGTATTCTCGAAAACCGGCGCAACCGTCTGGCAACCATGATGGTCATCCCGCTGATGAGTTGCGGAGCAAGACTCCCCATATACGCGCTGCTGATTCCGGCGTTTTTCCCCTCGGCAATGCGCGGCCCGATAATGTGGATGATTTATATGATTGGTATAATCGTCGCCATTATCTGTATCAATCTTCTGCTTAGAACCGTACTCAAAGGCGAATCCGCACCGTTCGTAATGGAGTTGCCCCCCTACCGCATACCTACCTGGAAAGGGCTTGTTATTCATATGTGGGATCGCGGCTGGATGTACCTGCGAAAAGCCGGCACCACCATCCTGGCTCTGTCCATCGTGCTGTGGGCCTTGATGAGTTTCCCGGCGGTCCCCGAAGGACAAACAGACACCCTATCCCCCCAACAGCAGCAGGCTTCCGCTCTGGAGCATTCTATTGCAGGACGAATTGGAAAGTTAATGGAACCGGCCATCAAACCTCTCGGCTTTGATTGGAAAATCGGCACCGCCCTCATCGGAGCAACCATGGCCAAAGAGGTATTCGTCTCACAGTTAAGTATCGTTTATTCACTCGGCAATGTCGAAGAAGAAGAAAATGCGATGCAGCTCGAAGAAAAACTGAAAGCGGATTATTCTCCGCTTCAGGGTTTCTGTATTATGCTGTTTTGTCTGCTCAGCGCCCCGTGTGTCGCAACCATCGCTGTCACCCGGAAAGAATCCGGGGCATGGAGATGGGCTTTGCTCCAGTTCTTCGGCCTGACCGCCATCGCCTATATCATTACGCTGCTGGTCTACCAGACTGGCCGCCTGATCCAAACACTGCTCTAAGTACTGAAAGATCATCCTTAATCGGCCGTCAAAACCAGCCGATAAAGCAAAAAACAGTATAAATTTCGAACTGTGATAGTAGCAAAATTAATTTAATTTTTATGCGCGGCAAATAAAGAATTCAAAGGCATAGTTGGAACACTAATACTCGAAATGAAAGGATAATGCGGATGAACAGCACTAAATGTTTCTGGATTGGAATGCTGGTAGTCTGTGGAGTGGTATACGCTCAAGAAGGACTCATGGAACAGGACTCTTTGACCAATGGCTTTTGGGGAGTAAATGAGGTCCTCGAACCGGCTGGCGTCGAATTTGCCTTCAGCCTGACGAATATCTACCAGCAGAACGCTCGCGGCGGAACAAGCACCAGTCGCCGTCAGGGCCGTTTCAGCGGCAGCTATGATTTCGAAATGTCCGCCGACCTTGAACGCCTCTTCGGTGCCGAAGGCGCCGAGCTGTATATGCTTGCCGAAGGCACTTGGTCGCGCGGAAGCATCGATGACACCTCCGTCGGCAGCGCATTCGGCGTCAACGGCGATTTCGCATCACGGGAAGCATTCAACATTATCGAGTTCTGGGTCCAGCAGTCTTTCTTTGACGATACCCTTCAGCTTCGCATCGGTAAACTCGATATGACCGGCACCTTCGATTGCAGAGGCTGCCCCGTATCATTTGACGGCAATATGTACGCCAATGACGAAAATACACAATTCCTCAATAGCGCCCTGGTCAACAACCCGACCATCCCGTTTCCCGATTACGGCCTCGGCGCGATTCTCCACTGGAACCCGATAGAGGTCTGGTATTTATCGGTTGGCGCTGCCGATTCACAGGCCGACAAACGCGAAACGGGCTTCAACACCGCCTTCCATAACGAAGATTACTTCGTCTATGTAACCGAAACCGGCATCACCCCCCGCTTTGATTCTCCCGACGGCCCGCTTCAAGGCGCCTATCGAGTCGGCCTGTGGTACAGCCCCGAACCCCGCGCCAATTCACAGGACGCTGAAAACGGCAGAGCCTGGCGTGATGACACCGGCCTATACCTGAGCTTCGACCAGCTTCTGGCAAAAGAAAACAGCGACCCGGACGATACACAGGGCCTCGGCGCCTTCTTCCGTTACGGCTATGTCGACGACAAAACCAATGACATCCCCGACTTCTATAGTTTCGGCATTCAATATGAAGGTCTTTTCGAAGGACGGGATGCCGACGTATTGGGTATTGGCTATGCCCGCGGCTTCTTCAGCGACCGTGCCTCATCCATCTATCGGGATGATTACGAAAGCGTCATCGAAACCTATTACAATGCCCGGATCACACAATGGCTCAATCTCAGCCCGTCTATTCAGTATGTCGCTAACCCCGGCGGTACCGGCAATACCAAAGACGCCGTCGTCCTCGGCCTTAGAGCCACAATGATTTTCTAAAACGGATACAACACGAAAGCCCTGTCCGTCAAAACGCCGGCAGGGCTTTTTTGCTTTTACAGAGTTCTCTTGTTCTGCTAAAATAAATATATTATGCCGATTAAAGTCTGGATAATGTTGTTTGCCGGTTCGCTGTTTTTTATTTCTGCGGCCGCCCATATTTACGCCAAGCTGCGGTTGCGTCCCCGCGACGATTCTGATCTGGATGAGTATTATCACGAATTCGAAGACTGCCATCCCGGCCTGGCCCGCTACAACGCATGGTGCCGGATAACACTGACCGGCGTTATTCTCGCTATGCTCTTGCTTTTTCTGGCAGTTGTCCTGTAACACAGAAAAAGTGCCGCAGCGGTATCTTCTGCAGCGTCGTTTTTTCAAAAAGCACAATACTCAAATCGAACTCTTTATTTTTCCCCCGCCAGTACTTCGGCAATGTTAAAGCCGTGATCCTTGATGCGCCGATACGCACTGAGCATATCCGTATAGATCAGGCTCTTCAGCGGCGTTGCCTTACCATCCCCGACACGGATCAAATGGCGGCTTCGGCATTCTTTCATAAATTTGGTCACGGCATTGCCCTTGGTCATGGCCTCGCTTAAAAAGGCAGCATTCTCCGATTCCACCGCATCCGTCACATTGACGATATAGTGGTTGACCAGCTCATGCAGCCCGAGAATCTCTTCCATCGCCTCCGGGCTGAGCACCTGATTGGTATCCTTCATCTTCAGACGCAATTTAACAATCGTCGCGATATAATCGCTGACCGATTCAAATTCGTCGGCCATACGCAACTGTTCGCGTGCCGTCTTCATCGTGTCATGAGTGATATTGCCGGCCATAATATGCCCGATGAATTCCACAACTTCCTTTTGAACGATATCCAGATCGTTTTCCGCCTGGAAAATCGGCTCAACCTTTTCCGGATCCACATTGCCGGTCGTAAATATCTCTTTCAATTGAGCCATCATGCGTATCACCGTACGTCCCATCTTGACCACTTCAGCATCCGACTGTTCCAGCGCAATATTGGGCGTATCAAACAACCGCACATCCAGGTATGTTAGCCGAGGCACCGAGGGTGTCTTTCGTTCTTTCACCGCCCAGTTCAAAAAACGGGCCACATAACCGATGATCGGCAAAAACAGGATCGTATTGATGATATTAAAACCCGTATGCGTTGCGGCAATGGCCGCCATAATATAAGGATAGGTTACGCCCGTCTCGGTATATACGACGGTATCCGGCCCGTCTGCATGCTGGAAGGTTTCGACAAACCAGACAACACCATCGGTGTACCAATGAAAAATAAAGGTAAACCACAACACACCGATAACATTAAAAAGAATATGAGCATAAGCAGCCCGACGGGCATTGGCCGATGTCCCCAGCGAGGCCAGCCACGCCGTGATCGTCGTGCCGATATTCTGCCCCAACACCAGCGCCGCAGCGGTCTGATAGTTGATCGCTCCGCTGAAAGCCAGCGTCATAGTAATGGCCAGCGTCGCTGATGACGACTGCACAACCGCCGTCAGAACCGCACCGACCATACAGCATTTCAGTAAGCCGATATAATTAACAGGTTCGAAACGGTGGAACCACTCAATAAAACCCGGCATATCTTTGATCGGCGAAAATCCGACTTTCATCAGGAGCAAACCGTAAAAAACCATCCCCAGGCCCATCACAAATAAGGCCGTAAATCGTATCCGGTCACGCTTGGTAAACAAATAAAACAGCGCCGCAGCGCCCATAAGCGGAAGACCGTATTGATCGATACTGAGGGTTACGACCCATCCGGTAATCGTCGTTCCGATATTGGCTCCGGCGATCACACCGATAGCCTGCAGCAGAGTCATAATTCCTGCATTGACCATTCCAACAACCATAACAGAGGTGATCGAACTGGATTGGATGATACACGTCACAGCCGCCCCGACTCCGCAAGCCAACAACCGGTTATTGGTAACCGCACTGATCATTCGGCGCAGACGCTCCCCAGCCACAGCCTGCATTCCCTCGGACATATTTTTCATTCCCAGGAGAAATAGACCGAATCCGCCGAGAATCTCAAACACCATTTGAATAATCATTCACACCCCTATGTTTTTATGTGTGCGGAATTACATCTCAACTAATACAAGACTTTAATTGGCGACTATAGGGCCAGTTTATAACGAAATCCCCCGGACAAGTCAAGTGTTATATATACAAAAACGAGGATGAAATAATCGTTATCTATCCGATTATTAGACTATAAAAGCAAAAAAACGGGGGCTTTATGAACATCATCCAGAAAAGCACTTTGGAAAATCAGCAGACGGGCTTTTCATTGAATAATACTATTTTTCCCCTGCCAGTACTTCCGCAATATTGAACGCATGGTCTTTAATACGTCGGTAAGAGGTCAGCATATCGGTATAGATCAGGCTTTTCAACGGAGTCGCCTTGCCTTCACTAACGCGGTTTAAGTGCTTGTTGCGGCATTCCTTCATATATTTGGTCACAGCATTGCCCTTGATCATCGCCTCGCTCAAAAAGGCGGCATTCTCAGACTCCACCGCATCCGTCACATTGACGATATAATGATTAACCAGATCATGCAGCCCGAGGATCTCCTCCATCGCTTCCGGACTGAGGACCTCATCGGTATCCTTCATTTTAAGCCGCAGCTTGGTGATCGTCGCAATGTAGTCGCTGATGGATTCAAATTCATCGGCCATGCGAAGCTGTTCCCTCGCCGTTTTCATTGTGTCATGGGTAATATTGCCGGCCATAATATGCCCGATGAACTCTACGACTTCCTTCTGGACAATATCCAGATCGTTCTCCGCCTGAAAAATCGGCTCAACTTTGCTAAGGGACAGATCGCCTGTTATAAAGATTTCACGCAATTGCTTAAGCATCTCGACCACCCGCCGGCCCATCTTGACCACTTCCTTATCGGATTGTTCAAGCCCGATACTCGGAGTATCAAACAGCCGTATATCCAAATAGGTTAGCCGCGGAGCGGCCGGTTTCTTGCGTTCCTTTACCGCCCAGTTCAGAAAGCGGGCCATCACCCCGACAAACGGCAAAAAGAAAAGCGTATTAATGATATTAAACCCCGAGTGAGTCACCGCAATCGCCGCTTGCGTATAAGGATAAGTCGCAGCCGTTCCGCTATAGACCGCCACACCCGGCCCTTCCACATGCTGAAAGGTCTTGACAAACCAGACAATGCCGTCGGTGTACCAATGAAAAATTGAGGTGATCCACAATACTCCGATGAGATTGAATAAGATATGAGCATACGCCGCCCGGCGGGCATTGGCTGACGTCCCCAGTGACGCCAGAAACGCCGTGATTGTTGTGCCGATATTCTCGCCAAGCACCAGTGCCGCCGCCGTTTGGTAATCAATCGCCCCGCTGTATGCCAGAGCCATCGTAATACCGATCGTCGCTGAAGACGACTGGACGATCGCCGTCAAGACCGCACCCACCATACAGCATTTCAGTACCCCAAAATAACTCGACGGTTCAAATCGATGAAACCACTGAATAAAACCTTCCATCTCTTTGATCGGCGAAAACCCGACCTTCATCAATTCAAGCCCATAAAACACCATCCCCAGACCCACAAAGAACATCGCGGTAAACCGGACACGATCGCGTTTGGTAAATACAAAAAGCAAGGCCGCAAAGCCCAACAGAGGCAGCCCGTATTTATCCAGGCTGAACGTCAAAATCCACGCTGTCATCGTCGTTCCGATATTCGCCCCCATGATTACCCCGATGGCCTGCACAAGCGTCATCACACCGGCATTCACCATCCCCACCACCATCACGGTTGTGATTGAGCTGGACTGGATAATACTCGTCACTGCGGTCCCCACTCCGCACGCCAGAAAGCGGTTGCTGGTCACGGCGCCGATTAACTTGCGAAGACGCTCTCCCGCAACCGCCTGCATACCTTCTGACATATTTTTCATACCCAGAAGGAAGATGCCCAGTCCGCCGAAAACTTCGAAGATCAGTTTAATAATGTCCATGCATTGTCCTATGTAGAGAAGGATACCCGGCCAATTAATTCTTTAACGTGGAAAAATGAGTGCTGTAACTTATACTTCCTGTATATGAATAAGTCAAGTTAGTTCTCCGACGAATCAAAAACAAAGCCGGACGGACACATTCGAATCATGGATGAAAAGACGGAATAATCATCCTTTGACACAAATCAGCGGTACAAGTCTGGCCGCTTTACGCGCCAGCCCCGCCTGATCAGTCGCCTCAACAACCTCGCTGACATCTTTATACGCCCCCGGAGCCTCTTCCGCAATCCCGCGCATTGACCGGCTGCGGATCAACACCCCCTGCGCCGCCAGTCGCCCGACAACTTCCTTGCCTTGAAACTGCCGCGTCGCCGCATTCCGGCTCATACTCCGGCCCGCCCCGTGACAGGCCGACCCGAACGCCAATCGCTCGCTTTGTTCCGTCCCCGCCAAAATATACGACGACGTCCCCATCGTCCCCCCGATCAGCACAGGCTGTCCAACCGCACGATACTCCGCCGGCAGTTCCGCCCGTCCCGGCCCCCACGCCCGTGTCGCCCCCTTGCGATGCACAAACAGCCGCCTGCGTTTACCGTCCACCGAATGCTCTTCCTCCTGGCAGGTATTGTGCGATACATCATACAACAGACGTACGTTCGCTTTCGGCGATACCGTTTCCAGTGCCTCCCGTACTAGGTGCGTCAGGATTTGCCGGTTCGCCAGCGCACAATTGATCCCCGACCGCATCGCCCCCAGATAGCGCTTCCCCGCCGGGGATTCCAGCGGTGCACACGCCAGCTCTTTTTCCGGCAGCTCAAGGCCGCACTGTTTGGCCGACGTCGCCATCAATTTCAAAAAATCAGTCCCGATCTGATGGCCCAGCCCGCGCGACCCGCAATGAATACTGATTTTGATATCCCCCTCTTCGATCCCGAATGCCGCCGCAGCTTGAGCATCATAAATCTCCGCCACCTGCTGCACCTCAAGATAGTGATTGCCCGATCCAAGCGTGCCCATCTCCTCAAGCTGTCGTTTTTTCGCCTGCTCCGAGACCTGTGACGGATCCGCCCCGCGCATACATCCGTTCGCCTCGATAAACCTTAAATCCTCCGCCTGCCCGAAACCGTTCTCGACCGCCCATCGTGCACCTTCCGCCAGCACATCATCCAATCGACTCATCGACAGCTTCAGCCGTCCCGTACTGCCCACGCCCGCCGGAATCTTTCGAAACAATACCTCCGCCAGTGCCTCTTTTATTCCTCCGATGGCATCCGCCTTCAGCCCCGTATGCAGTGTCCGCACCCCGCAGGCAATATCAAATCCCACGCCCCCCGCACTGACCACACCCCCTTGTGCCGGATCAAACGCCGCCACCCCGCCGATACAAAATCCATACCCCCAATGTGCATCCGGCATCGCAAATGACCCCGCCACAATCCCCGGCAGCGACGCCACATTGCGTACCTGCTGAACAACCATATCGTCCATGTCATTGATGAGCGTCTCCGACCCGAAAATCACCCCCTCGACCCGCATCGTGCCGGCCCGCTCAACCACCCACTTATAATCCCCCCGCCGTTTGACTAATTTCCGATCCATTGCGCACCTCCCGATGCGTTATATAATTGTCATTCCCGCGCAAGCGGGAATCCAAACGTGACAACTCATTCTCATAGATGGATTTTAATCTGTAAACGCGCTGAGGGGTAGAAGTTTTTCAATTCCCGGCACGAAAAATATACCGATCAGTCGTGGAAATTCCCGTTCCGGCACCGCGATAGTGCGCTGCGGCTGTAAGTCAAGAGCTTGCTCGCGAAACTTGACTACCCTGCAAAGGTATGCTTAATAACCAAGTTTTCCCCAAACCGACCGCTGAACCCACTTAAGGTCTTCGTTTTGATTCTGGCCGGCATTCCATGCCGGCAGAACCTTCGCGAGCATATCACCGCTTTTGACAGCGGCATCATAGCTTGCAATAGCGGCATCAACAGTCAGCTTTTTGTTTTCCCACCGTGTGGCCTCGGCATGACCGTCTGCGAAGGCATTGGCAGTTCCACTGTTGTGACGCCAATTAGGAATGTTCCACCACTCAGGCACACTGTACTGGACAGCCCAATAGGCATCGGCGTTCCGAGCAATATTATCAACAATAGTAAATTTGCCGCCCGGATTTGTGACTTCCGAGAGCTTGTGCAGATTTTGTTTTTGGGTCTGACCGAAATAATTGGTCCCGTTGCATTCATAGACATTATGCCATTGCGCGGATATCGCATAAGACCGCTTCTGGTCGGGAGCTGCCGTGGGACACTTGTAAACATCGACATCCCCGCAATAAGGATACAATTTGCCGTCCTGGATACCTTTCAGTTGTATATCTTCAGACAAGTCGCCGGAGGTTTCGCCAACCCATCCCCATTTGCCGTCAGTGTCCCGATAGGTCGAACAGACAACTTTCCCGTCATTGTCATCGGCATACAGCCGCCATGCTGAACACAAGGATCGCAGATTTGAGGTACAGACAACACGCTGGCCCACCTCTTTGGCCAATCTTAACGAGGGCAAAATGATGGACAACAGCAAAGCAATAATCGCAATAACCACCAGCAATTCGATTAAGGTAAACGCCTTTCTCCGCGACAAGATCAACATACTCACTCCCTTATGGACAATGGACAGTTAGTTTGTATCCCGCTTATAGATAGGCACTTAGAACACGGCCAAAGGGTTCTGGTTCGCGGGCACTGCAAACACAACCCGCATCATCAGAGTAAAAAAAATCTCATTGCCTATAATATTATATTTGGCTTGACAGTAATTTTATCCGCACAATTTTTTATTTTTGCCAATTATTCTGTATGTTTTGAATGAAGCGACCTGCAATGTCCATTAAAAAGCAGCGACCTTTAAACATCCACGACACACTGCGCCGCCCATTGCCCGTCATCTCGAAGGTACACCTTCAACTCCAGATATGTCGCCGCCTTGACCCCCACCGCGATCTCATGCCGCTCCGGGTCGATCCGCTCCCCCCACGCCTTCCCATAAAGACAATGCCCGTCAATACGCACCTCATAGCGTCCAAACACCATCTTCCGCACATCCATCTCATAGATCAATGCATTGATCCAGTCGGCAAACAGCAGATCAGGTTCCTCCGCCTCACACGACACCTCAACACACACGCTCTGACGCACCCTCGCAATATCACACATCACCTCCGTCAGCGCAAGTCCTCCCTCGGCAAACGCCTCCTCGACCGTATGCCCGATTCCGCGTATCCCCACATCCGCCACATGATGAAAATGTTCCCGCATAATCCTTCACTCTAAGCTGTTCCTCATAGACGCTTGAATAAACAACTGCCTCGCAGAATGCCCCCATTTTTTATAGCGTCTGCAGAACTATTGATAGCACTAAAAGCTATGATACACACATAAAACAATTGAGTATCAACGGAGAGTTAAAACCGTATTTCGGTTTTCAGTCTGGCCTCGTGCCGGTCAAAAGCCGGATATGATAAGAAAAAATCTCAACGACTAAAATGCCGGCGCCCGTCCCGGGATATACGCCCTTCGAAACCACTGATAATCTTCCGTCGAACCGCTCTTTGGATCTACCGCCGACCAGGACTTCTGCTGGGCCTCGGCCATATCCCGCGTTTGCTTATCCACCCATTTATGGCGTTCTCCGTGCCCGTCCGCATACGCAAAGGTGCTGCTGTCGTTGTGCAGAATCGCAAACGGATCGACCCATTGCGGCGACCGAAGATTCATATTCCACGTGCGGTGATTCCACCCGTAGCCG
>CAZYQN010000009.1:0-15541 GCA_964649955.1 uncultured Pirellulales bacterium
CGGCTACGGGTGGAATCACCGCACGTGGAATATGAATCTTCGGTCGCCGCAATGGATCGATCCGTTTGCGATTCTGCACAACGACAGCAGCACCTTTGCGTATGCGGATGGACACGCGGAACGCCATAAATGGGTGGATAAGCAAACGCGGGATATGGCCGAGGCTCAGCAGAAGTCCTGGACGGCGGTAGATCCGAGATCGGGTTCGACCGAAGATTATCAGTGGTTCCGGCGGGCGTATATCCCGGGACGGGCGCCGAGATTTTAAAAGAGGATGCCAGTGTCAGCAGTAAAAGTCCTGTTCGCGGAGTTGTAATCCAGCAGCCGGAAGCAATTTGGGTGTAGCAATCAACAGAGGACGGTTTGGAATAGATAAGAAGATGCTGAAAATTTGAATTTGTGGGGGTATTCATGACCTTGAACCGGCATGTTGCATCGTTGTTTGGAATTCTTGTACTGAGTATGTTCGGTCAGGTAACATTGGTTTGCGCCGATAGTGTTGTTGTTTTCAATGAGTTGATGTATCATCCTGCCCAAAGCCAGACCTGTGGGGAGTGGATTGAACTGCATAACCAGATGGCTGTGGATCTAGACATCTCCGGCTGGGCACTCAAAGGCGGCGTAAAATACACCTTTCCCGAAGGCACGTTCCTGTCCGGGGGAGCCTATCTGCTCATCGCCGAGTCGCCCGCCGCGTTACAGGCCCAGACCGGCATAAGCGCCATATTCGGCCCCTACGACGGCAACTTGTCAAACGCAGGCGAAGAATTGCGATTGGAAAACAAAAGCGGTCGCCTGATGGATATAATGGAGTATAATGACAAAGGCGACTGGCCGATTGCTCCTGACGGTGCCGGCGCAACACTGGCAAAAAAACACAAAAATCGAGCCAGTGCTGCCCCCGAAAACTGGACGTGGAGCCATCAGACCGGCGGCACGCCTGGAGAGGAAAATTTCCCCTTTATAGACCTCCAGCCGGTCCAGCACAAACTGGTCGGCAAAAATGATTCGTGGCGGTACAATATTCAAGGCACCGATTTAGGCAGTTTCTGGCGTCAGACCGCCTTTGCAGATGGCGCTTGGCAAATCGGTCAGGCCGGCTTTTATTATGGCGATTCGATGGTCAGCAGCGATCCGGAGAAAATAACGACGCTTTTCAGCTCCGGCGTGGATGAGCAGGGCAATCCCTTGACCCCCGGCCAATATGACCCGCATTATCGTTTCGTGGCTACAGGCTCACAGGCCATAGCGATGCAGAATCATCCTGCCTGGCTGGCCAACGATGCGCTCTCGCAGTGGATAGGGCTTAGCGGTCAAGGAACCGACAATCAGGCCCCGGGTCAATTTATTATCGCGACAACATTCGATATGACAAACTGGGATCCTGCAACCGCAGTGATTACTCTCTATCTGTCAACGGATAACCGTGTTGATAATGTTCTGATAAACGGCGTCAGTACCGGCATTGCGTGTACAGATTATTCAACATGGTACGGCCCCTATGTCATCAATTCCGGCTTTGTCGAAGGTCTCAACGAACTCCGGTTTGTTCTTGTGAATGAAGGATTTGATGCCAATCCTGCCGGACTGCGGGTCAGGCTCGAGGGAACTGCTGTTCCCGATCAGGGCAGAACGCAGCTGCCCGCTTGCCCTGTAACGTCATATTTCCGAAAGACATTCGAATACGAAAAATCCGAACAAAATACGTTTACGCTGCAATTGCAGGCACTCGTTGACGATGGAGCGGTTTTCTATCTCAATGGAACCGAGATCCACCGCAGCAATATGCCGGTCGGGGGGATCGACTACGACGATCCCGCGGCCGAAAATCTCACCGAGCCGGAAGCGGTCGGCCCGTTGACCCTGGCCGCTGATGCACTGCTGGATGGAACCAATACCCTGGCGATCGAAGTCCATCAGGCCGTCGACGGGCAGAACGATTTATTTTTTCTCGGCGAATTGAATGTTACCGAAACACCCATTCCGCCTTCAGAAGCTATCTCACTGGCATTCAGCGAGATTCCTGCTTCGACGGTATCGTCGTTTTGGCTTGAAATTGTTAACGACGGCTCACAGCAGGTTGATTTGACCGGCGTCATCATCTCGCTGAACAACGATACCTCCACTCAATATGTCTTTCCCTCGCAAACACTTTTCTCAAAGCAGTTTCTTGCCATCACGGAAATGGTGCTTGGATTTCATCCCGCAAAAAATGATAAACTGTTTATCTATACTCCTCAGCGGGATATTGTGTTGGATGCAGTGGTCGTCAAAGACGTTCCGCAGGCGCGTTTGTCGCCCGACAAAGGGCCATGGTATACTCCTCAAACCCTTTCGCCCGGACAGGCCAATCTTGTCCAGCTCAACTCCGACATCGTCATTAATGAGGTTATGTATCATAAAGGCGATATCTTCTCCCAGCCGGGCCAATACGAAACCGCTGTTCTGGTACCTGCGGGAGCGAACGTATCGGTCATTGTTCCTTCCGACAATGCTCTCGGCACAACCTGGACCGGCGGCAATGAACCGTTCGACGATTCTTTGTGGATGACCGGCCTTACCGGTATCGGCTATGATCGCGAAACAGACTATCTGGCGGATATCAAAACGAATATCTATACGCAAATTTATAATAAGAATCAAACGTTCTACGCTCGAATTCCGTTTGATCGGACCAGCCAGTCGCCGGTCGAGTCGATGACACTGAAAATCAAATACGATGACGGCTTTATTATTTATTTGAACGGTCAAAAAATTGCCGAACGCAACGCCCCGGCCTATCCGGCCTACAACAGCGGCGCATCCGCCTCGCACGAATCCTATGGATTCGAAACCATTGACGTATCGGACTATAGCGGCAGCCTTATAAACGGCAAAAATATTCTGGCCATTCACGGATTAAATTACGGCCAGTCAAGCACGGACCTGCTGCTCTTGCCGGAATTAAGCATCAATGAAGAAGTCGTTGCCCCCATCGAAGCCGACGAATCCCCCGAAGAGTGGATCGAACTGTTTAACCGGGGAACTCAGGCAGTGGATTTGACCGGCTGGAAGATCAAAGGAGATATCGATTATGCCTTTGCTCCCGGGACAGTCCTTTCCGCCGGCCGGTATCTGGTTGTGGCCAGGGATTGCGCAGAGCTATTAACTCTGTTTCCGTCCATAACAGCCGTAGGAGACTTTGAAGGCCGTCTGTCCAATGCCGGCGGCAAAATAAAACTGGTGGATGCCAACGGCAACATCGCCGACGAAATGGTGTATTATGACGATTTGCCCTGGCCCCCGGATGCCGACGGATACAATGCCAGCCTTGAACTGCGAAACCCCGAAGCTGACAACAGCAGTCCGCAGTCCTGGTGTGCAAGCGATGAAACCGCAAAAAGCCAATGGAAAACGTACACCTATCGCGGGATCGCTCAGCCAAGCTCCGTTTCTGCGCCGGATTCGCAATGGCGCGAGTTTGTCATAGGATTGATCGATGCCGGACAGATGCTGCTGGATGATATCAGCGTTATTGAAGACCCCGACGGCTCGAGGATTCAACTGCTCCAAAACGGCACGTTTGAAACAAGTCCCGCAGACAGCAAATGGCGGCTTCTCGGAACGCATCGTCATACGCAGGTTATCACGGATCCGGACAATGCCGCCAACCGAGTACTGTGGCTGGTCGCCACCGGCCCGACCGAACATATGCACAATCATCTCGAAACGACGCTGGCCCCGGGACGCAGTATCGTCAATGGCCGAACCTATGAAATTTCATTCCGGGCCAAATGGATTTCCGGCTCCAATCAGCTCAACACTCGCCTGTACTTTAATCGTTTGGCGAAAACAACATTAATTGAAAAACCCCGACTCAACGGAACTCCGGGCACGCAGAATTCCTGCTATGAACCGAATCCCGGCCCGGTCTTTTCTGTAATGAAACACTCGCCTGCCGTTCCGAAGAACTTCCAGCCGGTCTCTGTTTCTGTTTCCATCAGCGATCCGCAGGGTGTCGTATCAGCCGTATTATACTGGAGGCTTGACGGACAGACTTGGAATACGGTGTCGATGGCCGCTCAGGACGCAAGCGTCTTTACCGCACTCATTCCTGCCCAGTCTGCCGCTTCGATAGTGCAGTTTTATATCTATGCCGCCGATCAGCAGGGCGCTGTTGCGGTATATCCCCCCAACGGCCCCGATTCCCGCGCACTCTACCGGGTGGATGACGGTCTGGCTGCGACCAACGGCCTGCATAATTTCCGTATCGTTATGACCGCTCAGGATAATACCTGGATGCATACGGAAATCAATGTAATGAGTAACGACCGCATCGGCGCAACGGCCGTCTACGATGAAGAGGAAGTCTTCTATGAGGTTGGCGTGCGCCCCAAGGGCAGCCAGCATCATCGTACCCCCTCCAATGAAGTCGGCTTCAATGTATCGTTTCAGGCCGATCATTTGTTCCGGGGCGTTCACAAGACGGTTGCAATCGATCGCACCCAGGGGATCGGCGCAGGACAGCGGGAAATGTTTGTCAATCAGGCGATCAATCATGCCGGCGCAGTGGTCACCAAGTACAGCGACCTGATAAAAGTCATCCCGAATCAGGCTGTACATACCGGTACCGCCGAACTACAGCTTGCCCGCTACAACGACGAGTATCTTGACGCTCAGTTCGAAGACGGAACCAAAGGCAACCTCTATGAGTATGAATTGATTTATTACCCGCTCACGACGATCGGAGGCGTCGAAGATTTCAAGCTGCCGCTTCCCGATGGCTATTCCGGCCAGCCGATTATCAGCCTCGGACAGGACAAAGAAAGCTACCGCTGGCTCTATCTGGCCAAGAACAATCGCGCCTGGGATTCTTTTGACCGGCTGATGCAGTTTGCCGCCGCATTCGGCGATACCTCTGCCGCCTATTATGACAATCTGCCCGACTGGATCGATATCGACCAGTGGATGAGTTCCTATGCAATGGCGATCGCCATTGGTGCTGTCGATAATTATGCGTGTGACAACGCTTATCATAATGCCATGTTCTACGTGCGTCCCTCGGACAACCGCGTGTTGTATTTCCCGCACGATCTGGATTATTTCCCCGGCAGCCCGACCCAGATAGCTATCGTTCCCAATAACGATTTAAGTAAAATGATTGCCCGCGCCGCCAACGAACGGCTCTATTACGGCTGGCTGTATCATTTCCTTACAACATCGTACAATCAGACCTATATGTCCCGCTGGGCCGACCACTTCAGTCAGCTTTTGCCGGGCCAGGATTATGCGTCCTACCTGTCCTTTATCAATCAGCGCAATATCTATCTGATGTCTCAGCTCAATGCGCGTGTAGCCCCGGCCTATGCCTTTGATATTATCACTCCCGACGGCACCGTGGATACAGACTATGCACAGGTGACCGGAAAAGCATGGATCAACGTCCGTCAGATCTGCGTGGACGGAATCGATACACCGCTTGAGCTTGAGTGGACCAGTCAGGGCACCGGTACAAGCAAAGTCTTTTACTGGACCGCAACGGTTCCTTTAAAGCCGGGAGCCAATGAGCTGGTATTCTCGGCCTATGGATTCGCAGGCCAACTGCTCGGTACCGATACCGTTACAATGACTTCCACGATGCAGGACCGGCCATTGCGTGAATTTTTGAAAGTCACGGAGATTATGTATGACCCCGTCGGCGGCAGTGACTATGAATTCATCGAGCTGTGCAATACCGGGCCGATTCCGCTGGATGTGTCCAATGTCGTATTCACCGAGGGTATCAGCTTTACGTTTACTTCCAGTCCGGTGCAAACCCTTGCCCCCGGCCAATATGTCGTCATCGTCGCCAACACCGCGGCCTTCTCATCGCGTTACGGAACCTCCGGCATCACGCTGGCCGGCCAATTCTCCGGCAAACTGGCCAACGAAGGCGAAAAACTCACCGTCCTGGGCCGATGGAATGCCCCCGTCCTTTCGCTGACGTATAACAACGGACGCGGCTGGCCTCTTGCCGCCGCCGGCGCAGGCCATTCCCTTGTTCCCAAAGACAGCAACGCCGTTGCCTCACCGGACTATGGAGCCAACTGGCGAGCCGGCACATACCGCGCCGGCTCTCCCGGACAGGCCGATCCTCAACCCGCTGATTCCATCGTGCTAAATGAGATTATGGCACATACGGACTACACAAATCCCTCTAAACCGGAGTACGACTCCAACGACTGGATCGAACTCTACAATACTGCCGACTCCTCCTTCACCCTCTCGGCAGGCTGCTGGTATCTTAGCGACAACAAAGACAATCTGAAAAAATGGCTGATACCTCAAACAACCATCAGTGCTAAAGGGTGGAAAACATTCGACGAAGTCACCGGGTTTCACAGTCCCGTTACACAGGGCTTCGGGCTGGATAAAGCGGGCGAGCAGGTCTATCTGTCGTATTTGCCCGGCAACGGGCAGGACCGTGTCGTCGATTGTATCCGGTTTGAAGGTCAGGAAAATTTTATCTCCCTCGGCCGCTATCCGGATGGAGGCTCTTACTGGCAGCAGATGCCGCCTTCAAGAGAGGCCTCAAACATGGCCCCGGAGCCGTATGTGATCATCAGCGAGCTGATGTATCATCCCTTGGAAGGATACTCCGAGTATGTTGAGCTGTACAATCCCACAACTCAGCCGGTGACCCTGTGGGAGACGGAAACCAACAGCGGCTGGCGGCTGGCAGGGGGGATCGATTTTGTCTTCTCGCAAACGACTGTCATTCCTCCGCAGGGACATCTGTTGATTGTCCCCTTTACGCCCGACTCGACCCAAATCGCTCAGTTTGTCGGTAAATATGCAAATGTGCCCTCCGAAATGGTCGGCCCTTATTCCGGCAGTCTTGCCAATGAAGGGGAACGCATTGCACTGGAAAAACCCGAACTGGCCGATAGTGTCGGCGATCCGAATCCCTGGGTGATTGTCGATGAAGTCATTTATTTCGATAATTCGCCGTGGCCGGCGGCAGCAGACGGAACGGGAGCGGGCCTGTCGCGGTACGTAACCGCTTCATCGGGTTGCGACCCGCAGGCCTGGGCTGCTGTGGCCCCAAGCCCCGGCACAATGCCGTGCGATTTCAACGCCGATGGCACTGTCAATCTTTCCGACTGGGCGGTCATCGCACAGGTCTGGATGATGTCGTCGGACGATTCCGGGCAGGCTGCAAGCGCAGATTTAAACAAATCCGACGAAGCCGTGATTGACTTTTATGATTTGAGGATTCTTTTGGAAAATTGGTTGTGGGGATATGATCGTTAAGCAGGGAACGTGATATGACGCAGAAAGGATTCAAACCGCTATACAGAGTTATACCGGTGTATGCAGCAATTTTTTCTCTGTCTGCGGTGTCGGCTCATTTCGATTTTGAAAAGGAGTTCGTATCGCCTCCGGACTCCGCCCGCCCGGGTGTTTATTGGTATTTTATGGACGGCAATCTGACTCGTGAAGGAATGACAGCCGATTTGGAATCGATGAAGGATGCCGGATTAGGCAATCTGGTCTTTCTTGAAGTCAATGTCGGTGTGCCGCGCGGGCCGGTGAAGTTTATGAGCGATCCGTGGCAGGAGCTGTTTGCACACGCCGTTTACGAAGCTCAGCGTCTCGGGATTGATATTACGCTGGGAGTCGGGCCGGGCTGGACCGGAAGCGGCGGGCCTTGGGTCAAGCCTGAGCAGTCGATGCAGCATCTGGTGTTCAGCAGTATCGATGTCAAAGGCCCCGCAAAATTGGATACGGTTCTGGAAGTCCCCGGCCAGCGTTCGACGCCGTGGCACAACCTGAGCAATCCGTATTACAAAGACTTTGCCGTCTATGCGTTTCCCCGCTGCAAACCGGGTGTTGCCGATATCAATGAAAAAGCGTTATTCGAAAGAGATCCCTACACCTCCAAACCGGGCGTAAAACCCTTCTTGCCCGCTCCGGCTTACTATCAGCAGCTTGAAACGAAGGATGTCATTTCAATTCAGGGTATGATGGATTTAACGGAACACATGGATGCCGATGGACGTCTTCAATGGGATGTTCCGCAAGGCGAGTGGACGATTTTGAGAATGGCCGCCCGTACCACCGGGGCTGTAACCCGTCCGGCTCCCGAACCCGGGATCGGGCTGGAATGTGATAAATTTGACCCTGCGGCATTTGATGCTCACTTTGAGAACTTTATCGGGAAACTGCTCAACAAGGTGGGTCCGCGATCCAAAGATCATGGCTGGACCACGCTGCATATGGATAGCTGGGAAATGGGTGCCCAGAATTGGACGGACAATTTCTGTAAGGAATTCCAGGATCGGCGAGGCTATGATCCTGCGCCGTATTTGCCTGCGTATTCCGGCCGTGTTGTGGAAAGCCTGGAGATGACCGAACGCTTTCTGTGGGATGTGCGTCTGACCTGTCAGGAACTTGTACTGGACTATCACGCCGAACACATTAAGGAATTGGGACGCAAACATGGTTTTGAATTGTCCATCGAACCCTATGATATGACTCCCGCGGCGGACTTGGACCTGGGAGCAGTCGCCGATGTGCCGATGGGCGAATTCTGGAGTGCCGGGATGGGATTCGACTCATCATTCAGTTGCATTGAAGCCGCTTCGATTGCACATACGATGGGCCGTCAGATCGTGTCTTCAGAAGCCTTTACTGCCAATCCCGGCGAAGGGTGGCGGCAATATCCCGGCTCGATGAAGAATCAGGGTGATTGGGCCTTTTGTATGGGCATCAATCGTTTTGTCTATCATACCTTCGCCCATCAGCCGCTCGGTGAGGGGGTTCTTCCCGGGATGACGATGGGGCCTTATGGGGTACATTGGGACCGCAATCAGACGTGGTGGCCGATGGCCTCGGACTATCATCGTTATGTCAGTCGTTGTTCTCATCTGCTGCGTCAGGGAGTGTCGGTTGCCGATATTCTCTACCTGACGCCGGAAGGGGCACCGCATGTTTTCCTGCCCCCGGAAAGCGCGATGGAAGGCTCCGGCCCGCTCCGCGACAAAAAAGGCTACAGCTTCGACGGCATTTCGCCGAACATCCTGATGGCGCGTGCAGCGGTCGAAGATGGAAAAATAGTATTCCCCGGCGGAACGTCCTATCGGATGCTGGTGCTGCCTGCCTTCGAAACGATGACCCCCAAACTGCTGACGAAAATCAAAGAACTCCTCAATGCCGGTGCGGTTGTTGTCGGAACACCGCCGGTAAAATCTCCCGGCCTCTCCGACTACCCCTTGTGTGACCAACAGGTGCAGACATTGGCGACGGAGATATGGGCAAGCCTGAAAGCCCCGACAGACATTACCGCCCGTCGCGTCGGAAAAGGACACCTCTTCTGGGGCGGTGAGATTTCAAGGCCTTCTGCCCGGTTGTACCCCGCATACGACCTTACCGCCGCCCTGTTGAAAGAACAGGGACTGCCGGAGGATTTCACCGCCGCAGGGCCGGTACGTTTTATCCATCGCCGGACAGACCAGTTGGATATCTACTTCGTTTCCAATCGTTCCGGTCAAAAGATCGACGTAACAGGCACATTCCGTGTGCAAGGCGGTCGTCCGGAATTATGGCATCCTGTAGAGGGTCAGCGCCGCAGCCTGAAAGACTTTACGGTACACCAGGGAACGGTTTCTGTCCCGCTTCAGTTCGAGGCTTATGAAAGTTATTTTATGGTCTTCTTCCGCAATGAAAAAGCCGATACCGTCGATGCTCCCGGGACGCCGAATTTCCCGGTTAAAACTGTTGTTGCGACGATCGATGGGCCGTGGGAGGTTTCCTTTGATCCTGCGCTTGGCGCCCCGGCGGCAATTTCGTTTGATACACTCAACGACTGGACATCGCATCGGGATCAGGGGATAAAATATTACTCGGGCATTGCGACCTATCGAAAAACAATTGATCTTCCCGAAGATTTGACTGCCGTCCAAAGTCTTTATCTTGATCTGGGTACAGTCCATAACATTGCTCGTGTACGCTGGAACGGCAAAGACCTCGGTGTCGTCTGGACGGCGCCCTGGCATGTCAGAGTGGAGGGAGCTTTAAAGACAAAGGGCAATGTAGTGGAGATTGATGTGGCCAATACCTGGGGCAACCGCCTCATTGGTGACCAACAGCCCGAAAATAAGGATACACGTCAGGTCAAATGGGACAACGGTCTGCTGGAAGCAAAAACGTATCCGGCCGGACGTTACACCTTTACCACATCCAACCCCTACAGGGCCGATACCCCGCTGATGCCCGCAGGCTTGGTGGGGCCGGTAACGCTGCAAAGTATAAAATACCTGCAAAACTGAGGGCTTGTAATAGCCTCCTCAATGAAAAAAGGACACCGAAAGAGCCTGCTATTTCGAATAACAAAATTGGTTTCATTGTCTTGATTATCCGGGGATTTGGTGGTACTGTGTCTCTCGATGTGCAAGTACTGTATGTGGTCTGGAACCGTAAATCAAATTCCTGAATAGAAAGTGGTCTGCTATGAAATCAAAACGCCCTGTATCGGTATCCGTATTTTTATGGACAGTTCTTTTGTCTTCAATGCTGCTGCTGACGTCTTGTCAGAATTCTGCTCTTACCGGTCAGCAGGCTGCCGCATCCCTGTCTGATTACATTCGCCCCCTTATCGGCACGCACGGCGAAGGCAATGTCTACCCCGGCCCGTCAGCCCCGTTTGGGATGGTGCAGCTCAGCCCCGATACCGACAAGGTGCTTTGGGCAACTGCTTCCGGGTATGAATACTCCGACCCGACGATTCTCGGTTTCAGCCTGACACATCTGTCCGGCACCGGCATTCCCGATTTGGGCGACTTTTTGTTCATCCCGCAGGTAGGTCAGCCGGCCTTTGTCTCCGGCGTTAAGGAAAAGCCTGAAGAAGGATACCAGTCTCCCTATTCCCACGATGATGAAGTTGCTTCGGCGGCCTATTATAAAGTCAAACTTCAAAAGTCCGGCGTAACCGCCGAGCTGACCGCAACCACTCACGCAGGCCTACTTCGCTTTACATTCCCCGCCAGCGATGAGGCGTCCATTATGACCGACCTGGCCCATGTCCTCAGCGGCGGACGCTGGCGGATCGCGCAATCGCACGTGCGCATCGAAGATCAAGCCACCGTTACCGGTTTTCATATTGTCAACGGCTGGGCCAAAGAACGTCATCTGTTCTTTGCTGCACGCTATTCCCGTCCCTTCGATGAAGGGCTGATTATCAGCAACGGAAAACCGGTGATTTATGACAGCCACGCCAATTACCGTTTCCGCAGCCGGCGTGAAGCGGCCGGCACGGATTTGAGGTTCTTGGCCAAATACAAAACCGCCCCCAATGAAGTCATTCAGGTTAAAGTTGCTGTCTCCGCCGTCAGTGCCGCCAATGCCCTGCAAAATCTTGACGCCGAGATCCCCCATTGGGATTTTGAAAGAGTTGTCAAAGAGACCTGCAAAAAATGGGACAGGGAACTTGCCCGTATGACCATCGAAGGCACGCAGCAGGAAAAGGAAACTTTTTATACCGCGATGTATCACGCTTTTCTGACCCCCAACATTCATCAGGATGTCAACGGACAGTATCGCGGCTTTGACCAGAATATCCACAAGGCCGAAGGTTTTACCAAGTACACCATTTTCTCGCTGTGGGACACCTACCGCGCCACACACCCGCTTTTTGCATTGATTCAGTCGCAGCGCAACTCCGATATGGTCAACTCGATGCTGGCTCACTACGACCAGAGTGTGGACGATCTGCTGCCGGTCTGGGAGCTGCAGGGCAATGAAACATGGTGCATGATCGGCTATCACGCCGTGCCTGTCATTGCGGATGCGTACCTGAAAGGCAACAAAGGCTTTGACCCGCAGCGGGCCTACAATGCCGTCAAGACGACGGCGATGAATCCGGATTATGATGCCGTGGCCGATTATGCCCGGCTGGGTTGGGTTCCCTTTGACAAAGAAAATGAGGCCGTCTCCAAAACGCTCGAATATGCTTACGATGACTACACCATCGCCCAAATGGCCAAAGCGCTCGGCAAGACGGAAGATTATAACTACTTTATGAACCGGGCCGGCTTTTATAAAAATATTTACGATCCTGAGACCGGTTTTATGCGCGGCCGCGATTCGGCAGGGAACTGGCGGACTCCTTTTGATCCGCAGGGTTTTGTTCAGGGCGGCGACTTTACCGAAGGCACCAGTTGGCAGTACAGTTGGTATGTTCCCCACGATGTGCCCGGCCTGATGAAGCTCTTCGGCGGCAAAGAAGCCTTCTGCGATAAACTCGACCGGCTCTTTGCATTACAGTCCGTCGAAAACGGCGATAAGGAAGTTGATGACATCTATGGACGCATCGGTGAATACTGGCACGGAAACGAACCGAGCCACCATATCGTCTATCTCTATTGCTATGCGGGCCAGCCCTGGAAGGCACAGCAGCTTTTGCATACCATTGTCAAGACCCAATACGGAAATCAGCCGCATTCGCTGACCGGCAATGACGATTGCGGCCAGATGTCGGCTTGGTATATCTTTACCTGTATGGGCTTCTATCCTGTTGCCCCGGCCAGCGACTTCTATGTGATCGGCGCCCCCCAGATGAAAGCTGTTACGATGAACCTTTCCAACGGGAAAACCTTTACAATGAACGCCGGGAATTTTTCAGAGCAGAACATCTACGTTCAGTCCGTCCGCGTAAACGGCAAAAACTGGAACAGCCCGTTCCTGCCGTTTGACGAATTGAAAAACGGCGGCTCCCTTGTTTTTGAAATGGGTCCCGAACCCAACAAGCAGTGGGGCGTTATCGCCGAATAAATTTATCTTTTAACCGGCGGTTATCCGTCAGGGAGCAGGTCTCTCTGACGGCTCCCGCCTGTACAGTTATCGGTCAAAAGCACACTGCTTTCCCTGCCGTGCATCCTCGAATTTCTTCCTTGCCCGGCGGAAGAAGTCCGGTAATAATAGTAGAAAATTACCGATGCTGATGTTGGAGAGTATGTAAAGTGAATACGACCATGAGTATCGTACGAAGCTGCCTCTGCATGATAGGGGGTGCCTCTTTATTCCTGACAGCGCATTCGATTGCCGTTTCGCAGCCGCCGTCGGCCGGAGGTCTTGTGGTCGTTACGCCGGAGAAATTTCAGGACGTCCTTTCTGATTATATCCGGCATAAAGAAAAACAACTCCCTGTACAAATGGTCGCTCTGGAAACGATCCTTCAGGAAAATCAGGGAGTCGATGATCCTGAACGGCTCAAACGTTTTTTATATGCACTCTGGGGAAAAGGACAGATCAAATACCTTCTGCTGGTGGGGGATGCGGATAGTATGCCTGTGCGATATATGGTTCTCGACCGTATCACGCCGGCCGCGTTTGACTATGCGTTTTATCCAAGCGATCTTTACTATGCCGATCTGACCAAACAAGACGGTTCCTTTGAGGACTGGAATGCTCAGAAGGAATCCTTCCACGCAGGCTACTATGGAGAAGTGCGTGGTGAGAAAAACAAAGAAGACCCTGTTAACTTTGACGACATCGATTATCGTCCGGAGATTGCGGTGGGCCGGTGGCCGGTCAGCACCCTTGAGGAAGTCAAGACAGTCGCTGACAAAACGATGCGCTATGAAACCGGACTGCTGAAAGGGCACAGAGACGCCAAGCGGATTGCCATGCTCAGTGTCTCCGGATGGATAGACAGCCGAGGAGCGCTGGACAGAGCGATTACCGCTTTGCCGTCGGATTGGACGGTTGAAAAACGGTATTTCGATGATACCCAGAAATACAATACACCCCCGCCGACGGCAGAAGAGGTCATTTCTCTTATGAATCAAGGTGTGGGCGTGATCTGTCATGCAGGTCATGGGGAGAGCCTTTCCTGGCACAGTTCTTTTTCGCTGGATAATCTGGGAGCGATTGCAAATGCAGATTGTCTTCCTGTAATTTTTTCGGCCGGCTGCCATACGGCCCGATTTTCCGCACTGCCCCCTTACGAACCCTATGTTGATGTCTTCGGAACAGAGCACAAGGGCACGGATCAGGGACAGGTTTTCCACGATCCTCCACCGCCGCCGGCGCCTTACCAGAAGGACAAGTATAACCCGCCGGGAATGGGAGAGGGACTATTGCGAAAGGGGCCTGACGGAGCGGTGGCCTACATCGGATGCAACACGGGAAGTCAGCCGTGCGCATTGACTTTGCTGGAAGGGTTTGTTGCGGGATTAAAGCACCAACGGCTTGGTGATTGCTGGAATCATGCGATTGGTCATTATTATGAAAACGAACGACTGGCAACTCTTAAACCCACCTCGGATTGGTATCCGCCAAGCGTCTTTTTTCAGGGGATGAAGTTCATGCTGTATGGCGATCCTTCTCTGCTTGTACCTGTGACAGAGGACAGGTAAGTGGCTTGAGGACCTGCCGGAAGCGACGCCGAATTCATTCCTCCTGTTTCCGCTCATCATATGTGCTGGCTGCCGGGGGGGGTATCTCAGGAGAACAATTCGCGGGGGAAATCATTTTTTTTAAAAAATGTGTCCAAAAAATCATCGCAATGGTCAAGTAATCTATAGTTGATACGCTATACCAAATAAACATGGAAAACAGCACAAAAAATGACGTTTTTATCCGATTGTATTCGGGTATCCAGAATAAACTGCGGACCTTCATTTGGGCCTGTATTCACAATCAGGCTCATGCCGAAGATGTTCTGCAGGAAACGGCGGTCGTATTGTGGGGGAAATTTGAAGAATACGATCATAACTGCGATTTTGAGGCGTGGGCGATCGGCATTGCCAAGATGAAAGTTTTGGAATTTCTACGGAAAAATCGCCGCACAAAAAAGCTGTTCCGGCAGGAAGTGTATACCAGGCTTCTCGAGATGGCCAAAAAGGCATCGGATAATGATGTCGGCGACCGTATTGAGATCATGAACACGTGCATCAAAAAACTGAATCCTTCGGATCAGAAACTTTTGCAGATACGGTATAAAAACGGAGAGTCCATAAAAAAAATGTCGAAGATCACCGGCCATTCTTCGGATGGATTATATAAAACGCTGTCGCGGATTATCTACACGGTCCGTTTATGTGTGAAGCGCACAATGCTGCAAGGGGAGCATGGAGCATAGTATGGATTCCAACGAGCAAAAATTAGTTGAATTATTGCTGAAACTCTTTCAAGACGATGTATCCGACAGCGAAATTGCCCAGTTGGAAGAATGGTTTCTCAAGTCTCCCGATGCTCTTGCCTATTATTGGGATTTCGTCAAAGACTACGTTGCCCTGACGGCGGTGAATGAATCGGTAAGTATGATAGACCCCCGGACCGCTTCGTTTTCTGAGACCTTTGACGTGGATTTCTGGAAGGCTCTGGCGGAGGCGGAACAGTCTGCACCGTGTTTTGAAGAAGTCAGGCCCAAGCCGTGGAAGGAAAAAGTTACTCTTGACAAAACAGCCTATCAGAAACCGCCCAGAGAAATCAGCAAGTTCACGATTTTTTCAATTCTCTCTTCTGTTGCCGCAATACTGTTTGTTGTTGTCTTTGTGCGTATAGTTCCGATTTCTCGGTC
>CAZYQN010000009.1:15641-22533 GCA_964649955.1 uncultured Pirellulales bacterium
TTGCCGCAATACTGTTTGTTGTTGTCTTTGTGCGTATAGTTCCGATTTCTCGGTCAGTTCAGGCGGCCACCCTGGTTGACAGCATCAATATCAAGTGGGCGGACGGCGGTATTCCTGTCAAAAGCGGAACGGTCTTTATGACAAACGAAGGGGCCGTCAGTCTGGAAGAGGGAGTGGCAAAATTTGCCAACGTAAACGGCTGCCGGTTTGTCGTTGAATCGCCGGCCAAGTTTGAATTTGTTTCGGAAGAAGAGTTGAAATTGTATTATGGTCGTGTGTACACGGATATATCGGAACGCGGCATCGGTTACACCGTTTCCACACCCAACTCGCGTGTTGTTGACCTCGGAACCAGCTTTGGGGTCCTGGCGGAGGTTACGGGAGCCAGCTCTGTGTATGTGATGAAAGGGAAAGTAAATCTGATAGCGGGCAGCAAGGGCTTGGTCCGAACCAGCCAAATCGTCAATCAACAGGAGGCCTTTCGGGTTTCCGAATTGCATAAAAAAATCGAGCCGATCCCCTACGATGACACAAAGTTTGTTCGTGATTTTTCCTCAAGCTTTGGGTATCTGTTAAAAGAAAGTGCCATTGATTTGGTCCGTCTTTCAACGAACAATACGTCAAACGCTTCAGATTCCCGCTTCTATATGATCGATCCGGTAACCGGAGAAGCAGTCCCCAAAGGCAGGACGGTGGAAGGGGATATGCGTTTGCCCTTGGGGTATAAAACGGTTTCCGCACTGAACGCGGTAGACGGCGTTTTCGTTCCGCAGGGCGGAGCTGAAGAAACCGTTATCTCTTCCGAGGGGCATCTCTTTGCAGAGTGTCCGAGCACCTCCGGAGAATGGTATATTCCGATCCTCACCGATTTGGCGGAGGCAAAAGACTTCGTAATGGTCGATATGAATGGGCAAAAGGTTCTGAATTATTGTCATTCGGGAGTGACGGAGCATGAACTATGCACCAATAACAAGCCCAAGCTCATTCTCCATGCGAATTCCGGGATCACCTATGATCTCCGAAAAATCAAAACCTCTGTTCCGGATACCGTACTTGAATCCTTTGAGGCGATGGTCAGTATGTCCGACAATGCGGTCCGGGGTGTCGGGCTTGGTTCGGAGATATGGATTCTGGTAGACGGAAAAGTGCGGTTTCATCGATTGTATGAAGGCCCCGGAGGCGAGATATTCAAGGTTAATTTCCAGTTAAACCGAGCGGATCGGTTCCTGACCTTGTTGGCGACTGATGCAGGCGGCGAAAAGGCAATTGAAAATGACTGGTGGATTATCGGTGAACCCAAAATTAATTGTGAGGCGGGTAAAATAGAGTAAAACCAATTTAATGAAAGGGAGAAAAGATGAGAAATTGTATGATGTTGGCTTTTTGTGTTGTATTTGTGGCTGCGGGTGCAGTGAATGCAAGTCTTTACAACGGACTGGTCGGATATTATTCATTTGATGACGGGACTGTATCCGACAGCAGCCGTTACGGCAATGACGGAGTTGTTGTCGGTTCGGATGTTACACTGGAAATCGGGGATGGCGTGTTGGGGCCGTGTATGCGGTTTCTGGGGGCCGGGCGTATTCAGGTTGAGGATACGGCCACACTTCAAAAGACCGGTGCCGGAGCTATTCAGGTATGGTTTAAAACACAGGATGACAGTCAACGGGGTGTCCTGATAACCAAAGCCAACTGGACCGAGAATGTATTTCCTTATCATGTTGAAACGCTTGATAATGAAATATCTCTATTCTTCCAGAACAACTGGAGCGATAAAGGGCTTGGGATAACCGACCTTGCCGATTCCGGCTGGAACCAGCTTGTTGTCTCCATGGAGGGCGAAACGGCAACGATATACTATAACGGCCAATTCAAAGCAACCAAAAACGGATCCAATGGAATATTTAATCCCGATAGCGGTGCAGATCTAAGTATCGGCGGGTGGATGGCCTGGGGCAATCCCGATGGGCTGGCGCGTCTCTATAATGGACTTCTGGATGAGGTGGGTGTCTGGAACCGCGCCTTATCGGCTGCGGAAGTGGCTGTATTATATAACAATGGCAGGGGGTATTCTCCTGTTCAGTATGTCTATGAGATTTATCCTCAAGACGGCGAGCGGAATGTTAAAGTTGACAATCAGTACCTCCAGTGGGAAACCACGTCTCAGGCTTCAGGGGTCACATACAGTGTGTATTGCGCTGCCGGCGACGCAAATGATTTGAATGCTTCCACTCCGATAGCGGTCGGCCTTTCGGACAAGACCTGCAATCTTACAACTCCGCTGGCTTACGATACACTCTACAGTTGGAGAGTCGATGCTTATGAGCCGAATCTGGCCGGCGGCTCTGATGTTTTGTATCCGGGTGAAGTGTACACGTTTAAAACACGTGCGGCGGCTCCTCTGATCAATGCTGAACCTCAGGACGTTGTGGGCGGAACAGGGCAAACGGTTCATATCGTTGTGGACGTCAGCAGCGATAGCCCGATGACGATCACTTGGTTTAAAGTCGTTGCCTCAGGAACCGATGTTGAAGTGACGGATGAAGATCCCGGTACGCCGAAAACCCTGGATCTGACAATTACCGGTATGGCTGATGAAGGCGACTATTATTGCACCATCACCAATCCTTCTTTGACAACCTCGCAAACGGCCTATTTGACGGTTAAACAGCTTGTTGCCCGGTGGGAATTTGAAGATGCTTTGTCCGATATTGCCGGCAACGGCTGGGATGGGCAAATCAATACGGGCGAGCCGAACTATGTCGAGGAGGGAAAGAACGGCAAGGCAATCCGGTTTATCGGCTCTGCCGGCCGGTTCGTTCACATTCCCGGCAGCGCACAGGGGTTCGGTTTTATTGCACGCGGATATACCATCGGCGGCTGGACCCAATCCACGCAAAGCGGGTGGGGCGCTTACCTGAGTAAAGCGACCCGTGATTCGAGTTCGGCGTATGACGGTTACAAAGGTTTTAATCTGGTTCATTCCGGCGGCAGCAGCGTTCATCAGATTCGTAATTGGGGCGATGTCTGGACAAGTTCGCCTGCTGTTAATAACGGCCAATGGCATCACGTTGTCGCTTCTTATAATGCCCAGACCCATGTGGGCCGGATCTTTGTCGACGGGGTGTTGCGTTCCAGCGGACAGAATATTTCTTACGTTGACCCCGCGACAAGCGAGCGAACCAATCAGCCGTTTGTGATGGGAGTAGAAGCGACCATTGATCCGGCGTTGGCGATTATCGGCAGTACAGTGCCTTATGATGGACTTCTGGATGATATTCGGGTTTATAATTACGCAATGTCGCAGGATGAAATTGCAGACTGGTACGGCAGCCCGGTATGTCCTGCCGGCAATCCCAAATATGATTTGACGAACGATTGCCGCGTCAATATCGATGACTTTGCAGTTTTTGCCGGTGCATGGATGGACTGTAATATCTATCCGGAGTGCGTGCCCGTGATAGGAGAATAAATTTTAAATCGGTCTTCAAGGTTCAGCCGGAAACTGGTTTCCGGCTGAATCTTCTTTTAGCAAACCGCACGAGAGGATAAAGCGAGAAGGAAATGAACAATAAAAAAGCATTTACGTTAATTGAATTACTGGTGGTGATCGCAATCATTGCATTATTATTGTCGATTGTGCTGCCCGGCCTTAAAAAGGCGAAGGAAAAAGCCGCTGAGATCGTCTGTCGGAACAACCTGAAAAGCTTACAGACCGGGCAATTGATTTACTGGAGCGAGAACAAGAACAGGCCGTATCCCCGCATCGGGGCTGCGGGAGTTGAACGGCTTTGGCTTAATGTGATCGCCAGCAATCTCGGCGATATCGAGAAAGTGCGTTTCTGTCCTTCTGCAGATACAGGAAAAGTAAAAGGCGATCCTGACTATTCAATGACATCAAGTGCCCAGGTTCGCGGACAAGCCAGAAAACCCTGGCACTGGTGGGGGGCGGGTTACACTCCCGGCACCGATAAGCCGGAAGAAGGAAGCTACGGCCTGAACGGCTGGCTCTATTACAAAGGCGGGTATCCCGGCGATAGCTATTGTGAGGAGAAATCGTATGCGACTATCTCGGAAATCAAAATGTCTTCGGCGGTGCCTTGTTTTGCCGATTGCAACTGGGTAGATTCCTGGCCGAAACACGGTTTCAGGCCTTCTGTCGGCTTTGATTACGAAAGCGGAAAGTCTTCCAGCGGGGATCGTATCGATATGGACAGATTTCTGTTGAATCGCCATGCGATGCGGATCAATGTTTCGTTTCTTGACGGCCATGCCGGAATTCTCAGACTTGAAGAACTCTGGACACTGAAGTGGAATAAAGAATTCATACCGCAGTTTGACATAAACCTGAATTAATTTGTTGTTGTATTTACCGTTAAGCCTGTCACACGTAACACGGAAAATCTTTTTCGACCGGCATTATGCTTTACAAGGTTGTCCGGAGCCGATACTATATTCAAATTGGATTCAGGTAAGGGCGGGCTTTGCGTGTAAACTGTATTAATCGACTGCTTCTTATGAAAAGGCTTCAATATGATCAATAACAGAATGATGGCTGTTGTTATGGGAGTCGGGATGTATCTTGCCTCTTATGCGTATGCAAATAGTCAAATAATAGGGTTGGGGGACCTGGACATCAGCAAGATCACTTCGGGGTGGGGGCGGCCCGCGGCCAATCAATCTGTGGAACAGAATCCGCTGACCATCGGCGGACGTGTGTTTCCGAAAGGTCTGGGTTTGCATGCGGCATGTTCATTTACGGTTGATGTCAGCGGGGCTGACCGATTTACGGCGTATGTCGGGATTGATGATGAAGCCGCAGCCGGTCCAGGCAGTGTGAACTTTTTATTTTATGGCGATGGTCAATTACTGTGGCAAAGCGGAGTGATGAAACCCAAAGACACCGCCAAAAAGGCAGATATTGATTTAAGCAGCGTTGCTGTACTTAAAATTGAGATCGACCCCACACAAGACGGCAACCGATACGATCATGCAGATATCGCAGAGGCGTATTTCAATGTTACAGGCAATGCCCCGCAAATTATTGATCCTCCGCTGCCGCCGGCCCGATGGGAACTCGGCGATAAGCATGATATTATGTGGGCGGTCGGGGAGGATAAAAATTTGCCCCATAAAGATTTCATCGAGATGAGCGGGCAGTATGTTTCGATTGTTTTATATTATACGATCGATGCCGACAGGCAATTGTCTGTTAACCGCCGGCTGATTTGGCCGACACTTCGAACGGTCCCCAATGATACACATGCCAGCCTGATTCACGATTTTGATAATACCCTCTTTTTCAGAATCGAGTGCCAGGGTCAATCAATCCTCCCGGAAACGATACACCAATGCCGATATGACGGGATTATGCATTTTGCCGGGATTACCCGAAACGGTTTGGCCATCCGGCGGAGTATTGCCCCGGCGGTTGACCGCAAAGCAGCCGTTGAGACGGTAACACTGACAAACACAACCGATAAAGCCGTTGATCTGACGATTGCATCTCCTGATTATGCTTTTTATACCGATCCCCAAAAAGGTGTGTATGGGCAGTATTTTTTGGATGTGGCTGCGGAGTTCCAAAACCGCGTAACCTTAAAACCCGGCCAGACCTATACCATGTCGCTTCTGTTCCGCGGGCGGCAGGCGCAGGAAAAGCATCAGGCGAAAGACGTCGAGGAATTGCTGGAAGGCCGCCGTCAGTTTGTGGATTTTACTCAAAAGAATCTACAATTCGAGTGCCCGGATGCAATGATTACCCGAATGTTTGAACTGGCTAAAATCCGCGCAACCGACAGCGTCTTTCAAACCAAAGGAGGCCCGATGTTTGCTCCGGGCGGCGAGCGCTATTATGCGGCGATCTGGGCCAATGATAATGCCGAATACCAGGGGCCGTTTGCGCCGTTCCTCGGCGAAGCGATGGCCAATGAAGCGGCGATGAATGCGTATCGGCATTTTGCGCGTTTTATGAATGATGAGTTTAAGCCGATCCCTTCCTCTATCATTGCCGAGGGAACGGACATCTGGAATGGAGCCGGAGATCGCGGTGATGCGGCGATGATCGCGTATGGAGCCGCCCGCTATGCCTTGGCACGAGGAGACAAGGAAATTGCTTCGGAACTGTGGCCCCTGATCCAGTGGTGTCTGGAGTATTGCCATCGCCAAAAAACAAAAGAAGGTGTAATTGCTTCGGATTGCGATGAATTGGAAGGTCGTTTTCCGGCCGGAAACGCCAATCTTTGTACTGCGGCCTTGACGTATGATGCCTTATTATCAGCATCGATGCTGGCCGGGGAACTTAAGAAAGAGACTTCACTGGCGCAAACTTATTTGACTCGTGCGGCCGATTTACGTCAGGCAACAGTTCGGTATTTCAGTGCAAATGTAGAAGGATTTGAAACGTGGCGATATTATGACGGCAATACTGTCTTGCGATCCTGGATATGCGTTCCCTATACAATGGGTATGGATGAGCGGAAGGAAGGCACAATGCAGGCGTTATTCAGTGACCGATTGTGGACACGGGATGGATTGGCAACACAAGCCGGAGCGCAGACATTTTGGGATCGCTCGACACTGTATGCCTTGCGAGGCGTTTACGCTATCGGTCAGGCAGATGTGGCTACGGAGAAGCTGAGTTATTACAGCGGCCGCCGTCTGGTCGGGGAACATGTGCCGTACCCAGTGGAGGCTTATCCTGAGGGGAACCAGCGGCATTTGGCAGCCGAGAGCGCATTATACTGTCGGGTGATAACGGAGGGATTATTTGGGATTCGTCCGACCGGCCTGAGTTCTTTTCGCTGTGCGCCGAGACTGCCGGCTGAATGGAATCAGATGTCTTTGAGGAACATTCGGGCGTTTAATACGTCTTTCGATATTCGTGTGAAAA
>CAZYQN010000009.1:22633-76929 GCA_964649955.1 uncultured Pirellulales bacterium
ATGTCTTTGAGGAACATTCGGGCGTTTAATACGTCTTTCGATATTCGTGTGAAAAGAGAAGGCAAGGCCTTTTTAGTGCGGGTCGAGAATAAAGGGAAAAATGTACTGTCAAAAATATGGGACGGCTCCGAACCATTGGAAATGAATCTCAGTGATACAAGATAATAAATCCCCTGATATCAAGAAAATTGGCCAAGGGATCAACTGTTACTGCCACATTAATCATTAGCAGATGTCTGCTCATTTTTATGCTGTGTATTTACTTCCCACAGCCTCAGTGTCTGTGGATCAGAAAAGACTTCCTGGTGGACTTTTTTGTAAAAAAATATTTTATAAGTCAATTCAAATAAAAGAGTAAACACAAATCTGCAAAAGACTTTCATAAAAATTTATTGACAGAGATTGCTAAAAAGCAGTAATATACTTAAGTACTTAAGTGCTTAAGTATATAGGTGTATTGATACCTAATTCGTCGAAATTTGAGATTACGGGAATACAATAATGCCATACACATACCCAGAAGCTCCTCTGCGTGACAGGATTATTCCGATGAGCCGTGTTTTTGAGTATATCCCATTGAACGGTGATGCTCGCAATGGAGCGAGTCTTTCTGATCAGGCGTATGAACATATTCTTACTAAAATTGTTTTTCCGGATGATTCCATCAATTCGTCTATTCAATACGGCGGGAAAATCACAGAATCCAAAATTGCCCAAGCCCTGCAAATCAGTAATGGACCGGTGCGCGAAGCTATTTATCGACTCAGACAAGAGGGATGGGTACATACTGTTGGAAACAGGGGTTCTTTTTTTGTTGATTTCAGTGACCCCCAGATCGCCAATCAAATCTATCATTTTCGACTGACGTTTGAAACAGGAGCTTTTTATACACTGGCCTGCACTATCACAGAAGAGCAAATTAAAAAATTAGAATCCATTCTCAACCTGATTGAAAAATCAAAGCAGAATTCAGATATGGAGTCATTCCGGAAGGCAGACATTCTCTTTCATCTTCATGTTGTGGAATTTGCAGGCGGCCCTCAATACAAGCAGGTCTTCCGTCCAAAATTGCTCCAATGGTATGCGATGTCTTTGCATTTACTGGTTCAAATGATGGGTAAAGAGCAGTACAGCCATCGGCTTGAAGCCCCCGGCGCCCCGACTCACCGGGAATTGTTTGACGCGCTGGCCGGCCGTAACAGCAGCCGTGCCGCCGATCTGATATCGAAGCATTTTTCGTTTGTTGCCAATCTGGTCAAAATCAACAGCAGTTCAGTTGCTTAAAACCGGATCGGGATTTGATAGATACCCTGTGTTTTTCATCGTTGGATTTGCAAACAGTTGCTCTTTGAAATCCAATACAATGGAATACCGTTGAGGGCAGCAGTATATCGACGTGCATTTTTATACGGGAACCACGCAACTCTATACAACGGATATCAATGAGCCGTTCCCTTTTTTGCATCCCTGTTGTAAGTCATTTTCGGCAGTTGTTCATGAAAATAGAATAAATATTCTGTCCTTGTAAATACGGAATACAAGAGTTCAATCGTGGAAAAAACTTCTAAGAGAGAAGGCCGGAGATGGAAGGTCCATCGCCGGATAATAAAAAACTTCTTATGGAGGTCAAAAAATGAAAAGAACAGTATTGGCAGCGATAACTTTAATAATGGGGTTATCCGTCAGTGTCGGGGCGGTGACAACTCAGAAGTACGGCGATTTCAATGACAATCAAGCCGCTTATGCCGGTTTTGTCTTCACGCCGGACCTTCCTCAGTATACTGAAACCGGGGATCCCATGCCGCAGACGGCATATCTGACGAGCTGGACATATGCGAAGTCCTCCAGCGGTTACGGCGGGGCAGTTATGACCTATCTTGCGATTTACAAGTATAGCACGACCACGGGGTACCATACCCTGCTGGGGACCTCGACGAATTCCATTGATTTCCCGGCTACGGCTAACCTGTCACTGATGACTTGGTATTTTGATTATATTCCTCTGGACAAGGACACCCAGTATGCCCTGATGTTTGTCAACGAACTTGGTGCGATCAGTGCCGGCGGTGTTGAAATGGACACCACGAATGCAACCACCAACGGTGTCATTCAAATCGGCTACATGACAGTCAATCAGCCCACTTGGGAATCGCATTTTGAAGCCACTTACGAAAGCGCCACCCCATATCCGACTTATACGACTCCTGCCGATGGCGAAGAAAATGTGGCAACGGATGTAACACTAAGCTGGACGGCTCCTACGGCCTATACGCCGGTCGGCTATAATGTATATGTCGATCTGTTTGAGCCGAACCTGACGGCCGCTGACGCGACCTGGTACAGTGCCGCCCAAGCAGGCACAACCTATATCCCCACGGGGCTGGCCAACGACACAACCTATTACTGGCGTGTCGAGGCCCTGGAGCCGAATCTTGTGGCTCCCTATGGGCCGATTTCTCATTCGGGTCCGGCCTGGGAGTTTACCACTGCCCCGCTGGCCGTCATTATTGTAAACAACCCGGCCAGTCAGACCGTTCCGGCCGGGGATACGGTGGTGTTAATGTTGGAAGCCTTGAACGCCGCATCATATCAGTGGTATAAAGACGGCTCGATTCTGACGGGTAAAACAAACGCCACCCTGACGCTGACCGACGTGCAGCTTGAAAACGAGGGCTTTTATACATGCACAGCGTCCAACGACTTGCCCAGCTCGGAAACCTCGGCGGCCGCCCAGGTAATGACCAGACGACTGGCCGGCTGGTGGAAACTCGATGACCCCAACACAACCGGCGGTTTCCTGGCCGACTCGGTTCAGGAAGAGATTCCCGGCGCCCCGGCCCATATCGCGACCGCGGCGGAGTATGGTATTGCAGCCGGCAAGGACGGTGATGCGATTGAATTGAACGGCACAACAACCCGCCTGGTGACGGTTTCCGACAGTACCGATTTCTTTAATTTCTATCCGCAGGGCTACACCATCAGTTGTTGGGTGAATATGCCCGTAAAAGTCTCTTCAGACCCTTGGGGTGCATTTGTCTGCAAGCAGGGTTTCAACCCAGCCCGCGGGTTTATCTTGACCAATGACAATATCGGCAATGCTGTTCTTACCCTGCGCCAGTCGTTCGGCGACTTGTATTCAGGTTTTAGTGCCGATACCGGCAGCTGGCGTCTGATCACCGGCACCTATGACGCTGAAACGAAAACAGGCAAGATCTACTTTGACGGTACTCTTCGCAACCAAGCCACCAGCACCGGCATCCCGACGATCAATGATCAACCTCTGATCTTCGGCGCTGAAAATCTGACCGCTACGACAGCCCCTTATAAGGGCTTGCTGGACGATGTCCGCATCTGGACCTATCCGCTGGATGCTCAAGCGGTTGCGAACCTCTACACGGACTTTAACCCCGGCGTTTATGTATGCCTGGAACGGCCGGCTCTGGACTTAACCGGTCCCGGCGATGTGCCTGACTGCAAGGTGGATTTGTATGATTTCGCGGAAGTAGCCGCCGAATGGCTTAAATGCGGGCTATATCCCGCATCCGGCTGTAGTCATTAGTTCGTCACGGCAATAAAAAACAATCATTTCAACGATATTAGGAGAATTAAAGATGAAAAGAATAACAGTATTTATGATGGCAGCGGTCTTAATGACAGCCGTAAATGCGGAGGTTATCTACAGCGATGATTTCGAGAGCTATGCGGCAGCAAATCCCGCCGGTGCCGACTTCCTGGCCAATTGGACTGTCGCAGGCCCGGGAGGGTCAAATTCATCGCGTATTTTCGCTACCAACAATTTCGGCACCACCAACCCTGTGACGAAGGTATGGATTACACTCGTAGACGGGATGAATATTACCACCAAAAATGGTATTGATATTGCAAGCGATACACTTTACGAGTTTTCAGTGATGCTGGCATGCGAGACTTTTGATGGAAACCGCCAGGTACGGACATCGTATGACCTGCTGGTCGGCCAAGACACCGCTACTGCGACGAGTATTATCGGCGGTCCGGTCACAGTGATTGCTAAGGGAGATAACTGGCAGATCGATGACTCCAAGGTGGACCACATTTTCACCCAGGCATTCAAGACCGGGACACTCAACGCCGGCGACAAACTCTTTATTAGGATCACATTCATCGGCGCATATATAGGATCCAAACCTTTCTTCTGCGTTGATGATGTGATGATTTCCAAGACCCCCTATCCAGCTCTTGTGTCGCCGAGCAATGGGGCAGTGAACCAGCCCGTCAATGTTCAATTGTCTTGGTGGGCCCCTGCGATGTATACGCCCGTCGGTTACAATGTGTATGTCGACCCGAATGCGCTGAATCTGACCGCGGCGGACGCGAACTACTACATCGCCGCTCAAGCGGGCACGACCTACACCCCCAGCCCCGTGCTGGCCAACGATACGACTTATTACTGGCGTGTCGAGGCGCTGGAGCCGAATCTTGCGGCCCCTTATACGCCCGTTCCGTATTCGAGTCCGGTCTGGAGTTTTACCACGGTTCCACAAATCCCGGTTATCGTGACTGAACCTGCTGATGTGTGGGTTGCAGCCGGTGAAACAGCCGTTTTTACGGTTGAGGCGATCAACCCCTATACGATGGACAACACCGGCATGACGTATGAATGGTACAAGGAGGGTCAGACCGGAATTCTCTCAACCACCACGACGCTTGAGATTTCCGATGCACAGCTTGCCGATGAAGGGCAGTACTATTGCATGGTGATGATCATCGCAAACAGCGCCTCAAAGGAGACCGAACGGGCCATATTGGGCATCGAGAGATTGATTGGTCACTGGCCGTTTGACGGCAACCTTAATGATGTTGTCGGCGGCAACAATGCTGCGCCTTCCACCAGTGTTATGTATGCGGCGGGAATCGTTGACGGCGGGCAGGCCGTTGATTTCCCGATTAGCGTAGATGCTGTTTCTGCTTACATCGCAACCACGGCTTATGCAAACCCGAACTGGACGCTGGCGTGGTGGGATAAAGCAACTGAAACAACAGGTCGTCAATGGGAGTCGATGATTGCTTCGGGTGCGACCACCGGCTACGAGTTGCTGGAAGTGGATCGTTACAATTCTCTCGACTACACCGGCGGGTTCAATACCGCCCCCGGAACATGGTTATCGCCGGGACAGTATCCGCGGCAAGTGTGGTTCCATCATGTTTTAAGTTATGATAATGCGACCGGAGTCTGCACGTGGTACATCAATGGCGAATCTGTCGGCACCATGGCAGGGCTTCGGTTGTTTGCCGATTATGACGAAGCCTTGTATGTCGGCAACTGTAAAAACGGCAGTCAGCCGTTTGGGGGTTCAATTGACGACCTTCGGCTTTACAACTATCCGCTGGATGCCTGGGAAGCCGCTGAACTGTATGTTACCGTTGCGGGTGGAACGATCTGTGTGGAACGACCAACGATGGATCTCAGCGGGCCGTTTGGTGAACCCGACTGCAAGGTGGATTTGTATGACATTACAATAGTAGCCGAAAGTTGGCTGGAATGCGGCCGTTCGCCCAATACGTATTGTTTTTAATGATCATCGCGGGCAGCCTCGGAATGCCCGGGGCTGTCCCATAATGCGGGATTCTATAAACGTCATGGAAAACGCAAAAAAAACATATCGAAGGCACGGCGATTGAGAGTCATCTGTTAGGCAGAATGTTCGAAAGAATTATTTTTATCAATAGGATTCAAAAAAAGATGAACAGAAAAGGATTTACTTTAATTGAACTGCTGGTGGTGATAGCGATCATTGCACTGCTTATGTCCGTTATTGTGCCGTCGCTGAAGAAGGCCAAAGATGCCGCCAAACTTATGTTGTGTGCCAACAATCAGCATCAAACGTTATCCGGTGTGTTTGCGTATGCCGCCGATAATAACGGGGCCTATCCGCCGCATCCTGCAGAACGTATTGATGGATCGTTCAGCGTCGTCAACTACATCAATTATCATCAGGGTGCCGGTGCGGCTCAAAATGCCAAAAACCAGGGGACTTATTACTATCTGGGCAGTTATCTGCCGACGGTGGATGTATTTGTGTGTCCCCTGGGCCGGGCCAAGGGTAACAGCGAGCTTCAGCGGCAGTATGTCAACTATAAAGATTCCGGCGAAGGGACGCTGACTTCCTATAATCTGTTTTGGGGCGGTATAAAATTTTCGCTTTCAGACGGAAGAACGTTTGAAGGAAATCGTGGGAAGGGAGGCAAATTAACGGCCAATCTGCTGGTCTCCGACAGTGTTTTCAATTGGCCCGGCGCCGTCAATGACTGGTGGCTTGCCCATAAGCCATCCAAAGGCTCCGGGCAGTTTCAGGATTATGACCGGGACCCCACGTTCGGAAATTACTGTGCTGAGTTTTGGATTTATAATCCCGATGTGTCGCGAATGCCGACGACAGGAGAACTCTCGGCAGAAATTGCCGAGCTGAAAATGAATGCCGGCTATACGGACGGCAGCGTTATCAGGTATACGGGTTCAGAGGTCGTCTGGACGATAGACAAGATGCACTACATCCCGACGAAATGGCGATGAAATTGACTTTGGAATAAATCCAGAGACAGAGTGCTGTGTATACGGGATTGAGGGAAATCGGAGTTAAGCATAGAGAGATAGACAAAAGCGTGAAAAAGGCCGGGGATGGGCGGTCCATCGCCGGAATGATGTATGTCGTTTATTGCGGAGGATTTAAGATGAAAACGTTGGGTGTTGTTATTATGGCTGCCTTAATGATGCTGTTTGGAACTGCAAGTGCAAGTTTATTTACCGACAGTTTTGGCGATTTTGTTTCCAATCAGGCCTCGGGTTGGGGAACCACTTTTACCCCGGCCAAGGCGACGATTGCTCCGGAAGGTACCGTGGTTCCGCAGACCGTATATCTGATGGATTTTACCTTTGCGTATTCGTCCAGTGCTTTTGGCGGTGTTGCAGGCGACACTTACGCAGCGATTACCACATGGGATCCTTTTACTCACATGGGCGATGTACTCGCACTTTCGACGAATTCGTTGGTAACAAACACTTTCGGTGCCAGCCAGCTGCAGACATGGACCTTCAACTATATCGCTCTGGATAAGGACACCGAATATGCCTTGGTGTGGGTCCAAGAGGAAGCCGGGGATTTGTATCTGGTGACAAATGGTGTTGAATTGGAAGTTGGTAATCCTTACGCCTATGGCGGATTTATCCGAACGAACTATACAGCCAACGACTGGGATCCGGATTTTGTCGCTACCTACAGCACGGTCATTCCCGAACCGGCGACAATGATTCTGCTGGGTCTTGGCGGCCTGCTGCTGCGCCGTCGTTCTGTATGACTGAGCGGCCATTGAGTCAACAGGCCCAGAACGAGTTTTTGCGGTATTGGAAAAGCGGCGGTCTGACACGGGTCAGGCCGCCATTAAGTGAGTGTTTTTTTTAATCGCGATTGATAAGGACCAACAGTGATACACTATAAAGGGCTGATCGCAGCAGGATTTTCGCCGATGGATCGGGAAGGTAATCTTGCGGTAGGGACGATTCCTTCAATTGTGGAACATTTGATTGCCGAGGGAATCAGCGGTATTTATGTGTGCGGCAGTACCGGTGAAGGCCCGTCTCTTTCCGTTTCGGAAAGAAAGAAGGTTGCCCAAGCGTACAGTGAGGCGGTGAATCACAGGATCCCGGTTATTGTACAGGTGGGGCACGATAGTCTTGCGGAAGCCAGAGATTTGGCTAAACATGCCCGACAGATCGGCGCTGACGCGATCTCGGCCGTTCCTCCGCACTATTATAAAATGGATTCGGTGGATACCCTGGTCAGCAGTCTTGCATACATTGCCTCTGCGGTGCCCCGGATGCCTATGTTCTATTATCATGTGCCGACACTGTCCGGCATCACTCTCCCGATGCGTCAGTTTCTTGATGCGATGCTTGAGCGGGTACCGAATTTTGCGGGTGTTAAATACAGCGCCGTTACTGTTCATGAATTTCAGGATTGCCTGGAATATACCCGAGGTCGATGTCAGCTCTTTTTCGGATGCGATGAAATGCTGCTTAGCGCTCTAAGTGCGGGTTCCTGTGCGGCGATCGGAAGTACCTATAATTTTGCCGCACCCTTGTATCATGGAATCATAGATGCCTTTGAGAAAGGCGATACGCAAAGGGCCTGCAAACTTCAGAGCCGTTCCGTGGCGTTGTGTCGGCTGCTGCATCAATACCGGGGGCCTGCCGCGATCAAGGCCATGATGAAATTTATCGGCATTGATTGTGGTCCGGTTCGCCTGCCGCTTAAAGCTCTGACAGAGGAGGAATCGGCTTGTCTTTACACTGAGGTAGGGCAGTCAGGATTTTTTGAATGGGGGCGTAAACAGAACAATTTGTCGAACGGTTCCGTCCGCTCCGGCCGAACAATACGCTCAATTGAGGGCGACAGCCGCGACGCCAAAGCTGCCCGCCGCGACAACGCTGTGACGGACCGTAAACAATAGTTTGTGTAACAGAAAAGGCAGTCTTAACGTTAAAGATAGGTATATTCTTTGATTACAGGGGGTAGTACTATGAAATCCGGAAAGATGTACCCATACAGGCTGGCCGTCTCGGTATTTGGAATGGTATTGACTGCGGTATGTTATTCCGCCGGTCCGGTTCTTTTCAGTGACGATTTTCAGGCGTATGATGTTGAGGAGCCGGCGGACTTTTCGATTGGGGGTATTCCAACGGGAACATGGTCGGTCGATTATGACCCCGCTGTGAGTCGAGCGACGGAAATATTCAATACGGGCAACTTCGGCGGGACACGCTTATGGGTCTCTATTGATGACGGTGCGTCTATTACCAGCCGGGGCATTGAAGGACTCCAGAGCAACAGGACTTATGTATTCTCGGCTATCCTGGTTGCTGAAACATCCTCTGCCAGCCGGACGGTACTGGTATCGTACGATTTACTGATCGGCAGTACTGCCGCCTCTGCGACAACAGCCATATCCGGGCCGATAAGTGTTACCGCCCATGGAGATGATTGGCAGATTGCCGATTCCAAAACCGACCATCTATTCACGCATGAGTTTACAACTCCGACACTTACTGCCGGCGATAAGCTCTTTATAAAAATTACGCGCATCAGCAGCGACAGTTCAGCTTACCTGGGCGTGGACGATATACGTTTAGCCCAGGTTCAGCCAATTGAGATTTTCGCCTATGACACATCGCTTTCCGAAGGTGCCTTGTCTTCCATTGTGTACAATATTTATGTCAAAGGCAATCCTCCCTCTTCGGTATCCGTTATGGCCATTGCGGACGATCAAGTTCGAGTCAATGGACAATCTGAAGTTACATTGGTGTTCGATCCTCCGGTTGATCCGGCCGTAGCGCAAACAATAACCGTCACGGCGATTGATGACAATCTTATCGAGGGGACTCATTCCGGCCTGATTTTCCATACATCAAGCTCTTCTCTTGCTGCGTACAATGAGCTGAGTCTGGCGACTCTCGAGGTGACAATTGCAGACAATGATATGCCTGTCAATTTCACCTCTGATGTTTTTGTCGGGGGTCAGGAAGGAGCGACGGGTACGTCCAACTATCGTATTCCCGGCATGACGGTGGCCCCCGACGGCTCGATCCTCGCGTTTGCCGAAGGACGCAGAAACAGCGGCGATCCCGGAGCCGTTCTTCCGATTGATATGGTGATGAAACGGTCTGTCGATCAAGGGCAAACCTGGCAGCCGCTGGCAGTGCTGCATCAAAGTACATTTGATTATTCCGATCCGCGTCCGATTACGGACCTGCTGACAGGAAAGGTACATCTTCTTTATACCCAATGGCCGGATCGATGCGGACAATCCTGCGTGCCTGCCGGTCTGGGAGATACTTCTTCCGTAATGTATCTTCAGACCAGCCCAGACAACGGAGCAACCTGGTCCGGGCCGATTAACCTGAACGCTCAAGTTAAAAATCCCACATGGAAAGCGTTGAATTCCGGTCCCGGCCACGGCATTCAATTGCGCTGGCAAACTGATCCGCTGCGGAACGGCCGTCTTCTGTGCCCGGGGCATATCAATGGTATCGATGCAGTGTCTGTCTATAGTGACGATGGCGGTCTGAGCTGGCAATCCGGTTCAGTAGATGCGACGGCTCCCAGTTTGAATGAATCGGATGTTGTGGAACTGACCAACGGCGATTTGCTGTGGGATGCGCGTCCTGACAGCGGTCTCTATCGATACCGTCTTAAAAGCACTGATGGGGGTCAGACATGGCACTATCAGGGCCTTGGAGACATTTATATAACGACGGTGGACTGCGGAATCGAACGGTATTCGGCCCGACGTGACGGCCATGACCGTGACCGGATTGTCTTCAGCGGGCCGCTGGGAAGTCCCATCGGGTCGGCATCCGGTCGCTATAACATGGCCATTTGGACAAGTTACGACGAAGGGAAAAGCTTTACCAACCCGGTACAAATCAATAACGGTTTTGCAGCGTACTCTGATATTAAAAAACTGGCGGACGGAAATATCGGGGTGCTTTATGAAGAAACCGGAAGTACCCTGATACGGCTGGCCAGTTGCAGTATGGACACGCTGGAAAACGGACCTCATGAGAAGGGCTTAACACACTATGACGGGTTCGGCAATGCTGTCGATGCGCGTCGGGGAGGTGTCGGCTGGACGGGATCATGGGCGGGGATCGGCGATTTTACGCGATTGGCTGCATCAGCTTTTGGCGGGGCAAGTCTGTCGTTTCATCAATTTCTTTTTACGCCTCAAATGGGACGTGTAGATTCGTCGGCCGGAGGACTGAACCTGCTTCGATTGCTGGCGACACCATTTGATATGAATACTGACGGAGCGATCTATATTTCATTATTGGTCAGCCGGGCATTGGATGTGTCTGCCGACGAGTCGGAACAGGAAGACCTGACAATCGAACTGCTGGATTCTACAAACACCTCTTATGTCTCCTTCGGTATCACAAGCCAAGAGGAATTTTTTGCGGCAAAACCGGGAACATTAACTGTTTCCGGGGCCGATGCGTTTATAAAGGAGGGGGTGTATTTTATAGTGGCAAAGGTCGTTACTTGCAGCGAGTCCGCCGGCAGGGGGGACCAGCTCTTTCTTAAGGCATTCCGCTCCGGAACAGATACAATCATTACAAATGAATCCTATGTCGACTGGACCCTGATCGGTATATCCGAAGAAAATACAAACGCAGTATTGGACCGCGTAGCGATCATTGCCGGCCCGCAGGCGACGTGGTCGATTGACGAACTTCGAATCGGAACGACTTATGGCTCTGTTGTCGGCGCTTCATTGTGCGGACAGCCGGGGACAGTCTATTTGAAAGCAGATTTAAACCGGGATTGTTACGTAGATATGAATGATTTAGTGCTGTTTGTTCAGGATTGGCTGGGGTGTACGGACCCTTCCGATCCGCTTCATTGCAGTTGGTAAGGTGATAGGATCGAACAAAAGGGATTTGCGGGAAATTTCCAAATTCAGTATCGTGTTTGTTGTGCTGCGATTGCAGGATATAATGGACGTTGTCGGAATGCGATGCAGTAACATTTATTACGTCCATCACATAGGGAAAATAAAATGAAAATAGTATGTCAGTATTTTCTTATTTTGTCATTGTCTTCGTTTGTCTTTGCGGTTGAAAAATCTGCTTTAAGTTCTTCTTTTGAAGAATTTCCAGTGGGAGATTTTACAGCCCTGAACAGCACGCTTGGACGCTGGACTGTCTCGAAAGGAAAAGCGGCAATAAGTGAATACTTCAAAAGCGGACGGCAATGCCTTCACCTCAAGGGCGGTCAAGAAAACATAGTGGATTTGACGATCGCCCCGGATATGCCGAATGTTTTCCAGCTTTCATTCTGGGCCGAGCGATTTACCGGCAAAAACCCGTTTACGTTTCGCATCATGGCAAAAATTAAATCGGACTGGAACGAAATTTATGATGGCGACAAACAGATAAAAGTCGGGCGAAGCTTTCATCATTTTATCCGGATTGAGCTGCCGGAACAAAAGATTTCAGCATTGCGGTTTTTGTGTATATCTCCGGCCGATACCGGAATTCTGATCGATGATCTTCGCCTGCATCAACCGTCTCCGATGAAAATTCAGAAGGTTACAACCTCTCAATGGGTCGGGCCTGTCCTGATACGAAAAGCATATAATCCTGTATTGGCCGTGAAGGTGGAAGCCGATGGGGTATTAAGCCCTAAGCGTGTCACCGGTCTGATGATTCGACCTGACGGCACCACCGATATCAATGATATTGAATCTGTCCGCATTTTCTATACCGGGTCGAAGGATCGTTTCTCGCTTGAAAGTGAATTCGGCTCCGCCGCCAAGCCTGCTGAACAAATGTCATTCAGGGGTGATCAGGCGTTGGAAGAGGGAGTCAACTATTTCTGGGTCTCATATACTCTAAAAGAATCTGCCGATTTATTCCATAAGGCAGATGCTTCCTGCGTGCATGTTCAATTTGATTCTGAACAAATCATTCCCGACCCGATATCGCCGCCGATTATCAAACGGATCGGGTATAACATTCGAAATGCCGGCGATGATGGTGTGGCTGCCTATCGGATTCCCGGTTTGGCAGCGACGAATCGGGGTACATTGATCGCTGTCTATGATATCCGCAGGCACGGTATGGGGGATTTGCCGGGCGATATTGATGTCGGGATGAGCCGCAGCACCGATGGCGGTCAACGCTGGGAACCAATGAACGTGATTATGGATATGGGTTCCCCTCACAAGGAGAATGGTATCGGAGATCCCTGTATATTGGTCGACCGGGCCAACAATACTATTTGGGTTGCAGCGCTGTGGAGTAAGGGAAATCGAAGCTGGTTTGGTTCCGGGCCGGGTCTGAGTCCCGAGGAAACAGGCCAGTTTGTTTTGGTTAACAGTCGTGATGATGGTAAAACATGGTCCGAGCCGGTGTCTATTACGTCTCAGATTGAAGACCCTAAATGGCGGCTTCTATTTCAGGGTCCCGGCAATGGAATTACATTACGTGATGGGACACTGATTTTTCCAGCCCAATTCAAAGATGAACACGATATGCCCCATTCAACGCTGATCTATAGTAAAGATCACGGCCAAACGTGGCGTATTGGTACCGGTGCAAAACCAGATACAACAGAGGCACAGATTGTAGAATTAAACGACGGCTCCCTGATGCTGAATATGCGGGATAATCGCGGGGGCTTTAGGTCTATCTGCACCACAGGTGATTTGGGCAAGACATGGCAGGAGCATCCGACCAGCCGTGCGGCACTGCCGGAATCTGTCTGTATGGCCAGTTTTATCCGTTTTTCCTCTGTCACTGATGGGGATAAGCGGGATATCCTGCTGTTTTCCAATCCTGCCACGACCCGTGGACGCTATAATATGACAATCAAAGCCAGTCTGGATGAAGGAATGACCTGGCCTGATCGCTATCACAAGCTGTTTTTTGAGCCCGATTGTGCGGGATATTCCTGCATGGCAAAAGCGGATGAGACAAGTGTGGGGATTCTCTATGAAGGCGGCGACAGTGCCCATCTTATCTTTGAAAAATTTCATATTGACGAAATTGTTGGAGATTAACTACAATTTTTCGATATGATTAAGGCTGATGAGTCGATGTTCGACCGATAAATGAGCCGTTGCAAAGAGCCTTTACCCAGAGAGAATACGATGGATAAATCAATTCCGGATTGGGACTTAAAACGTACAAATCAAAGTCGTCTGAAACAATTTGTCTATGAGGTCGCGGTCTTGCCGGTCGGGGCCGTGGAGGCGCACAATCTGCACCTGCCCGAAGGCATCGATGCGATGCACTGTGAGTATGTGGCTCAGGAGAGCTGTCGGCGGGCTTGGGAAAAATGTCAACACGTGCTTTGTCTGCCGGTTGTTTATTATGGGGTGGATTCGAACCTGATGGCGTTTCCGGTTACGATTCATGTCTCTCAAGCAGTCCTGGATGCTTATCTGACTGAGATTATTAAATCTCTAAGAAAGCACGGAATTCGAAAAATTGTGCTGGTCAACGGTCATGGCGGAAATGATTTCAAACCGCTGGTTCGTCAGCTTCAGTCGGAAATGGATGTGTTTATTTTCAATTGCGATTGGTGGAAAGTCGGTGCCGATCAGTTTGAAGAATTGTTCGGAAAAGGCGATGACCATGCCGGAGCAATGGAGACTTCGGTGGCCCTGGCTCTTTGTCCTGAGTTGGTCGAACCTGAAAAAGCCGGACACGGGCAAGTGCCTGCCTATCGTTTCGAGGCGCTCAATCGGGGATGGATTACGACCAGTCGCGACTTTTCCAAGCTGAATGATCATTGTGCTGTAAGTTCGACCGCCTCCGCCGATGCCGAGAAGGGAAGCCGATATTTAGAGCTTGTCTGTCATCGGCTCAGTCGATTTCTGACAGAGCTGGCACAGGCAGCCGTAGATGATGCATTTCCTTTTATCAAAAAACAAAACCCAAGCGAATGATTGATAAAAGCCGGATTCATTTTCCCGATGGAAGTATAGGATTGATTACGGAAGCAGCAGATGAACTTTACAAAAACCGCCGAACAGTATCGAATGGAATTGTTTGATAACGTGATCGCTTTCTGGCAAAAGCATTCACAGGATACCGAGTACGGCGGATACTTTAGCTGTCTGGACAGAACCGGTGCCGTTTATGATACGGATAAATTCATCTGGCTGCAGTGCCGTCAGGTCTGGCTCTTCTCGATGCTGTACAATCGTTACCGTAAAGAGCCGAAATGGCTGGCGATGGCAAAACACGGTATCGAATTTCTTGTCCACCATGGGATGGATGAACACGGCAACTGGTATTTTGCGCTGGACCAAACAGGCCGGCCTCTGGTGCAGCCGTATAATATTTTCAGCGATTTCTTTGCTGCGATGGCCCTGAGCCAGTATGGTCTCACGGTGCAAGATACCCGTTACACCGATCTGGCCCTAAAAACCTATCAGAATATCCTTCGGCGTAAAAGTAATCCCAAAGGGCCTTTTAACAAACAGATTTCCCAAAACCGCCCTCTGTATTCGATGGGATTTTCGATGATTATGGCCAATCTGGCCCTGGAGATGGAACATCTGCTGAGTTACGAAGAATTAAACCGTATTTTGGATGTGTGCGTGTGGGAAGTAACCGAGCGGCATCTGGATAAAAAAAAGAAACTGTTGTATGAACATGTGCTTGCCGATGGCAGCCATTTGGATTGTTTTGACGGGCGGCTTTTGAATCCCGGCCACGGCATTGAGGCTATGTGGTTTATTCTCGATATCGGGTTGCGGCGGCAGGACAGCACGCTCATTGAACTGACTGCGGATGTCATCCTGAATACCCTTGAATATGCGTGGGATACTGTTTATGAAGGAATTTTCTATTTTATGGACGCTGAAAACAAGCCTCTACAGCAGCTCGAATGGGATCAGAAACTCTGGTGGGTTCACCTTGAAACACTGGTGGCTTTGGCTAAAGCCTATCGGGTTACACGCCGGCCAGAATGCCTTAAGTGGTTTGAACGGGTTCATCGGTATAGTTGGAGTCATTTCCGAGACCCGGAATACGGAGAATGGTACGGCTACCTGAATCGCCGAGGCGAGGTCCTGCTGCCTCTTAAAGGAGGAAAATGGAAGGGCTGTTTTCATGTTCCCCGTGCGTTATGGCTTTGTTATAATGAATTTGACAAACTTGCTGCAACTATATAGGCATCGTATTGGAATAGGATACAATGAAAAAAATTAAAGGATTGATTGCCGCTGCGTTTTCCCCGATGAATCCCGACGGCTCTATCAGCACGGGGATCATCCCCCGAATCACGGATTATCTGATCGACCATTCAATCGACGGTCTTTATGTCTGCGGCAGTACGGGGGAAGGTCCGCTGCTGAGCGTCGAAGAAAGAAAGCAGATTGCACGCGGTTATATTGATGCCGCAGGAGGACGAATCCCCGTTATTGTTCACGTGGGCCATGACAGTCTTCCGGAGGCACAAGTGCTTGCCCGTCATGCCGCATCAGCCGGCGCGGATGCTATAGCCGCGGTCGGGCCGTGTTATTTTAAAGCATCGTCTACCCGTCAGCTAATCGCATATTTGGCAAAGATCGCCGAAGTTGTCCCGCACCTGCCGTTTTATTATTACCATATCCCCCACCTTAGCGGCAATAATCTTGACATGATCGAATTCCTGCAAGAGTCGGCAGAACTTATCCCGAGTTTGAAAGGGATAAAATATTCGGCCCTGACTGTTTATGAATTCCAGTCCTGTAAAGAACTGTTTGAAGGCCGTTATGATGTTTTTTTCGGATGCGACGAAATGCTGACCAGCGGACTGTCCGCCGGGGCAGACTCGGCGATCGGAAGTACCTATAATCTGGCAGGGCGGCTTTATCGGCGGATTATGGAGTCCTTTGCTCAGGGAGATATCGAAACAGCCCGAAAGCTCCAATACCTCTCGGTTCAAATGGTTCGGCTCTGCTATACTTATCGTGGTCTTCCTGCCTTTAAGGCGGTGATGAAACTTTTGGGGCTGGATTGTGGTCCGGTTCGGCTGCCTCTGCACACCCTGACCAACGAGGAATTTAAAAACCTCACTGATGAAATAAAAACCTTGGGCATTTGGGAATGGTTTTTCAAGTAAGTTGTTTATAACACTATCAATTAGTTCAATTATCCCGATTTACCGGATGCAGTGTGACAGGCAGGTGTTTTGTGGGCATTATGTGTGTTATTTTAAGCTGTCCGGCCGGTTCTTTTAAAAAACAGTCTTTGGGGATAAAAAGGGGAGGCGGTCATGACGACCGTCTCCCGATTGACTTAACGAAATTATCTTGAACATCACAATCCTTACGGATTTCTGGCATCCATCAACCATTCTCTTGCCATAATCGCTGCGTCTTCCAGATTCACGAAACAGTCGTAGTTGAGATCTTCGGGAATGTAATACATCGGCAGACACATCACAGTACCCGCATTGTTGATGGCCCGCATGTTACGGATATACCAGGTGCCTTTAATGCCCGATCCCCATATCCCGGCATGGATATAACGCATATTATCCATATCCTCAATACCGTCGAGGGATTTTAGCGGGATCACCAGGTCATGCCACTTGTTGTCGCCCAGGATACTGACCGGGATCACATACTCAACAGCATCGCCGCCGGAAGCAGCCCAGTCAAAGGCAACCCACCACGGATCTTTCAGTACGGAGCCCGGTGCGGCCATGACTTCCATCCGCAGTTCATCATACAGGTTCAGCGCCAATCGCGGCCTCGTTCTATGCCAGTAGATAAAGTCGGTATCCGTTCCGCCGGTACTCGTGGTGACATCGTAGTGCCATGCAACCGCCTGATTGGGATCCTTCACGGCTTCGCAGTATCCGTAGCCATACAGTGCGTTGCCGCCGGTCGTTCCGCCGGGGACACCGCCTGTATAGGTCCAATAGGTATCCCAGTAGTTTGCATAGCTTGCAGGATCATTACGATCTTTGTTGTTGGGATCATAAACACAACTGTCAATCATATAGTCTTCCGGTGTTCCGCGAACATCATCGGTCCAGCGAGCTGCCATTGCCGTTACATCTTCCAGAACCACTGCGCTGTTGTCGTCGATGTCAGCCACAAGCTCGCGTACGCCGAAGCTCCACAGATCACTGGTCCAAACCAGTTGAGCCGAGTCATTGTATTCTTCGACATACCAGTAATAAGTTGTTTGCAGCTTCAGATTCTCCGGCAGGATTGCCGTCGGTTCCGTCAAACCGGAAACCACAATCGGATCGCTCAACGGAATGTTCGGGTCCGGATCGAGTACGTCACTGCAATATACTGTAAACGATATGGTTCCGTCTCCCGGCGTCCAGCTCAGCGGGGTGTTGTACATTCGATTGGCCTGTCCGTCTGTCGGACCGGGCAGCATAGGACGCGGATGGATGGCAGCGATCTCTTCAGCAGACAAGGCATAGTTATATACCCGTACATCGTCAATGTAGCCTCCGAACGCACCGGCCGAGTCGTTGTTGCCGCCGATATAGAACTTGGCAGCGCCGTAGAACGGCTTAAAGGCGCTGGTGCTTTCCAGGAACAGTATGCCGTTGCGATACACACGAAGAATACCGGCCTCAGAGTCCTTGGTCAAGACCCAGTGATTCCACCGTCCGTTGAACCAACTGGTCGGGGCGCTGGTCCCTTCGTACCACCCGTCAAGACCCTCCGCGGCATTGCCGATCCAGGTTGGGATCCTGGCGGTTGAATGCGGAATCTGCATATAGGCCAGTGTAACATCACTGGCGTCCTTGATAATAAAGGTGCTCTGATTGCCTTCGTTGGGCTGATTAATGCCATATGTCCAGAGGGAAATAGTAACCTGTGTATCGACATCATCAAAGACCGCTCCCGACACTTCGACGTAGTCTGCACCCCCGACGGTACAGTGCAGGGCTTTGCCGCTGACCTGCCGCGACGGGTCTTCAGCTGGAATTGCGCCAAACGCAGGTGTTCCCACCGGGGTGCCGTTATAGCCGTTGCCGCTGGAGTCGTCGAGATTATCTTCGAACTGCCAATTCCCCAAAAGCCGTTTAACCAGGAGCTTGGCGGCAGTGCTCTGGACGGGATTGCTGGGAATGCCTTCCGGAGGCGAAACAACAGTGACGACACAGTAATAGTGACCGGAGTCCTCAATGGCAACCTCCGCAATCGTCAGCACAGGCGAATCAGTGCCGACAGCGGTGTCCGGTTCCCCGACTTTATACCATTGATAACTCATCCCGGTATCATCCGAGGTAAACGGATTGACTGCTGTGATTGCAAACTCAGCCTGTTCACCCGGAAAGACCAATTGGTTTTCCGGCTGACCGGTAATCTTCGGATCAGGCGAGAGCGTCGTAAACGACCAGACATCTCCTGTATGAACAGTCGTATTGGGTTCTCGGACATCGACTCGCCAGTAGTAGGTTGTGCCGTAAGCCAATTCCGGAGAAGGAGTATATGATGTTGCTGTTTGACCCGGACTGTAATAATCAGCGTCTGCATCCGTCAGAAAAGCTTCATTGGGGTCTACAAAAACGTCAAAGGATGCAACCACGACACCCAACGGAGCTGACCAACTGAGAACTTTGTTTATCGGGACATCAATGACGCCGTTGGCCGGATCCGGGGTTTGTGCAATAGGTTCACCGACCGGTGTGATACCGGTCAACTTAATGGAGCTGGTTTCGCCCCAGTTGGCCGAATGGGAATAGTGTATACCCAGCAGTTGGCCGGCATAGGTCCCCGAAATGGGCGCAAACGTGTGTGTGGCCGGATCCGTAGTGCCGTCCATACTGAAAGATCCCAATACTGTAGCCACAGAGCCATTCCAGGCGATCAAGTCACCGGAATAAACATAACCCGCCCATGGACGATTGAATGTTAAATCAATCGTGACCACACTGCCGGCTTCAATGACGCTTTCTGTGATATACCGAAGGGTCATCCCGTTACCCCAGAGAATGTGCGGATCGTCGCATCCCCAGCCATTGCCGGCAGCAACTTCTGTCCATCCGTTGTCCAGCATGCTCTGTTTGGTGCCGGCGGCAAAGTCATCATAGAAGACCACCGGCGCATCCAGCTTAACATGATTCCAGATGGCCGAACCCTGATCGGGCGTACTGACCGCTCCGAAGACCACGCGATTTTGTCCATGCGTAGCTCTGTCGGTCAGGGCATAATGGTTACCCTCACAGGTCAATACGGCGCTGGCGCCGTCAAAAGTGATCGTCAATGTTTTGAAGTTATCGTAGGCGGAACCATCGGTGGTCAATTGGTGATTTGTGGTTCCATCATTGCCCCACAGATTTTTATCGGCATCGATGGTCAATTGCACTATGTAAGTCTTGCTGGCAACGGTTTCAATCCAAAGGTGGATATCTTTCTGACGCCCGTTGTTCGGAGGCAGATAGTAATTATCGACAAATCCGCCCGTGCTGCTGTAAGCATCGGAATCCAGAGACAATACTGCAGTATAGGTCCATCCATAAGCCATATTGGCGGCGGCCTTGGTTGAGATACTGGATTGGTAATGCGCAGGAGCTGAGTTGGTGCCGTCCACTGTCCGCCAGCCGCCATTGCCGGAATTAAAGCCCGCAGCATAGGCATTGGTAACCCCTGCGGTATTTAAAATCCAGCCCTGAGCGGATGGATCGGCGGCAGGACCTGCGCCGGTGGCCGGTACTACACCGGAATTGTACTGAACAACCGTAGCGGCATGAAGGATTGTCACCGGAAAACACAATAATGCCGCTGTTATTGCGATAAAGAAAGTTTTCATTGTTTTTCTCCCTTATCTGAATGAAAGTATGTTAAAAAGAGATGCAAATGGTTCCTCTTCCTGTTCACACTTCTCCATTTTTATGCCATAAATATCCTCCGATTGAATTCTTCTCATTTTTCATCCATCCGTTTATTTATATGGCAAAAGAAACCCGCGCGTTTCACCCGTTTAAAATCCAAACGCGAGGTTTTCTTTCCTATCCGTTATCGACGCGCAGCCTGGTACAGAGGCTGTACTTCTTCTGCTCCCAAGGCACGATTCCAGACGGACACTTCATCGATCGAAAAATCTGCCGCGATGTCATAGTATTGCTGACCAATCATGAAATGATATTCGCCGGCCGTGACAGAGGAGCCCGGTTGATAGGACGATCCCCATCCCGTCGTCTCGGCTCCTTCCCATCCGTCAGTCCAGCCGTTTGCGGTTCCGTTCAGGTAACCGCAGAGAATGTTACGATTACGATCGATAACCATAACAACATGCATCCAGTTTTCATTGATGCCGTTCAAGTGCTGTTTGCCGACCTTTTGCAATCCTTCCGGACTGTCACCATGAGAGCGGAGTATGAGATTTTTAAAGATAGCATTAGTTGTATTTAAAGGATCAATTTAAACAAAATGATGTGAAATTCGGGGAGTTGTTGAACAAAAAAACATATATCGTCCGAGTAAAAAACTCAGCCAATTACAACAACAGCATTCAAGAAGGAAAACATACTTTATCATAGTAGTATCCTCTTGGAATTGTAATGTTCCGGATTTTATCATCCTGGAAATTACATTGATTCTATCTTAGTCCGATAACATAGAAATGCAAGCCAAAAACTAACCCCATTTTCACTAATAAATCTTAAGGGGGTAATAAGTGTAATAGACCCAATTAATAAGTGCATTATAAGTTCCTCTTGTCTGGCTTTGAGTCTATGGTTAATACTCTCATTTTTTTCTGCCTGCTTTTGTCAGAAATCAGAGAAATGACTGTCATTTCTGCCATAATGGCAAGGGGGACATCGTGGTCTATTAATGTAAGTGTCTGTAGGCAATGAAGATGTGTGCACATAAGATGAATTGGCACATTCTTTGCATAGTAAAGTCTAAAACACTGATTTAAATAAGATAGTTTAGTATTTAAAGATAAAATACAGGAGTTATACAATGGCAAAGATTATCGGCATTGACCTGGGGACGACAAACTCGGTCGTCTCGGTAATGGAAGGTTCCAGCCCAAAGGTGTTGATTAACGCCAGCGGTTTACGCCTTACGCCGTCAGTAGTAGCTTTCACGGACAAAGGTGAGCGTCTTGTCGGCCAGTCCGCCAAGCACCAGCAGGTGACCAACCCCGAAAACACGATTTTCTCAATCAAACGCTTTATGGGTCGGCGCCACCGCGAAGTCGGTTCCGAGGAGAAAATGGTCCCCTATAAAGTCGTTGGTGGTCAGGATGAACTGGTCAAGGTCAACGTACGCGGCAAGGAATATACCCCTCCGGAAATTTCTGCAATGATTCTTCAGGACCTCAAAAAGACGGCTGAAGACTATCTTGGTGAAAAGATTGAGCAGGCTGTGATTACTGTCCCGGCCTATTTTAATGATGCCCAGCGGCAAGCGACCAAAGATGCCGGCACCATCGCCGGCCTTAAAGTCGAACGTATCATTAATGAACCGACCGCTGCTGCTTTGGCTTATGGACTTGAAAAGAAGAAAAATGAAAAAGTGGCCGTCTTTGACTTTGGCGGCGGTACATTCGATATTTCGATTCTTGATATCGGCGATAACGTCTTTGAAGTGCTTAGCACCAATGGGGATACGCATCTGGGCGGCGATGATCTCGATGACATGCTCATGAACTATCTGGCCGATGAGTTCCGAAAGAAAGAAGGCATTGACTTGCGGAAAGATCCAATGGCCCATCAGCGTCTCAAGGAAGCCGCAGAAAAGGCCAAATGCGAACTGAGCAGCCAGGTGGAGACCACCGTTAATCTGCCGTTTATCACGGCTGATGCGTCCGGCCCCAAACATCTGAATATCGCTATTACACGAAGCAAGTTTGAGGCATTGGCAGAGCCGATCTTTGAACGGCTCAAAAGTCCGTGCCACAAGGCCTTGCAGGATGCCAAGCTCAGTCCTAAAGATGTTGACGAAGTGCTTTTGGTCGGCGGCTCAACCCGTATCCCGAAAGTCCAGCAGATTACGCAGGATATCTTCGGCAAGGTGCCCAATAAGAGCATCAACCCTGACGAAGTCGTTGCAATGGGAGCGGCCATTCAGGGTGCGGTGCTGGCCGGCGATTCGGGCGTTAAGGACATTCTCTTGCTGGATGTGACACCTTTGTCTCTGGGCGTCGAAACCATGGGCGGTGTTATGACCAAGCTGATTGAACGCAACACCACAATTCCGACCAGCAAAAAAGAGGTCTTCTCAACAGCCGCAGACAGTCAGACCAGTGTCGAAATACACGTTCTCCAGGGCGAGCGCGAGTTTGCCCGCGACAACCGGACATTGGGCCGGTTCCAGTTGGCTGAGATTCCTCCGGCCCCGCGAGGTATCCCGCAGATTGAAGTTACGTTTGACATTGATGCCAACGGTATCCTGAATGTTTCCGCGAAAGACCTGGGCACCGGAAAGCAACAGTCGATTGCGATTCAGTCCAGTTCAGGCCTGAGCAAAGATGAAGTTGAAAAAATGGCCAAAGATGCCGAAGCTCACGCTGCTGAAGACAAAAAGCGGCGTGAAGTGGTCGATTTGAAGAACCAGGCCGACCAATTGATTTATTCGACCGAAAAGACACTTAAAGAGCACGGTGATAAGGTCTCCGCGGATGTTCGGGGTAAAATAGAGAGTGCTTTAAATACACTTAAAGATGTCGCCAAAGGTGACGATGGCGAGGCAATCAAGCGGGCAATTGAGAATTTAGGGCAGGTCTCACAGGAACTGGGCAAAGTTCTTTATGAAGAAGCGGCCAAAAAACAGGCTTCCTCAGGACCCAAAGCACAAAATGCGGCTCCCAAGCAGGAACCTCAGGAAGGTCAGGCACACCGCAAAGGCGGTGATGATGTTATCGATGCGGAGTTTGAAGCAAAGTAAAAAATCCGCTCTATCAGTATTGATAAACGCATATTTAAAGAGGCTCCGAAACTATCGGGGCCTTTTTTTATGCGAATTAAAAAAGTGTACTGCGTTCTGTATGCAAGATCATTGATGATTGCACAATAAGATTGTCCGATAAAAGCCGGTTTTTATGTTGACAGGGTTTAATCAATATGGTAAAAATACAGAACTGGATGAGGGCGACGCAAACTTTTTGGAGGCAATAAAATGAAAAATTCAGAATCTCTCCAGGGAAACCTCCAGGATCAACACACATTGTTATTTGTTTTTTCCCCTTCTCCCCAGGACCGGACGTATCAGATTCAAATGGAGCAGTTTGATCAGCGCCGCGTCGCACTTCTTGGACATGATGTTGTCGTAGCAGAGGTCTTTGAAGGAAGCCAGGGACACATCGGATCCGACCGACTCCCGGCCGAAGGATGCGATGGACTCCGACAACTCTATCATGTCCCGTCCGGCCGGTTTCGTGTAATGCTGGTCGGCAAAGACGCTCACATCAAAATGGTGGCTGATTCTTGTGTTTCATTTGAGGAAATCGTGATGCGAGTGGAAAATGAATCGGAGAGAATGGAAGTTACGCCAACGTAATTTATCTCAGTTCGGGATAATCAGGGGGCAATAAGAGTATTTATACCTGGAATTACAAGAGGGGGGATTTTGATTTGTGGATGCATAAGGGGCTATTTTTCTTTTTTTCAGGTTGTTGCCAAATCCGTGTGTGCTATAATACCCTCTGTTAATGGATATGTTTTGGATAACCCGTTCCGGTGCGGCCATCATTTATAACTGGATGCAAGTGCCTGCCGGCGAAAATTGGCTGCCCTTGAAGTGCTTTGAAACTTATATTTGAGGAGAATAGCGATGTGTGATTCCTGCGGGTGCGGCGAAAAAAGTTTTACGGCCAAGGTTGCCGAGATAATTGATTCTATCCGTCCTATGCTTCAAAATGACGGCGGTGATATTGAATTAGTCGGTGTTGATGCGGACAAAACAGTACGGGTACGTCTTCAAGGTGCCTGCCGCGGCTGTCCCGGCGCAAAAATGACCCTGAAAATGGGGGTTGAACGACTCCTTAAACAAAAGATCGCCGACGTGAAGGAAGTCGTAGCGGTAGATTAATCATCTTTGGGTTGCAAGGATAATCCCTCATGTCGGCAACAGCAATCCCCGGCATCCCCGACCAACCGAAAAAGGTGGTGGTCATTATCCCGGCCTTCAATGAGCAGGAAAAAATCCGTCAGACTCTCGAAGGTATCAAAGCCTTTCTGGCCGCATTCGAAGAAAAATCGCTTTCTCTGCTGACCTACGTCATCGATGACGGCTCCACCGACCAGACTGGAAAGATCGCTGCTCAGGCGGGTTGCGATCGGTTATTGCGGCATAAAACCAATCTGGGCCTCGGTGCTGCCGTGCGAACCGGATTATACGCTGCGGCCCGCGACGGAGCGGACATTGCCGTCAAGTTCGATGCTGACGGCCAGCATGATCCCGCCGATTTACTTATGCTGATTAGCCCGATCCTTTCCGATGAAGCGGATATTGTCTATGGCAATCGTTTTGAGAAGATTGAATACAAAATGCCCTTTATCCGTCTGATCGGAAATCGCACATTTACCTGGCTTATGCAAAAGCTGACCCATTGGCCGCTTAGAGACAGCCAACCCGGTATTCTGGCCGTCAGCAGAGACTACCTGGATATTTTCAACCTGCCGGGGGACTATAATTATACCCAACAGATCCTTCTGGACGCTTACCACAAAGGGATGCGGTTTGCCCACGTCCCCGTTTCATTCCGACGCCGCACGACAGGACGTTCATTCATCTCGCTGAAATATCCGTTTAAAGTACTCCCGCAGCTGTTGATGGTCTTGATCAGCATCAAACCCTTTAAAATATTCGGACCCATCGGCGGGCTGTTTTTGGCCATTGCCGCGCTGATCGCGGTTTGGGAAATGGCTATGTGGTGTAGAGGCGTTGCTCCCAAGCCGATCCTGCATGTAAATTTTGTACTCGGGTTTGCGTTCTTCGGCCTGCAGACTTTTTTCTTCGGGCTGTTGGCCGAGCTGATCGTTCGTATGAACAAAAGGAAATGATCGGTTATGGAATCCCACATTAGGGACGGCTTACTCAGTGGATATCTCAGACGCGCACGACTAAAACGTGCCGCCCGCTATGTCGTGGGCCGATCCCTTCTTGACCTCGGATGTGATCGCGGCTATCTGATTCCGTATTTACCGCCGGCGATTGTCTACCATGGCGTTGACGCAAATCCGGATATGCTGGCCTGCGCCCGTCATCAATACTCGCAGCATACATTTCAGCAGCTTATGCTCTCGACCGAAACCCTCGGCCTGCTGCCGCCCCAAACGTTCGATACGATAATGATGGTCGCTATCATCGAACATCTGGGCGATCCGATTGAAGTCCTGCGGCGTCTGGGCAATAAGCTGGCGCCCTCCGGACGCATCGTCATTACTTCGCCGCACTGTCGCTCTCATCGTTTGCTGGTGGCTATGGCGCGTGCGGGACTGGCACGAAATGACAAGCATGAACACGAACATTATATCGACGATTCAATGATCCGTGAGCTGCTCTGCGGAACGTCCCTTGAACTTTTCGCTTCCAAACGTTTTCAATTCGGTCTCAACCAATTATGGGTGCTGCAAAAACGTGAGTTTTGATCTCAAACGCCTCAGTTCCGTCTTCAAGCTGCTGGTTTTTGCGGCCTGTATCTATTATCTGGTGCGCACCATCGCCAAAGTGGATCCGGCACAGCTAAAGCTTGTTTATATCCCGATAGCAGCCGGCACAGGCCTGTTGTATTTTCTATGCACCTTCCTGATGGCACAATCCTGGAGATGGCTGGTACTCTTGTTTCATCACTCTTGCCTCTCTTTCGCCGTGCTGGCTCCGGTCTATTTCCGCTCGGCTCTGGCCAAATACATCCCCTCAAACGTTATGCATTTTGCCGCACGGCATTTTATGTCCCGCCGTTTCAATATCTCCCATAACACGATCCTCCTGAGCAATCTGCTCGAAATTGCAGTTATCCTGATGGCGGCAGTATCCATTGCAGCCTTTTTTTTATTGGCGGCTCCTCAGCTTCTCCCTGTTTCGATTGCTGTCCATCGTCCGCTTCTGAGAATCGTTGTCGCCGCAGGCGCCGGATTCATACTCCTTGGGCTGCTGTGTATTGTCCGCCGCAAAACCTCCGACCTTATGCCGTCATGGATAGCCTTTTTGAAAACTTTGGGGGCTGCCTACGGAGTTAACCTGATATTTCTTCTTCTGACCGGTCTTGTTTTAAGTGTTTTATTTTACACAATGCAGACTGGCCTTGCGTTCAACGGCGGGTTGGTTGTTCGGATTGTCTTCGGCTATGTCTGTGCCTGGACGATTGGTTTTGTAACCCCCGGCGCTCCCGGCGGACTGGGAGTCCGCGAAGGGGTCTTGACTGCTGTTCTCGGCCCGTTCATCGGGCACGATAATGCACTTCTCGGTGCATTGCTGTTTCGGTTCTGTACATTCTTTGGCGAATGCCTCGGCTATCTGTTCGCACGCATCCTCGAACATCGATATCCATTACACCGATTGCCGGAATAGGTTTTCGGACCGGCTCAGTGTTTTTTGACCTCAAACTTTCCCTTGACGCCAGCGCTGCGGCTGAAAAAATGATACACACTCATCGCAAACAATACCACCAGCAGCGGCAGTATCGGCTGATTGTAGCGCGGAATATTGTGTGAGATGAGCGAATTAAGCCCGAATAAATACATACACAATAGCACAATTCCGAAGACTTCCCACTGCTGCCTGCGATAGCTGTATATTGTCCAGAAAAACAGGCACCCGAAATACAGCAGGCTTATCAGAACCGTGCTGCGTATCATAATTGTAAACGGTGTACTGACCATATAGCCGTGTTCAAAGAACATTCCCCTCCATGCAAACGGCAACGTCGTTGCCAAGTGCCTGAACGGATGGCGCATCAGTTCTCCCATTGCCCGTTTCTGAATCGCCTTATCCCGCTGAGAAGGATTCTCAAATTTTTCCCCCGGCTCCAGAAAATTTGTCAGCGCCTTGGCCACGGCGTAATATCCTTCGGGATTGCCGCCTGGCAATTTGATCCATCGCCGCTCTTCCTGCATTACCTTGGTCGCCTTCTTCTGACACAAGGGATCCGGCGTCCACCACAAAAATGCGCCCCAATATTCGTCCGCTGTCATCTTGTTAAACTCGGCACGAATAGCCATCACATCCCCCGCCCGGTCGGTAATATAAAAACGGCCGAACTGCCGGAAGTTCCGCGTCATCCATGCTCCTGTCGGTATTGCATACCCGAGTATCAAAAGCCCAAGACAGACAAGCATCTGTTTTTTTTCGAATGTCCCGCGTTTAAACAGGTAAAGCACATACCCCACCAGAACAATGATAAAATATTGATAGACCGCGTTGGTCAGCACCAAGCCTCCCAGCGCAAGCCCAAGCCCCGCAAATACCGCCGCCTTTCTTGTTCGTATTGCATATACCAGAACCAATGCAACAATCAGCAGTACAACCCCCATAAACAGCTCACGGAACAGCGAATTCATTGTAAACAGCGATGCTTGGCTAAATCCCATCAATCCCATCGCAAGATAACTGATTGTCAATCTGCCGGTCAACACAAATGCCAGAATCCATACTCCGATTGCCAGCAGCACTAACAGCGGAATCTGAAGTTTCCGCAAAATTACAGCTCCTCCCTCAGCTTCGGTCATTTGTGCCAGCGGTACCATTTGAAGCTTCGGGCTAAAGTGCATCATCATCGCCAGATAGGCTGAAAATCCCGGTTCTCGTCGATTCCCGGGCGTTGGCGGCTCACTCAGGCTTTCCGATACGATCCCGTGATGGTACAAATGATACGCCATCCTTACATAAGAACTGGCGTCCTGATAGTCCGGTATCTTCTCGGTGCTGATGTTCTCCTGTGCCGTCCAGGCAACAAAAACAAGCAGAATTGCAATAGCTATCCCGTGTATAAACACCTTTGAGATTCGGTTCATGCTTTTGACCTCTTTCGTTGGTTTCTGTCGTCTATCAGGATTATATTAAGCATAGTTAACGACGCAATAATCCTTTAAAAACTGCTGCAATCGTCTCTGTATACGGCGGCCGGATCACACCCCGTTCGGTAATAATCGCCGTGATATGTTCCGCCGGCGTTACATCAAACGCCGGATTATAGACTCCGACATCCTCCGGAGCTATCAAAACCCCATTGACCCGCCGGATCTCATCCCCGTTGCGTTCTTCAATCGGAATGTCTCTTCCGTCAGCGATACCCAAATCAAACGTACTTGACGGCGCTGCGACATAAAACGGCACTCCATAATGTCTGGCCAGAATACTCACCCCCAGCGTGCCGATCTTATTGGCCGTATCCCCGTTGGCTGCGATCCGGTCTGCCCCGACAAATACCGCCTGTATGCGTCCCTGCTGCATCAATCGTGCTGCCATATTATCGCACACCAGCATGGTTTCAATCCCCGCCTGCTTCAGTTCCCATGCCGTCAGCCGTGCTCCCTGCAAAAGCGGCCGCGTCTCATCAGCGTACGCCGTAAACTGTTTTCCCTCCCGATGCGCAACATACAGCGGGGCAAGTGCCGTCCCGATCCCTGCCGTTGCCAGCGCTCCGGCATTACAGTGCGTCAGTACCGCACCTCCATTCGGTACGAGTTTGGCCCCGTATTGCCCAATCGCCTCACACATCTGCCGGTCTTGTTCGCAAATCGCCTGTGCCTCCTCCAGCAGCCGCTGCTTGAGCTGTGCTGTTGTTCCGTCAACTGATTTCGCAGCCGCCTTCATCCGGTTCAATGCCCAAAACAGATTCACCGCTGTTGGCCGGCTTTTTGCCAGAAGCTGCGAAACCTCATTTACACTTTCAATACTCGCGGCAAGCTCCGCTTCATCCGGCATCTCTTTTAATCCCAGACATACTCCGAATGCCGCTGCTGCTCCAATCGCCGGCGCTCCGCGCACCGCCAGCGTTTGGATGGCCTCAAAGACCTCCGCAGGCCGGCTGCATCGCAGCATTTCCAACCGCCCCGGCAAAAGCCGTTGGTCGATCATCTCCATTACCCCGTCCACACCGCCGACCCATCGCACTGTTTCAATTATTTTCATCCCCTAAACTCTACCGGCCCGACCTTATATTTGCAAGCTTTCTCATTCCGTCATTTCCGGTAATCCAACGGTACTAAAGCCCATACGGTTTCGACCAACGGCTATTAGCTGTATCCTTCACTCTATCCTGCAAATCTATTTGCGATTGCAATCAACCGTTGCTATGATATCTCTGACAGATGAAAGGATTATGTAATGAGAAAGAACAATTTTCGACTTACCTTTGGCATAGTGCTCAGTTTTGCTGTTATATCTTATGCTGTTACTGTTCGTCCTGCAGATACCGGCCAGGCTTTAGTCAATCCCGGCATGGGATGGACGCTGCATTTTTATTCGAATATCATACAAAATTACGGCTCCCGTCTTGAGCCGTCGGATGTTCTGGAAGACTGGCCGGGTCTGTCAGTGATTTATCTGCGGGTTCCATGGTCGTTTCTGGAACCGCAGGAAGGGCAATTCAACTGGAGTCTGTTTGATACCCCCGCGCAGAAATGGATTGACTGCGGCAAACAAATTGCCATCCGTGTGACCTGTTCAGAAAGCTGGATGCGCTATGCCACACCCAAATGGGTCCAGGAAGCGGGGGCCAAGGGAGTGGATTTTGAATTCGGCAAAGGCGTCAAACCCGGCGGCCCCCAGTGGGAACCGGATTTTCTCGACCCCATATTTCTTGACAAGCTGGAAGCGTTTCTGGCCGCGATGGCACAGCGTTATGACGGCAATCCAAACGTGGCATTCATCGATATCGGCTCTTTCGGGATGTGGGGGGAAGGGCACACCGGCAACAGTACGAATCTGTCGGATGAAGCCACTTTGAATATTGTCAAACGGCACATCGACCTGCATCGAAAGTATTTCACCCAGACACAGCTCTGCATCAGCGACGATATAGCCGGCCCCAATCGCCCCGGCCGTCATTTCCCCGTCACGGATTACGCCTTTGCGCAGGGAGTAACATTAAGAGATGACAGCATTCTGGTCCAGCCGCCGCCGGACTCGTGGTTTCACGCCGAGATGGCTCAGCAGTTCTGGCCGACGATGCCGGTCATTCTGGAACACGAACATTACGGCTCCTCCAAAACTCGCGGTGCCTGGGATGGACAACTGCTGCATAAAGCGGTCCGGGACTATCATGCCAGTTATATGTCAATTCACTGGTGGCCGCGAGAGTTACTGAACGAAAACCGCGACATTATCAATCAAATCAATAAACAGCTCGGCTACCGGCTTTTCCCGCAGGAAATCTCCTGGCCCGACGAAGTCTCTCTCGGCAAACCCTTTGAGATAACAATACGCTGGCAGAACGAAGGCGTAGCTCCCTGCTATATCGGGGGGCACGCGACCCTGACGCTTAAAGACAGCAAAGGCGGGATAGTGTCGGTTCATGTGGATGAAGCCTTTAATCTGCGTAATGTAAAACCCGCCGACAACGAACATCCCGGCCTCTATGAACAAAGAATGCAGGCGGTCATTGCCATGCCGCACAAAGATCCGATGGGAACGTTTGCCCCCGCGGTAAATCCATCAATGCTGGATGTATTTCTCTCGGTCGGCAAACGGGATGGTACCCCCGTTATCGCCTTGCCGCTGGCCGATATGGACAATAATCGCCGTTATAAACTCGGCTTGGTCCGCGTTATGGACTGATGGTTCCAATTGATGGGGAGAATGTTACTTTAATTCATCTGCGGCATAAAAAAAGAGAGACCCCGTCTCTCGGTGGGGCCTCTGTAAACGCTGCATGCTTGGGATTTATCATCATAACAAACAAGAGTTTGCTATGCTTCGACGATAACATTCTTTTCAAAGCCGCACAATTATGCTTTGATAGCGATTTATTTTCGTTTGCGAAGAAGCGCTAATCCGCCAAGGCCAAGAATCGACAACGTCATCGGTTCCGGGACGATGCTAAGATCATCATAGTAAACTGTCGAAGCGCCGTTGCCGAACAGATCGATGGCTTGCAGATATCCTCCGGCATTTCCATCATTGGTGTCATACCATGCATGGGTGGACAGCAAAGAGCCATTGTAGTATTCGCTCACAGAGTTGTTGGCAAGATCGATCATGAACTTCAATTCAACCCACTTATCGTATACGATGTTCCCTGTTGCGCCGCCGCCGTTATCAGAGGTGATAACGCCGCTCGCCAAGTCATACCGAATTTGGACCGACCAGGCTTGTGTACCGGAATCGCTGTATCGGTTCAACAGAATGAAATAGCTTTCGCCGCTGCCGCCGCGGGGAATATACTGCATGGCTGTGAATTCGACCAAGCCCCCGGCAATGTCAAACTCATGGACGAGGTCTGCCGAACCGATGACCGCGACCGAATTCGTGCCGCTATTGGCAAACGCATTGGAAGCCGGTGAACCTGCTGCCGGATCGTTATTCCAGCCTTTCCAGCCGCCCTGGCCATGCAGATCACTTCCTGCACTATAGGATTCAAAACCCTCTACAAACAGAGAGGCTGACACAAACGCCGACATCCCCAGCACAGCAAGGATAACAACAAAATGCCTCATACTCTTCATCACTTACCCTCCGAAAAAAAATTAATATACTTACTGAGGCAGGCAAGAAGTGACAGGCTCTCCCTTACACCTTTCACCACCCTCAACGTTTCATTAATCCTCAAACACTCTCTGACTCGAATCAAAATGTGCGAAGTATAGCTCCTTTTATAAGTGTATAGTATACAATCAATCTCTGTGATAAGCAATATAAAACCAGCATGTCTCCTGCTTTAATCATAGAAGTAGTACTGTCATTTGAAGATTTCTCAGTTTTAATCTTACGGGCCAAGCCTTGCCGGATGAGCTGTAACTCGTTTTAAAAAATGATGTTAAGAATTTCCAGGGAGACAAATAAAGATAAAATGGATATATAGAAACGTATATAAAATCTTTTCCACCTCGCTTTTCTCTTTTTCCAACCGAGTTTTTGTATGATGGACGTATTGAAGAAGATAGAAATTATTTAAAACAGATTTAATATGTCGTTAAATATTGAACAGAATAAGCATGAATTATCTTGACCTTCTAATACCTTTTTAGTTAGAATACGAGATTATTAATAGGGAGAGTACGATGAAAAGACAAAATACACAGACCCATCGAAGTAATATTTTCACAACGCGCAGCCTTTTTCGGGTTGCAGGCACGGCGATCATAATCCTGCTGGCCGTATCATTTCCCGCTGTTGCCGGCGTATACTACGACAGCTCCATCAATTATTATCAGGACGGGGCCTATGTCTCCGTTAAATCGGACGGTTCTGACGATTCACATATCAGTTACCAATCCTTTTCCGGAGGTGTTGGGTCGGGCTGGTCGATTGTAAACGGCGAGTCATTCGGCCTGACCAGCGGATATGCCGATGCGGCCAACCTGAGCATGGGGATCAAGGCTCAGGTCATTTCAAGTCCGGCGAACTCCCATTTGTCAGACGCCAGGATCTCTACGGAGGTTTCAAACCGCCTTACAATTCTGCCCGGCAGCTCGGGTCTTGCACCGGGTGACGTTACCACCCTGACACTCAAAATCAAGCTCGACGGTTCTCTGCACACCGAAGCAACCTCCTGGCCCTTAAAGGGTTGGAGCCACGCCGAGATGGATGCCGGCCTGATCGTACACGACTATGCTATCCAGGAAGACCTCGGGGGGGACGGCTTTTGGTCGCCTCCGCAGCTTTCATTCGGAGCATCCTGCGAACTTGAGTCGTACGATGTCTATATGCCGACGAATAATCACACCTATTCATCCAACTGGGACAAGTATTGGCGATTTGACACCAACCTTGGCGCGAATGACTCCTACAGCAATTCCGGCGGAATCACACAGCTCGGCGAATCGTTCCATTACCAAGAGGGCTTCCATTTTAATACCGGCGAGTTGACCCTTGTTTTCGAGGCGATCGTCGGCCACACACTGGATTTTGACGCCAATATGTATTTCTACATCGATGCAAACAACGACGCAATGACATGGGCGGACTTCAACAATACCTTTGCGTTCAATGTTACCTCTGCGGTGGACGGCCTTAGCCTCAACTGGGAGGTCGTGCCGGAACCGGCCAGCCTTTCCTTGCTGGCGATGGGCGGACTGGCACTGCTCCGGAGCAGGAAAACGGGATTCCGGAAGATAGGTTCTTGACCGGCAGTATAAGTCCTTGGTTTCCGAAAGTGAAAGGAGTCACGATGGAAAAACAATGTTTTGATTATATCGATCAACACAAAGACCGTTTCTTAGAAGAGCTTCAGCAATTTCTTAAATTCCCCTCCGTCAGTGCGGATACCGCATACAAAGCGGAGGTAATAAACTGTGCCCGCTGGCTGGCCGATCATCTCAAAAGCCTCGGGCTTGAAGCGCAGTTAGTCTCAACCTCCGGCCATCCGATCGTCCGTGCCGTCAGCAAAGGACAATCCGCCAAAAAGCTCATCATCTACGGCCATTATGACGTACAGCCCGCAGACCCCGACGACCAATGGCAGACGCCTCCCTTTACCCCGACGATCCGCGACGGCTTTATCTATGCCCGCGGTGCAACAGATGACAAAGGCCAGTTGTTCGCGCATATCAAAGGCGTCGAAAGTCTCCTCAAAACCCGAGGACACCTGCCTTGCGAGGTGCTGTTTCTTCTCGAAGGCGAAGAAGAATGCGGCGGCAGCAGCCTCGAAGAATACATCAAACAACACAAAGCAGCTCTGTCCGCCGACGCCGTCATCGTCTCTGACACGGGAATGTATGACCCGGCCACTCCCGCCGTAACCTACGGCCTCAGAGGCACCGTCGCCATGGAGGTAATCGTCAAAACCGCCGCCGGCGACCTTCACTCCGGCTCATTCGGCGGAGCGGTTGGAAATGCGGTCAAAGTCCTGTCCGATATCATTTCCCGATGTGCCGGCCCCGACGGAAAAATTCAAATCCCCGGCTTTTACGACGGCGTAAGGCCCTTGGCAGACTGGGAGCAGGACAATATCCGCCGGCTAAAGTACGATGACGACAAACTGATGGCCGAAATCGGCTCAAAAATCCCGTTTGGAGAACCCGGTTTTTCATCGCTCGAACGAATGTGGGCACGCCCGACCTTTGAAGTCAACGGACTCTTTGGAGGCTACCAGGGCCAGGGCGCAAAAACCATCATCCCCTCGTGTGCGACGGCAAAGATTTCGATGCGCCTTGTTCCCGATCAGAACCCGCAGGCCGTTGCCGACCGCGTCACAGACTACTTAAAATCCGTCTGCCCTCCTTTCGCCGACATCCAAATCCAGCGCCACTTTACCTCCGAGCCGATTCTGTTTGATATCGATAACCCGATGATTAAAGCAGGCTGTCAGGCCCTCAAATACGGCTTCAATGCCGAACCCGTCTACATCCGGTGCGGCGGCTCAATCCCGGTGGTAAACACCTTCTGGAAAGAATTAGGCAAACCCGTGGTCCTTCTGGGTTTCGGCCTGGAGTCCGACGGAGCGCACTCGGTAAACGAAAAATTCAAAATTGAAAATTTCATCAATGGGGCCAAAACCTCCGCATATCTCTTATCGACTATGCAGTAATACAGTATATCAAATCCTAATTATGGTTTCTTGATCGATGAATAGTTTCAACATTTATTCTGTGTGGCCGGTAAGCCCCCTGCTCCTGTCAATAGGCTGTCGGCAAGGAGCATCGTCAACATTTCATTTGCTTCTCTAATCTCTTGAAAAGACGATAATTTACTTTAACAAGTCTATAGGGTGAAAGCTTATTTGTCTTTTCGGAATGGATTAAGTGTGTATACAAATCCAAGAGCGTCCGAAAGTTTATACGGGGTCAGCTTGTCCTTACTGACATCGCTAACCTCTTCGATGGAATAAAATGCTTTCGGATTGTGCGTCTTGAGAATGGCGAGAACATCATTCACCGAACGTCTCGGAACAATCGTAAAAATGATTTTCATCGGGCCGAATGCCCCCATTCCGTCAATGCTGGTGATGCCGTATTTGCACGCCTTGAGCGATCCGATTAAAGCTTCGGCATTCTCGTGTGTCAATATGCGCACCAGCATCACCCCTAATGACAGCTTATCGATTAATGTAATGCCCACGAAAACACCTGTCGAATAGCCTGCTGCATACGCAATGTAACACATTGGATTAGTCAGATTTTTCATGATCTGACCGATGACTATCAGCCAGATCAGCACTTCCCAAAATCCCGCTATCGCCGCCAGTTTTTTGTAGCCTCGCGACACAAAAAACGTGCGGCTTGTGCCCAGCGTTACATCACACACACGAGCAAAATAGATCATCAGCGGGAGAATTACCCAGCCAAACACGGCAGGATGTGTTTCAATCCAGTCAAACATAAAACCTCCATCAATAATTCACAGATTTCCCCGTAGCAAAACTTTTCCAGATATTATTTTGAATGGTCAATGTCTCTTGATTGTTCTTTTATTTTAAACGGCTTTAGTGTTGTTGCTTAAATACTTTTATAATACCTGTAGTTTATCATCACTTATATCATTTAATTGATTCGATGCAATTTGATTACTTCTTATTTTTGCGTGAATAATCAATGAAAGAATAACAATAGTGCCTCCAATAAACGCCCATTGTGTTGGTTTTTCCCCTAAGAAGATCAGCACCCAGAGCGGATTTAAGACAGGCTCCATCAATGGAATCATAACTCCTTCAAGTGCAGTGGCATTCTTGATGGCAATCGAATAAAGAATATACGAAAGACCCAGTTGAAAGGTGCCTAACAGCACCAAGGCACTCCAACTGTTGAAATCTTTGGGGACAGCATGAAACATAAAGGGAAACATAAGCGCTGCCGTGAGTACATTACCCATAAAAACAGAACTGATCGGGAAACTATCCTTCTGCATCCGCAGGAAAACAATCATCAATGCAAAGGTTGCTCCGCTGCTCAGAGCAAGAAGATTCCCCAATTGATTTCCGACGGACACCTTGTCTATAAAAAACAAACAAATCCCCAGAATGGCTACGGCTATGACAATCCAGTCATAGAGATGCACTTTCTCTTTCAACAGCCATGTCCCCAAAAGTGCAACATAGATCGGAGCTGTATACTGCAAAATAATAGCATTTGCGGCAGTCGTTAATTTATTAGCACAAACAAATGTGATCATCGTAGCGGCATAAAACACCGCTCCGGCAATTTGAGAAGGTGAAAAAGTGAAGTGTTTTTTCCGGATTACTGCCAGGAGAACAAGAACCGATATGGCACTCCGCACTCCGGCAATAGCCATTGGATTCCATGTAACAGATTTAATCAATAAGCCGCCAAGAGACCAAAGAACGGCGGCTGAAACCAGAAATGAAAATGCTTGAGTTTGGGTTTTCATCGATTTATAATTGTCTTAGCGTTGATATATATTTTTTGCATTTTTCGATGTTCCCTGCGATGGTATTGAGTCTTATTTCTTTTTTGAATAGAATATCATTGAACGAGAACTGCCCAGAATCCTTTCTCCGGACACTGCAATGTAATAACGCTGTCCTCCGGACATTCGAGGGGTTCTTTCCATTCGGACTGTACGATATCCAGCCATCGGAGTGTTGCTTTTCGAGGTTTGCCGAGATTCAATTTCACCTGTCCGCCGTCAGGAAAATAGACGGCATATTCTTTGGAAGGACATGCAATACAGAAGGCTTCATTGTCTTGCCGTTCTGATAACAGATCATTGTGCGGCTGACAATGAAAAATATCCATCCGGTCGGTTAACGCTCTCATGCTCTTGATATTGGCTTGAGCTGTTGTGCCCAGTCCCAGCCCGGAGTTGGGCCGGTGGAATCGTGAGGATGCCATCCCGCCGAAAATATTCCTCCAGAAACGTTCCTGTCCATCGCGGTCGGTACCGAAGGATCCTGTGTCCGCACCGTATATTTTCACATTATTCAAAGGGCGAATGTTCGATGAAATGCGGTTTCTCTGCAGTTGGGCGTTGTCCCAGTGTTTCTGTCCTGTCTGATGATTGTTTTGAGAGATATCCAGAAACGAGTATATCTCCGGATGATCGAACGACGGATTATGCTGCCGGTCGGATAAATCCCAGCGATCCCACATCTCTGTGGTATGGACCTTTATTCCGGCCTCTTTAGCCCGTGTTTTGATATAGTCAGACCAATAGTATCCCCACTCCGGCGTAACAGAAGTTTCGTTGTCCATACAGTACAGCACATTTCCGTACAGCAGGGTATAGGACAGCATTTTATCCACAAACTTCTGCTGATAGTGCAGAACCGTTTGCTGATTCCGTTCTTTGGGAACAGACCAAAAAAAGTTGTTTTCAGTTCGTGTGGGATGCGAATTGACCTCTATCGGCAGCCCTGTTTGCTCGACGGTATAATTTACATTATTCTTCGGATTAAAAGGATGTGCCGCCCAGTGTTCTCGATAATAATCAAAGGTTGCCCACACTTCGATCTGTACGATGATGTCCCGTTCACTGGTCCACTTTAACATATTTTCAAATCGTGACCAATAGTCGGGATTCCACTGATTTAAATCATACTTGCCGTTGGGAAGCTTGTGAAAGGCATGAACTTCCCACCCCATATCATTTCGACCGCTCATCGTATTGCGGATGTAATTTCCTCCGACTGATTTTAGAAGCTCGAGCTGCTGCTTAAGCCGGGGATGTTGAAATAAATTGTCATCATCGCTCCCCCCCATAAGCAGGACCGGCTTACCACCGTACATCCAGTAGGCCGGATTTTCCGGATAGATATCGATTATCTTCTTTTTGTTTTTGTCAGAAGTGTCAGCTATAGTAAATGCTGATAACAGCAGAATCAGTAAACCGTTACAGATATTCATATAGACTCCTGCTCAAAGATGATCTGCCCCATTTCTTCACATCAACTCATGTCAGAGAGTTTACGTTATAAGAAGCTGCATTCAAGGGTGTCCAGTACACTTGGATACCCTTCTGAACGTGTCAGATTATACTGTCTTTGCCTTATGCTTTCAATTTGATAAATCATCCGGCCGGATGTTTTCACCGGGATCATATCAAAGATTATGCAAATTAAAGTATCCTAAGAGAGGTCGCGAAATAGAATCCAGACTGAGATTGTCGGATACAATTGTAAGTTGTTTATGTACAAAGCGATAACGTTGTTTCGGCTTCTGGGTATGAAAGTAGAGTGAAAATAAAAAAATAAAAAAATAAAAAATTCCTTGACAAATCAAAGCGAATTCGATATTTTATCTTGTACGTACAACTTGAATACAGGATACGGTCAGGTATAGTATAGGATACAAAGATGAATCGGATCAAGTCATTAAAGGCAAATGGGGCCAAGGCAGGGCACAAATGGCAAAAGGTCAGAGACTATATCCTGTCCGAGGTGGTGGCCGGTAATTATGGTCCCGGTGATGCCATTCCCAGTGAAAATTATATTTGCGAGCAAGGCGGAATTTCCCGGAGCACTGTTCGTCAGGCATTCAATGAGCTCGAGAATGAAGGATTGCTCTATCGTGTCAAAGGCAAAGGGACATTTCTGGCTGATTTAAAAGCATCAAAAAAAAATACACGGAATGAACTGTTCGGATTGGTAATCCCCACCATACGCCGAAGCCTTTATCCTTCTTTAACGCAAGGATTTGATGACAGTTTATCTTCGGATAGATATCAAACATTGATCTGTCAGACCAATAATGATGTCAACCGGCAGGGGAATATTGTGCTTCGTCTTTTACATAAGGGCATAGACGGTATTGCTATGGTTCCTGTTACCAATAGCCCTACCCCTGCGTTCCAGATTCAGCACCTGCTGGATAATAATACGCCGGTGGTATTATGTCACCGCACCATTGATGATGTGGATGTTCCGGTCCTTTACTGGGACCGTCAGGAGGTAGGAAGGATGGCAGGCAAGATCCTTCTTGAGCATAATCATAAACGAATCGCCTATTACGGTCTTTACCGTTATGGTGTTACGGAAGCTCATGTTAAGGGATTAAAAGAGATATTGACCCAGAGCGGCGTTGAACTCCCCGATTCCCGCGTTATTTTCGGTTCACCCGATGAAAGCCCCAACCAGGACAGCATTCGAGAACAAATGCTGTCGCGCTTTATTTCGGAACAGAAGCCTACGGCCGTGTTCTGCAACGATGACGACGAAGCCGAGAGGCTTTATTGGGTGGCCAATAATATGGGATTGTCGGTTCCCGGCGACATTTCCATCATCGGCTTCGGCGATTGCCATCGAGGTACCTTTACCCGCAAGTTTCTCAGTTCAATTGTCATTGATGAATATGAACTCGGACGCAAAGCCGCACAAGTATTAAGCGCAATCAAGGCAGGCCAATTGAATATTCATGATCCTGAAAAAATACGGATCGGATTGGACGTTTATTTCAGCTCATCGATATCGCGATTGTAAAATAACGACAGTGAAAAAGCGAGGATGTTATGAGACGGAAGGTTAATGCGTTTACGCTGATAGAATTGCTGGTGGTTATTGCGATCATAGCTCTTTTACTGAGTGTGATTGCGCCGGCTTTGCGGAAGGCCAAAGAGCAGGCAAAGATGACGATCTGCGGGACCCGGCAGCGGGGGATTGTTACTGCGGTAAACCAATACACCGCTGACAACTCCAACAAGCTGCCTCCTTCGGTACAAGGTCAATGCATCCCCGCCGACCGCACGAAAGCGACCTGGTGGACCTATCCGATGCGGCTGAAATATTATTACGGCACCGATTACGGGCTTAACGGCGGTTCTGTTATTGATATACTGGGCGGCTATATGGCCGATCCGGAATATTTTGCCTGTCCGACCTCCTTTGTTGATACGGAATGGCAGGAGGCATTTTTCTCGCAGTATAAAGACGAGAAAGTGATGATGCTGGATTGCTCTTACTTTCTGCTTTGGAATTATCTGGGATTTAAATCTCAGAGCGGCAGGGAATTCAAACCCATCAACGGGGGCGACACATTGATGGTCAGTGATATTTTTATTGCAGGCAACTCTTATAATCTTGGTCCGTCCGGCGAAAACCAGTTGATTTCGACTCATCCGTTCAAGGGAGCGTTTCTGCAGGAATTCAGGAATATGGAAGATGCTGTCGACCCTTACAGCCGCGAGAAGAAATGTGCGATGTTTTATATGAAGCCCGATGCCGCTACCGTGGTTCCTTCTATTCAGCTCAATGCCTCCTATCTTGACGGGAGCGTACGGCGGTCAGATCTGGCGGAAGGATATCAGAAACTCAGCGGGTCTGCCTATTTGCCTCTTCAATGGAGATAAATGTCGATCAGTTAAAACAATAATTAAGTGTGTACTATAACAAAAATTTTTGGAGGTATGAAAATGAGATCGCGGCAAATTATCCAAGGGGTGTTGTTATTGATCGTATCGGCGGGGTTTGTTTATGCAGAAACGATTGCGCACTGGAATTTCAATGACAGAGAAGCCGGAACCGTCCTTGCCGCTGGCGACAGGATTGCCGACAGCAGCGGCCGAGGCAATGACCTCTATGTCAATCTCGGGGCTTCCTATGGCAAGTACGACTATGCAAGTCCGGATTATGGAGATGAGGGGGCCGTTCGTCTGGCCGTCGGCAATGGTCATCTTTATTTCCAGCCCGGCCATGAGTTTAGCGATGGCGGACCGGCGGCAGGCACGGATTCGATCGGCGATATTCGTCCCATCAGCTTTACCTATGAGGTGATATTCCGCTGCCCGTACAATACTACTACTACCGCTGTCTATGCATTGCTATCTAAAATCCCGGGCGGATCAAATGATCCGCAGTTTTGGTGGAGAATTGAGACTGCCGGCGGTAAAAAGTTAAATTTTTATATGCGGGATGCCGGCAAATCAGCCGGGGTTTCCTATACCTATACCGGTACAACCGGTCTTTATGACGGTCAATGGCACCATGTTGCGGTTGTGAGGGATTACGGCCAGTCCACCCTGAGACTCTATATTGACTATGTGGAAGTCGGCGCAAATACCAATACCGGGTATTTCAATGAAGTCGTATTAGATGGTCCTTTTGCGGTTGGAAACTTTGCACAAGTCACAAACAGGGATTTCGTAGGCAATATCGACCAGGTACGCATCACGCATGATGTGCTTAGCCCCGATGAGTTTTTACCCAAGGCGTCTTCCTCACATGCCGTGAATCCTATGCCTGCCGATAAGGCTTATGATGTTCCTTCCGGCTCGGTTGTATTACACTGGGACACCGTGTATTCAGCAGATCCCAACAGCGGCGATCCGAATAATTCCGTCGATCCTAACGATTTCATTTCCCAATCAGTGATCGTTGCCTCTGACAGAACAATGGAAAATATTATTGCGTCGTTCAATGATGTTGCCGGTATGAGTGTTACGTTGAATAACGTAGAGAGGGCCAGACAGTATTACTGGAGGGTCGATACGACCGACTCTTTTGGCGAAACCCCCATCCTGCGTAAAGGCAGTGTGTGGTCATTCCAGGCAGAAGAAGCGGAAGGTAACATTGCAGGATACTGGGCATTTGATGACAGTCTGCCGGGAACATCGATTGATGAAGGCGGTATGATCCTCGATTCCAGCGGCAATAACCGGCATCTTTACACGTTGTATGAAGCAATGGAAAATCCTCAAGTGCCGAATTATGGGAACCCGAGCGCTTCCTACGGCACCAGTGCTTCTTATGAAGCGTATACGGATTCGCAATTGAAGCTCCTGCCTGGTTATGATTTTGGTGAAGGCACTATTGCCGGCGGAGGGATTAATCTGCCTTCTGATGAAAGTCTGACAATAGAAGCGGTGTTCAAAGTACCTTATGGTTCAAACAGTGTCGGGGCGATTTTCTCGTACTTGCCCGATCATCCGGAAGAGACCTACTGGTTCACCAGCAATCTGCCTCAGATATGGCTGAGAGTACAGGATACCGGTCTTCTCCGTTTCTGGATTCAGGACAACCTTATGGTATCTTCTTCCGTAGACAGCGCTGTATTGGTCAATGACGGGCAATGGCATCATGTTGCAGCGGTACGTGACAAGTCTTCCAATCAGCTAAAAATCTACGTCGATTATGTAAATGTCACCACCAAGGCCGATACAACCACGACGGATATTGTTCCTACCGGTTATATGGTTGTAGGCGGTTTCCACGGCTATAGCAGTCGAAATACAAACGGTTCGATCGATTTTGTCAAAGTGACTCGTTCCGCCCTGGAACCGGCTCAGTTTGTCCAGCCCATCGGATTGCTGCCGACGAATCCAAGCCCGGTAAACGGAGCCACCGGGGTGCCGTTGAGCTATACACTTTCATGGCTGCCGATTGCAGATGCCGCTGTCACCGGCCAGCAGGTTGTAATGGCTGCAGATCCCTATATGCAAAATGTTGTTAAGACGATTGCGGCGATCGGCAACACCGCCGCTACGGGGGTCATGGAACCCGGTATGACTTATTACTGGCGTGTTGACTCCACCGGTACTGACAGCGGCGGAGCCTTTACGGACCGCAAGGGAGACATTTGGTCATTCAAGACTCCGATATGCTTATTGACGTATGAAGACGGCGATATCAACGGCGATTGTATTGTGGATATCCTTGATTTGTATGTGTTGTCCGCCAATTGGCTGCGTTCAGAGTATGAAGAATAACCGTCTGTAGCTTGAAGAGTTCAATTTAAAGCGGCAGGGCAGGGTCGGAAAGCAGCCCTGCCGCTTTCATAAAATCAAAGGAATCTGTAAAACTCTACAGACTTATGATAGGTATAGTTGATAAACCTGTAAAAATATGCCGGCAAAACCTGATCATCGTGCTGTTGCTGACGTATTCGACGTATGCGGATGTATTGCTGGAAAAGGTTTTATTCCAGAAATACGACAATGGCTACAATGCCTACCGCATCCCGGCCTTGTATTATACGGACAATGGGGTATTATTGGCATTTGCCGAAGCACGCAAAAACAGTCCAAGTGATACGGGGGATATCGATACCGTCTTACGGCGGAGTTTAGACGGCGGAATAACATGGCTGCCGATGCAGATGGTCTGGGATGACGGTCCCAATACCTGCGGCAATCCCACAATCGTCCAAGACGATACAAATGGAAGACTCTGGCTTTTTTTAACGCATAATCTGGGGCAGGATACTCAGGCTGAAATTCAGGATGGTACCAGCGACGGCGTTCGAACAATCTGGTCGTGTTACAGTGATGACGACGGAGCAACCTGGTCAACGCCGGTGAACCGATTCAGCCAAGTGCAGCCGTCAACCATCCGTTGGGATGCGACCGGACCGGGCAGGGGAATTCAGTTGCAGAACGGAATCAGGGCAGGGCGTCTGATAATACCGGCCAACGGAAGAAATATTCACAGCGATGACAATGGGTTGACCTGGCAGCAGAGTACATGGTTGCCGTCGGGTTCGAGTGAGTCGCAGATTGTCGAGTTGCAGCATGGAACCCTGCTGCGGAATGATCGGGCGAGTACTAAATACAAAGACCTCAACGCCCGGGTATTGTGTTTTAGCTACAATCAGGGATCGAACTGGACATCTTTGCAGCTCAGGACGGATTTGACCTGTCCGATCTGTCAGGGCAGTATGATTGCAGTGCCTGAGCCTTCCAGTCCCTTTGGGCGGCTGTTGGTTTTTTCGAATCCATCGGCCAAAACGCGAGTCAATATGACAGTTCAATACAGCTATGATGAGGGCACGTCATGGCCTGTAAAGAAAATGATCTATCCGGATGGCTCGGCCTATTCCTGTCTGACGCCGATCGGAGATGATCATCTCGGGCTTCTTTACGAAAACGGGGACTCATCGCAGCTTTATCGCCGTATAACATTTGCCAAATTCTCCCGGCAATGGGTTCGGGACAAGGCCGTGGTGACATGGGATTTTGAGGAGTTGCTTCCGGGACAGATGATTTCAACGGATTCCGGTGCGGTCAAAGACAAACGCGGTTACGGGCTTGACGCAACGGCGCAGCAAAACTTTCAAGTTGTTCCGGCGGGGATACTCGGGCAGAAGAGTGCGGTTCGCTTCACCGGCGGCGGTACCGGGATACGAATAAGCGATAGTGAGGCCAGGAAAATAATTAACTTTAAAGCGGACGAAAGCTTTTGTGCGCGTGTGATATTTCGTACCGTTTCGCATTGCACTGGTGGGGTGTCGGGGACCGGGGCGCTGGTTTCCAAGGATGTCGGGCCGAATTCCAAATCCTGGTGGCTCAGGGTGCAGGACGGCAAGCTTCGATTCCTTGTCAACGACGGCCCCGTTACGGTTTCAGTGTGGAGCGTTAGTACCGTTTGCGACGGGGCATGGTACGAGGTTATGGCGGTTCGGGATGCGGCCAGCCGTACGCTGAAAATGTATGTGAACGGTATTCTCGAAAATGAGATTGCCGATACGACAACGGAAGGTTTTGAGAATACAAATGCCGTCTCTGTCGGCTGCTTTAATACGGCGGCGGCGTCCTTTATCGGCGATATTGCCAGGATTCAATTGTACCGAACAAACGCCGCACAAGTTGTTTCCTTTTTTGAAGGCGATCTGGATTTCAATCATAAGGTTGATATTTTTGATCTTGCACTGATGAGCCGACGCTGGCTGGAGGAGAATTCGCCTGAAATGACCGATGGCGATCTGGATCAAAACGGTAGTATCAACGGAACGGATTTTCTGAAAATCTCTAAAAATTGGCTGCGGGATGAATATAAATAGTAAGATGCAGCTATTATTGTGTTATACTAAGCAAGTGTAAAAACAGAGTTAACGATCAATGTCAATGTTAAAAGGTTCTATATGAGCAGTGTGAAAAGAAAAATAAGCGGTGTTATTGTTCCGGTCGTCACGCCGATAGACGGGAATGAACGAGTCGATGAAAAAGCATTCCGGGCGGTCATCCGCCGGTGTATTAATTCCGGAGTCCGGGGTATATTTGTAGGGGGTTCTGCCGGGATGGGGCCGATGTTTACCGATACGGAATGGAAGCGGGCGATGGAAATTGCACGCGATGAAGTACGCCATGAGTGTTCACTGATGGCAGGGGTGATTTGTACATCAACGGCCTGTGCTCTTGAACGAATACGTTTTCTTGAGCAGATTCATTATGAGACCATGGTGGTTACGCCCACCTATTATATTACGCTAAGCCGTGATGAGGATTTTAAAACCCATTTTGAAGAATGCCGTCAGGCCTCTGATATGGAGATGATTATTTATAATATTCCATCGTGTACCTACAGTCAGATTCCGCTGGGTGTTGTAGAAGATATGGCCGACCGAAATTGGTTCAGTGCGATCAAAGAAAGCAGCGGCAATCGTCAGTATTTCAAACAGATGGCCTTGATTGCGGAACGGCATAACATTACTTTGCTCCAGGGCAACGAGCCGGATATTGAGTGGGGGCTTAAACTGGGGGCATCCGGGATTGTGCCGGTCTGTGCAAATTTTGAGCCTAAGACTTTTGTGCAGGCGTGTGCGGCCGCCGCAGAGGCGGATTACATACGTTTAAAAGAATTGCAGGGCCGAATTGATTATCTCAGAGAAAATCTTCTGGTGCAGTCTGAGTTGTGGATATCTGGCATAATGTACGGCTTGAAAACACTGGGGATCGGCAGCGGTATACCCCTAAAGCCCCTTCCGCAGGTCTCTGAGAAGACAAAACAACGGATCGATTCGCTCAGCCGTATTTCGGATAAAGTCGGCATTGCGGCGGGAGTCGAATAAGATGATGCGGATAATGATGAGTTTTGCTTTATTGTTGTCAGGCTGTTGTGTCTTCGCTCAGACAAGCCCGGAGTTGAAAGATGAGGCTCCGGTTGTTGCGGATATTTTTGTCAGCGGTACAGACGGGTACCACACCTATCGTATTCCGTCCATCATTGCAACTCCCAAAGGAACCCTCCTGGCATTCTGCGAAGGCAGAAAAAACGGTCGGGGCGACACCGGTGATATCGATCTGCTTTTAAAACGCTCGGAAGATAATGGCAAAACATGGAGCGGCAGTCAAATCGTCTGGGATGATGCGGAGAACACCTGCGGAAATCCCTGTACGGTTGTTGACAATGATACAGGACGAATATGGTTGTTTTCCACATGGAATCTTGGATCTGATCACGAAAAGGAAATCAACGCAGGTACGAGTAAGGATACGCGAAGGGTCTATGTGCTGCATTCTGACGATGACGGGCGAAATTGGTCGTCGCCGCTGGAAATAACCAAAGACGTTAAAAAAGAAAGCTGGCGATGGTATGCGACCGGGCCGGGGGTGGGCATTCAGCTTCTGCGCGGGACTCATAAAGGCCGATTGATTATTCCATGCAATCACGGTTTTCCCGAGTGCGAACCCAAAAATAATATGGGCGGTCATATCATCTACAGCGATAACCACGGCCGGAGCTGGCATCTCAGTGAGCCTGTTCAGCCGGGCCTTAATGAAAGTCAGGTTGTTGAGCTGATAGATGGCAGGGTCATGCTGAATTCGCGGAATTACCGATATAAGGGATCAAGGGCTGTAGCGATCAGCACAGACGGCGGGCAGCAGTGGCCTTATGTTTCCTATGTGTCTGAATTGCAGGAACCGCAGTGCCAGGCAAGTATCCTGCGCTGCGCTCCGAATACATTTTCTCAAAAAAGTATTCTGTTATTCTCAAACCCCAATCACAACAGCAAGCGGCTCAATATGTCTGTCCGGCTTAGCCTCGATGAAGGACAAACATGGCCGATTGCAAAAACGCTGTATGAAAGCCACTCGGCTTATTCCTGTTTGGTTGTTCTTCCGGATGGACGGATCGGCTGTTTTTATGAAGCCGGCCAAAAACATCCCTATGAAAAAATAGTCCTGCATTCAGTTTCGTTGGATTGGCTGATGGATGGAAATGAAAAGCGTTAGCTGTTTATCGTCTTTTAGGTTGCCCGGCATGCCCGATGTCACAAAAAACGCATTGGCAGTATATGGTATTGTTTTATGTCTTATCGGTGCTGCGGTTCAGGCGGATCGTCCCGGACTTTTCCGGGATTATTTTAAATTTACGGAGACTCTGTCTTTGCCGCCATGCTCGGGTCAGGAGTCGGCTCTTGGTGTGGCTGGTCCTTTTGCCGGCGTTCATAAAAATGTGCTGATCATCGCAGGGGGTGCCAATTTTGAAAAACCCTACTGGGAGAACCGCAAAGTCTGGCACGATGATATTTGGATTCTTGGAATAGAAGACAGGAATGCCCAATGGATAACCGGATACAAACTCAGCAAACCTTTGGCGTACGGCGCATCGGTGTCCACCGATTACGGAGTTGTTTGCATCGGCGGCAATAATGAGCAGGGCAGTTTTGCGGAGGTGTTTTTATTGGCGTGGGATCCGGTCGGCAAAACGATCCGTCAGCAACCGCTCCCGTCGCTTCCCGGTCCCTGTTCTTCTGCCGGTGCCGCTATAATTGGAAATATCATATATGTGGCAGGCGGCCTCGAAGGTTCCGATCTGGCATCGGCGACGAAAAAATTCTGGTCTTTGAATTTGACAGAGGCTATACGTTCCAACCAGGCAAAATGGGAAAATCTGCCTCCCTGGCCCGGGCCGGCGAGGGCATTTCATAGCGTTACTGCACAGCACAATGGGAAAACAAACTGTATTTATGTTATCGGAGGCAGGACACAGACAACAGAAAATCCATCAGACGTTGATTTTTTGACTGACGTTTATGAGTTTTCTCCGGACTCATATAGGACATCGGCGGCAGATTTCAATCAGGGCTGGAGGAAGTGCACATCGTCGCCGAGGGCGGTTTGTGCCGCTCCGGCCGTTTCCGTCGGACAAAGCCACATTGCCGTTTTCGGCGGTGATGACGGAATGCTGTTTTCCAGGGCCTCAGAACTAAAAGAGCAGCATCCCGGATTTTCCACAGAGGTCCTGGCGTATCATACAATTACCGACACGTGGATTCCCGCCGGACGCCTGCCTTATTCTCCGGTAACAACCATTGCCGTCAAATGGAATGACAAAATTATTATACCCTCCGGCGAAGTTGCCCCCCGGATTCGTACCCCAAGAATCGTGGAAGCATTTCTTGTCAAAGAAAGGAAATCTTTTGGGATACTCAATTTTGTGACCCTGGGGATTTATCTGGCGGCAATGGTCGGCGTCGGCGTCTATTTTACCATGCGTAATAAGAATACGGATGATTTTTTCAGAGGGGGGCAGCGGCTGCCGGGGTGGGCGGCCGGCCTGAGCATATTTGCCACGATGCTCAGTTCCATCACATTTATCGCAATTCCTGCCAAGGTCTTTTCCACCGATTGGACTTTTTTTACCCTGAATATGATGGCCATCGTGACGGCTCCGTTTGTGATGTATTATATCCTTCCATTCTTCCGCCGGATTGATGCAACCAGTGCCTATGAGTACCTTGAGAAACGGTTTAATTACGGCGTTCGGTTGTTTGCTGCTTTATCATTTGTCCTGTTCCAGATCGGAAGAATGGCGATTGTAATGTATCTGCCGTCGCTTGCCCTGTCGGCGATTACTTCGTTAACGATTGAGCAATGTATCCTTATTATCGGGATATTGAGTGTTATTTACTGTACCTTGGGCGGTCTTGAGGCGGTCGTATGGACGGATTCCATCCAGTCAATCGTACTTCTTGGCGGTGCTGCCCTTAGTTTGTGTATTATTGTTGTGCATTTGGACGGCAATTGGAGTACGGTGTTCAATACGCTGCACGCCAAAGATAAACTTAACATTGCCAATTGGGATTTCAGCCTTGCCGGTACAGCATTATGGATAATGGTTCTGGGAGGTCTGGGACAAAGCCTTGTCCCTTATGTTTCTGATCAGGGGATTGTTCAGCGGTATCTATCTACAACGAATCTGAGAAGCGCTAAAAAGTCCATTTTAATAAATGCCGCTATCACGTTGCCGGCTTCGCTGATTTTTTTTGCCATCGGAACAGCGCTTTTTCTGTTTTATAACGAGAATCCGCAGAAACTCGATCCTAATTTCCAAAACGATGCAATTTTTCCGTTGTTTATCGCTTTTGAGCTGCCGATGGGCATTTCGGGGATTGTTGTAGCAGGAATATTCGCAGCAGCACAATCGACCGTATCGACCAGTATGAACAGTATTTCAACGGTGTTGATTACAGATTTTATCCGCCGGTTTTCACTGCTTAAAACGGAAAAGGGATATTTGCATGCTGCCCGTTTCGGCACCTTCTTTTTTGGCGTATTGGGTACGCTTTTGGCATTGTTATTTGCGTCAGCCGATATCAAGTCGTTATGGGATTCGTTTATTTCTGTATTGGGACTTTTTGGCGGTTCTATGTGCGGTTTGTTTTTGCTCGGCATTTTTACAACGCGTGTTCACGGCCATGCCGCAATCAGCGGTGCGGTTATAGGAGCAGGAGCGTTGTTATGGATTCAGCATCATACAAACGTCAGCTTTCTGCTTTATGCGACCCTTGGAATTTCCATGTGTATGTTGTCAGGATATATTTTTTCTTTTATAGTGCCCCAAACAAGTAAGGAACTGTCCGGACTAACGATACATACACTCAAGAAAGACGAAAAATGTATCCGGACTGTCCTATAAAAAAGATGCAGGTCAACTGCAGATGAATTCTAAACAACGTACAGAAAGTGTATTTAAGGGGGATATGCCGGATCGGCCCGTTATCGGTTTTTTTGCCATCGATTCTGATACGGCATCAAAAGTTCTTGGACGTAAAACGTACTGGCGGGCGAAGGCTGAAAGTCAAATTGCTTTTTGGGAAGGCCGCCGCGATGAGGTGGTGCAGAGCTGGAAGGAAGACGGAATCGAATTGTACAAGAAGCTTGATTTTATTGATATTATTCCTGTTTGCTGCGAAGCAGCCGGCTTGTGCCCGTCGCGTTATGAAGAACCCGACCCTCCCGAAAAAATCGACGAACAAACCTGGATAGATAGTCGTCAGCGAATTTTCCGATATTCGCCGATAACCCGGGATATCACGCAAATTAATGTTTCGGTTGAAAGCCCCTTTAAGGCGGAAGAGGATCTGTGGGACGGCTGTATTGAGCAGCCCGATGAGAGTATCTTTGAAGTTGCGGATGCTTTTTTAGAGGTTTTTGCCGAAGACCGTTTTGTCCTTGGGCCCAGCGGCGGCGAGTTGGCATGGTTTCTGCCGGGGGGGATGGAAGCGGGATTGATGGAACTTTCCCTGAGGCCCGAAGCGGTTAAAACGGCTTATGAATCCAGGGTTGCCCGGGCCGATGCGATGGACCGGTATTATGTCCGCAACGGTCAGGCGGGGGTATTGTGGGGAACAGACTTAGCCTGTCAGAACGGCCCGATGATCCATCCGAAAATGTATCGGCATCTCTTTCTTGACGGTTTTAAACAAAGGATCGCTCATATAAAATCTCTCGGTCAGAGAGTGATCAAGCACATGTGCGGAAACAACTGGCTGCTTTTGGATATGATGGCACAGGCGGGGATCGATTGTTATCAGTCCATCCAGGAGTCAGCCGGAATGAATATTCTTGACGTTCATTCCCGGTACAGCGATCAATTTGTGATCTGGGGCGGCGTACAGGTTGAAACGCTCATCGGCGGCACGATGGACGATACTCGCAAAGAGGTAAGACGGGTTATGGAAACGCTGGCGCCGAAAGGGCGGTTTATCTTCGGAACAAGCCATTCCGTTGCCGTTGGAACCAACTATGACAATTTCATGGCAATGCTGGATGAAGTAAACAAATACATTTAACAGTATCGGAAAAGAAGATGCTGCCGGAATTGAAACAACTGCTTGAATATTGTGAAGAGACTCTCGATATTGAACGAATACGACAGCGGGATTCTCTGCATCGATCTGCTCTGGATTGGGAAACAGTCGAGCGGCTTCCTCTGATCGTATCTTTTCCGTACCCGAAAAATGAACGGTTTCAGCCGTATCCAAACGGTCAGACGTATGATGACCCGGAGAAGATGCTGTTCAATCAATTTGTAAGCGCATTTGATTTAAGCCCGTATCTAAGCCTGAAATTAAACCATGATCTGCCCATTACGATCCGCGCTGATTTCGGGTGTGTACTGATTGCATCGGTGTTCGGTGCAAAGATTGAACGGCAGGGGGATAATCCTCCTTGGGTTCGACAGGCAAGTACATCCATCGATTATGAGCAGATCACACAGAATCCATTGCTGGATTTCGAGAGAGGCTTAATACCCAAAGTCAAGGAACGGTATCAATTTTACCGCGATGTGCTGAGTCAATATCCACGCCTGCAAAGCGTCACCCATGTTGTTCTTCCGGATTTACAGGGGCCGTTTGACAATCTTGAACTGCTTCGCGGCAGCCAGATCTTTCTTGACCTGTATACGGAACAGGATAAATTCCTTGAGGCAATGTCGGTTGTGTGTGATGCACAATTAAAGCTTGCGGATTATTTCAAACCGTTCATTCACGAGACACTTGAAGGATACAGTCATCAGCATGGATTCCTCGTGAAGGGAAATATTCTGATCCGCACCGATACCTCAATTATGGTCAGCCCCGATATGTACCGTGAGCTGATTTCGCCGTTTGAGGAAAGGATTCTTCAGCATTTTGGCGGTGGAATTCATTCATGCGGAAATCTCGATAACATTATCGGTTCTTTTATGGAAGTGCCGTCCGTTCAGTGCGTTGATTTTGGACAGTCCGAACTGAACGATGTAAAACGGGCGTATCGGTCTGCCAGGAACAAAAAAATAGCATTGCTTCGTGTTTGTGCTGACGCAGACAATTTGGTTTCAGGCGACGTGATAAAAAAATTTCCAACAGGGGTATCGCTGATATTCAGGGCCTCGTCGTATGAGCTTGCCTGTTCTGTTATAGAAAAGTATCATTGATTCCAAAGACGTACCGATTTCAACGGTTATAAAGCAAAAGGATATTTCAATGAATCGACGGTCGTTTCTGAGCATTGCCGGCGCGGCCGGCCTATCCGGGTTGGCATATCCATCAAAGACGGATTCAGAGCCGGTACCGGCCGATCATTTGGTTTTTCAGCGTGATATCCCCTTGGGTCAAGCCTATGACGTGGTGGTCTGCGGGGGCGGACCGTCGGGTCTTGCGGCGGCCCTGGCGGCGCGGCGTTCAGGCTTGAAGGTACTGCTGATTGATTCCAACGGCCAGCTTGGCGGAAACGGTACTTCCGGATTGGTTTCGCACTGGCTTGGCGGCCGTACAAACGATTGCCGGCGATGGGTGGTCGGCGGAATCTTCCGTTCCCTATGTCAGGAAGCTCAAAAGCGGGGCATTGCCTTGATCCCCGGTCCGCCGGAAGGGCCTTATCAGCCGCATGGGTGGTATAAGGGGCAGCTTGCGGCAGGGATTCCCTTTGATCCCTTTGGGATGGCTGTTTTGTTGGATCAGACCGTTCAGAACGCCGGCGTTTCCGTTTTGCTGCATACATCGGCAGTGGATGCCGTGGTCGAAAAGGGACGGATAACACATCTTGTGATGATGAATAAAAGCGGGCTTTGTGCCGTACCAACGACCGCTGTCATTGATGCGACGGGTGACGCCGATATTGCGGCAAGGATCGGATGTCCATTCGTCAAAGGACGTAATGAAGACGGCCTTATGACGCCGGCCTCACTGATGCTGCATGTGGACAATATTGATACGGCTGCGTTGGGCGGCTATATCCAAAAGAACAAATCCCCGAGATTTCGCCGGGAGATTGCGGAATTGCGAAAGACCGGCGAATGGACGTTTCCTTATGATATTTTCATCAGTGTTCAGCTTTGCCAAAATGATACGATGATGATCAATACCATTCGTCTGACCGATATTGACGGGACCGATGGACGCTCGCTTACAGAAGGAATGATACGCGGCCGTGATGAGGTTCAGAAATTAATGCAAGTGATGCGCAGGCACTTTCCCGGTTTTGCCCAGGCACGCCTCAAAACCGTCGCTCCCGTATTGGGAATTCGGGAGACCCGCCGTATATGCGGTATTTACACCTTGACGGTAAGCGATCTTGCCCAAGGCCGTGATTTCGATGATACCATTGGCTTTTCATCTTACGGGTGGGATATGCCTGACCCCGAACACCCCAGTCAAAATCCTTCTCACGGGACGAAGTCCGAAGCAGTGCCGATTCCGTACAGGATAATGCTGCCCGAAGCAATCGCCAATCTGATTTGTCCGGGCCGGGCGATCAGCGTTGAACGGCCGGTACTGGGGCCGCTCCGGGTGATGGCTCCGTGTATGGCGATGGGAGAAGCGGCCGGAGTGGCGTCGGTACAGGTCGTCCGTGAAAACAAATCCTTTGCCGGGGTAGATAGTGTCAGGCTGCGGGAACAATTGGCAGAACACAATGCGGTTGTGACTTGGAAAAGTTGAAACGTATAGACTGCATCGCTCCGGAAGCGCTCTCACCCTGCAAAGCGCCGGTACCGCCAAGCCGGCAGGGGGTATATTCATCCCGCTGGAGGCCTCCGCTTTTTACCCTTTATACGTTTTAACAGCGGATCTTCCGTGTCTATAAGACACCGCAATTAAAACGTACAGAACCTCCGTGCCTAAAGGCACTTTTCTCCGCTTCATCCTGCCGGCCATTGGGAGCGCGGGCGTCTCGCCTGCAATTTATCGTAGGGGCGAACCTGTGTGTCCGCCCATGAAACAACAAAAAATTCAATAAACCCCGGCAGGGGTTGAATACCAATAGCCCCCGGTGTAGCGCAGCGAAACCGGGGGACAACATCCCCC
>CAZYQN010000010.1:0-76492 GCA_964649955.1 uncultured Pirellulales bacterium
AATCATGCAAGGCAATCGCCTCACGCAGAAATCCATAGCCCTGCTCGGGGCCGTAGCCGCGAAAGCTGTCGGGGTTGGCCATCTCATCGACAGCCTTGTGCATCGCTTCAATCACCGCAGGCACCAGCGGCTCGGTCACATCGCCAATGCCCAGGCGGATGATTTTCGCATTGGGATTATCTTTTGCGTAGGCCGTAACCCTCCGTCCGATTTCGGGAAACAGGTATCCGGCTTTGAGTTTCAGAAAATTCTCATTGACTAAAATCATTGTGTGTCTGCCTCGTTTGGTTAAAAATGTTCACGACTGTATTTAACAGCGTTGTTAAAGATCGTCATCCCGTCGCCGAAACCATCACGTTCTTTCAATCGTGTCCAGTGCGGGTGCTGCGTCCAACGGACAAACCGCTCCGGGTGCGGCATCATACCAAGCACCCTGCCGGTTGCGTCGGTCAGCGCTGCAATGTCGTCCTGTGAGCCGTTGGGGTTAATCGGAAACGGTCCGGGCTTTCCATCGGCATCGACATATCGAAACGCAACATAGCCTTCGTCCCGCAGGCGCGACAGCGTTGCAGCGTCACGGGCGACAATCTTGCCTTCGCCGTGTGCAATCGGCAGGCAAATCCGCCGATGGGGTTCAATAAAGACGCATCGCTGTGTCCCCGGCTGCAGATATATCCAACGGTCTTCAAAACGTCCACAGTCGTTATCCGTCAGGGTCGCCGGATAGTCGGTCGCCGTTGTTTGACCATCGTTTTGCAATCCCGGCACGAGTCCGGTCTTGATGAGTACCTGAAAGCCATTACAGATGCCGAGGATCAGCTTGCCCTGCTCAACAAACCGATGCAGCAGATCACTGAGATGATGGACGACCTGATTGGCGAGTATCTTGCCGGCGGCCACGTCATCGCCGTAACTGAAACCGCCCGGAAAGACCAGAATCTGTGCGGTATCCAGCAGCGCCGGCTCTGCGATAATTCGGTTGATATGGATGCGTTCGGCCACCGCACCTGCCAGTTGCAGGGCGTGTTCGGTTTCCATATCGCAGTTGATCCCGGCCGCTCGTAATACGATTGCTTTTACGTTATCCATTAAAAATTCCTAACAAGACATTTAACCACGAAAAAAAACGAAACTCACAAAGGTTATAATGATCTTTCTAAAATACGACACTTTTCATTCCATTTTTTGAGAACGGTTTATTAACATCACCCAAACATTCTACCACGCCAGGGGTTTTTGCCAGGCGGCCTTGAGTATCTCAAGCGGCTGGTCAATAACGGTTTTCAGCTTTCGATCCGTAATGTGAAGTCGTTTTTGTTCAACAACACTCCCGATCTGCCCGAATGGAAGATTCAGCATCATTTCCGCAAAAGTATGATAATGTTCGGGCTCAACTTCCACTATGTACCGGGCATTGGATTCACTGAAGAGCTGCACGTCCGTGCGGATGCAATCCTCTGCAAAAGGCAATCCCCTCAGATCAGCTTCAATCCCCAATCCGCCTGCAAACGCCATCTCCGCCAACGCTGTCGCAAGTCCCCCTTCCGAACAATCGTGGCAGGCCCGGACCAAGCCTTTCTGGATCGCCAGACTGATGCGCCGTGCTGTCTCTGCGGCAACTTTAATGTCAAGCTTCGGTACATTGGCACCAAGCCGGTCCTGTACTTTATAATAGTGCGAACCGCCTAATTCATTTTTTGTCTGACCGACGATGAAAAGCAGGTTCCCCGCTTCCTTGACATCCATTGTTACGCACTTGTTGATATCATCAACCAGCCCTATGGCGCTGATCAGCAGTGTATGCGGTATTGAAATTCGTTTTCCATCGTCACGAACAAAGGCATTATTAAGCGAGTCTTTTCCGGATATAAAAGGCGTGCCGTAACCCATCGCACCATCATAACAGGCCTGGCAGGCACGCACCAATGCGCCTAATGTCTCTGGATCAGTACAATCGCCCCAACAGAAATTATCCAATAGCGCAATACGATCAAATCGCGTTCCGACACAGATCAGATTGCGGACTGCCTCATCGATACCCGCCAATGCCATCCAGTACGGGTCAATATCGCCGTAGCAGGGATTCATTCCGCAGGCAATGGAAACCCCTTTATCGCTGGTGTATTTAGGACGTATCACGGCGGCATCACTCGGCCCGTCGTTGGTAATACCGCCCAAAGGTTTAATGACACTGGCCCCTTGCACCTCATGGTCGTACTGGCGAATAACCCATTCTTTCGATGCTACATTATATGATGAAAGAATTTTCAGCAGATCATTATTATAATTTGTTTTAATGTCTATCGCCGGTTCGTTAAGGGGTTTAGTTTGCCAAACGGCCTTACGGTCGTATTTGCAGATGCCCTCGTGCATAAAGTCCATATCCAATTGACCGACCTGCACACCGTTGTATCGCAAGGTGAGCTTCTTGTCTCCGGTGAAGTGGCCGATGACGGTGGCTTCTACGTCTTCGGCAGCAAAGATTTGCATAATGGCATCGAGCTTTTCCGGATTGACGGCGATGACCATTCTCTCCTGAGCTTCGCTGATCCATATCTCTGTATAAGAAAGCCCCATGTACTTGAGCGGTATCTTTTCCAGATCGACTTGAGCACCGAGTTCAGCCGCCATTTCGCCAACCGCACTGCTAAGGCCGCCGGCACCGCAATCGGTAATAGCTTCGTATAGCCCGGCATCCCGTGCCTGCAAAAGAGTATCCAGTGTTTTCTTTTCGGCGATGGCATTTCCAATCTGAACCGCATGGGAAAAAATCGTTTCGTGTTCGTGTGTGATCTCTCCACTGGAAAAGGTCGCACCGTGAATGCCATCGCGTCCGGTACGCCCACCCACTACAACAATAAGATTTCCCGTATGGGCTTGCTTAAAGCACTTGTCACGCGGCATAATGCCGATGCTGCCGCAAAAGACCAACGGATTGGCCAGATAACGATCGTCAAAATACAATGCCCCGTTAATCGTCGGGATACCCATCCGGTTTCCATAATCGCGAACCCCTGCAACGACACCTTTCATAACACGGCGGGGATGCAAGACACCCTTTGGGACATCCTGAAGTTTCATATCGGGACGACCGAAACAGAAAACATCCGTATTGGCAATGGGCTTAGCCCCTAATCCGGTCCCCATGGAATCGCGGATGACACCGCCGATGCCGGTTGCAGCACCGCCGTAAGGATCCAGCGCTGACGGACGGTTATGTGTCTCAGCCTTGAAACAGACCGCCGTATCTTCGTCAAATTCGATAACGCCTGCATTATCTACAAAGACCGAGATGCACCATTCTTTATTGAGGTCCTTGGTCGCTTTGAAAACAGTCTCTTTAATCAGATTATTAAAGCGAATCAGCTTTCCATCCAGTTCCATATCAACACTGCTTTTGAGTGTCTTGTGAACACAGTGTTCACTCCAGGTCTGCGCCAATGTCTCAAGTTCAACATCGGTCGGTTCCCGCCCGATGGTACGGTAGTATTGCTGAATTGTCTGCATTTCCCGCAGGTTTAAAAACAAATCTTTCGCTTTACTGAGCTGCACAAGGGCCTGGTCATTCAGATCACGGACGGGAACTGTGGTCAGCTTCAACTCATAAGGACGCGTGTGCGGGCTTGGCGGTTCAGCATCTGCGCCATAAATGACTTCCTCGATACAATCATTGGACAAAATCCGGCGGGCAATGACGTCCCGTTGATCTTGTGTAATATTTCCCACCAGTACGAATTTGCGAGCGGTTCGTACGGAAGCTACCTGTCCTGCTCCCATGTCTTTTAATGCCGCCAGAACGGACTCTGCAACCGGATCGGTTACACCGCTTTTCAGGTGTACTTCAACCAGCATTGCCTGCCCCAGGTCTGCAGACACATTTTGCCGTCCAATAAAATAATCCTGGCAGACCGTATCAGCCAATAGCTCCCCTCCTACTCGTTCCGCAAAGGCCTGGTCAAACGACGCTTCGATCAGATAAACGCGCGTCGATTGCATTGTCTGGACTGATGTAATACCAAGCTGATGAATATCCTCCAATACCCCTTTTCCATGTACATCTACAAACCCCGCCTTCGGGGTAATTTCAAACCGCCATTGATTCACGATCTATTCCTTTTAAAATAATTCTTTCCGTTCCAATTTATAAGCGATCAGACGCTCGCGCTTTTGCCGTGCCTGATCCAGCATTTTTTCCAGCATCGTTTCATCCCCGTTCTGAATCGCACCTTTGAACAACTTTAGTTGGGCAATGAGCTTATCAATACCCTGAATGCAGGCATCACGGTTGGTCAACAGGATATCCATCCAGATATTGGCCGGGCCGGAAGCAACACGGGATGTATCCATAAAACCCTTGCCGGCATTATGCATATCCTCCAGTCGATTGGCATTAACCAGCGAAGCCGCAGTCAGATGCGGCAAGTGACTAACCATTCCCAGAATACGATCATGAACTGCGGGGGTCATCTGCTCCAGTCGACAGCCCAGTTTTTTCCAGAATTCTCCCACTGTATCCATCGCTTCGGGTTTTGTGGTACGCGTATGGGTCAGAATACATCTGGCTCCAATTAACAAGTCATCGCGGGCATACTCCAATCCTTGCTTTTCTGAACCCGCGATCGGATGCGATCCAACGAATTGAATCTTCTTAGGAAGCGTTCGAGCCGCCCATTGATGAACCATCGCCTTTGTAGAACCTACATCAGTGACAATCGCTCCCGCTTTCAGATGAGGAGCGATTTGACGAAAATAAGCCTCAAATGTACGTATCGGGGTTGCTAATATCACAAGATCGGCTTGCGTCACAGCATCGGATAAAACATCGTCTATCCGACTTGCGATAGATTGTAGCCTGGCCTTTTGTCGAGTAGAATCACGATGGGAATACCCCACAACTTGAGTTGACGGCATAGCTCGCTGGATCGACAACGAGACACTTGCCCCCAAAAGGCCAAGACCAACTACTGATACTTGTTTTATCTTATTCATTTTAAACCACTTACTAATACAATACCTATATTGTCCTGATATAGTCCAAACGACCTATTGGTAAATCATAGGACACTGAATGAACGAAATTCAATACGCTATTGAGGGCACTGCAAGCATTTTTTCCAATATTCCGGGACGGTTCAAAAGTACTTTGGATATCGGGTTCTGTCAATTTTTTTCTTTCTTTTTGGATAAATTATTGGTACACTATAGTTCGTTGTTTACAAGTTTTGAGCCGTCCTTCTATCTGATGTTATGTAAATTATTTAATATCGCTAAAAATTCTGATGTGCTCTTAGGGCAATCAGAATCTTTTTTTAGAATCTGAGAAATATAATGACAATTAAAGATATAAAAGTTTCTGTATTGCAATATTTGCCGTTTGAAGACAAAATTGCCGAATTGGATCGGCGAATCGAAGAATTGCGTAAGCAGAATCCCCAGCAATCACTCCAAGGCGAAACCTCACCTGCAATTCGTCAATTGCAGATTGAGCAGACAGAATTACTTAAACACCTTTATACAAATCTAACTCCCTGGCAGACTGTGCAAGTAGCCCGTCATCCGCAGCGGCCGATTTTCAGTGATTATCTGAATTTAATGTTCAAGGATGTACGGATTTTGCATGGTGACCGCTGTTTTGGCGATGACCGGGCAATCGTTACGGCACTGGGCCAAATCGGCCGTGAAAAAGTAATGATTATCGGCCAAAACAAAGGCAAAGATATCAAAGAAAAAATAGCGTGCAATTTCGGCTGTCCAAACCCGGAAGGGTATCGCAAAGCAATGGCAAAGATGAAATTGGCCGAAAAATTCGGCCTACCGGTGGTTACTCTCATCGATACACCTGGCGCCTATCCCGGTGTCGGCGCTGAAGAACGCGGACAGGCTCAGGCTATTGCCGTTAATCTGATGGAAATGAGTCGTCTGCGTGTACCGGTCGTTTGTGTCGTGATCGGCGAAGGCGGTTCCGGCGGTGCTTTGGGAATCGGCGTCGGCGACCGGATGGCTATCCTTGAACATGCTTATTATTCCGTAATTTCACCGGAAGGCTGTGCGGCAATTCTTTGGCATGACGGAACCCAAGCTCCGCGAGCAGCGGAAGCCCTCAAGCTGACCGGCAAGGAATTGCTTAAGCTCAAACTGGTGGATGCAATCATACCGGAGCCGCTTGGCGGTGCTCACCGGAATATGCACGATACCATTTATAATGTTGAACAGCATATCACAAAAACTTTAGCACAGCTCAAACGTATTTCTATCGACAAACTGGTCAACAACCGATATCAGAAAATACGTAACATTGGTGCCGATTGCATTTCCGCCTCAGAATTTCCCGCTCTTCAAACCAAACTCGCAATCCCGGATCGACTATCACTGAAGGCCCAACTTGATCAAGCCCAGACAACTCGTCAGGCCTCTGAGACGACTTCTTAACAGCGCTGCTTCTATTAATTTGCTGAATTGATCAACCCGGTTTGTACAAGCCATTCTGTGCAACGGTCTGTCCACTTTGCAGCCGGACCAGTAGCAGGTCGTATGCCGAATCCATGACCTCCTTTGAGATAGATGTGCAGTTCGGCAGGAACACCGGCTTTTTGCATCGCAAGGTAATAACGGATGCTGTTCTCAGGAAGGACAGCTTTATCATCGTTTGCATGCACCAGAAATGCCGGAGGTGTCTTTGGGGTGATCTGCAATTCATTCGAGAGCAATTTGAGCAATACTTCTGAGGGATCGGGACCCAATAAATTGTTTCGCGAGCCGTGATGAGTAATAGCACCATCCATCGAAATCACCGGATAGATCAAAATCTGAAAATCGGGGCGGCATGAGAGTGCATCGACGGAATCGAGATCGCCGCCAGTCGGAACGGGGTTTTCAAAATGGGTAGCGGCAGTTGAGGCCAAGTGCCCCCCCGCCGAGAATCCTAGTATCCCGATACGATCTGGTTTGACATTCAATCTTTCAGCCTGGCTGCGCACCAACCGAATTGCCCGTTGGGAATCCATTAAAGGAACCGGATGACGATAGCCATTCGCAGGGAGCCGATATTTGAGGATAAAGGCGGCGGCTCCGATGGAATTGAGCCATTCAGCGATCTGGATGCCTTCATGATCCATCGCCAGACCTCCATATCCACCGCCGGGGCATACGATCACCGCTATACCGGTTGCCTTGTCCTTCACAGGCAGATAGGTCGTTAAAAGAGGAATGTCTTTTTCGGAACCCCCCAGTGCTCCGGGGGCCGCGGAAGGCCATAGTGGTGTTGCTTTTCGATCTACAACAGCCTGTGTTTCCACTGTCTCCGCTACACGGATCAGCGCTGAACAGCCCAGTATACTCATTAATGCCATCATGAAAATCCTTGTCTTCATCGATCTACCCTTTCGTATGGCTCTGTCTATCGTCCCCGTATTCTCATGACGACGACGCCGCCGACTTTAGAATACGGCACAGCTCTATACCGATAAGCTTTTTATCAAACTTTTTAACAAACTGTTTTCCATTTTCACCAAGTTGCCTGTAAAGGGCAATATCTTTAATCATTTTTTCGATAGCGTCTTTCCATTGCGAGGGAGTGGAAGCAAGGAGGCCGGCACCGCTTTCTTTGATAAATGTCTCATTGACGCCCACCGGGGAGGCAATTACCGGCAAACCCGCCGCAAAGTACTGGAGCATCTTGAATCCGCATTTGCCTCGGGTAAAGTAGTTATCCGGAAGCGGTGCAAGGCCGATATCACTTGACAGCAGATCGGGGACTTGGGTCTTTAGCGACCAAGGGCATTTTTCGACCTTCATGTTCTCCAGATCAAAAAAAGTATCGGCAATAATACGGAGAATCACATTCTTGTAAGTTTTACCGACCTCTTCAAACACCGGCCGCAGGTCCGCTAAATACTTCAGTGTGCTTTCGCTGCCGATCCAGACAAGGCGGATGTGATCGGTGTCTTTCGAGATATCCGACTTTTGATATGATGCAGTGTCCAGACCGGTCGGCACAACCACTACCTTCGTGCAATAACGACGGGCATAGTCGGCTAAAATCCCGTTTCCGGCGATTATAACATCCATCATTTTTGCGGTACGCCGGAACAAGCGATAATGGCTTGTGTAACGGCTGTCGGGCCGGGAGGTGCTGTGCATAATTGCATCATCGAAATCAAATATTGTTGTCGGGCGATAGTGTGCAAAAACCGCCGCGTCCCAGAAATTCAGGCATTTTCGGTGCAAAAGTACCGCATCGTAACAGCCGGAAGCCTTAAAAAGCCGCCATCGATCCATCATTCGCCGAGGCATCGCGCGTATTTCGGACTGAATGCCCTGCTGTTTGAGGAAGTCGAGATGATCTTCAATCCGCAAACGAAAGCTGGCACGCGAAGGATTGTTGGTCAAGATCAAGAGTTTCACGGATTGCTTTCCTTTGGATTGGCCCTTTTGAATACGATCTCGATACCGTCACAGGGAACCAGCCCGCACAAGTGGAGTTCATAAAACTCCTTCATGCACCGGCAACTGTTGATGAGCAGGCCAAACAGCTTTCTTAAGTGTCTGGAAATCCAGAATGGAGTTTTGAAAACAAGCTTGAGCGAAAGTATCTCAAGCCGAATGTCGGTGTAGAAGACGGGGACTTTCCGTTTCAACTGCTTTTGAGGATCGACAAAATAATAGAAGGAATACAACCCGAAAAAACGTTTATGAGTATAATCGGAATAGAAATAGGGATTTGAAAAATGCGGTACATATATATACGCCTGTCCATCCTCTTTTAACACTCTTAGCATCTCACGCAGTAGGCTTTCAAAATTTTCGATGTGCTCCAAAACGCTTCTGCAATACAGGCGAGTTACGCATCTATCCGGGAGAAATCCAAGCCCCTGCTCAATATCCGCAACGATATCTACCGTGTCCAGGTCGACCCTGTCTATCGTAATGACCGACATATCACGGCGTTTAGGACCACAGCCAATCTCGATCGCAACATCCCCACTATCAAGCCGCTGTGGAAGGTTAATTTTAATTTTCGTACCCATTATCCATTTCCTCGCAGAAATTTAAGATAATAGACAGACAGAAATTCATGTGCCGCTTTATAGCGAACGGCACACTTTGAGGTTCTTTTGTTTTTATTCAGCATAATAGAAAACCGGTAGCCTGCATAATAACCAATCCACTCGAACAAATACTGCAGTAAGACACCCGCTTTAAAGAGCCCGGACAGAACTCTTGATTGAAAGCCAGGGGTATGTTTCTGCAAGTACAGCACAAGGCTGTTAAGCATCATAAATCGTTTCCGGGCCTGAATCTGCTTCGACGATTGGCCGCCCAGATGGATCAGCTCTGCGCTGGGATTATAAACAATACGTCCACCTTCTTCTTTGATTCGTTTGCACAAATCAACCTCTTCATAGTACATAAAGAAACGCTCATCGAAACCGCAGACTCTCTCAAAGATGTTTCGCCGGACCAGCAACGCCGCTCCAATCAACTGCTCTACGTCAGCCTGCTGATGATAATTAAAATCGCGACAGCGCCAAGTTCTTAGACTCTTTCGAAACAGCCCCAAAGTACCCAACGGGGTATGACGTGAAAACGCCATCCCCCAAGTCGGCAGTCCGCGAACTGACCGTTGTGTCGTCCTGTCCTCGTTAAGGACATGCGGGCCGCATATCGCAATGTCCGGATTACAGTCCATAAACTCAACTAGCTCTTTTAGAGTATTCGGTAAAAGCAGCGTATCGGGATTCATAATGAATAGATATTCGCCCCGCGTAACCGCCGCTCCCTGGTTATTCGCTCGCGCAAAACCAGCATTGTCAGTATTAGCAATCAAACGAACTTCGGGAAACCGCTTGATAACCGCCTCAACTGTGCCGTCCGTACTGGCGTTATCGACAACAATAATCTCGTAATCAAATTTCGCAGAATGCTTGACAACCGATTCAATACAATCGACCAGAAACTGTTTGACATTCCAAGATACGATAACAATTGAAACCTTCATTTCGGCGATTTCCCTGCGACAATCACAAAATGTTTATATCGCACATCCCAAAGTCGGTTTAATGCGATAAGATTTAACAGCCTGTACCCGCGACTTCGCGTCGGGTGATGTCCTTTTATTGTATGAATATAATAATTCAGATTACGACACATGTTTTGAATACTCTTATAGGTAAAAAAACGGATATGACCTATATCCATGATGCCTTGCTGCTGGTATTCCCACTCACCGTGAAAAACATATTTTTTAAAAAAACTGTAGTAACGAATATTCGGAATAGACGCGATAAGAACGCCTTTTTCCGACAGCTTTTGACGACATGCCTCTATAAGCAAAAATGGATTGTCAAGATGCTCCAGTACATCGAGAAAAAATATGCCGTCAAAATAAGAGTCAGGCAATTGACTCATCGCCTCAATCGCATCCTTCTGAATGACCTTGTCGATTTTTTGCGATGCAACCTCTGCCGCCACCGGATTCAATTCCACTGCCCATGTTTCGGCACCAAAACGCTGTTTTAAAAGAGCCGAGAAACTCCCCTGTCCGCAGCCGAATTCCAGTGAGGTTTTTATTGTATTCGGCACAAAAGGCAAAATATCCTCGCGATCGCTGGCATAGTATTGATTTGACTTTTCGAAAAGTGACTGATAATAATTTTCTGTTTTCACATCAACCTCATTAGTTTATGAAAATACTCCCCACGGGGAATTATATTCTCCCTTATCAATAACATCCAACATATATCCTGCAATTTTGACGGAGTTAAAACAAGTATGACATCGTTCCATTCCTGCATCGGCGATTTGTCGACGCTCCGAATCATGAGCCAGATACCAATTGGCCAACTCCATACACTCTTGTATCGTATCGAAATAGACTACGTGCTTTTTATCCTGCATCAAAAGGTCCGTATCCGGCACCCGTTTGGCCAATACCATCGTCCCACAAGCGGCATAATGTGTAAACCGGTCAGAATGATACAGCGGAATCGAATTATCAGCATTGATTGAGATACCAATTTTGGCCCCGCTGATAGCGTAAAGATAATCAATCCCCCCGATTTGAGGCTGATCAAGACAGCCGTATAATCGAGCGCCGACGCGATTGGACAACAATCGAAGAATATCCTGCCGAAGAGTATCACCTCCCCCTCTATGACGTACCTTTCCCGTCCACAGAATATCACAACGGTATTTTGGGGCGGTCTCATGGCGATATTCTACATCAGGGTCGCATACATTCGGCATAAATACACATTTTTTTATACCGGTTCGTCTATATTCATCCAGCGAACTGCCATTGTTGGTTGCAAGTAAAACATCCAGTGATTTTGCTAAATCAATACGCCCGGGATTTCGACCGGGCCAAAGATCTCCGTCAATCCCCACAAAAACAGGCGACGACAACCGTTCTTTTAATCGTTCTAAACTGACCTTGTTGAAAGCTCTTGGAAATGCAATGATAACAATATCAGGTATATACTGTTTCGCATAATGGCAAATTATTTTGTCCGTTTTATTCTTATAAAAAAAACGGGTAAGCGATCGGCTTTTAAAGGCGCTAAGCTCTGATAAAATACCGTTATAATTCAGACACCGCACGTCATGGCCGAGACGTATAAACCCTTTAGCCAATTTAGGAACCTGATCTATATAAATCGCTTTAGGTCTGTTCGCAGCGTCGGAGATAATCAGTATTTTTCGTGGCTTAGTGTGCATCGCATCCACTCGGTTTATACTCAAATTCTTTTGCTCTCTGGACTTGCCTGCATCGCAATTCCTGCACCAACTGATACAGGGATTCGGAAATTTCCTTTTGCCGTCGTTGTGTATGCAGCACAAGCTCCCAAACCAAATCGTTATTGAACCGGTCAATGCGAATCACTCTGTCCTGCTGACCGACAGACTTCATAAAATCCGAGCATTTGGGCTGATACTCCAGCGATATGGACGGCACATACGCGGCAACGCTGAGCGCGACAGCATGCAGGCGTGTCCCAACAAAAAGCGAACGCTGTTTTACATCGGCCGTAAACTTGTGACAATCGGTATAAATGGGGACAATTGCATCCGCTGTGCCTGTGCTCTCGGCGATTTTTTTAGTCGGCGCATAGTCGTCCGGCCATACCACATACCAATAAACCGCCCAATCTGCTTTTTTGAACTGCTTTGCCAAGTCTGCAAATTCCCTTAAATAGACTTCGGATTGGCCGTACATGTGAAGATTTTTTGTCTGCGCTAAGTTCAGCCCCACCGACGGCTGAACGTCTCTCAAGGGCTTTGGGGGAGTGCCATCGGCATAATATAACGCCGGATCGCCGATGACTTCAACATTCTTCACCCCCCAGTCCGCTAATACCATTGCCGAATCAGGCCCTCTAACTCCAACATAATCACATCGATCAAGGGTCTTTTTCCAAATGGCTGCGGCAGCGTTCCATTCTTCAGCGCCGCGTCGTTCGATCCAAAAATCTGGATGATGAACGCCGGAACCGAATACTATTGACTTTGGACATTGTAGGAAACATTGCTGCGTATACATCGCCCCGGAAATCTCGCCGCTAATCATTGTCCCCCCAGCCAGCAACCCCAACTCCATCCGCGACAGAGTTCGCATACACCATCTCGGCATTCGCCGTGGAAAATCCACGAAACGAAAATCGCCAAAATAGCTTTTCAATGCACCGTAAACTGCCTCATCACCGAGATTGTGATGGCCATGCCAGCCCAAGACATACGCCGCATATGGCGGTTTGCCCAAGCCATATTGCCCAAGAAAACGCATCCATCTTGACAGTTTTCCAAATTTCATGACAGTCAATCTACACAAAACAGGGATTATTGATTTACCGAAATAAATAGCGTATTCGAAAGCAAGGAATCATCAAATAATAATAAACCCGCCAGCCACAAGACACCCCCAAAAGCCGCTTAAGTATCTTTAGAAATACGGATCTCTGAAAAAATCTGTAATCATACACAAAATTAAAATACTTGTTAGTGTTATATTGATATTTGAGCATCAGCCTTTTCTTTTCGCCTCGGCGTTTGCCTGACCAGAATCCTTTGCCGGTTAAATTATACACTGACCATACTTCATCAATATAATACAAATCGCCATGCGTCATATACACCAGAAAGATATGGGTGTCCAGCACCATGTGCGGCGGCAAATCCTCCAGATTTAACGAATTGCGATAAATACGTGAAGACGGATGCACTCCGAAATTATCTGAAATGGTATATCGTGTCTTTTCTGTTTTTTCGTTCAAAAGATATTCTTTATCCCTGACAAAATCCTTAAACAACGTATTATGACCGCAAATCATAATATCCGGGTTCTGCTCCATGACCTCTATTTGACGCTGGAGTTTCAACTCGCCGCACCAGTAATCATCGCCTTCTAAAAAACCAAAATATTTTGTTTTAATTCTTAAAATTCCCTGCTTGAAATTCTGGCAAACGCCTAAATTGGTCTTATTGACAAATAATTGTATTTTTTCCGGATATTTTTCCTGATAGTGCCGACAAATATCCGTTGTGCCGTCTGTAGAACAATCGTCCAAAACATGAATTTTATAATCGAAATCCACGACTTGAGCCAGTATAGAATCAAACGCCTTTGAAATGGTCTCTCTTTGGTTATAGGTTAGAAGGATCACGGTCAGCATTTTTTATCCCATCTATTTTATCGCTTCTACAACGCTCGAATCTTTCCTTTTCTCAAGTCCCTTTAAAGGCTCATGAACGCTCTGATGTACCTGTTGCCGTTCGAGAGATTCCTGTCTAAAACCCGCCTCTTGCAGTCTTCTTTTGAGGTCGTCAACTGAATACATATAGTGATGATGACCGTTTTCTCGAAGACACTGATTAAGCATATAGCACCCCGAGGGATACCAATGCGCCTTGATCAGCTTTACCCATTCCATGTCACGCCAAGTATCTCGGACATAACTATCAATCAGTGTATCAAGGTCCGGAAAGGCCGTTCTTAAGACACCACCTGGCCGAAGCACCCTATAAGAATCTTTAAGAAAACACAGTCCATTTTTGTAAGTTAGGTGCTCAATAAAATGCTCATTAAATATGAAATCTACAGAATTGTCCGGAAAAGGCAAACCATTTGATAGATCAATACGTAAATCACTTTTACATTTCTTGCTGCCGTCTATGTTAATCCATCCTTGAAGATAATGCCCTCCACATCCAGCATGAATTTTCACTAATTCATTGCTTTGAACAAGTTTTTTTATCATTCTTTTAACTTTTTGTTTTTTCAGAAATATCATGATTGATCAATCCCTTATTGACTTAATGAGTTGACATATTTTGTATGCACTCTCCGATCCCAAGTCACCATAAAAAGGCAAACACAATACTTGTTTCTTAATTATGTTAGCATTCTTAAGATTTTCCGGAGAAGAGGACGGCAAATTTTTATAGGGCAGATATTCTGAACACAGCGGATAGAAATATTTCCGAGTAAACACATTATGTCGTTTCAATCGGTTATATACCTCATCTCTGGAAAGTCCAAAAATCTTTTCGTCGATTTTAATGACGAAATACTGAAGTGAGTCGGTCACATCTGCCGGAAGCAGAGGAACGGTTATTCCCTCGACATTTTGTAAATTGTCTATATAGACGGATTTAATCAGAGTTCGTCTCTTCATTTCAGAATCAAGCAGATCAAGATTCAGCAAGCCAATAACCGCCTGAAGCTCATTCATTTTTCCATTAATACCGACATCTACCACTTCATCTTCATTTTTAATGCCAAAGTTCCGAAGGTAATATATTTTTTCTTTTAATGAGGAATCGTTGTAGGTCAGACATCCCCCTTCCACAGTATTAAAAAGCTTGGTTGCATGAAAACTATACATACTGATATCACCAAATGTACTGATTCCACTGCCCTCTATTTCCGTCATAAAGGCATGCGCTGCATCATAGACCACTTTCAAATAATGCTTGTCGGCCAATGCCTGTATAGCATGCACGTGACAGGGAATACCATAAACATGAACCCCCAATATTGCCGACGTTTTCGGGGTAATTAAACCTTCAAGCTTGTCAACGTCCAGCGTCATGGTATCGGGGCAAATATCACAAAAGACAGGATTTAAATTATTCCAGCTTATACAGTGGGTGGTCGCCGGAAATGTAAAGGGCGTCGTAATGACTTCACTGCCGACCGGCAGGTCCATTGCCTTCAGAGCGGTTAAAAGTGCAATAGTACCATTGTTAAAGATAGATACATTTTGCGACTTAAGAACTTTTGTCAACGACTCTTCAAGAAGATTATGCATACGGCCATGATTTGTAAGCCATCTTGAAGACCATATTTCAGATAGCTTACCCTGTAATTTTTCAAGACACGGCAACAGCGGACGGGTAACATAAATTGGAGTTTGAAATGCTTTTTTTTCAGCCATGCCTGCTGCACTCTTTAAGAAATTGTTTTTCTAATTTTAATAGGTCTTTTTTTCTGTCTTTTATCTTGACAGCAGGTATCCCCGCATTGATAGTCCAACTTTCGGTACTATTTTTCACCAGACTCATCGCACCCACAACGGATCCTTCCTCCAATATGACACCTGGGAGTACAATCGAAGCCGCACCTACCAGAACATGTTTCCTGAGAATAACCTGCACTTCGCTGACATTTTTATATTTATCCGGAATCATGGGGTTGGTCATTGTCATTCCGCTAAAGTCATCTGTTACAGCAAATATTTCAATTTTCCTGGATAGGTTTACAAAGTCCTCAAGGATAATTCCTTTGCTTCCGCCGCAAAGCGAAGTATAGGGGGCAATATGGATATAATTACCAATTGAAACAAATCCACTTAGAATACAAAAATCATCGATACGAACATTGGATCCAATGTCCATTTTATCGGCACCATAAATACTGGCTTTCCGACTGATAAAGACATTTTCTCCACAGCTTTTTAAACCTAACCGTTTTAATTCTTCTTTTGTTAAATATGTATCATTTATCATGGTCACTAAAATATATCATGAACGGGATAATTTCAATCTTTTTCTTTTTCTGTAAACAACCACGCCAAGCCATAATGGTATTCAATCAGAGCCAGCGGAGGTTTCTTTGGCTGGCCGGAGTAGATCATTCGCCATGCAGTCAGCCACTCGCGTCGGGCGGGTGAGCCGGTCAGGCCGTACCATAACGCCATGAATCCATTTTTGGGTTTGTATTGGATAACACTAAATTCTCGGACTTTAATGTCTACTTTTCGATTTACTTCTTCATGAACCCTTGCCATTTTAAACGTCGCGATTAACTGACGAGCCGATTCGACATCAATTGCATTTTTATAAAAGACGCCCCGATATGGCGGGACCTCGAGAACAAAAAAGTGTTTGCTGTTACGCAACGTTTTTTTAAGGGCATGGGGCAGATACTGTTTTCGACGCCGGTCTATCATTATCCGGACACTGTCGAGCATTTCGGAAGAGAATATCTGGCCGCGGACGCGGCAATAGGCCTTGAGCAGTTCTTCTATCCAGGACAGCGCAGGCGGCTGCAGGGTTGCAAAGAGAATTGCCAACTGGCGGCGGCTTTGGGCAAGCGAGACGGGCTTCTTGCCAAATCGCATACAGGCAGGATCAATAGCATAAATTTGGGATTGGTCTGTAAGAAAATTTCCCAAGTGTAAATCCTGCTGGGTGATCCCGATCTGATGCATTCGGGCAATATAACAAAAAACAGAAAACAGGGTCTCCCTTGCTGCTTCATCCGAAGGCGCAGATTGAACAGCGGTCAGCACATCGACAGCCTTTTCAATCTTTTCAATAACGAAAATATGATGACCCGCGGCGTCTTTTCCCGTCAGCAGAACTTTCGGAGCGATTAAGCCAAAAGTTAGGAGTTTCTGTAGACCTCGCTTTTCGCGTCGGCAACGGTATCCACTAAAAAAATCCTCAAAGCGTTTGATAATAACAGGGCGTCCTTGCCATAGCCCTGAAAAGACAGTACGGCGGTGTTTGATTACGCGGAGACACTCTTGGCAGCACACAGTTTGGTGTGAACCATCCGGAGCGGTCAACTCGATATCAAACGGCATCGTCTGCATTACGTTTGTATCACTCCTTAGTTTACGGATGCTTTTCAAAAAACGGCTTTAACAGCGGCTCGCGAAGAAGAAACCGGTAATCGCGTTTTATATATGATCGCTGATTGAATAAATTCATTGTTTTTCCGGAACGGGCATCGATGGGTGTAATAATAACAGAGTCGTTTTCCTGTGACACGAGAAGGTTACGGGGTTTTAAATCCCAGTGGCAAAAATTCCCGCGATGCATCACATCCAGAAGCCTGCACAACTCATCCGCAATCATTTTGAGACGTTCATGATCGGGGAAATGCTGCATCTGCTCAAGCAGAATGTCTAATGAAACAGCATTCTTAACCTCGCGCATTATATAAATGCCGCATTTGATAAATCCAAGAGAGCCTACGATAACCGCCGCCAATATCGGCTCGGCCTGAGGAATGCCCAATTGCTGCATTTTCACAGAGCAGTGATATTCATGAAGTGCAGGATTATGTTTGAATACACCAAAAAGTCTGTTGCGCTGCGGGAAATAGCGTTTGACATATACCGTTCCGATGCCTTCAATCTCGCCTCTGAAGGCATCAGCCCAATTCTTCTTGACAATCTGTTCGCCGCGATCCCAGGCGATAATCGTCTTTTCGCTTAAAACACCGGCCCCTTCCAGCGCCCGGCGATAGCCCGGATTAACATACTTGATCTTCAGCAAATTGAATTATACCCGTTCTTTTGTGTCGCCGGCGGTCGACCTATATGCCGCCGATCAACTGCGTCTCATAGAGTCTTTTGTAAGTCTGACACGTTTGAATCAGCTCGTCATGGCAGCCCTGAGCAACGATCTGCCCATTGTCGATTACCACAATGCGGTCGGCAGAGATGACTGTGCTGAACCGATGGGCGATCAGGAAGCAGGTACGTCCCTTCATTAATTCGGACAACGCTTTGTGTATCTTGGCTTCGCTGTCAGCATCGATCTGGCTCATCGCCTCGTCAAAAATCAGGATTTTAGGATTTTTCAGAATAGCTCGGGCGATCACGATACGCTGGAGCTGGCCGCCACTGAAACCGCTGCTTTGCTCTCCGATCTTCGAGTCGTAGCCATCCGGCAACGTACAGATGAACTCATGGGCGTAGGCTTTTTTTGCCGCCGCAATGATCTCATCCCGCATCGCATCGGGTTTGCTGTAGGCAATATTGTTTGCAATTGTATCATTAAACGTAACAGTCGTCTGCGTTACCATACTGATCTGGTCGCGCAAGCTGGCAAAAGTCGCTTGGTGAATGTCCTGACCATCGATAAGAATCTGTCCACTGTCGGGGTCATAAAATCGCGGCAGCAGGTTGACCAGTGTTGTTTTGCCGGATCCGTTGGAACCGACAACAGCAACGGTTTGGCCGGCCGGTACGGTCAAGTCGATGCCTTTAAGGGCAGGTTGCTGTGCGCCGGGATAGGTAAAGACGATATTTTTAAACTCGATCTGACGGCTGAGAGGCTTCATCATGAAGGCATTCGGCTCCTCCCTCTCTTTCGGCTCATCAATAACCGAAAACACGCGTTCAGCCGCAGCGTTGGCCTGCTGAACCGTATTCCAGACATCACTGACTTTTCGCACGGATTCTGCCGCAATGCCCAATCCGGCCAGCAGTGTAAAAAATGCGCTGGCCTGCATTCCTTCATACTGATAAGTGACCCAAGCAGCCCCCAAAAGAATAACCGCCCCGCCGGTGATCATTCCCAGTGCATCCATAACAGGGCTTGTCATCGCGTCAATCTTGGACATTTTCAGATGATATTTCAGAAGCGCCCTGTTAGTCTTTTCGTACTCCTCAATTTCCCACTGCTGGCGATTGTACACTTTGACAACCCGTAAGGCATTCATCGCTTCCTGAATACGCCCAAGCATATGAGCGGTCGTTACCAGCGATTTCTTGGTCGCCTTTTTCATTTTTTTGCCCAGTATAGCGATAACACCAATAACCATCGGAGCCGAACACATAAATATCAGCGTCAGCTTCCAACTGATTACAAATGCCCCCCCCAATGCACCGAGGGCCACCAACGGCTCACGAAGGGTTTTACCAAATAATATCTTGATGCCTTTTCCGCTCATGGTTACATCACTGATGATACGACTGGTGGTGTCGCTGGTGCCGCGCGACGAAAAAAAACCCACCGGCATAAACATCACGTGACGAAAAACGTCTTCTCTCAATTTGGCATTGGCAATCGTAACGATTTTTTCGGCCAGATAGGATTGGTTGAATTTGGCCCAACACCTCAGAATCGTAATGATCGTTAATCCCACAATAACCAAAACCATCGCATGAAAGACATTTTCTTTGTTTCCATCTCGCGGGATAAAACTCACAGGCCACTGCGCCAAATCCGCATAAAATGGTTTGGGGGGAATCGTATTAGAAAATGACAACAATTCGGTATCGCCTTGTGTATTTGTTCGCCGGATTGAAAGCTTAATCGGCGTTTGAGCCTCTGCGGTCGCTAAAACTTCGAGCATTTTACCCGGTGAAGATGCTATCTCCTTTTTTTCGTCACAGGCAACAGCGACAACCAAATCGCCAATGTGCAATTGAGTCTGTTCCGCCCAAAGGTCATCATCGATGCGGTTCACTAAAAGATATTGTGTAAAATCTGTGGATTTTTCATTAAAATCACTGAGGCTGGGAACGTAAAAATCCATTCCATACCGGGCATTGCACATTTTTCTGTCCACCCAACTATGCAGCCCCTCTTCCTCCATCATCACTTTAAGCAACGGAATAATGGTCAGAAAACTGGCCGAGAACATCAGAGAAATAAGCGCCGCCCATAATAACAGCGCAATTACACTGGGCCACTGCGGCCAGACATATCGCAATACCCGTGTAAAAGCGGTTAGATTCTCTTTTTTTCTCATGCATCGCCTTTCGCGCTTTAGTCAACTGAATAAAACGCAAAACCGTAACCGATTCGGACCGTTCTGTCAAGAATGTTTTGGGTTGTTACCGGTTGGAATACATGCTGTCGTAGTAGCTCTGGTACTGCCCGGAAACAATATGGTTGAGCCAGTCGGTACTGGACAGATACCAGTCAATAGTCTTCAGGATGCCGTCTTCAAAGCAGACTGACGGCCTCCAGTTGAGATCGGACATGATTTTCGAGGAATCAATTGCATAACGGCGATCATGGCCGGGACGGTCTTTTACATGGCGGATAAGCGTTTCGGGTTTGCCAAGCCTCTTTAATATTAGCCCGACAACCTCCAGATTAGTCTTTTCATTGTTACCCCCGATATTATAAATAGTTCCGGGAGCGGCTTCGGTAAGCACCTTCCAGATCGCAGTGCAATGGTCATAGACATAGAGCCAATCCCTGATATAAAGGCCATCGCCATAGACAGGCAATTCTTTATCATTCAGTGCATTGTTAATCATCAATGGAATCATCTTTTCAGGAAACTGATAGGGTCCGTAATTATTGGAACAGCGGGTGATATTATAACGCAACCCCCAACTGTGGCCAAAGGCTTGTACGAGCATATCAGCCGAGGCCTTACTGGCCGAATAGGGTGAGTTGGGGCTAAGCGGCGTTTTCTCGGTAAAGAAACCTTCCGGCCCAAGAGAACCGTAGACTTCATCCGTAGAAACCTGGATAAACCGCTCAAGCTTTTTGTCCAAAGCGACTCTAAGCAGCGTCAGTGTGCCCATTACATTAGTATTGATAAAGACCCCCGGTTCAACCAGTGAGCGATCGACATGGCTCTCTGCGGCAAAGTTGATGATCGCATCGATACGATATTCTTCGACAACATGCTTGAGGAGCGATGCATCGCAGATGTCGCCTTTGATGAATATATGCCGGGGATGATCCGTAAAACCCTGGAGATTTTCAAGATTTCCAGCATAAGTCAAACTGTCGAGATTGATGACTTTTGTCTCTTCCTGTTCCTGAAGAATCATTCGAACAAAATTGCTGCCGATAAATCCTGCTCCGCCTGTTACAAGTATCGTCCTCATCGCTGCTCCAGAAAATTCTTCAAACCTTGTTTCCAATGCTCAAGAGGCCGTCCAAGAACAGCCTCAATTTTTGTGCAATCAAAGCGGCTGTTAAGCGGACGCCTGGCCGCTGTTTTAAAATCGGATGTCTTGCATGGGCTTAAATCAACCTGCATGCAAAGAGAATCGAATATAAACTTCGCCATTTCATAACGACTGACATAGCCCCCGGCAGCCAGATGAAAAAGGCCTTCCGGAAAACCGCCCTTCAGCAAATCACAAATCACAGTCGAGATCATTGTTGTTGCCGTGGGTGCTCCAACCTGGTCATCAACGACACGAAGCGGTTTCCCTGCATGGGCCGCATCCAGAAGCTTATTTATGAAATTGACACCGTGTAAGCCATACGTCCACTGCACCCGGATAATGCAGTGCCGGCATCCTGAGGCCAGAAGAGCCTGCTCTCCTCGCCATTTGGATGTCCCATAGGCACTGATGGGATTGGGGGTATCCTGTTCGGTGTAAGGTCGGTCCAGCATACCGTCAAAAACAAAATCCGTGCCGATATGCAAAACCGGAATTCCGGCATCTTTGGCTATCTCACCCAAGAGGCCAACTGCTCCCGCATTAACCCTGTCGGCCGCTTTCGGTTCGGACTCCGCTTTTTCGACATTCGTATAAGCAGCACAATTAATGATCAGCCCGTCTTTGGCAACAACCTGGCGAATATGCTCAGCCCGCGTAATGTCAAATTCCGGGAGATCATACGTGTCAATCGAATAACCTCGCCTGACCGCCTCTGCTGCAAGATCAGATCCGAGCATTCCCTTGGCCCCGAGCAAAGTAATATGTGTGAATCGACTCATCATAATGCTCCATATCGGGGAAGTTTGTCTTCAGGAATATCTTTGAGCCTCGGATAGGTCTTGTCTTTTTCTGAAAGCAGCGGGTTTTCGATTTCCCAGGGAATACGAAGATCAGGATCACTCCACAAAATGCCTCCTTCGACAGAAGGATTATAAAAGTCTGTACATTTATAAGCAAAGACAACCGTTTCGCTCAGCACACAAAATCCATGAGCAAAACCCGGCGGAATATAAAGCTGTCGGAAATTTTCATCTGAGAGAGTCACCGCAACCCGCTTGCCGAATGTCGGAGAACCTATTCGCACATCAACCGCAACATCCAGGACTCGGCCTTCCAGGACTTGAACCAGTTTGCCCTGAGCATTTGGATTCTGGTAATGCAACCCCCGAAGCACTCCCTTTGACGAACGGGAAACATTGTCCTGTACAAAAACAACATCAAGCCCGGCCTCCGCATAGCGATTTCGGTTCCACGTTTCCATAAAAAAACCACGGGCATCGCCGAAAACCTTAGGCTCAAAAATATAAACTCCTTCAATCTCAGTCGAGATACGGTTCATTGTACTTTCCCTTCGAGTAACGAAAGCAAATACTGCCCATAATGGTTTTTACGAAGGGGATCGGCCTGTTGAAAAAGCTCATCGGCATTAATCCACCCCTTACGAAATGCAATCTCTTCGAGACAGGAGATCATCAGGCCCTGCCTTTGCTGAACAGTCTGAACAAAGTTGCATGCCTGAAGCATCGAATCAGGAGTTCCGGTATCGAGCCACGCAACACCACGTCCAAGCAATTCAGCTTTCAGTTGTCCTTGCCTTCGATAAACGTTATTGACTTCTGTGATTTCCAGCTCGCCGCGGGCAGACGGTTTAATAGAAGCAGCAATATCTGTAATCTGACTATCATAAAAATATAATCCGACCGCAGCATAGTTGGATTTAGGTGAGGCGGGCTTTTCTTCGATGCTCAGAACATTGCCTTCTTTATCAAACTCAATAACGCCGTATCGCTGAGGATCACGGACAAAATAGCCAAAGATAGTTGCTCCATCAGTACGAACGGCAGCTTTGCTCAGTGCTCCCCCGAGGCCGTGACCATAGAAGATATTGTCGCCAAGTACCAAACATACCGGACCGCCGTTGATAAACCGACGCCCGATAATGAACGCTTGGGCAAGCCCTTCAGGACGCGGCTGTTCCGCATATTCAATGTGAATTCCAAATTGAGTTCCGTTCCCCAAAAGAGTGCGATATAAAGGCAAGTCCTGAGGGGTGGAAATTAAAAGAACCTCTCGAATCCCCGCAAGCATTAAAATCGAGAGTGGATAATATACCATCGGCTTGTCATACACCGGCAAAAGCTGCTTACTAACCGCCTGGGTTACAGGATAGAGCCGCGTTCCGCTTCCTCCTGCCAAAATAATACCTTTTTGTATCACAGAACCTCCTTATCAGAATTTATCTTAAGGAAAAGATACACTTGCAAAAGAAGATATTTATCTATCTCTCCTATCGACACTGCATTGATCTACTTAACATCCAAAGCGGTATGCCTGGGACGCAGGCAGTGCCTTCATTTAAAACTGACTCAGGAAGCGAAGATCATTTTCGAAAAGAAGGCGGATATCGGTAATGCCGTATTTTTTCATCGCCAGCCGTTCAATGCCAAAACCAAAAGCCCAACCGGTATATTTTTCGCTGTCAATACCAACACCGTCAAAGACATTGGGATCCACCATCCCGCACCCGCCGATTTCCATCCAGTTTTCACGGCCTGATTTATCCACCCAAAGAATATCAACCTCACAGCTCGGTTCGGTAAACGGGAAGAAACTCGGCCTAAAACGCCATTTCGTCTCAGCTCCGAAGAACGTATGGATGAATTGATTAACGCTGCTTTTCAGGTCCACCATACTGACACCCTCATCGACAACGAGTGCTTCAAGTTGATGGAACATAAACATGTGAGTCGCATCTACAGTATCGGGACGATAAACACGACCGGGTGCTACAACTCGGATAGGCGGTTTCTGTGTTTCCATTACCCGGATCTGAATCGTCGAGGTCTGGCTGCGCAGCAACATCGAATCATTGATATAAAAATTATCCAGCGGATCACGAGCCGGATGTTCAGGCGGAATATTCAGGGCGATGAAATTGTGCCACTCATTTTCAACTTCCGGCCCATAAGCCACCGCAAACCCCATACGTCCAAAAATCTCAAGCAGTTCCGAAACGGTTTGTGTAATGATATGGCGTTTCCCCTGTAAGACGGGAATGCCTGGCAAAGTGACATCCATTGAAGGACTGTTTTTTTTCCGTCCAGACTCAAAAGACTGTTTGTAACTCTCAAACGCTGAAGTAACATCTTGTTTGATTTGATTGGCCAACTGTCCGCCCTGCTTGCGATCTTCGGCGGCCAGCGTTCCAATCCGGCTGAGCATCTGGGTAACTAAACCTTTCCGTCCCAGATACTTGACTCGCCACTCTTCCAGAGACGAACCGTCTTTAACCGCATTCAGCTCGTTTTTGGCTTGATTGCCGATCTCTGTGAATTCTTCAAGTTTCACGGCACATCTCGAATAAAAAAACCGACAGTTACACAGCAGCCTTTGCTTTTTCAACTAATGCGGTAAATCCGCTTGGATCAAAAATAGCAATTTCACTGAGCATTTTCCGATTCAAGACAATACCCGCTTTCTTGAGGCCATCGATAAATTGGCTGTAACGCACTCCTCGCTGAGTACAAGCAGCACTAAGCCGAATGATCCACAGGCCGCGATACTGACGTTTTTTTTGTTTGCGGCCGATACGTGCGTTAACCTGTGCAGTGACCCGGGCTTCTTTGGCAAGCCGATAATTACGGCCGGTTGCGCCGCGATAACCGCGGACATCCTTCATGACACGTTTACGCGCTTGGCGCGTCGCAGCACCTTTACTTACTCTTGGCATACCAGCTTTTCCTTTCTGTTGATAACCTTATTCCGCTGCGGCAGCTGATGAAGCCGAGAAGCGGAGATGTTATATTTTTTTATAGTCCCAGTGCCGTACGAATCGACTGGGCCTTGGCGCCTGTCACCAAAGCATTGCCGCGAATACGGCGACGCTGCTTGGCCGACTTACCGCTCATCAAATGCCCTCCATTGCAGCATTTACGTTTTACTTTGCCTGTTCCGGTCACCTTTACCCGCTTGGAGAGGCCCTTGTGCGTTTTCTGTTTAGGCATATAAGTTCTTTCTTTAAAAGAATTTAAGTATTCGAGTCAGAAGTCTTTCCACAAATTAAGATTCAAGAGTTTACTTATATCACCCCATCTTGTCAAGATGGAATTTCCGATTTTCCATTACTTTATACTATTAACTCGAAATCACAAAGAAAACAAAGTCAGGACGATTTCAAGGGAATCAACACCATATTCATCCTTTTACCCAGTAATACTGGGGGACGCTCTGGTTTTGCCTTATCCTGCAAAGTCTGAACTATACCATCCATGATTTCACGTCCCAGTTCCATGTGCATCATCTCACGTCCGCGAAACATCATTGTAATCTGGACTTTGTGCCCTTTTTCAATAAATTTCACGGCCTGCTGCATTTTGATTTCCCGGTCATGGTCATCGATTTTCGGACGCAGACGAATTTCCTTTAGTACAACTGTATGCTGCTTTTTCAGATTCTGTTTAATCTTGCGTTTTTGTTCATACAGATACTTACCAAAGTCCATGATACGGCAAACCGGGGGATTCGAAGTCGGCGACACTTCAACCAGATCCAATCCGACCTCACGGGCTTTTTCGAGAGCCTCGGATGTTGCAATCACACCGATTTGCTGATTGTTTTCGTCAATCAGCCGAATCGGGCTGATACGAATCCGATCATTGATCCTTAAATTGTCCTTACTGATAGCTTGCACCTTTCAATAAATAGTTATTTTCGTACAGTCATAACATTATGGCTGTTTATTGTCCTTGAAATTGCAATTCTACTGTTTTTTCTGTAATTTTAGATGAAATGATGGTCAGGAATTTATCTGCCGGTACCGTCTGGGTGGATTGGGACTGACGAAAACGAACATTGACCAGCCCATCTTGAGCCTCCTTGGGACCCACTACAAGCATATAAGGAACTCTGTCACTGTGAGCACGTGCGACCTTGGCTCCGACTTTATCATCTCCCATATCTGCAACCGCTCTCAATCCTGCGGCTTTACAGCGTGCAAGCAGTGAAACTGCATAGTCATTCGTCTTTTCGCTGATGGTCAGAATACGCACCTGTTCTGGCGCCAGCCAAAGGGGGAAATTTCCCGCATAATGTTCAATAAGGATGCCCATGAATCGTTCCAGGGAACCAAGAATTGCACGATGAATCATAACCGGGGTTTTTTCGGTGTTATCCGGTGCCGTATAAGTCAACTCGAATCGCATCGGCATCGAAAAATCAAGTTGAATCGTCCCCAATTGCCAGGAACGATTCAGGCAGTCATTGATGTGGAAATCTATTTTGGGTCCATAGAAAGCCCCGTCGCCTTCATTGATCTGGTAGGCGATCTGTTTATGTTCAAGCGCGCCTTTCAGTGCATTGGTCGCTACTTCCCATATCTCATCGGAACCGATATGTTTCTCGGGCTTTGTTGAAAGCTCAATATGATAATCTGTAAAGCCAAACGCCGCATAAAGCTCCTGAACCAGGTTGATCACACCAATGATCTCCTGTTCGATCTGCTCAGGCATACAGAAAATATGTGCGTCATCCTGAGTAAACTGACGAACACGTACCAACCCATGCATTTGCCCGCTGGCTTCATATCGATGCACCAGCCCCAACTCTGCTACACGCATCGGAAATTCTTTATAGGAGTGCTTGGTCGAGTTATAAACTAACAGGCCGCCGGGACAATTCATGGGTTTAACTGCATAAGTTGTCTCGTCAACCGTCGTAAAATACATATTTTCTTTGTAATTATCCCAATGTCCGCTGCGATGCCAGAGGGACTCGTTGAGAATAATTGGAGTCTTAATCTCAACGTAACCATATTTCTGATGTACCTGCCGCCAATACTCGATGATCGCGTTCCAGACCACCATCCCTTTCGGATGCAGAAAAGCAAAGCCCGGCCCTTCTTCGTGAAAACTGAATAGATCCATCTGCTTGCCGATGATTCGATGGTCGCGTTTTTTGGCCTCTTCAATACGATTCAAGTAATCGTCAAGCTCCTTTTTATTCCGCCAGCAAGTGCCGTAAACACGCTGGAGCATTTTTTGCGAAGCATCGCCGTGCCAGTAGGCCCCTGCCACCGACATCACTTTAAAAGATTTAGGATCAATACTGCCGGTGCGGGGCACATGCGGACCACGACACAAATCTTCAAATCCATTGTCTCCATGACGATAAAAACTGATACTATCACCGGCGGCATTCCGGATGTTATCCAATTTGTACGGATCGCCAGACATCTTGGTCATTGCTTCATCTCGGGACATTACAATACGAATCACAGGTTGATCCGCAGCAACAATTTCCCGCATTTTCGCCTCGATGCGTTCAAAGTCCTCCGGCCGAATCGGTTCATCCAGATCAATATCATAATAAAAACCATCTGCAACCGTCGGCCCATAGACAAGCTTTGTTTTCGGCCAGATCGCACATATCGCCTCAGCCATCAGGTGGGCACAACTATGTCGCAGAATCTCCAAACCTTTGTCATCTTTGGCCGTTATTACCACCAGTTTTGCCTCTCCGACAACCGGAATCGATAAATCCACCAGCCGGCCGTCCAGTATTGCAGCGATTGCTGCTTTCGCCAAGCCGGGACCAATTTGTTTAATGTAGTCGAGTACGGACGTACCATCCGTTCCCTCAAGAATACTCCCATCCGGAAGTTGTAATTTTGCCATAATTTATATCCAATTTTCAGTTCGGCACACTCTAATACAGTCAGACCGTTAACATACAATACCGCAACTCTGCAAAAAACACAATATATACTTAAATACACCTGAAAATCAAGCCAGTAAATCCAATATTTGACTTGGATTATCAATGATTTTATCGGCCCCGGCACCAACCAGCTCTTCCCGGCTGCGAAATCCCCACGATGTTCCAACTGAACAGACTTTCGCCGCCAAAGCTGTTTCGATATCAACTTCACTATCACCAATCATAACGACTTGAGTACACGGCAATGACCACCTGTTCAATATGTCGAATATACCTTCAGGATCGGGTTTGACCTTCCGTTCAGGCTTATATCCCATAATCGGATTAAACACACCGGAACCAAAAAAGAAATTTACAATTTTTTCAGCAGGTTCCTGGTTTTTATTTGTCAGGACTGCAAGATAGATACCTTTCTTTTTTAAAGACATAATCACGCTTAATAGCCCTGAATATGGCCTTGTTTTCACGACACAATTTGCCCAATAATGAGACGTCATTGTATCCAAAAGTATGTCACGGTATTTGAGGTTTTCATTTCCAAGGGCACGTTCAGCAAATTTACCAAGTCCATTTCCAACCATTTTTTGGCATATTTCTGGAGAATGCATAGGCAAACCAAGCTGATTAAGAGCATAATTCATCGAATCCGTCAAATCCTCCAGGGTATCGACAAGCGTCCCATCGAGGTCAAAGATTATACCTTTTATCGCCACACTATAAACCTTTCCGAAAAATGATTGTCTATATAGCAAAACACTGTTTTTTCTCTTGTTTTGAGTAAAATTTATACTATAATAAGTTATGTCTTCCAACTCTTTTCTGAAAGGAACTGCGGATGAAGGTAAATCTGGTTCTGTTAAAGAAAGACGGCTCAACAAAGGGTTTTACACTTCCGAGCACTGTGACATCCATCGGCAGACGACAGGACTGTGATTTTTGTATTCCCCTAAGTATGGTCTCACGAAAACATTGCGAGATTAATCTTGACCATGAGCAGGTAATGATTCGCGATTTCGGAAGCCGTAACGGCACCTTTCTGAATGGCCAGCGAATAGAAGAAGCCTCTGCAAAGGCCGGGGATTTGCTGCAAATCGGGCCGGTTCAATTTGTGATTCAGGTTGATGGTCAGCCGGCCGCCTTTGACTCTTATACACCGGAAATGGAAGACCAAGCGGAAAAAGCCGATATCCATGACGATTTAGATGTCTCTAAATCCAGTCATGCCAGCCACAGTGAGACAACTGAAATCCTTAATGGAGTACCGGATGATTTTGACATTGAAACCAGCCTCGAGGATGAATTCAGTAAAGAGAAATAATTATATACACTCATAGATTCTTTTTGAATCCCCCCACGGTGCCCGGTATAGTGTGGGGATGGATAAAAACTTAAAAAACTGCACATTAGCCGAATTAGGTCATATTATCGAGATGTTCAGCCAGAAGCGTTTTTTGGCGGATTATCTTTTTTCGTTTATTCATCAGAAGTACGTCAGCAATCTAGGAGAAATCACCCCGCTTCCAAAACAGTTTCGCATACAAATGGAAGATGCCGGGTATTATATCTCCACTCTCCCTCTTGTAGAACAGCATGATGACCCCGACGGCACAACCAAATTTGTATTTGAACTGGAGGCTGGATATAGAATTGAAACGGTATTGCTCCGGGACGAAGATCGCATGACTTTATGTCTATCGACTCAGGCAGGATGCCGAATGGGATGTTTGTTTTGTGCGACCGGACAATTGAAATTCGAACGCAATCTGACCGCAGCAGAAATCATCGATCAGGTTTATTATGCCCAACGGCAATTCGGCAAAATCCACAATCTTGTCTATATGGGAATGGGCGAACCGTTAGACAATTTTGACAATGTAATGCGATCGGTTGAATTATTGAATCACCAGAAAGGTGCCACTATCGGCATCCGACATATCACATTATCTACGTGTGGCCTGCCGGCCCAAATTCGCCGGTTGGCAGAGTATCCCCTTCAGCCGCGGTTGGCGATTTCACTGCATGCTCCGGATGACAAGACGCGAAAAAAATTAATGCGGATCAGTGAAAAATACCCGCTGGACGAGGTACTTGTATCCCTCAAAGACTATCAGCGTTTAACATCTCGTCGTATTACTGTGGAATACTGCCTGATGGATAAAATCAATGACAGCAATGCTCAGGCCAAACTGCTGATTCAACGTCTTAAAGGACTTAAAGTAAATGTGAATTTGATAGAAATGAATCCTTTTCCGGGCTGTCCGTTTTCTGCCTCCCCGCCGGAGCGGATTAAAACTTTTTCAAGAATTCTTGGTGATGCCGGGATTGAAACCGTTGTACGTTTCCGCCGAGGCCGCTCAATCAAAGCTGCCTGCGGCCAGCTTGGAGCTACGCGTCTTATACCGCATTAGCCCCCTCTTTATTGCTTTCTGTTGCGATACAGCAAAGGATCTACAGTCTCAGCCATCGCGTTGATATTCAGCCCGCCACCAAAGAAGTCATTGACTCGTCGGCACTCTGCGTCAGGATTGTTAATCATATCTCGGTGATTAACATAAAGAACCGAAAAATTAGGTTGAGTCTTGAGCCATTCCTCACACTTATCGATTTCCGCCTGAAAAAGAACTCCCATTTGCTCTTCACTGAGAAGACTGCCGGCCTTCCCGCTGTGAATGAGCATTTTTTTTTGTGAAGCTAACACTTCTGACAAATCCCGCTTCATAAAGACCACACGATAGACGTATCCATTGGGCAAGTCATATAGTAATCGATAAACCATCTTGACAACTTTGCCAACCGCATTGGTAAGCCAGGAAGCATCTTCTTTCGTCTTTTTTACCGGCTCAAACTCAAAATAGCCCTTGGGATTATCCTCATCAGCCGTTCGAAGATGGTCTGTCAAGGCCTCAATGCCGCCTGCGTGTATGGCACGCATCATCATTGATGTTCCAGACCGAGGAAGCCCGGATACTACGGCTACAAATGGCTTTGTTTGGCTTTCTACCATATCACTTCCCGAATTGCAGTTCGAAATTATAAGTGAATAGTTTGTACCATATTACATGTCCTCATTCCAGTAAATACCGAATAAATTCAATGGACAAAGATGCATTTTATATTAGAGAGATAACTTTTACACCAAACCATACAAGGTCTTGTATATCTTTTTACAGAAAAGCAAATATGCCAATTTTTTGTATTAATAACCTGATTTAAAACGTCTTATTTAAAAACCGACAAGTGCAATAATTTACAGGCACAAATCGTATAAAGTTAAGAATTTTTCAATCGTAGAATAACCAAAACGGCAAATTTCAATAAACATCGGAGATGTATCATGCATTTTTCAATTATCTTCATTGCAGTTTTGGTTCTCAGTGGACAGAATGGAATAAGTTCTCCGGTTGACATCGTTATCCCTTATGAAAGTGGCGCAAGTGCTTCCGCAGCAAATGAGATTGATACCGCCGTCACTCTTTTACTTAAAAAGCAAGGCCTTCAACCCGCCAATCTCTGTTCCGATGAAGTATTTTTTAGACGTGCTTATTTAGATACAACCGGAACGCTTCCCAAAGCCCAGGATGTACGAGAATTTCTGAGTCATAAGCAACCGACAAAGCGGGCAGAGCTAATCGACGCTCTGCTGGAAAGCGATGCCTTTGTCGATTATTGGGCATTGAAGTGGTGTGATCTGCTGCGTGTCAAAGCTGAATTTCCAATTAACCTCTGGCCCAATGCGGTACAGGCCTATCATCATTGGATTCACGATGCCATTAAGCGGAATATGCCTTACGATAGGTTCGCCCGAGAACTGCTGACTGCCAGCGGCAGCAACTTCCGTGTACCACAGGTCAATTTTTATCGCGCTGTCCAAGAACGAACCCCCTCAGCCATCACCTCCTCCGTGATGCTAACTTTTATGGGGATTCGCCTCGAAACGCTGTCACAAAAACAGCAGCATGAAATGGAGACTTTCTTTTCTCGAATAGCATTCAAAGAAACAGCGGAGTGGAAAGAGGAAATTGTATTTCTCGATCCGTCAATCACGGACTCTTTAAATGTTGTATTTCTGGATGGAAATACGTCAAAAATTAAACCAGAGCAGGATCCACGGCAGATTTTCGCTGACTGGCTGATCAACCCGGAAAACCCGTGGTTTACCCGTCATATCGTCAACCGAGTCTGGGCTTGGCTGATGGGCCGTGGGATTATTCACGAACCGGATGATCTTCGAGCCGACAATCCTCCGGTAAATCCGCAACTGCTGGCATTTCTTGAAAAGGAACTGATTAAACATAACTTCGACCTAAGGCATATCTTTCGCTTGATTCTCAACTCCCGCACCTACCAGCAATCCTCTATTCCCCGCACGACGCATCCGAAAGCGGAAGCGTTATTTGCCTGTTACCCCGTGCGCCGACTTGATGCAGAGGTTTTAATTGATGCATTATGCTTCATTTCCGGAACGCATGAAAGTTATTCAAGTCTGGTCCCTGAACCTTTTACGTTTGTGCCGGAAGAACACCGTTCCATCGAGCTTGCCGACGGGAGCATCACAAGCCAGTTTCTTGAAATGTTCGGCCGACCTGCCCGCGACACCGGGTTTGAATCGGAACGCAATAATCAGCCGAGTGATTCTCAACGGCTGCATCTGCTGAACTCTTCGCATATTCAACGGAAAATCGAAAACGGTCCGCGCCTTCGGGAAATCTTCCGCAATACCGGTAAAAAACCACGCACGTTGATTGAAACCATTTACCTGACAGTTTTATCCCGCTTTCCAACGCAGGAAGAACTGACAATCGCAGAAAATTATTTTAAAATGCAGGGGCTTAATGTCAATCAGGCGGCTTGCGACCTGATCTGGGCATTGATTAATACAAAAGAATTCCTATTTCGCCATTAAACGCGTAACAACAGTCCTTTCGGAAAGCAGGATAGTAACGGTATGAACAGAAGAAATCATGAAAACACTATTACACGACGACATCTGCTTAAACAGGGCTTATACAGTACTGCAGGACTTGGATTGATGTGTGCACTTAACGGTCGCGCCGAAACACCTCCCCCTGTAAAGTCTAAAGCAACTTCGGTAATACAAATCTGGATGTGGGGCGGCCCAAGCCACCTGGACACATTCGATCCCAAACCGCAGGCGGGCTATGATTACTGCGGACCATTTGATAAAGCCATTGCCACAAATGTCAACGGCATTCAAATTAGTGATCAACTCCCACTGCTGGCCAAACAGGCCGACAAATACGCTATTATCCGAAGTATGACACACGGCATCAACGCCCATGAGACAGCTTCCTATCGGGTACAGACAGGGCACGAACCCGGACGATTGGTATATCCAAGCGTAGGGGCTATAGTGTCGTTGTTCAAGGGATACGATCACGGCTACAAGGGCATCATTCCGCCCTATATCGTATTGACCGAGCTTCAGGGACGATTTTCAGAAGCGGGTTTTCTCGGCCAGAAATATAAACCCTTTGCCACCGGCGGCGATCCGAACCAGAATCCGTTTGCTGTCGAGGGTATTATAGCCAGGGGTATTTCCGACAAACGTCAGCACAGCCGACGGGAACTGCTCCATAATCTGGATACGCTTGGCAAAAGCATACCGAATAACTCAAACTTTCAACTCTTGGATACATGTGAAGAAAAAGCGTATGAGATGATGTTCGGGGATACCCGCAAAATATTTGACCTTAATCAGGAAAAAGACTCTATCCGTGAGCGGTATGGACGCAATACATTTGGCCAGTCTTGCCTTATGGCGCGACGTTTGGTAGAACACGGCGTACCTTATATTACAATCAATTATAAGGGCTGGGACACACACAAACAGCACTTTGAGACCATGCGCAGAAAACTGCCTGAAATGGACAAAGCAATGGCAACGTTGCTTGAAGAACTATCAGAGCGGGGGCTGCTTGACAGCACAATAGTCTGGTGGTCGGGAGAATTCGGACGTACCCCGAAAGTTCAGTGGGAATCCCCATGGAACGGGGGAAGATCCCATTACGGAAAATGTTTTTCAGCAGTTGTCGCCGGCGGAGGCTTTAAGGGCGGTCGTGTAGTCGGCGCCTCCAATGAAAACGGGACAGAAGTCGCTGAACGTCCTGTGGATCCACAGGAATTGATTGCCAGTATGTATACACTGCTGGGAATCAATCCCGATGGCCCTTTGCCGAATCCGCAGGGATTGGATTTAAAAGTAATGCCAACCGGAAAGAGCGACGGATGTCTTAAAGAAATTATCTAAAATAAGTGAACAGACACATGATCCATTTATCGACTATCTTGCTTTTCAGTGTATTTCTAACGACAGCAACAGGAGGACAGGCAGCCGCCAGAGATCCGCATATCGGGTATCTCTACCCGGCAGGCGGACAGACAGGACAAGTAATTCAGGTAATTGTCGGAGGCCAGTACCTGCGCGGCACTTCTGCCGTTCATATTACCGGCAGCCATGTTCATGCCCGGGTGATCCAGTACATGCCTCCGACCACCAATCTGAACAAAGAACAGCGTGATGAACTTGTCCGGCGTATTCGGCAAGCACGTGATAAGCTGCTTGACATGCCTAAAGCCGTCGGCTCTTCATTACCCAACTCGAACAAACAAGCACCCTCGGCCCCTGCTGAAACCCCTGATCGGGAAAAAAAAGAAAATCTTCCTCCAACGGACATTGTTAAGGTACCGGATCACCCATTATGGTACGCCCTGGAAAATAAAAGCCTGCGTGAACTGGCTCATGTTGCATCCGTTTTAGCAACCCCGCGACGAATGCTTCAGCCCAACCGTCAAATCAGTGAATCGGTATTAATTGAAGTAACCCTTGAACCTCAGGCTGCGCCGGGCAATCGAGAACTTCGTATCGTAACCGCATCCGGATTGACTAATCCGATACTCTTTCAGGTGGGCATATTACCTGAAACACGCGAACTGGAACCCAATCAAGAAAATCCATTCGGCAAGCCTGTCCAAGTAACCGGATTCGGCGAGATACCTGCCGCCGCCCCGCTGGATTTACCTGTGCTGATTAATGGTCAGATAATGCCCGGAGATGTGGACCGCTTCCAAATCACCGCCCAAAAGGGACAAAAGCTCGTTTTTGATGTCCAAGCTCGCAGCCTTATCCCGTTTCTGGCGGATGCCGTTCCGGGCTGGTTTCAGGCTGTTGTGAGCCTTTATAATGCACAGGGAACTGAAATTGCTTTTGCCGACGATTACCGCTTCAATCCCGATCCCGTTCTCTGTTGTACAATCCCCGAAGACGGCGTCTATACACTTGAAATTCGCGATTCAATTTATCGAGGCCGTGAAGACTTTATCTATCGTATCGCTGCGGGCCAATTGCCGTTTATTACGCACATGTTTCCACTCGGCGCCGCACAGGGAAGCAAGGCATCCGCAACGATAGGAGGCTGGAATCTGCCGACTTCATCACTCACGCTGGATACCCGGACCGCCGGAATATTACATCCGACAGCATACCAAGACAATACCCGACTGTCCAACAGTGTTAGATATGCCGTTGATACTTTACCGGAATTTAATGAAGTTGAACCCAATGAGAACCCGGAACAAGCCCAGCACATCAACCTGCCCGCAATCATTAATGGCCGCATCTTGTCAGCCTTTGATAGAGACGTGTATCAAGTAAACGGGCAGGCGGGGGACAGTATCACCGTCGAAGTTTATGCACGTCGTTTACATTCACCCCTGGATTCGTTGGTAAGGCTGACTGATGAAGCAGGCATAGTCCTCAAATGGAACGATGACTATGTAGTGTCAGATAATCACCTTTACAAAGATATCACGGGAACCCAGACACACCACGCCGATTCCTATCTTATGACTGAATTACCAAGGGACGGAACTTATTTTATTTGTCTGACAGATTCCCAGGGACAAGGCGGATCGGATTATGGATATCGCCTCCGCATTTCCCCTCCTCAGCCGGATTTTGCGCTGCGCATGACGCCCTCCAGTCTTAGTCTGTTTTCGGGAACCGCAGCAGAGTTTAGCGTCTATGTTCTGCGTAATGATGGCTTCAAAGGTGAAATAGAAATTGCACTGAAAAATGCACCCTCCGGATTTTCATTGCGCGGCGGACCTATTGCTGCGGATAGTGATTTTGCACGTCTGACTTTGGCGGCGCCTCGACAGGCACCGAACCAGCCAATAACCCTGCAATTGGAAGGACGTGCAAAAATCGGGGACAACATCATTAGCAGACCAGTCATCCCCGCTGAAGAAATGATGCAGGCATTTCTTTACCGTCACCTGGTCCCTTCGCAGGAATGTGTTGTCTTGGTCCAGCGCCCCAGACGCCCGCAGAGTAATCAACCCCGACAGGTCAGTACTATTCAATAAAAGAAAGACAATTATGACAATAGCACGCAATGCTCTGGATATACGTTTTAAGGATAGATCAAAGATCAAAGAATGCTGGATTTGCTCTACAGAAAATCACGCTGAAGGGCTTGGAATACTCAAGCAGGCATTCAATGTGTTGATGCATTACCGCTTAGATCCTGTTTTCATCCGTTTGTTCGGCGATTCGAAGACTGTTTTTGAAGCAAAATTAATCTTAGAAACAGAAATGCAGGAAACGGCCTGTCCGCCGCTTATGATTTCCCAAGAACTCTCCCCCAGGCGTAGAAATTTGAACATTCAGATTTATGCCCTTTCGGCAGGACACTCTATACCGCTATATCATGATGGCATCATGGTCGGAAAAATCATCGAAGATAAATACGCAAGTTGGTATATGCTTCAACTTATACCGGATAACAAGACTGCAACTCCTTATGAACAGACACAAAATATTTTCGACAAAGCACATTCCATTCTTACGGACTGCGGTAGCGGCGGCTTTTCCAGTACGATTAGAACGTGGCTTTTTGCGGACAACATTTTATCATGGTATGATCAGTTGAATAAAGCCAGAAATCAATTCTATGAACACCACGATATCTACCATCAACTTGTCCCTGCAAGTACCGGAATCGGAACGGGAAATTTTCATGGAAAAGACCTGGCAACTCAGATTTTAGCAGTCAAGCCGAAAAATGGAATGGTACGGCGATATAGTGTTGATTCGCCGCTGCAATGTCCGGCCTTGGATTACAGGAGTGCTTTCAGCCGTGCCGTGAAAATGGAGACACCTGATCATACCAGGCTCTATATCTCCGGAACGGCATCGATTGATAAAACAGGCAATACTGCGTTTACGGGCGATGCACCCGCCCAACTTGAGCTTACAATGCAGGTTGTAGAGGCGATACTTAAACAAGCGGGGATGGAATGGTCGGATACGGTCAGTTCATTAGTGTACTTTAAGAATAGCCGTGATTTTAGTTTATTTGACAAGTATTGTCATCGGCAAAATATCCAACTACCGCATATAAAGCTTCGGGCGGATGTCTGCCGTAATGATCTTCTATACGAAATCGAACTGGATGCCGTCAAACCCAATTCGCTTGCAGGATAAAACAATACTATTGACATCAGAACAATGGTCTGTTATAAGACCTGTCTATTCGGGCGTCCGTAGCTCAATTGGACAGAGCATCGGTCTTCGGAACCGAGGGTTGGGGGTTCGAGTCCCTCCGGGCGCGATATTTAAGCAGCACTACCACCCGAGCTTATACGCGACCATTTGACGTCTAACCTGAATATTTTTAAGGACTTACAAATCTACCAATAACCGCTTTTACACCCTGTCGGCAAAAAATATTCTCAACAAAATGAAACCGAAAACCGCACAGTTATCGGCCAATTCATTTTTAAAACTTCGCAGAGATTAGGCCGACAATCATTCATCCCTGTCAATGTCATAATGATCCGAAATATCTCATCTCATTAATGACCAACCGGCTTACCCTCTGCCGACACATCTGAGACAAACGGTTTGATTCGCAATAGGGAACTCAGTTTTTCCGCAGGCTCCCCATTAATACGAATAGCCTCAAAAGTAACCTGTCTGACCTGGTGTTCTGCATCGGCCCCTTCCAAATGAAAGAACACCGCATCCGGATTATCTGATGCAATATCAATATTCTTGAAATGTATATTTTGAATACTGCCGGGTTTTTTTATTGACATATATTGATTCACTGTCGGCCTTAACCTCGCAATTTCCCCTCTGCCAAGGGCATTAATACGAACATTCTCAATTACAACATCAGTCAACGGCATTTCCTCGCCCGGCTCAAGTAAAAACGGCGTCATTGTATAATGGATAATGTGACTGTCCGATATTTTTATTCGCCGCATAGCCTCTGCCTGGCTTTCGTGTGCAAAAAGAATAATGCGTGCCCGGCTGCACCAGAAAACCATATTTTCTATCGTAATGTCTTCGGAAGGTTCACGGCCGGTCTCACGAAGTCCTTTAATCGAAATACAATCATCATCAGTGCGAATAAAACAATCCCGTATGATAACCTGTCTGGAATTGCAGGGATTAATGCCATCGTCATTCTGAACCCGGTCATTAACAATCTTCAGATTATTGACAACAACATTCTCGCATTGCACCGGCACCAATGTCCATCCATAGGACCCCCGCAAAATCACTCCATCCACCAACACTCGTTTGCAGCGGCGGAAACCCACTAAATGACCTCGCGGCCCTTTGAGCCAGGGCCAATCACTGCCATCGATCATTCCCCTGCCGCGAATAGTGACATGCTCGGCATCTTCAGCGTATACTGCTGCTTTCAAAACAGCACCGCCGGCCAGATATAAGGTTTGGCCGGAGTTCAATCGCAGAACATCACCGGAAACACGATGAATGCCGGGTCCGTAAAAAATGACGCTGCTGTCATTCGGGTCAGGAATACCGGTCTCAGGAGGATTGGCAAAAACAAGCAGAACATTTTTCATACCGTAAGGCTCTACAGATATCTTCCTGGGCCGATCAAGCTTAAACGTAATGGTATTATGTTCGACAGAAGTCTCAACCCCATAAGCATCAGGACGAATGACTGCGGCCTCGAATGATTCTGCCGCTTGTACCTGTATATCAACAGGTTCCTGTATATCAAAAGACACAAAACTGTACTGGTTACCCAATTCAGACTTATCACAATATGCTGCCCAGACGGGCACTTCTTTACCGTTTATGTATACTTTGTATTGTGCTGAAGGCGTTTCCTGATCGGGAATCGGCGGAACTGATATTTCCGCACACGCAAATACCTGTATAAAAAACAGAATCCAAAAAGGCAGCAGTGAGATATAGAGATTTATCATTGTGCATTCTCCTCGATACAATTGCTAAACGATCAAATTTGAAAAATATCAGCGACAAGATACGACACCTTGCAAACAACCACGTTATAAGCAATATACATACAGCTTTAGGGTTATATGAATAAACACCATAAGTTATTATTCTACACTCTGGGATATTCTTTCATACTTTTACTGAACAATCAAGATTTTTCTCAGCGGCTGTTTGTATTAAGGGGAGCAAGACAATGGAAAACGTAAATAAGAAACATTTCCATAAACAAATTTTGGGGAGATAGAAAATTCTTCAAAGTTGATGGATTATACCACAAAATAATCTTCCCCACCTTCGATTCCGAAAATGGGGAAGATATATTCTTTGCACATCTTCAGGGAAAGCCTTATTAATCGGATATGCCATCCATTAACCATTTATTTGTCATTATGGCAAGATCTACCATATCTACACGACAATCACCGGATAAATCCCCGTCGTACACTGACAGGCTGCACCGGGCAATACTGAAAAACTCATCGCTGTCGTCAAAAACATCTGTACGGCTCGTTTTAACAATCCGGATCAGACACTGATTGCTGTCCAATTGGGGCACCATCCAAAAGTGCTCATTGATCCCGTTACTCGATGGCACCTCTCCGGCCACCATCGTCCATGTCTGGCCGCCATCTTCGCTGAATTGAATGTTTACCTCTGATATATTATCGCTCTGCCAGACAATAGCTTTCGGCGTACCCCCATAAAACTTTTCTCCCCCTTTAGGAGAAACCACCGTCAGAGTCCCCGGATAGTAGGGATCATACCACAGGGAAAGTTCTATCCCAGGATTATTCACCACAATCAGCGGCAGCCACTGCATATAGGCTTGGTCATTCAGTGGATTTTGGCGCAAATCTAATCCTTTCAGATTCTTCAGATTACCCAACGGACTGATATCGCTGATAAGGTTGTTGTAAAGCCCCAATCCTTTAAGATTTGTTAGACCGGCCAGCGCACTGATATCGCTGATATGGTTGTTATGAATATACAATCCTGTCAAACTTGTCAGGCCGGCAAGAGGACTGATATCACTAATGTTGTTATTAAAAATCTCCAATGTCATCAGGCTAACCATTCCGGACAAGGCATTGATGTCACTGATTTCATTGTCAAACAGCCACAGGTAATTCAGTTTTGTCAGACCGGCCAACGGAGTGATGTCGCTGATATAATTTCCAAAAATATATAACGCTGTCAGATTCGTCAGGCTGGCCAGCGGACTGATATCACTAATGTGGTTATTGAAAAGAGCTAATCCTTTGAGATTCGTCAAACCCGCCAAAGGACTAAGATCGCTGATCAGGTTGTCATAAATGTACAACCCTTTCAAATTCGTCAGGCCAGCCAGCGCACTGATATCACTGATAAGGTTGTTGTAAAGATACAATCCTGTCAGATTCGTCAGACCGGATATTGGAGTGATGTCACTGATGCTATTGTCAAAAAGGTATAATCCCGTCAAATTGACAGCATATTCCAAACCGGTTAAATTGGTGATACGAGCCTGCGACGCATTTAACGAAGTCAATCCAAGCATTTGCGTCGGCGTTGGATTCACAATCCCTAATGCGGACTCTACTCTCGCTTTCAACTTGGCATCCGCAAAATAAACCGCTTCTTCTCCTTGTAACACATCTGCAAACAAACCGAACACAATCAGTGCCATTGCAATAGACAACTTTTTCATCAAAACCTCCATACGTAAGCGTTGAGTTTTTCTTCGTTGAGTACCAAGCAGATGCAAAAAAAGACCGTCCTCCTTCAAAAAAAAGACAGGTCATATCACAATTTTAAAACAATAGTATAACAGCTCAAACAAATAAATCAATAAAATTCCCGTTAGAAAGCGGTTAATCAAATAATTATAGGACCCCTATACATCTGGTGTATATTTACTCAGCATGATACATCCATTACAAGATGAACAATATGTGGCATTATTGATGTTCTATGGCTATATATCATGCATATCCAAAAGGCCCGCCATATACCACCTTTTATGGAATCAGCACGATTTTACCCTGATGACCAAGTTCCAAGATTTGGTGATGCGATTCAACAGCATCTTCAAGCGAAAATTTGTCTGAAATTACAGGTTTAAGCAGCTTTGCCTCCAGACCCGCCACGATTCGCTGGTAGATTGATTTTAATTCCGCCGGAGGCGTATTCATCAGCGTCATTCCCATGATATTCAAATCACGGGTCATTGTCTTTCGCGGATCTATCTCCGTTCGTCCGCGGCTGCCAATTACGACTATACTGCCCCCCAAAGCAACCATATCAAGATCATACTCGAGATTAACATTAGCCAGCATCTCAAGTATTATATCTACACCTCGCCCCTCCGTCAGATTCATTATTACACCCCTGCGTTCAGGATCGTGATGGTCCAACACCCATTGCACCCCTTGTTCTCTCAGCAACTCACACCCTCTTTCTGTCCCGGCTGTAGCAATAACCTTCAGACCTTCCGCCAAAGCCAGCTGAACGCCGGCGATTCCGACCCCTCCGCTTGCACCATGAACCAGCACCGTTTGCCCTGCGGTTGCATTGGCCCGTCCAAATAAGGCACGGCACGCCGTCCCATATGGAATTCCCAACGCCGCACCTTGTAGAAAATCAATTTCATCAGGCAATCGATAGAGATGTTGGGGCAAACACAGAACCTGCTCGGCATACGTACCGCTAAGAGAACCGCTGACGAAAACACGCTCGCCGACCTGGAAATCGTCGCACCCCTGACCGGTCTGCAATATAGTGCCCGCTGCATCCAGTCCCGGAGTATAAGGCAGCGGCATTCGAATAGAATGCCATCCTGCACGAATATAAGTGTCCACCGGATTGACTCCCGCCGCCTTTACTGCAACAAGAATTTGCCCCGGTCCGGCTGAAAGCGGCGGTACAGTTTCCACACGCATCACTTCCGGCTCTCCATATTCAAACACACGAATTGCCTTCATAGAAACCTCGCTATCGGCTCAGATTCCTTTTCCGCTCATTCGGAAACCGGCCGCCTATGGCAGAGTTTTCCTGTCAAAGTGGTTTATTAATACCCAGCTCACGCAGCAAGTTATCCGCATGGTCGATATATTTCATAATCCAAAGGACATAGCGGATGTCCACATGTATGGCTCGTGTGATATCAGGTAAAAACAGCAAGTCGCTGGCAACGGCTTCAGAATTTCCGTCAAAAACCAACCCGACCCATTCGCCTTTATGGTTAAGCGTCGCCGATCCTGAATTGCCTCCCGTAATATCAAGATCAGACAAGAAGTTGACCGGGATATCCTCGATATATTTGTCATAAAATGCCGTATTGGAGGAAACCTCAGCGGCCGCCTCAAGCAATGCGGCAGGCGCATTGAACGGTTCGGCTCCGGTGTGCTTTTGTACCACTTGGCTAAGCGTTGTAAACGGTTTATAAACAGGTGCGTCCGGTTTCGGAGAATAGCCTTTCACTGTTCCGTAGGATACTCGCAATGTCCCGTTGGCATCGGGAGCAAGTGGTTCTTTGCCGAATGCCTGACGAGCCTGAACATACAACGGACGCAGTAACGACATTTTCCCCTCGTAGATTTTCGAATTCTGTTCCTGTTCTTTCGTGAAAGGACGCAGCCGTAACGCCAACTGGATAAAGGGGTCGGGGCTTTGGCAAAGCGTCTCTGTACTTGCCTGATTGAACAACTCTACACGTTGTCGGGAATCGTCCAGGATAAGGGACTCTGTAAACAACGAGTCGACGTACGAATGGATATGCTCTTGGGTATCGAAGTCTGTTTCTGTAAACGCCTTACATAGACTTTCCTTTTGATCCACAGGAAGCTTACAGATTCTCTCCAAATAAAAGCACAATACCGCTTTGTCGATGATTGGGTCATAGGATTTCTGAAGCCGCTCCAGCGATTGTACTATCCGATCCCAGTTACGCTGCTGAAGATCGGGTTCCCGCTGGTCATCCGTCTTTGGGCGTTCTTCCGCCATCCGCACAATGGTGTGCGCCGAATCCAGCATTTTAACATGATTTATAATGCAGGAAAGCAGATAGTCACGTTCTGTATTCTCATGGTGTTCAGTATTCAGAAGGGCAATCTCATGAAGGACGCACCCCCACTTTTTTTGCCTCTGAACATCTCCGGCAATCCATGCTTCAAATTCAGCCTGCTGACGCATTTTTTGATCGACCAGATCAACCTGTTCTACATTTTCCTGAATCAGTTCCAACAGCAGCAAATGGTTCATTACTCCCTTTATATTCGGCGTAACCTTGATTCGAATATCTTCGTTTTGGTCGGCAAGCCTGTTATACAGTTCGGCGATATCTCGCAGAATGCCGATTCGCATGGGATTGTCCTGTTGTACCGTAAACAGGAACTCATCCAGCATTTTCCATCGTTGTGTCCTGCCGGGATAACCCGCAACCATTACAAAATCATGTTCCCGCAGGGGCTCCGAAGCAACCGTGAGCCAGTATTTTGGCCGATAGGGAACATTATCAGGGGCATATTCTGCGGACTGGCCAAAAGGACTGACATACGCACGATAAAAAGTAAAATCGCCCGTATGCCGGGGCCAGTGCCAGTTGTCGATATCCCCGCCGTAAGCGCCGATACTTTCGGGAGGCGCATAAACCAGCCGAACATCCTTGAGTTCGAGAAATTTCAAGAGATAATATTTCTGTCCTTCATAATACTTTCTGATTTCACACCGAATGCCTTTATCCGGCTGCTCCTCCTGAGCGACCAAGGCCTTGATCCGCGATTCAATCTCGGTATAACGCTCCAGCGGATCAGCGATGGCGTCGATTCCGCTTCGAATCACATCTGTTACATCGATAATTTCCCGGGTGACCCAGACTTTTTTTCCGATTTCACCGGGAAGTTCCTCGTGTTGATCTCGGGCTAAGAATCCGTCTTTAAAAAGATTATGACCGGGAGTTGAATGGAATTGCAGCGTACCATTGGCACAATGATGATTGGTCGCAATCAATCCTTCAGGAGAAACAAATGAGGCACTGCATCCGCCCAGCCAGACAATCGCACCCAGCGGATGCCCCAATGGATCTGCAAGATTCTGAGGATTTTCAACACCGAGGGAACGCAACGTCTGAGCCTGTTGAGCCAATTGGCCGGGCATCCACATTCCGCCGGGGTTATTAAAAGCGAACCGTGCAGTCTGCGTATGATCGCTGCATCCGGAAATTGCATGCAGACAAAGTATAATTCCTATTAATTGCATCACAGATTTCATGAACAACCTTCTCCTTAAAAAATTTTGTGGTTATTCCCTTCGGGTCGCCGCAAAATACATCCACAGGCAAACCGTCACAAGCAGAATGGTTCCAAGCCCGCCTCCGAGAGGCATCTTGAAAAGCGGAAAGAATATTCCGGCAGGTTTCAATGCCGCTATCGGGATTGCAAGCAGCACTCCCATCAACGCTTCGCCCGTGATCAATCCGGAAGCAAACAACAATCCGCCATTCTCAAATATCCGCGACCGGCCCTCAAGTAAGCAGGCTGTTTTCTTTCTTTCTACGGCATATCGAATTAAACCGCCCAGAAAGATCGGCACAGACAATTCAAACGGAAGATAGATGCCGATCGCCACGGCCAGAATAGGCAGGCGGAACGAACTTTTCCGGATACGCTGAATCTCATCAAGCAAGACGATCACGCTGGCAACAGCAAATCCAATCAGGATATAATTCCACGGCAATTTGCCCGAAAACACCCCTTGGGCGACAGACGCCATCAGGTTTGCCTGAGGAGCAGCCAAGGCATTTTTTCCTGCTCCAGGCATACCCGCAAATCCATACGCCCGATCCAGCAGCATCAACACTGGCCCTACGATAACCGCCCCGGAGACAGTCCCGACAATTTGTATAATCTGCTGCTTCCAGGGAGTGGCTCCAACAATCATTCCGGTTTTAAGGTCCTGCATATTATCGCCCGCAATCGCCGCGGCACAGCACACCACGGCGCCGATGATAATCGCCGCCGCCGGACCATGGTCGGTCGCAGTGCCCATGAGAGCGACTAACAGAAGCGCACTGGTCAGCACGGTTGCAATAGTTACCCCGGAAATCGGGTTATTCGACGATCCCACCAGTCCGGCCATATACCCGGCGACAGCGGAAAAGACAAAGCCTGTCACCAGCATACAAACGGCCATGGTTAATGAGACATAGATCTGTCCGATAAATATCTGATACAGCAGAAAAAGCGGAACAACGGAAAACAATATCATCAGCAATACCCATTTCATAGGGATATCTTTTTCTGTCCGCTCTATTGTTGTTTGGCCCGGAGTGTTGTTTTGATAAGCTTTCAATCCGCTGAGGATACCGCTCAGGAGGGTTTTGCGGATTTGGAAAATTGTCCAAAGACCTCCAAAGACCATTGCACCAACTCCAATATAGCGTGTCTTTTCTCTCCAGATAGCGGAGGCCTGATCGATAACCGAATCACCGGATACGGGGTCAATCACGGAGACAATGGGAATCGCTACAAGCGAGTTGGCTGCCCCGCCCAAAAAAATCAGAATAGCAACATTTAATCCCACGATATAGCCTACACTAACCAACGCAGGGCTGAGGTTCATCCCGCCATAAAAAATCCTGCCTCCCCATTGCTGAGCTGTTTTCAAAGTCTCAGGCCACACACCAAGTGCTGTCGAACCGAGTTTAAACATCCCACCAGCTATGGCGGCCTGAATGATATACATCAGGCCCCGCCCGCCTGTCTGGCCGGTCTCCAACACTTCGGCAGTGGCGACCCCTTCAGGAAACTGAAGTTTCTGCTGCAGGATCAGCGAACGCCGAAGTGGAATCGTAAACAACACTCCCAGAACGCCTCCCAGCCCGCACAACAGTACCACCCAACCGATATGGATATGTTCCCAGAATCCTAGGATCAACAGTGCAGGCAGGGTAAAGATCGCTCCGGCTGCCACCGATTCACCCGCAGAAGCGCCAGTCTGGACAATATTATTTTCATAAATACTGCTGCGGCGAAACAAGCGGAAAACCCCCATCGAAAGCACCGCCGCAGGAATTGATGCCGATACGGTCATTCCAGCAAACAAACCCAGGTAAGCATTGGCCGCCGCCAGTAACATCGACAAAAACACCCCCAGCACCACCGCCCGAACGGTCAACTCTGCGTTGGAATTCATTGTCTCTTGTCCCTCCTTGCTGCTGAAATATTTTTTTTATTTGGCCATCCAGTCTGTAAACTGCCGGAACAGGTATTGTGCATCGTGCGGACCGGGAGAGGCTTCCGGATGATATTGTACAGAATACGCCTTCAGCTTGCGGCTGCGGATGCCCTCGACGGTATTGTCATTCAGGTTTAAATGTGTCAACTCGACTTTCTTATCTTTCAGCGAATCAACGTCCACACAAAAACCGTGATTTTGACTGGTGATTTCAATTTCACCGGTATCCAGGTTTTTAACCGGGTGGTTGGCGCCGCGATGACCGAATTTAAGTTTATAGGTCGTTCCGCCCATGGCCAGCCCCAGAATTTGATGCCCCAGGCAAATGCCGAAGATCGGCAGCTTGCCCAGCAGATCGCGTACTGCCTCGACGGCATAGGTCACCGCCGCCGGATCACCGGGGCCATTGCTCAGAAATACACCGTCAGGTTTCTTTTTAAGAACTTCCTTTGCCGATGTTTGAGCAGGAACCACTTCCACCTTGCATCCGTGCGACCGCAATAACCGAAGAATATTGGTCTTCATCCCATAATCATAAGCAACGACCTTAAATCGCGGCTTAGGCAGCAGTTCGTTGTCGGTTAGACAATCAACAACGCCTTTGTCCCAGGCATAGGGCTTGGCGGAGGTAACATGCTTGACGATATCGCGTCCGACTAAGCCGGGATACTCTTCCAGCTTCTTTTTCAAGATTGAAATTTTAGTTTCAGTCGAAGAAATAATGCCTCGCATCGCTCCCTGGGTACGGATATGACGTACAAGTTTACGCGTATCGATACCCTCCAGCCCCACAACGCCGTTTTCTTTCAGATAATCGCTCAAACTGTCTTTGCTGCGCCAGTTGCTGGGAAAGGGGCAATTCTCTTTGACAATAAAACCCGCCGCGAAGATCTTACGCGATTCCCAGTCCAGCGGCGTCGTACCATAGTTGCCGATCATCGGATAGGTCATCGTAATGATCTGCTCATGATAGGATGGGTCGGTCAGTATTTCCTGATAGCCCGTCATTGATGTATTGAACACCACTTCACCGCACCGCATCCCTTCGGCCCCGAACGAAGTCCCTTCGAACAGGCTGCCGTCTTCGAGTAATAATACCGCTTTCACGTCATTGGTCCTTATCTGTAATAAAGCTGAATCGCTTTGACATCAACCGTCTTTTTCTGAAGGGCCTCGATGGCTTTTGCCATGGCCGCAGCGCCGCGGATCGTCGTCGCATAAGGAATCTGCCGATCCAGAGCCGTACGCCGGATCGCAAACGAATCTTTGATGGTCTGCTCGCCGACAGTCGTATTGATGATCATATCAACTTGACCGTTAATCATCATATCCAAGATATTCGGGCGACCTTCAGCAACTTTTCGTACGAACTCCGATGGCACATTGTTTTGAATCAGTTCGATACAGGTGCCGCGGGTGGCCAGTATTTTAAAGCCCAATTCGTGCAGTTTTTTGCCAACCAGCACCGCCTTGGGCTTGTCGGCATCACGAACACTGATAAAGACCGTACCTTTCATCGGAAGATTGGTTCCGGCAGCGATCTGGGATTTGGCAAATGCCATTCCAAAATCATCGCTCAGTCCCATTACCTCGCCGGTTGAGAGCATCTCAGGCCCGAGAATCACATCTGCGCCGACAAACTTCAAAAATGGAAATACAGCCTCTTTGACTGAATAATGTGTACGTTCGATTTCTTGTGTAAATCCCAATTCTTCAAGGGTCATTCCGGCCATAATCTTGGCAGCTAACTTGGCCAAAGGCACACCAATTGCCTTGCTGACAAACGGAATCGTTCGCGATGCCCTGGGGTTGACCTCAAGAATATAAATCTCATCATCCTTAATTGCATACTGGATATTGATCAATCCCTTTACCTTCAGTTCCAAAGCCAGCATCTTGGTCTGCCGCTTGATTTCATCGATCAGCTTATTCGACAGCGAAACCGGCGGCAAAGTACAGGCACTGTCGCCGGAATGAACCCCGGCCTCTTCAACATGCTCCATAATTCCGCCGATAACCACCGTTTTACCGTCGCAGATGGCATCTACATCCAGTTCCGTAGCATCGTCCAGGAATTTGTCGATCAGAATAGGATGTTCACCGGACGCCTCGAGGGCCTCTTCAACACTCTCACGGAGTCCTCTCTCATTATAAACAATGTCCATTGCCCGTCCGCCCAGAACAAACGACGGCCTTATCAGTAATGGATAACCGAGTTTTTTGGCAACCTTGAGTGTTTCTTCGTATGTCTTGGCCGTACCGCTGTAAGGCTGCTTGAGTTTAAGCTTTTTAACAAGCTGATTGAACCGTTTCCGATCTTCGGCCCGATCGATGCTGTCCGGCGAAGTCCCGATGATCGGGACTCCCGCTTGATGGAGCGATTTGGATAGTTTCAGCGGAGTCTGACCGCCGAACTGGACGATTACGCCGTCCGGTTTCTCAATATCGACAATGCCCATTACATCTTCATAGGTCAGCGGCTCAAAATACAACCGGTCCGACGTATCATAATCAGTACTGACTGTTTCCGGATTACAGTTGACCATGATCGACTCAACACCGATCTCACGCAATGCAAAAGCGGCATGACAGCAGCAATAATCAAACTCGATCCCCTGCCCGATACGATTCGGCCCGCCGCCGAGAATCATTATCTTACGCCGTTTTGTCGGCTCGGCTTCGCATTCCTGCTCATAGGTTGAATACAAATAGGGTGTCGATGCCTCAAACTCAGCTCCGCAGGTATCGACCCGTTTATAGACATTGGTAACGCCCTGCTGCTTGCGATGCTCGCGAAACCGGGACTCAGGAATTCCAAGCTGCTGGGCGATATATTTATCGCTGAACCCGTTTTCCTTAAGCTGCCGAATTAACTCCGGCGTCATTTTTTCAAGCGGTGTTGTCTTGATCTTACGTTCCATTTGAACGATCTGGTGGATATGCTCCAGAAACCATGGATCGATCTTGGTCAGCTCAAAGATCTGCTCAGTCGTAAATTTCCGCCGATAGGCCTCAGCCACATACCAGAGTTTATCCCAGTAATTCCGCCGCAGCCGTTCTTTGAACTGAGCAGAACTAAGATCGGGCTTGATATGCCGTCCGTCAAGCGAATACCGATCGATCTCTAAAGAACGAATCGCTTTTTGCATCGACTCACGGAACGTCCGCCCGATAGCCATTGCTTCCCCGACGGATTTCATCTGCACCGTCAATTCAGGACTGGTCTGGGGAAACTTCTCAAATGTAAATCGCGGCCATTTAACCACAACATAATCAATAGTCGGCTCAAAGCAGGCCGGCGTTTTCTTGGTTATATCATTGGGAATTTCATCAAGTGTATAACCGACCGCCAGCAGCGATGCAATCTTGGCGATGGGAAAACCGGTCGCTTTGGAGGCCAAAGCCGAACTCCGCGACACTCGCGGATTCATTTCAATAACGTATAATTTACCGTTGTGGGGATTGACCGCAAACTGGATATTGGACCCGCCCGTCTCCACGCCAATAGCCCGGATGATTTTTAGAGAGGCATCCCGCATAATCTGATATTCTTTGTCAGTCAGCGTCTGGGCTGGAGCAACCGTAATACTGTCACCGGTATGAATACCCATCGGATCAAGATTTTCAATCGAACAGACAATGACAACGTTGTCTTTTCGGTCGCGCATTACTTCCAGCTCATATTCCTTCCACCCGACAACCGACTCTTCGATCAAAATCTGACTCTTGGGACTTAAAGATAAACCCCATTGAACGAATTTCTCATATTCTTCCGTGTTATAGGCGACATTTCCCCCCATCCCGCCAAGCGTATAAGACGGCCGGATAATGGCCGGAAAACCGATCTGCTCGATAACTTTCTTGGCTTCTTCCAGTGAATGAGCATAACCGCTTTTGGGTACGTCCAGACCGATATCCGTAATGATTTTTTTAAACCGGTCGCGTTCTTCTGCCCGTTTGATGGACTGAAGGTTGGCCCCGAGCAGACGCACTTTATATTTTTTCAGAACTCCGTTTTCAGCCAAAGCCACTGCCGTATTCAGACCGGTTTGTCCGCCAAGTGTCGGCAGCAGGCTGTCAGGACGTTCTTTGCGGATAATTCGCTCAACCACTTCCGGGGTAATCGGCTCAATATAAGTTCGGTCGGCTAATTCCGGGTCGGTCATGATTGTTGCCGGATTGCTGTTGACCAGAACAACTTTGTACCCTTCCCGCCGGAGGACTTTGCAGGCCTGGGCACCGGAATAGTCAAATTCGCACGCCTGACCAATAACAATTGGCCCGGAACCGATGATAAGTATCTTTTTTATATCCTTACGCTTTGGCATCCGCGTTTTTCCTGCTAAACTCTGATTTTTGAATCCTGTACAGGTGGTACCGGTTTTCTCATTTACAAAATTTGGATAATTATACAGACCGCAATGTTCTTCTTCAAGAAGGTTTTTCGAAACATACAAAAACGGCTTTAACTCAGCGTTGCCCTCATCCCCTCCTCCCGAACTGACAGACATTTATGGTACATACCGGTTCGTTATCGGCATCCTGCGATCCTTACCGAAAGCCTTGGGTGTTATTTTGATTCCCGGAGGTGACTGACGGCGCTTATATTCACTGCGGTCAATCATCCGGATAACACGGCGAACCAGATGTTCACCATAACCGTCTGCGATCAATTCCATCGGTGATTTATCGTTTTCGATATAGTCTTTCAGAATTGCATCAAGCACATCATATTCCGGCAGAGAGTCGCTGTCTTTCTGCCCTTCCCGAAGCTCCGCCGACGGAATACGGGTAATCGTGCTTTGCGGAATCATATCATACCCTGCCTTACAATTGATGTATTCACAAAGCTTATAGACCAAAGTTTTCGGAACATCCTTAATCACTGCAAATCCTCCGGCTGTATCACCGTATAGCGTTGAATAACCGACCGCCGTTTCACTTTTGTTACCGGTCGTCAACACCATCCATCCGAATTGATTGGACAGGCTCATCAGAAGCGTTCCTCGCACACGAGCCTGAAGGTTTTCATAAGCCAGTCCCTTTTCATCCCACCCCCCAATATGAGAAAGCGTTTGACTGAAAGAGCTGAGAATGTTGCCGATAGGCAATGAATGAAAGGTAATTCTTAAATTGCCCGCCAGTTTGGCAGCGTCATCTTGAGTTTCAGTGCTGTTAAATCGCGATGGCATTGTTATACCAACAACATTTTCAGCCCCCAGCGCTGCGACAGCAATGGCCGCCGTTAACGCTGAATCAATTCCCCCGCTTAAACCGACTAATACTCTTGAAAAACCGCTCTTTTGGACATAATCCCGCGTTCCCAATACAAGAGCCTGATAAACTTCTTCAACCGGATCGTATGACTTTTCCACACATGTCGAAAACGGCGGCGTCAATACAATATTGTCTTTAGTCTTTTCAAAATCGACAATCAGCATGTCTTCTTGAAACTCAGCCGCCTCGGCTATCACTTTTCCGGCGGCATTTAACACCATGCTCCGCCCTGTAAAAACCAATTCATCCTGCCCCCCCACCTGATTGCAATAGGCAACCGGACACTTAAAATGTTGTGCACAGCGAGCCAAGGCATCTTTTCGTTGATGAATTTTGCCCATATAAAACGGCGAAGCGGATAAATTAAGAATCATATCAAGCCGTTGTGAGGATCCATTCAGAAACGCATCAAGCCACTTGAGGTTCCACACATCTTCGCAAATGGTCAGTGCTGTCCGAATGCCGGCAACCTCTACAACAATAGGCGACGTGCCGGGAATAAAGTACCGCCGTTCATCAAATACGCCGTAATTAGGCAGAAGCCCCTTACAATAGATTGGACCTGTTTTACCGCCTTTGCACACCGCCGCTGCATTATAACACGCGTTTGGCTGGCCGTACGGAAATCCCACAACAGCAGTCATATCTTTTGCCTTTTGGGCCAGACAATCCAGCGTATTTCTGCAATCGGCAAGAAATCCCGGCCGTAAAAGCAGATCCTCAGGCGGATATCCGCATAGTGATAACTCCGAAAATACCAGCAAATCAACGCTTTGTGCGGCAGCAGTATCTATTATCTGCGACATTTTTTGCAGATTTCCTGCAAGGTCGCCGACTGTCACATTCAGTTGAGCCAACGCTAATCGCATAAGTATTCATTCCTGATTCAGTGTTTCAGCCAGACATCCATTGCCGCAGCTGCTTTGCGACCGCTGTCAATCGCTCGTACTACCAGCGATGCACCGGAAACGGCATCACCGGCCGAAAAAACCATTGGATTGCTGGTCTGGAAATTCTGCGTTCGAAGATTACCCCGATCATCCAGTTCCAGCGACAATCCTGCAACCAGGGGTCCGTGTTCTACATGCACAAAACCCATCGCCAGCAGGACTAAATCAGCCGGCAGGACAAATTCTGTTCCCGGCACCTCAACTACTTTCCACTGGTTATTTTTTTTGACCCATTCAACCTGTACGCCATGCACCTGACTGACACGGGTTTCTGTTCCGGAAAAATGAGTCGTCATTACGCTCCACATCCGCTGGCAGCCTTCTTCATGGCTGGAGCTGGTTCGCATCGTTCGCGGCCACATCGGCCACGGCGTATCCGGGGGACGCACCTCTGGAGGCTTGGGCAATATCTCAAGCTGCGTAATCGATTTAGCGCCTTGTCGCCGCGAGGTTCCCACACAGTCGCTGCCGGTATCGCCGCCGCCGATTACAATAACATGTTTGCCATGTGCATTCAAGCCCGCAGTTGTATCGCTCAATTCTCCGGAAACCAATTGATTCTGACGCTTGAGAAACTCCATCGCAAACGCAATATTCTCAAATCCCCTGCCCGGAACAGCCAAATCCCTCGGCTGACAAGCCCCTGTCGTTAGACAGACCGCATCAAACCGCTTGCAGAGGTATGAAGCAGAGATATCTTCACCAACGCTGACGCCGGTCTGGAATTCAACTCCTTCTTCGGCCATTTGTCCCAAACGCCGCTCAATAACCCGCTTCTCGAGCTTAAAATCAGGGATGCCGTACCGTAACAGCCCCCCGGGATGGATATCCCGCTCAAAAACAGTAACATCATGCCCGGCCCGCACAAGCTGTTGAGCTGCCGCCAATCCCGCCGGGCCGGAACCGATCACGGCAACACGCTTACCGCTTTTATATAAAGGTTTAAGGGGAACAATCCACCCCTCGGCAAAGCCGCGTTCAACAATCTGAAGCTCAATATGGCGAATCAATACCGGCTTATCATTAACTGCCAGCGTACAAGCTGTCTCACACGGTGCCGGACAGATGCGCCCCGTAACCTCCGGAAAATTGTTCGTTGAATGCAGATTTTCGCACGCCTGACGCCATTGACCTTGATATACCAACTCATTAAATTCCGGAATGCGATTGGCAACCGGACAGCCGGCCCCGTGACAGAACGGAATCCCGCAGTCAGCACACCGCGCGGCCTGTTGCTTGATGGCATCGGGAGTCAGCGGAATTTCAATTTCCCTAAAATCTCCGATACGTTCCGCAACCGGGCGATAACCTACATTTTGTCGCTGATATTCAAGAAAGCCTCTCGCTTTAGCCATGGAACACCTCCTCGGTCGCCGGGGTTGTCTCTGTATCACGTGCCTCGGTCAGCCGCATCCGTTCCAGTGCCATACGATAGTCAGTCGGTATAACCTTTACAAACCGGCTGACCATATCAGGCCAGGCATTGAGAATACGTTTGGCTCGTGTGCTTCGTGTCAATCGTTCATGTTTTTGAATAAGACCGTACAGCAGGTCTTTGTCATCCTGCCGCCAGACACTCTCCAGATCAACCATGTCAAGATTACAGAGTGTATCAAATAATTGCATTTCATCCAGGACATAGGCAATGCCGCCGCTCATTCCCGCCGCAAAATTACAGCCGGTCTTGCCCAGCACCACCACCATTCCGCCGGTCATATATTCGCAGCCGTGATCACCGACCCCCTCAACAACTGCCGTGGCCCCGCTGTTGCGTACGCAGAACCGTTCTCCGGCCATACCGTTAATAAAGGCTTCGCCACGAGTAGCTCCATACAGCAATGTATTGCCGACGATTATATTTTCGTGTGCCATATACAGCGATCCCGGCGGCGTTTCGACAATAATGCGCCCGCCGCTCAATCCCTTGCCGAGGTAGTCATTGCTGTCGCCGATCAAATGCAGTGTAATGCCCTTGGACAGAAACGCACCGAAACTTTGACCCGCCGACCCTCTGAACGTAATCTGTATCGTATCGTCCGGCAGACCTTTTTCGCCGTATTTTTTCACGATACGGTTGCTTAGTATCGTTCCAACCGTTCGATTGGTGTTTTTAATCGGCATTTCAAATGCCGCCGGCTGTCCTGTTTCAATTGCCGACTGAGCTTTCTTGATGATATCCCAGTCCAGGTGGTCATCAAGCCGTTTGGGCTGAACGCTTGAATTGTATCGCTGCTTGGCATCTGTGTGTTCGGGTTGATAAAAGAGCATCGAAAAGTCAAGCCCTTTGGCTTTATAATGGTCGATCGCTTTCCGCGTAGAAAGTCGATCCACCCGCCCGACCATCTCGTTGACGGTACGGAATCCGAGTTCAGCCATAAGTTGCCGCACTTCCTCAGCTACAAACCGCAGATACCGTTCGATATATTCGGGTCTCCCTGCAAAACGTTTCCGCAGTTCCGGGTCCTGCGTAGCAATTCCATACGTACACGCACCTTCGTGACATTTCCGCAGCAGCGTACAACCCATTGCCACCAGTGCAGCGGTTCCGAATCCGAATTGTTCTGCACCCAATAATGCCGCAACGACTACGTCACGACCGGTTCGAAGCTGGCCGTCGGTCTGAACACGGATACGATCGCGCAGCTTGTTGAGCACCAGGACCTGCTGCGTTTCCGCCAGTCCGATCTCCCATGGACACCCGGCATGTTTGATAGAAGACAAGGGGCTTGCACCCGTACCGCCGTCGTGTCCGCTGATAAGCACCTCGTCTGCATTCCCTTTGGCAACACCTGCCGCAATAGTACCGACACCGACTTCCGAGACCAGCTTGACTGATACCTTTGCTTCGGGATTGCTGCATTTAAGATCATAGATAAGTTGTGCCAAATCCTCAATTGAGTAAATATCATGATGCGGCGGCGGTGAAATCAGCGTCACGCCCGGCGTCGAATACCGCAGCTTGGCAATTTCTTCAGTGACTTTCTTGCCGGGAAGCTGTCCGCCCTCGCCGGGCTTGGCGCCCTGTGCCATTTTGATTTGTATCTCACGGCCATTCGCCAAATAATTGATTGTTACGCCAAACCGCCCGCTGGCAACTTGTTTGATCGCCGAATTTTTCGAATCGCCGTTGGATTCCGTTGCATAGCGGGCTGCATCTTCCCCCCCCTCGCCGGTATTGCTCATTCCACCCAGACGATTCATCGCGACCGCCATACACTCGTGAGCTTCTTTACTGATCGAGCCGTGACTCATAGCACCTGTACAGAAACGTTTGACAATAGCTTCAACCGGCTCAACCTCTTCAAGCAAAACAGGATTACCCGGCACAAATTCAAACAAACCCCGAAGCGTACAGCTTTGACGGGATTGATCGTTGACTGCACGGGCAAAATCCGCATAGGCAGCCGCATCGTTATAGACCGCCGCATGCTGCATCCGGCCGACCGTCGTCGGGTTCCACAAATGCCGTTCCCCGTCAACACGGAAATGATACTCACCGCCGAAATCCAGTTCCAGCGATCCTAACCGCCTCGGCGAATAGGCTTCAGTATGACGACGTTGCACATCGCGGGCAATCTGTTCCAGACCGATTCCGCCGATACGGGAACTGGTGCCGGTAAAGTAACGCTGGATAAGGTCTTTATTCAATCCGATGGCCTCAAAAAGCTGGGCATTGAAATAACTCCGCAGCGTCGAAATACCCATCTTGCTCATCGTCTTAAGCAGACCTTTTTTGATCGATGCAATATAATTATCCGCAATCTGTGTCGGATCAAGGTCTACTGGCAGGTCTCCCGTCTGATGCAGATGATTAAGCATCTCAAACACCATATAAGGATTAATGCCATTGGCTCCATAACCGCACAAAAGACAAAAATGCATCACCTCACGCGCTTCGCCCGTTTCAACGATCAGACCCGCTTCCCCGCGAAGGCCAAGCTCAATCAATCCGTGATGCACTGCCGAAATCGCCAGCAAAGCCGGAATCGGCATCGTATACTCATCGGCGGTACGGTCGCTGAGAATAATCAGCGAAGCATCGTGTTCAGTAATGGCCCGACGGACATCCTCCACCACCCGCTCAAGAGCCTGTTCAAGTCCCAGCGTCGGCTCAGAGGCATTCGGTACAAAAACGGTATTGACCGTATGGACGCTGAAATCACCTCGTTTGACCGCACGCAGTCGAATCATATCTTCATTGGTCAGTACCGGATGCGGCAGTTTTAGCTGACGGCAGTGCTGCGGTGTTTCATCCAGGATATTAAGCTTCTTGCCGGTGTAACTCATCAGGCTCATCACCAACCCTTCCCGCAGCGGATCGATCGGCGGATTGGTCACCTGGGCAAACATCTGCTTGAAATAATCATACAGCAGCCGCGGTCGGTCACTCAGTACTGCAAGAGCCGCATCATTCCCCATCGAACCGACCGGCTCCTGGCCGTTAACTGCCATCGGCGATACCACCATCTTCAGTTCTTCGCGTGTATAACCGAACATCCGCATCCGCGCCGCCAGTGTTGCCGGATCACCCGCCTCAAGGTGCGGCGTATCAAATAATCCCCGCAGCTCGATCCGATTTTCGTTGAGCCACCGACGATAAGGCCTCTGCCGGGCCACTTTGCTTTTGATCTCATTATCGGTGATAATGCGTCCTTCAACCGTATCCACCAAAAACATCTTACCGGGCTGAAGACGCCCTTTCTGACGCACTTTTTCCGGCGGAAACTCCACCACGCCCGTCTCACTGGCCAGAATCGCCAGCCCATCTGTCGTAATTGTATAGCGGCTCGGCCTTAGCCCGTTGCGGTCCAGTGTCCCCCCCAACAGCCGCCCGTCTGTAAAGACCATCGCCGCCGGTCCGTCCCACGGCTCCATAATCGACGAATGGTATTCATAAAAAGACCGCTTATCCGTACTGATATGATACTTGACGCCAAAAGCCTCCGGCACCAGCATCATCATCGCATGCGGCATACTGCGTCCGGCTCGTACCAGTAATTCAAGCATACTGTCAAAACACGCCGAATCGCTGGCTTTATTGTCCAGTACCGGAATCACATCCGACAAATCATCGCCGAACCGTTTGCACGCCAGCCGTGTTTCACGCATTTTCATACAGTTGCGATTACCGCTGAGAGTATTGATCTCGCCGTTATGTGCAATGCAGCGGAATGGCTGGGCCAACCTCCAGCTTGGAAATGTATTGGTACTGTACCGCTGATGTACCGTCGCCAATGCTGAAATATAACGCTCATCGGCCAGATCGGGATAGTAGGCAAACAACTGCCACGCCATAAACATCCCTTTATAGCATACCGTCCGGCACGACAGCGACGTAATATAAAAATCTTCCGCCGATTCGCCGAATTGCTCACGGACCAGCCGTTCGGCCCTCCGCCGGATCATATACAACCGGCATTCCAGTGTCTCTTCAGCAAGTCCGCCCCCATCGATAAAGATTTGTTTGTTGCTCGGCTCAGCCGACAGGGCGATCTGCCCCAGGCAGGAATTGTCACCCGGCACATCACGCCATCCCAGAACCTTCAGCCCGTACGATACGACAGCCTTTTCAAGAAGACGATCACAGATGTCGCGCAATTCCGGATTCTTCGGTCCAAACACCATCCCGACACCGTAACGTCCCGCTTCTCCAAGAGAAAAGCCAAGTCGTTTGGCTTCAGCTTCAAAAAACTGGTGCGGAATCTGGGTCAGTATCCCCGCCCCGTCACCCGTTACGTCATCGGAACCGGCGGCGCCGCGATGATGCAGGTTTAACAATATCTGCTTCCCATACTCGATAATCGAATGGTCGCGTTTTCCCGAGATATTCACAACCGCCCCGATCCCGCAGGCGTCATGCTCTCGCCGGGACTCATAAAGCCCTTGATCTTTCGGCATTACTGACATTCTTGATTCCCAATTACAAAAGCCACATTCTTCATGCAAACATCCGACACGTCAGAATAGTAAAAAATGCATCTTAAGTCAATACGTTTTTATTATTACTGTTAATTTCTCAATTAGACTGTCTTATGTTAACTTTTACTTATTATCGACAGAAAATGACCCTGACGAACAGAGATAAAACTGTCCGACAGGGTCTTTATCCTTTTTAGTTTAAATGCTTTACAGGAATTCCCTGTTATCTGATAAACAGCATCTCCGCATAACTGGGCAAAGGCCACAGGTCGGCATCCACGATCATTTCAAGGGTATCGGCCGCCTTACGGACTTCCAGCATAGCCAAAACCACATCGTCGCGATAGCATTTTGCCTTGGCCAAAACCTTTTCAGTAGCTTTGGCTTTGCCTACAGCCTTCTCAAGGGCAGTAATGGCTGAACTCAAATCTTCGATCAGGCTGTTGGTTTTTTCGAGTTCGCGTTTCTGTACGGCCGGAGTAATCCCCGCCGCAGCCATCCCGTTTACCGATGAAGCAAGCTCTGCGGTGTAGTGGATGCAGGCCGGCAGAATCTGACGCTTGGCGATATTGAGCGTTACATTGGCTTCAATGTTCAGCGTCTTGCTGTAGTTTTCCAGCAGAATCTCAGTCCGGGCATGCAGTTCATGTTTGCTCAGAACATTATGCCGTTTCAGGAGTTCAACATTCTCCTTTTCGAGAATTGTTTCTATCGATTCAACCGTTGACCGGATATTCGGTAAGCCTCTCTTTTCGGCTTCCTTGACCCACTCTTCGGAGTAATTATCGCCGTTAAAGATAATCCGCGAATGCTCTGTTGCAATCTTTTTAAGCAGTTTCTGCGCATCCCCTTTGACATCCTTGGAACGTTCCAGTTCGTCAGCAATTTCCATCAGAGTATCGGCAACCATCGTATTCAGTGTAAAACACGGACCCGCTGTGGATTGGCTGGACCCGACCATTCGGAACTCAAACTTGTTGCCCGTAAAGGCAAACGGACTGGTCCGGTTTCGGTCAGTGCAGTCTTTCGGCAGAGGCGGCAGCGTGGAACTGCCCAGTTTGAGATTGCCCCCCTGCTTGCTGGACTTGGCTCCGCCGGTGGCAAGTTGTTCAAAGATATCCGTTAGCTGGTCTCCCAGAAAGACCGAAACGATCGCCGGAGGGGCTTCATTGGCCCCCAGCCGATGTTCATTGCCTGGATTGGCAACAGCAGCCCGCAGCAAACGTGCATACTTGTCAACTGCACGGATAACAGCACACAGAAATACCATAAAGACCATATTTTCATGGGGAGTGTTGCCCGGTTCAAGCAGGTTGATACCCGTATCGGTTGAGAGACTCCAGTTGTTGTGTTTGCCCGATCCGTTCACGCCCGCAAAGGGTTTTTCATGCAGCAGGCAGACAAAGCCGTGACGCAGCGCTACTTTCTGCAATGTTTCCATAGTGATTTGATTATGATCCGTCGCCACATTCACAGTAGCAAAGATCGGCGCCAATTCATACTGCGCCGGAGCCACTTCATTGTGCTGTGTCTTGGCAGAAACACCCAGTTTCCACAACTCGTGGTTAACTTCATTCATATAAGCCGCAACACGCTCATGCAGGGCACCGAAATAATGATCTTCCATTTCCTGCCCGCGAGGGGACGGAGCGCCGAACAGAGTTCGACCGGCCAGCACCAAATCCAGACGCTTCTCAAAAAACTTTCGATCGACAAGAAAATACTCTTGCTCAGGCCCCAGTGTAGTGACCACACTGCTGACCTGCTGATCACCCAGAACACGAAGCACGCGGACGGCTTGTTTGCTTAGAGCTTCCATGGAACGCAGTAAAGGTGTCTTTTTATCCAGTGCTTCGCCGGTATAAGAGCAGAATGCCGAAGGGATATAAAGCGTCTTGCCTTTCAGGAAAACCGGAGACGTGCAGTCCCATGCGGTATAACCGCGTGCTTCAAATGTGGCACGTAGCCCTCCCGAAGGGAAGGAAGAAGCATCCGGTTCGCCCTTGATCAATTCCTTTCCGCTGAACTCAAGAATGGTCTTGCCGTCCGGCGTGGGCGAAATGAATGAGTCATGTTTTTCAGCCGTCAACCCGGTCATCGGCTGAAACCAGTGCGAATAGTGCGTCGCACCATGCTCCAAAGCCCAGTCCTTCATCGCATTGGCCAGCACATCGGCGATTGCCTGTGTCATTTCGCTGTTGCCGTTGCGGGCTTTGACGAATTCACGATAGATCGTCTTGGGGAGCCGCTGCCGCATGACCGCATCGTTAAAAACGTTCGCGCCGAAAACTTCGGTGATTTGAACTTGATTGCTCATACATACTCCATAGAAAATAGTTTATAAACCCGTTTCATCACATAATTCGTTGAAATCTGACACCAATTACTGGCCGCGGAATGAATCACAAGACAGTATCACACATTCAACGGCAAAGTCAAGCAATTCATCTGCGCCGAAAGGCTGCCGGACACCCGGATACAGGGGGGCAAGAAGGCGTTTCGCCGCTTCACGGCAGCAACGAAAAAACCTGTCTTGCCCTGAACCCAATGTTCGGATGTTTGTCCTGTGGATCGTCGCTGTCACGGCTGGGCAAACCAAAAGGTCTGCTTTATCCGGTTCAGCGAAATCTTGTGCGGGTCTTGTCCCGGGCAAAAATGGCACGTCCGTGAAAACAGGGACAAACCCTCGGATGACAATGCGTTGAAAGTACTCATTGGGTTCCTTTCAAAACAGCGTTTTCAGCCGCTGACAATAGTATTTAGCAAATTATGTACCATATTCGAGCTGTCTGACAAAATCACCCATATAACCTTTTAATTCAATAACTTAGCAACCATTTTAGTCAGCAGCAGATTTGTCGGAAAGTTACATTATTGTAACACAGCAATCCATACTAAGACAAAAATGTAATACTTCCGCAACAACTCGCGTCATCCGATCGCTTTAGAGCCATGTTCTCCCGTGCGAATGCGGATGCAATCCACCAGATCAAGAACAAATATCTTTCCATCCCCGATTTCACCGGTACGGGCCGCAGAAATAATCGCTTCAATTGCCTTAGAAACATAATCTTCGTTGACCGCGATCTCCAAACGGACTTTTTTGAGTAAATTGACTTCAAAACGTATCCCGCGATAGCTCTCTTCGTATCCCATCTGTTCGCCGCAACCCAGCGAATTCGTAACAGACATCTTACCGACATCAGCCTTGACCAAAGCCTTTTTCACATCATCTAATTTATGCGGTTGAATATAAGCGACAATCAATTTCATGCGTAAATCTCCTCATGCAATAAGATAAATTATGTGGTACTGAAGACCTGGAATCCCGAATATGCTTCCATGCCGTGTTCGCCGATATCCAGACCCCGCAGCTCTTCTGTCCGATTGACACGCAATCCTACAGCCAAATCGATAAGTTTGAAAATCGTCCCCATAGTGACCAGTACAAATATCACTGTAGCAATGCTGCCGACAATTTGAATTCCAAACTGCATCGGATTTCCACTGTAAACAAATCCCGGATTGGCAAGCCCCAGTTCCGTCTTGCCGAAAATCCCCACACACAGCGTTCCCCATATCCCGCACATTCCATGCACAGGCACAGCACCGACGGGGTCATCAATTTGAAGTTTATCCAATAACTCAACACCAAGTACCACAATAATGCCCGAGGTTATACCGATTACACACGCCGCCCACGGCTCAACGTAGGCACAGGGGGCTGTAATACCCACCAGCCCGGCCAATGCTCCGTTCATCGCCATCGACAGGTCGGGCTTACCGAACCGTATCCAGACTGTTGCCATAGCCGCAATACCGCCCAATGCTGCCGCCATATTGGTATTGATAGCTACACGTGCAATATCCTGTCCTCCGTTGATAACCCCGAGAGTCGAGCCTGGATTAAATCCGAACCAGCCAAACCAGAGAATAAATACGCCCAGTGATGCTAATGGAATGTTGTGACCGGCGATAGCACGAGGTTTGCCGTCAATGCCATACTTGCCGTAACGGGGTCCGAGCATCAGCGTACCGATTAAAGCCGCAATCCCCCCGGTGGTATGAACAACGGTCGACCCGGCAAAATCTGAAAATCCCATCTTGCTTAGCCAACCCCCGCCCCAAATCCAATGACCGATTATCGGATACACCACGGCGGAAATCAAAAACGAATAAAGAAGATACGCCTTAAAATTCATACGTTCAGCCATACCGCCTGCAACAATCGTCGCCGCCGCACCGCAAAATGCCGCCTGAAATAACCAGAAAGCAAACAATGGCAGTGTCCCTACGGTATCCTCCAAACCAAATAACATCCACCCTTTTGTACCGACAAAACCGTTGCCGCTCCCGAACATTAACGCGTACCCCACTAAGAAAAATCCCAGCGAAGCCATGCAGAAATCCAGAAAATTCTTTGTTAATATATTACAGGTATTCTTGGCCCGAATAAAGCCGGCTTCGACCATGCCGAAGCCGGCCTGCATGAAGAACACCAAAAACGCCGCTATTAAAACCCATACCGTATCCAGGCTCTGCTGAAACGTCATTAATTTATCTGCCGGATTTTCAGAAGCATATGCCGTTGCACCTGACAACACCAGACCTGCAATCGCCGCAGCAGACATTCTGATACAGTTGAATCGTTTGTTCATGGTTCCGTCGCTCACAAATGTCTCTCCTGACTATCTAATACTCGTTCAGATGTACCGCCTACACCGGCGGTAGCTGATTAGAGCATCGCAAGCCACGTGCCAAACACTCAAAGGTTCAGCGTTCCATATCTAACTGCATTCAGCAAAAAGGGTTAAAACTATACCCACGAAACCGAAAAAACCTGTAATTATTGACAATAATGTAATTTCGGAAAGCTTTTATTACATTATTGTAATTATTTATTGTTTCCTACGATACATCTGTCATGTCTATCCGATTGCCTTTCCGCCGCGTTCACCCGTCCGGATGCGAACGCAATCAACAAGGTCCATCACGAATATTTTTCCATCACCGATTTGTCCGGTCCGGGCCGCAGAAATGATGGCGTCAATCGTTTTCTCAACATAATCTTCATTCACCGCGATCTCAAGCCGGACTTTTTTAAGCAAATTCACATCAAATTCTACCCCACGATAGCTCTCATGATATCCCTTTTGAGCGCCGCAGCCCAATGAATTGGTGACTGACATTTTTCCGACATCCGCACGAGTCAAAGACTTTTTGACGTCTTCAAGCTTGTACGGCTGAATATACGCTATTATGAGTTTCATAGGCATTACTCCACACTGATATTGGGTTCATTTTAATTAAAGATTTGGAATCCGCTATAGGCTTCCATACCGTGCTCGCCGATATCCAGCCCTTTCATTTCTTCTTCTGCGGAAACACGCAGACCGATTGTCTTGCTCAGTATCCAGAACAGCAATAATCCGAGTCCAAACGCCCAGGTAAAGGCTGTAACCACACCAACCGCTTGGACAAATAATTGATGTATGCCGCCCCCGTAAAACAATCCGGTCTCCATATTGAAAAAACCCGCCGACAACGTTCCCCAGGCACCGCATACCCCATGCACGCTCACCGCTCCCACCGGGTCATCGATCTTCAGGATGTGGTCGATAAACAGCACGCTCAACACAACCAGAACACCTCCGACGGAACCGATCAACAGCGCTCCGATCGGACTGACTCCGTCGCACGGCGCAGTAATCGATACCAAACCCGCCAGCGCACCGTTTAGAGCCATTGAACCGTCTGGCTTCTTTAGCAAAATCCATGAAGCAAACAGTGCCATGACTGCCCCGGCGGCCGCCGCAATATTGGTGGTTACGGCAATGTAACCGATCGACCCATCCCCGGTCGTGGTGCTGCCGGGATTAAAACCGAACCAGCCGAACCACAAAATAAACACACCCAGCGCCGCCAGCGGTATATTATGCCCCAGTATCGCTTTGGGCTTGCCGTCAAGACCATACTTGCCTAACCGCGGTCCAAGAATGATCGCTCCTGCCAGCGCCAGCCACCCCCCGACAGAGTGAACAACAGTCGATCCGGCAAAATCCAAAAAGCCCATTCCTTCCAGCCAGCCGTTTCCATTCAGCAGACTGCCCCAGGCCCACGATCCAAAGATCGGGTAGATAAGCAGGCTGATAAAAAAGCTGTAAACCAGATAGCTGACAAATTTGGTCCGTTCTGCCATCGCTCCGGAAACGATCGTCGCAGCGGTAGCCGCAAACACCGTCTGGAATATCAGAAACGTCCAGTTCCAGTCGCTGCCTGGCTCGACACCCGACATACCGAACAGAGTGGTACCGAACAGCCCGTTGGTTTCACCGAACATCAAACCGAACCCGACAAAGAAAAAGGCAATGGTCCCGACGGAAAAGTCCATCAAATTTTTCATAATAATGTTAACCGCATTCTTGGCTCGGGTAAAACCGGTCTCAACCATTGCAAATCCGGCCTGCATAAAGAATACAAGAAACGCGGCGATGCAGGTCCACACAATATTCAGATTGGTTTGCAATTCTTCTTTGACCGACGCCGCGTCAACGACTGCCGCCTCGTCCTGTGCCGCTGCGTATGTTCCGGCCAGCAGCACCACCATAAGTATCCATAACGTCTTCCTGTAATAACTCTTTTCTTTCAGACTGTTCATAATAGCTATCCTCACAATACATTGAGTTCATTATTGTTTCTTAAAAACTCTTTGACAAACTGATGCCCGCAAACACATAATCGCTTTTTGTATCATACACGTCAGTCCTTCGAATATCATTGCTCAGCAGCGTCACATAATTCACACTCGGCGATACCGTCCAACCGTTCACTTCCAGCGGGAATGATAGCGACAGGGTCAAATCATTCATCTTGCTGTTGTCGACGCCCCAATAGAAATTGTTATACTTTGAATCGGCCCAGCCGACACTGGCGCCGATCTCCATGCCGACCGGTATATCGGTGGACAACTGAAATACTTTTTCGAAAGTATGCCCGACGCCGAAAGATACATAGGTACCGTCCGCCTGATCGACATCGCGATAAACCGTTACAGACGGGCTTAACGGCAAATCAAAGTTGAATCCGCAATAGACTTCCGTCGTACTGGTCGGCGTAAGGCTCGGAAAGCGGTAATTGATAACACCCACCGAAAAGCCTGCGCCTTCCACAACTGGTAATGATGCACTGTAATCGATTGAAAAATCATATTCAGTGAAATCATAACGGTTATCATTTTCATCCGTCATATCCAGACTGCCCCAGATCGACCCGGTCAATCCCCCATACGTAATACCAATCCCCGGCTGAAAGACTGTCGCATCATTCAGATTCTGACCTCGCCAGACATACTTGCCGAAGAAATCAGCGGACACATCAATCCCAACAGCCTGCTCGGCATAAACCCCGGCTCCCAGCAGCACCGTCAGACTCAACACAACAGCGGTTTTCGTGTAACTCATTTGCATTCTCCTGATTCTCTTGGTTTCATTGTTTCTTCTTTTAGCGTGCTTGCAGATAACAGGCCTGTTTTACAATCATCGCACGAATGGGGAATTAGCAAAGGGTGTTCCACAAAGAGGCCCGACCAGAGATTACCTGTAAGATCATACAGACAATATAGTTAAAGATATGCACGCAAATATTTGAAAACAAAAAAGGCGTTACATTTATGTAACGCCCTGACTAAACTGATACATTATTGTCGCATTATCCGCGTTTCAGGATATCGTACTTTTTTATCTTATAGCCCAGAATACGCTGCGTTAGACCCAACTCCGCCGAAGCACGACGTTGACAACCCCCGGTTTTTTTAAGCGCATCGACAATCATCTCACGTTCGAGATTTTCGACTTTCTCAGGCAACGTCAGCGCATCCGTTTCTTTATTTTTTCGCACCATCTGAAGCGACGGCGGCAGATGGTCCGACCGGATCACATCTTCATCACACAGCAATACCGCCCTTTCTATGCAATTTTCAAGCTCCCGCACATTACCGGGCCAGTGATAACTGGTCAGCATCTCGATTGCCGGTGTCGAAATACGTTTGATGTTCTTTCCGTTTTCCTTTGCACATTTTTCAAGAAAAAAATCCGCCAGCAGCATCACGTCATTTTTACGGTCGCGCAGCGGCGGCATATAAATCGGAAATACATTGATACGATAATACAAATCTTCACGGAACAGTCCGTTCTTTATCTCTTCTTCAAGATTTTTATTCGTCGCAACAATGATGCGAACATTGGATTTTATCGTCTCATATCCTCCGACTCGTTCAAACTCCTTAAACTGAATGACGCGAAGCAGCTTGACCTGAAGATTGAGCGAAAAATCTCCGATCTCATCCAGGAATATCGTCCCGCCGTTGGCAAGTTCAAAACGCCCCATTTTTCGATCAACTGCCCCGGTAAAAGCCCCCTTTTCATGCCCGAATAGCTCGCTTTCAAGCAGGTTTTCCGGCAAGGCCGTACAATTTACTTTGATGAACGGCTTCTCTGCACGATAGCTGTTGTAATGAACGGCATGGGCGATTAGATCCTTTCCCGTACCGCTTTCACCCCGGATCAGGACCGTCGCATTACTGTTAGCCACCTGCTCGATCAGGCGATAAACCTCGACCATCGCACTGCTGGTCCCGACCATGTTATTGATATTAAACTTGCTCTTCAACTCCCGCAGCAACCGTTCGTTCTCGGTACGTAACTCCTTTCGGTCGGTTTCCACAAGTTTGTTCAGCTTGACGGCCTGTGCGATCATCGTCGCTACGACTTCAAGCAGACGGACATGAGCGTCGAAGTCATCCCCTGTGCGCACCTTGCGATCAACACTGATGGCCCCGATGGTCTTTCCCTCCAGTTTGATCGGTACACAGAAAAAAGCAATACGCTGTCCTTTGGTATAGCTGCGTTGACCGGTTTTAGCCAAAAAACGCGGGTCTTTGCTGATATCCGGCACCACAACTTCTTTTCCGGTTTGAACGACCAGTCCGGTGACCCCCTCACCGACTTTATACGTTACCTGTTTTTTGGACTCATCGCTTAGACCATGCGCCACCTTGATGGTGATCATCTCTCTTTCGGCATCCAAAAGCGTAATCGCCCCGCGTTCAAGACACACATGGATTTCCAGAGCCTTCAGGATAGACTCCAGCGTTGCCTCCAGATTCAGTGAATCCGCAAACGCCTTGGCCACATCTGCCAGCAGCTCGACTTCTCTTCCCAGTTTTTTTGCCATTTCTACCTCTTTCCGGCCAAAAACCAACCGGATTTTCTGTAAAATTACCTGTTTTAGCACATTTTTGTTGCAATATCGTATCTATCATACAAATTTGTAACCCTTTTCCGCAATAGAAAAATACATTGTTTTTGGATTTTTCCATAGATATTTACCATCCCTGTTCCGCACTATACTCTTGACATCCTTAAGGTATCTTGTTATTATAGGCGTACTTTTGTTATACCAAAATTAAGGGAAAACACGGAGGGTTCGGTAAACAAAACGTCGTGAGGATGAGAAAAGAAAATTCTGCCGCGGAGGTTGAGATGGAAAGTTTATGTAAAAAAGTGTCTGTTTGGGTTTCTGTAGTACTCCTCTCTGCAATTGTCTGTGCAACTCCAAAATCATGGATCGCTACATCATACCGGCCTGACATCTGGTCAACGGGGTCGTGGTTTCGGGCCCCGGTAACAGATGGATATATGGATTTGCTGCTGGCGATCGAAAACGTTTCATTTACCAATGCCGAATTCTCCATTCGGTATGATTCCGCCATTATTAATCCCGTCAGTTCGGCAAGCCTGTTGGAGATCAGATCGGGACTGAGTTTGGTATCGGTAACTAATGAAGACCTTCATGGGACTTGGAAAAAAGCAACGATTGTGCTTTCCGGCAGCATTACCATCGACCAGGCCCCGTCTGAATCCGACGCTGTTTTCCGGCTTCGATTGATTCCGATTGCAGAAGGAACCGTCCCGATTACCCTCTGGCCCGGACAGTGGTCCCCGTACCCGGACAACTATAACACGTGTACTTTAACGCTTATGGACAATGACCAGCAAGTGCTTCATGAACGTAAAGAATCCAACGATGGAACACAACTGATTACTTTTACGGACAAAACGAATGCTTCTGTCTTGTACCACTTCGATCTCAACTTCGGCAACCCGATCAACGGCTTTTTGCAAGTTGTATATGAAAATGAATCTGTAGAAGAATTTCATACATCGAATCATGACAAAGGTATCACTATCGATCCGGCCAACGGGGCATACTTTATTTCACCTCAGCCGAATGCTGTTTCGCATACATTGATCTTCCCGGGTTATGAGCAATGGCCCCTGAGCTTGTCCGGAGGGTGGTCAGTCAGTCACACACAACCTTCTGTGATGTTGTCCGTCTTGGAAGCCGAGGAAGGATTTCATGGCATCAAAGCTGCCCCCGAAGATATCACGCTTACAATTCAGAGCTTGGGAATCGGAGAAAACTTTGATAGCTCGCTGTTCAGTGCCGCTATTGCAGGAGACAAATCGGGAATCCTGAACAAAGAGTTTACCTTCGCATACGTTGATAATGATACGATCCGACTGACAATTATAGACGGCCTTGAACCGGACTATTATACTGGGCTGTATATTTTCAAAGACAGCACCATTTTTGGCAGGGCATGGTTCAGCGCATCAGAATACTTCCCGGTCACATTTACAGTAAAAGATGAAAATGACAATCCTATAGAAAATGCAGTTGTGTCTATTCCACTCTGGGGTATGAATGGACTTTCCAGTATCAAGCAGAAAACAGACCAGAACGGTCAGGCTGTTCTGGAAATGCCCGGAAATCCGGACTGGGGGCATTATCAGGAATACAGAGTAATATACGCTGGTTACAGCAGTATTGTTGATGCTCTTACGGTTTATGATCAAGCCGTAGAGGTGTCAGTAGTGATGACGCCCTCACCAAGTGTAAATATAACTGACTTTACACAATTTGCATCATGGTGGCAATCTCAGGAATGTGCATGGTACGACAATTGTTACGGTGCTGACAAGGACTTTAACGGCACTGTTAACCTTGAAGATTTTGTAATATTTATCTCAGACTGGCTCAAAGATATGTAAAATATCTATATTACAATGATTTAGGCATACAATAAAAAAGCCCCTTCTGAAATCTTCAGAAAGGGGCTTTTATTTTTGTTTCTGGATTACAAGCTATTTTTTAGACAACTCCTTGATCGATCATTGAATCGGCAACCTTCACGAAACCCGCAATATTGGCGCCGGCAACATAGTTTCCGGGCATTCCATAACGTTCTGCAGCGTCTTTGGCCTGAGTATGAATCGACTGCATAATGTACTGGAGCCGGGCATCCACCTCTTCGCGCGACCAGTTGGTATGCATCGCATTTTGGGCCATTTCCAGACCGGATACCGCTACACCGCCGGCATTGGCCGCCTTGCCGGGACCGTACAGGATTTTAGCTTTCAGGAAAACTTCCACACCTGCTGCTTCAGTAGGCATGTTTGCGCCTTCGCTGACCAGCTTGCAGCCGTTGGCGACAAGAGTCTTAGCGTCTTCTTCGGAAATTTCATTCTGAGTGGCCGAAGGAAATGCACAATCGCACTTGATACCCCATGGACGCTTGCCCTCATAGTATTCAGCGCCTTTAAACTTGGAAGCATATTCTTTAATACGGCCGCGACGCACATTTTTCAGTTCGAGCACATACGCCAGTTTTTCCTCATTGATACCGGCCGGATCATAAATCGTGCCGGTCGAATCCGAAAGACTGACACACTTGCCGCCGAGCTGATTGATCTTCTCAACGGTATACTGAGCCACATTACCGGAACCCGAAACTGTACAAACTTTCCCCTTAATGCTGTCGCCTTTGGTAGCGAGCATATTCTGAGCGAAATAGACACAGCCGTAACCGGTCGCTTCCGGACGAATCAGCGAACCGCCCCAACGAATGTTTTTACCCGTCAGAACGCCGGTGAACTCGTTACGTAAACGCTTATATTGTCCGAACATATAACCGATTTCACGACCGCCGACACCAATGTCTCCGGCTGGAACGTCGGTATTCGCACCAATATGACGGCTCAGCTCGGTCATAAAGGACTGACAGAACCGCATGACCTCATTGTCTGATTTTCCCTTCGGGTCAAAATCCGAGCCGCCTTTGCCGCCGCCCATAGGCAATGTGGTCAATGAGTTCTTAAAAACCTGTTCAAAAGCAAGGAATTTTAGAATGCCAAGGTTTACACTCGGATGGAACCGGATACCGCCCTTGTAGGGGCCGATAGCGCTGCTCATTTCAATACGGAAACCGCGGTTGACCTGAATCTGCCCCTTGTCGTCAATCCACGGAACACGGAACATAAGAACGCGCTCTGGCTCAACAATCCGTTCAAGTACTTTATGCTCGCGGTACTTCGGAGACTGCTCAATCACCGGCAAAAGCGATTCGAGCACCTCAGAAACCGCCTGCATAAACTCCGGCTCGCCGGGATTGCGGCTTTTCACGATATCCAGTATCGATTGAATGTAACTTGTCGCATTTGACATAGCACAACCTCCAGATTTTAAGTCTTTTTAATAAAATTATTTATATGCATCGACCCGGATTCTCCGGACGATTTCGACAATCACTTACAGGAACCAGTCAAAACACAAAAAATACTTATTAATCGATGCGTTGTATTTTTTTTATTTACAATAAAATTAACGTGGCTTATAATAACCCCCATCGTCGGTAATCACAAATTAACTTTTGAAATATATGGGATTAGAATTTCTTATCATGAATCTCGAAACCGCAAAACTATTCTGTGATGTCGTGGAACTGAAAAATTTTTCACGGGCCGCCGAAATTCACGGCGTCAGCCAATCCGCTGTATCTCAGCAGATCGCTCAACTCGAAATGGAATACAAGGTGCAATTGGTGGATCGAAAAAAACGTCCCATTGAGTTGACTGCTGCTGGAGAACTCTTCCTTCAAGCCTGTCAGGATATCATTGAGCGTTGCCAGCGGTTGAACAGTGAGATTACCGAATTAAGCCAGCAAAGCTGCAAAATTCACTTGGCAGCGATATTCAGCATCGGCATGCATACCCTTCAGCCCTATGTTAAAAAGTTTATGAGTATTTATCCCGATGTACACCTGTCGATAGAGTATAAAGATGCTAAAGACATCTATGAACGCTTGTTGCGGGGCAACATTGATATCGGAGTAGTGGCGCTGCCTCGCCGCGACAAAAACATCGAGGTCTATCCGTTTGAGAATGAAACAATGATGCTCGTGTGCGCCCCGGAACATGCGTTTTCACAGGAAAATGAAATTGACATCCACCATTTACAGGGCGAAAAATTCGTAGCGTTTTCATCCGATGTACCCACCCGCCAGCAAGTGGACACGATGCTGAAAAAATACAGTGTTTCTGTGCGTACTATTATGGAATTTGACAATATCGAAACTATTAAACGGGCAGTGGAAATCAATTCCGGCATCAGTATCCTGCCTAAACCGTGTCTGAGAAGTGAACTGGCCGCCGGTACCCTCAAAGCGGTGTCTTTTTCAAACGAACACTTTTTCCGTCCGACCGGTATTATCATACGCAAAGATAAACATTTAACCAAAGCCGCTCGCTATTTGATCGAGCTGCTGCGTAAGGATTTTGAATCAGATATATGAAGATACAGGCGGTCATCTTCGACCTTGACGGTACACTCACGGAACCGTTTCTGAATTTTGACCTGATTCGACGGCAAATGGGACTTAAGGCCGAAGATGGAGGGGTATTGGAAGCGCTTGTGCAAATGCCCGAATCTGAGCGTCAACGGGCGGAAGCAATTTTAATCGCCCATGAAAAAAATGCCGCCGAACACTCCGTTTTAAATGACGGTGCTTCGCATCTTGTGGATAAATTGCGGAAACGTGGAATCTCAGTGGGCATCCTGACACGCAACACCCGCGAAAATGCCGTCTATGTTACTCGAAAACACGGCCTTCATTTCGATGCGATGATCTGCCGCGAAGACGGGCCTGCAAAACCGGACGGATTCGGCGTTTGCGCCTTGTGTCAGCATTTCGGAGTCGTTCCTGAACAAACCTTGGTGGTCGGCGATTTCAAGCACGACCTTGAATCGGCCAGGAATGCAGGAGCCATTGCCGTATTGCTGAAAAACCATGCAAAAGCGGAAACATTTCAGCACCTTGCGGACTATATCATCTTGCATTTGGATGAGGTTTTGCCCATAATAGACCGGTTGGAACATCCCTTGTGAAAGGACTCTTATGAGATTGTATGTGATGTATAGTGTGATTTTGTGCTGTTTGTTGTACGGCGTTTCAACGGCTGGGGCTGAGGCCTGCTGTGCCGCCCCGACTACGCCGGAAACTGCTCCCGCCGATCCTAACAGCGGCCCCCTCCGGACTATTTTAGACCGCCTGCAGGAAAACTCCCTTAAACTTACATCCTGCACTTCAAAAATCGAATACCTGTTTATCCAGGATCCGGACCTGCTGGACTCCCATATGCTCCGTAAGGGTACACTCTATTATCTTAAAAGCGATTCCCGCTCTCGCGTCAAGATCCAGTTTGACACCCTTAAGCAGGATGATTACGACGAAGAAAAACGGCTCGAAATTTATTTATTCGACGGGGTCTGGCTGACCAAGATCGATTACGCCCTTGAACAGATGGATTGTTACCAGCAAAGCCCGGAAGACAAACCGCTGGATGCATTCGATTTTATCAGTCACCATTTCCCGCTGGTGGGTTTTTCCGGAAGCAAACAATTTGAAAAGGAATTTGATGTCAGTCTTGCAGAGCCATCTTCAAACGAACCTAATTTGGCCCATTTGGTGTTGAATGTTCGCGAGAAATCCCGTTACAGTAAAGATTATAAAACCATCGATTTCTGGATTGACCAAAAAACTTATCTGCCCTATCGAGTGCGTGCTCTGTCAACCCAGGGGGATGTTTACGATATTCGGTTCTTAGAGATTCAGACCAATAAAAAAATTGAAAAACGCATTTTTACGGTTGAAACTCCGGAACATTTCCAAAAGAATATAGAACCTCTAAAGCAGGAATCTGAAGCGAAAGGACAAGACTGATATGGCCAGTGGATTAGTTCTTTATTATTCCCGCAGCGGCAACACCAAAACTATGGCCAAGGCCATTGCCGATGCTATGGAAAAAGCCGGCGTGCCCACCAAATGCAAAAGTGTCACGGATACCAAGGTTGATGAATTGCTGACAGCGGATGCAATCGTCGTCGGGTCCCCAACCTATTACGGACGCCCCGCCGCCCCCGTTGCGGCATTCTTTGACGAATCCGTCAGCCGGCACGGTAAACTCGACGGGAAAATCGGCGCAGCCTTTTCCAGTTCAGCCAATATCGCCGGAGGCAATGAAACAACGATCTGTGAGATACTCCACACAATGCTTATCCACGGAATGATAATACAGGGCGACACTCAAGGAGACCATTACGGTCCGGTATCCATCAGCAAACCCGACGAGCGAGTACTGAATCAATGTGCCCGGCGCGGTCAGCGGATAGCGGAACTGGCCAAAAAACTGTTTGGATAAATTTCCCTGTAAACCAAAAAAAAGGTTGCAAAAAGCCGTCTAAACCGGTAAAAAAGCCAACTTGTTACCGGTTTTTACGATAAATGACTAATTTTTACTTACTGCTCAGGAGGTATGATACATGCAGGCTTACGAAGAACTGAAGACCCTCGTCGCGGAGATTGAATCGGATATCCAAAAGGCCGAAGGCGGCAATAAGGCAGCGGGAACGCGCGTCCGCAAGCAAATGCAGATGATCAAACAAGCGGCCCAGAATGTCCGTAATAATATTCTTGAGATCCGTTCCACTGACGAATAGTACGTATCCGGAACGGACGTGTACAATCGCGTCACAGAAATCATTTGTATGGAAATGAGGTGTTCATGCCGCCGACCCGTTTATTTGAGTTGACGGATCTGGATTTGAATAAAGTAGAGTTTGACCGCCAGGCGATCGCCGAAGTCAACCCCCAGTCCTATGAAATGTCACAGCTTGATGCGATCATCTGGCATGATCTGCCGCGGATGCTGTGTCTTGGTTACAAAGATGTAACGGACAAGGAATTCTGGGTTCGCGGTCATATTCCGGGACGGCCTATTATGCCGGGTGTTATCATGGTCGAAGCGGCGGCTCAATTGTGCAGCTTCTTTATGAAACGCATTTACGGACTTGACGGATTTATTGGCTTTGCCGGTATTGACGAAACGAAATTCCGTGAGACCGTCGTGCCGGGGGATCGCTTGTATCTGCTGGGCCATATTCACAAGGTTCGCAGCCGGCAGTTTTCGGCTATGGTGCAAGGCGTTGTCAACGATAAAATGGCCTTTGATACCGTCATCAGCGGTATGAGGGTCTGATGAATGCCGAATGGGAATCGCTTTTTGATGGTTCTCTGACTCTGACGGCATCCCAAACAGAATCTGACGCCCTTGCGGAGCTTCCCGCCCGCAGGGGCGTTTTACTTTTTACTGATGGCCAGAATCGCCCTATTCAGCTTGTACAAACAGCAAATCTGAGAGGCCTGAGCCGGTCACGGCTAAATGAGCCAATAGATGAAACTCCGCGACGCAAAGCAGACCTTGGCGCGATTACGCAAACTATCTTTTACGGCTGCTGTGATAACGATTTTCAAAGGCATTTGCTTTACCAGCGGTTGACTCACGCGGTATTCGGCAAAGAATGGAAACAGTGGCTCAGTCTCCCGCGACGGGAGTATGCGGCGATCGACCGCGGGCGAGCATTTCCTTTCTTTTCACTTACTACTGCTGTGGAAAGCGATGAGCAGGCCGATCTGTTCGGGCCGTTTCCCAACCGCCGGAGTGCGGCTCAGTTTTGCGACTGTCTGAACACCGCCTTTGTACTCTGCCGCAATCCCGCCCTGCTGGACAGCGGGAATCCTCAAAGCTGCCCGTATCGCCAGATGCAATCCTGCCATGGTCTGTGCTGTCAGGAACACGGCGAGGCTGATTATGCAATGCTCGTACAAAAGGCGATTCGCTGTGCTGAGGGAAAAGTCGCAGAGGCCATTGCCGATTTTGAGCGGCAGATGAAACAGGCCGCGGCTGATCTGAAGTTTGAAACCGCTCAGCTTCTTAAGAAACAAAGCGAATTACTGAAGGGATTGCTGCGTGATGATTTCGGTTGGACCGGCAGATTGAACAGCTTAAGGATATTGGTTATTGACAGAGGTCCAAAAGCAGCACCCGAAGGCAGCAAAAAGAAGGTTCAGCATTATCAGGTCTGGCAGATAGATGTGAATGGTGTCTATCCGGCGGGACTGTTTGCAGAAGGTGCAGCCGATACGTTGGCGACATTGCTAAAGACGAATAACGACCCCTCCGGGGCCGCCCTATCGATTTATCCCTATGCTCAAAGCAGACAGGAACATTTGGCGACGGTTGGGTATTTTCTGTATCGCAAGAGCCGGCCAGGGCTGTGGTACAATGCCGCCGGGGGTTGGCCGGAAGCGGAGATGATCATCGCAGAACTGAATTCCCGGACACCTGAAAACAAATAATACAGATTATATTTATCTTTTTTTCTATGTGCATCACCCCTATTATGTATTACTACATCTACTTACTCTACTTATCTTGATGGCACATTTAGAAGTTGATATAAATTGCGTTTTTGATGGTGATAATGCGGTTTTTGGTGTTTTTTATGTGTCTGAAACTGAGCGCAACAGCGCGCAACTGAGCGCAACATGACACAACTTGTATGTAACTGAGCGCAAGTGTGTGGGAACTTGACGCAACTTGTATGAAACTGAATACAATATCGCTGTTTTTACCACTGAAAACACGGAAAAGACACGGAAATTAGTTCTTAGTTCGTAGTTTGTAGTTTGTAGTTTGTAGTTTGTAGTTTTTTGACAGGATTAACAGGTT
>CAZYQN010000011.1:0-1467 GCA_964649955.1 uncultured Pirellulales bacterium
TTTTCAGTGGTAAAAACCGCGATGTTGTGTTCAGTAGCGATAGAGTTGTGCTTAGTTTCATACAAGTTGTGTCATGTTGCGCTCAGTTGCGCTCAGTTGCGCGCTGTTTGTCGCGACTAATAATCACCAAAATCCTAGTTATTAAGTCAAAAACACAATTTTAACCAATTTTTGAAAAGTCATAAAAACGACAAAAAAGTAGTAGACACAGGAATACTTGATATGGTTAAATCGCCATAGAAATACTCCTTGAATGTAGACCGTAAAAGTCTGGATACACCCTTAAGTTTCGACATTTCACTCGAAAATTTACTACCCACAAAGGCGCATTGTGGGTAATCTGTGCAAACTGTTTTTCGAACCGGTTTTTAGTACGTTTTGAGTGGAAGTTGATTTCATGGCCCTGTTGAGCCTGCGTGATATCTGTATGAATTTCGGCAAGGCGGAGATACTGGACGGCGTCAGCCTTCAGATCGAATCCGGCGAGCGCGTCTGCCTCATCGGCCGTAACGGCGAAGGCAAATCCACCCTTATGTCCATTATGAATGGCGACCTCGAACCCATTAGCGGCCAGATTATCCGCCAGCCCGGCCTCAAAATCGCCATGCTTGACCAGAAAGTCCCCTCCGGCATCTACGGCACCGTCTATGAAGAAGTCTCCCGCGGCTTTGGCCCACGGGGCAGCCTGCTTAAAGAGTACCACCAGGTTAGCCGTCTGGTCGCCGAACAAGGCCAGCCCGAACTGCTCGCCAGACTCGACCGCATCCACCGCCGGATTGAAACCGAAGACGCCTGGCATGTCCACCAAATCGTTGACACTGTAATCTCTCACCTCAAGCTCGATCCTGATGCTGACGTTTCTACTCTCTCGGCCGGCCTCAAACGTCGTGTCCTTCTGGCCCGCGCCTTAGCCCTCGAGCCGGATATCCTGATGCTCGATGAGCCGACCAACCACCTCGATGTCGATTCCATCGTTTGGCTGGAGCAGTTTCTGGAAACCTACCCCGCCACGATTGTCTTCGTTACGCACGACCGTATGTTTCTGCGAAAGCTCTCCACACGTATTCTCGATATCGATCGCGGTCGCTTGACCAGTTGGCAGTGCAACTATGATGATTACGTTGTTCGCAAGCAGGCTTTGCTTGACGCCGAAGCCGTTCAGAACAGACAGTTCGATAAAAAACTTGCGCAGGAAGAAGCCTGGATTCGCACAGGCATTCAGGCCCGCCGAACCCGTAATGAAGGTCGTGTCCGTGCATTGCTCAAGCTGCGCGAGCAATACCGCAAACGCCGCACTGTGGTCGGCAAAGTTAAAATGCAAGCGCAGGCCGCACCGCTTTCCGGCGATATGGTCATCGATGCCAACGGTATCAGCTTCGCTTACACCCGTGATGGTCAGCGCATCATCGACAATTTCACCGCCACGCTGATGCGCGGCGATAAGATCGGCATCATCGGCCCCAACGG
>CAZYQN010000011.1:1567-62470 GCA_964649955.1 uncultured Pirellulales bacterium
AAGCCGTCCAATGTCCTTGTGCTGGATGAACCGACCAACGACCTCGATATGGAAACGCTCGAATTGCTCGAAGAACTGCTCATTGATTACACCGGCACCGTTCTTTTGGTCAGCCACGACCGTGCGTTTTTGAACAATGTCGTTACCGGAACCGTTGCACTGGAAGGGCACGGCAAAGTCAAAGAATACGCCGGCGGTTACGATGACTGGCTGCGGCAGCGTCCCGTTGTTGAAGCACCGACCAAAACCTTGACGGAACCCAAAGCGCTAAAAGAAAAATCACCTCGCCCCGCAGAGCTTGGCGCAAAAAAGAAGCTGACCTATAAAGAACAAAGAGAATTAGAATCGCTGACACAGCAGATCGAAGCGATGGAACAACAGCAGGCCCGATTGCACGAACAGATGGCCGACCCGGCGTTTTACAAACAGCCCGCCGACAAAATTGCCGCCACTGCGGCCCAAGCCCAACAGATTGACCAACAACTTAAATCCGCCTACACCCGCTGGGAACAACTCGAAGGCTAAGAGGATACCGGTGGCTTACGAACGATTAGAAAAAAACCAGTGAAATTGATTCGTTTGAAGATATCCTCTTCATTTATTTTTTTTCGTCCAATGAGAGGATCGCCGAGGATATAGGTATCGTCTTCTTTGTCAAGTATTGTGATAAAGTGTCCGGTGCCAATATCGATTCCGGTTATAGATGGATAGGGGAGAATATATGGTTTATCTTTCAAAATAGCAAATTGGCAGATCAGCCCTCTTCTATGCAAAGCTCTGGCAATATACCAGATTTCAGTGCCGCCGATATAGGAATAGCATTCTCGTGCCAACACCTGTTCGGTTGCATCAATCCCGTAATGTTTCAGGATTGTTGCAGCACTGGCTGGACCGCAGGTCGAATTGCAGGACTGCCGACAGATGCCATTGATCCAACGATTGTCGAGGGCGTTGTAATCTGCCGGGTAAAGGATGGATTTCGAATGAGGAATGAAAATGCCAAGAAAAAGCAGGCACAAGACAAAAGGAGGAGAAACAAATCTATATTTTTTGAACAGAACAGAGATAATCCCTGCCAATAGTCCAACACCACAAGCAGACAATTCACTGAATGGTATACTGCGGAACTGATAAAACAAAATCGCATCATCAAACCAATGCAGGTAATAAATGACAAGTAAAAATGCGGGAACTGAACAAAGAATCGAGATGAAGACGAGTATACCTTTTGAGATGTAGCCACAGTGGCGAAGCCATAAATAACGACCAAGAAAAAACAATCCTAATGCAGATACCAAGGTCGGTATCAATATCCAATTGATATTCATAGAAAATCTCCTTCATTATCAACGACGACTGCTATCCATAAGCGAGACTTGTGATTGCCGGAAAACAGCCGAATGGTTTCATGATGGTATAAAGGTCAACGTTCATTCTTCCAGCGATTTAGTTAACAAGCAGATGGCCCCAGTAGGCTGCGCAGCTTGTCATGAACCATATCCCCGCGGCAGCCCATAAGACGATCGAACCGCAGAGACGCAGACAGATGTTTTGTTTGAATTTCACCACGAGGCCGGAACAGACTCCGCATATCCCTGTCAGGATGAATCCTGCCCCTGAGAGAAGAGGAGCTTTTGAAAGTCCCAGATCGATAAATCGTATGCCGATGAGAATTGCGACAAGCCCTGCAAAGACCGCATAGATGCAGACCGGAAACAAATCCCAGCCCTTTGCGATGGCGACCCCGGTCCCCAGCAGAAGAATGCCCAGCAGTACAGAGGCCTCCCCGAACGCGATGTTGTACGGCGACGGCAGCGGCCATGTAAAGGTCATGGCAAAGCCTGTGATTGTGCCGATAAGCCCTGACATCATAAACGGAACCGACCAGTTTTTGTTGTCTTCTTTCGCAAGAGCAATAAGAATGAAAACCCCGATCAGAACCAACGCCGCTGTCATATTGATGAGCATGAGTGTGACATAGTCAATCATTGTGTCCCCTTTCCTAAAATTGGATTTTCGGTGACATTCCGCACGGTCAGACTTTTATTCTACGGTATCAGAAAATTTTTTTGTTTCATTTTTTTTATGCAAGTTCTGCAAACAGCGTCAGCGCCGCGGTCTTGGTGACCTTCACCTTAACAAATTCCCCGGTCAATTGCTCTGGCCCGTTAAAGACCACGATATAATCGTGAGCCGTCCGGCCGATAAGTTGTGGGTTATCCTGGTTCTCGGCCTTATTCAGGTGCGGCTTCTTGCTCGGCCCTTCCACCAGCACTTCCAGCATGCGTCCCAGAAACTTATTGTTCTCTTCCGTGGCAATCTGCTCAACAACCTCCAGCATCCGGCTATTCCGTTCCTGTTTGACCTCCGCCGATATATCGTCGGCCAGCTTTTTATCTGCGTGAGTTCCCGGCCGCGGCGAGTACTTGAACACAAAGCAGTTCTTATACCGCACCCGTTTGACCATCTCAACGGTCGCCTCAAAATCCTCATCCGTCTCCCCCGGAAAGCCTACAATAAAATCGCCCGCCAGCGCAATATCCGGCACAATCGCCTTTGCCTTGTCCATCAGCTCCAGGTAATACTCCGCCGTATAGCCGCGGTTCATCGCCCGCAGAATCCGATCCGACCCGCTCTGTGCCGGAATATGCAGATACGGACACACCTTCGGCAGCTCTGCCATTACCTGAAAAATCGACTCGTCAAATTGCCCCGGGTGGCTGGTAATAAACCGAACCCACCGCACATCCTCAATCGCACTGACCTGTTCGAGCAGGTCGGCCAGCGTGTACGTCTTCTCCCCGGCCGTATAACGATAAGCGTTGACCGTTTGCCCCAGCAGTGTAATCTGCCGGATGCCTTCCCCCGCCAGTTTTCGCGCCTGTTCAACAATCGCCTGCGGCGGCCGCGACACCTCCGGCCCGCGCACATACGGCACAATGCAGTATGTGCAGAAATTGTTGCACCCGCGCATCGCCCGGATAAAGGCCTGCGACTTGATATGGTTCTCATCGGTATCATACGCCAGTTCAAATTCGTCCAGCTTGTTGCTGATATCGCGCATTGTCTCACTGCCGGCAGGCTGCCGGATATTCTCCAGCACACGGAGCCGCTTTTGATGGTCAGCCATTGCCTTTTCAATCAGTGAGGGTACCTCATGCAGTTGTCCCGGCCCGGCCACCACATCCACCGCCTCGTGCGCCAGCAATTTCTCCCCCATCCGCTGGGCCATACAGCCGATGACCGCCACCACCAATTCCGGCCGGGTCTTTTTCAGATGCCGCAAGTGCCCCAGATTCGACAGCACCCGATCCTCGGCATGTTCCCGTACCGAGCAGGTATTAATCAAGACCACATCGGCGTCGGTTGCCTTATCTGTCAGCGCAAAACCCCGTTCTTCCAGCGCCGCCGTCACCAGCGACGAATCCAGCTTATTCATCTGGCAGCCGAAGCTTTTTATATGTATTTTTTTGGCTTCCATAAGACCAGCCAGTATAATGGGCCGACGCAAAAAAATCAGCAGAGAAATTGGAATTTCGAATTTTAAGGAGATGGCATTGCGGCCTGTTTCTGAAAAACGATTGTCAGTCGAACACGAGCTTCACAAGCACGCTGTCCGCCGGGGATGGTTTTGGTGGGCACGGTGGGAAAATCTGTCTTGTCTGGAGCCGGTGCTCGGGGCTTTGCTCAAACTATTCGGCCTTTACAATCGGGGCCACCGGAATCTGTTTAATATAGACTTTCACCATCAGGAATTTATACTTGAGCGATTACCGGAAAGCTTCGACGGCTTTCGTATCCTTTGGATCTCCGATCTGCACGCCGACCGTATCGACGGCCTTATCGAAAAGGTGCTGGCGATGACAGCCGATGTTCAGCGGGATATCACGGTGCTCGGCGGGGATTTTTGCTTCGATCATTTAATGACCGAGCGGGCTGCCCAACAGGCCTGCAAAATCGCCGGACAGCTTCTCCTGAAAAGCCCCGTCTATGCCATTTTAGGCAATCATGACTATTCGCCTCTTGTTGAGGTTCTGCGAAACTGCGGCGTAACCCTTTTGCTGAACGAACATAGGACTATTGATAAGGAAGGGCACTCTATTCAACTGGTCGGTGTTGATGACTGCCACTATTTTAAGGCTCACGACCTTGAACTGGCGATGCAGGGCCTTGACGGCAGGGATTTCAAAATTCTGCTGTCACACTCGCCGGAGTTGTATGCCGAGGCCGCACAAAAAGGGTTTGACCTTTATCTATCCGGGCACACCCATGGCGGACAAATCTGCCTGCCTGGCGGAACAGCGGTGGTTTATTCTGCGGCAGCCCCGCGAAAATGTATCCGCGGTCTCTGGACCCATCAGGGTATAGTCGGCTATACCAGCGGGGGGGCGGGGGCTTCCGGCGTTCCTGTCCGGTTTAACTGTCCGGGGGAAATCAATCTCTTTACCCTCCGGAATACGAAAAAGTGACAGGTCGGTACGAATCAGCAATTGACTTTCACTGCTAAACGTACTATTGTGAATGGGGCCATACAAGACATGGTGCTCAACAAAGAAAGGGCTAAATGATGAAAATTAAACTGTATCTGGTAAGTATGATAGCAGCAGCGGCAGTGCTGACAATGACCGGATGCGGCTCACCGCGTCCGGATTTTGGGCCGGAAGGAATTCCCGCTGAGGGATTCTTGGTCGGCGGCGGCTATCAGATCCGATATGTCGCCACTGAGCCGGGCGTTGTTTATTTGGTGGAGGCTCAAAAGGGGATTTTACTGGGAACCGAATCTTTATCCGAAGGACAGGCGTTCGAGTTTTATCCGGAGCCTGATATCGAAGAAGCCTTCCACCGGGTGGGAGTAAACCTCACCGAAGCGCAGTTTTTGCTTTATTTTATACCGGAATCAAAACTTGCTCATCGTTGAGGGATCGGTTTTTCGGCAATAAAAGACAGACTCAAAAAGTCATAATATAAAAGGAGTATGCTATGAAAACATCTGTGCTGTGGATTATTATTGTTGTCAGTATGGTTTTACCGCTACTGGCGGGTTGTTCGCAAGTGGCCATTACCGGCCGCAGTCAGCTCAATCTTGTGCCGGATTCGATGGTCAATTCCATGGCCCTGCAGGAATACACCAGTTTTCTCAAGGAGAACAAGGTTACCACCAACACCGTCCAGATCGACCAGGTCAAACGCGTTGGCTATCGTTTGTCCGAAGCGGTCGAGCAGTACTGCCGTCAGAATAATATGTCTGATGTTGTATCCGGTTTTACCTGGGAATTCAATGTTGTTGAAAGCGAAGAAATTAATGCATGGTGTATGCCCGGCGGCAAGGTGGTTGTTTACACCGGAATATTACCGCTTACCAAAGACGATGAAGGGCTGGCGGTTGTCATGGGCCATGAGATCGCACACGCGATCGCGCGTCACGGCAGCGAGCGAATGAGTCAGAGTTTGCTGTATGAAATGGGCGGGATAGCGTTGTCTGAGGCAGTAAAGACAAGTCCTGCGGCAACGCAGCAGTTGTTTATGCAGTCCTACGGGATCGGCGCCCAAGTCGGCGTTCTGTTGCCTTACAGCCGTCTGCATGAAAAAGAGGCTGACAGGCTCGGGCTGATCTTTATGGCCATGGCTGGCTACAATCCCAGGGTCGCGGTGGATTTTTGGACGCGGATGTCGGCGGCTCAACAAGGCTCTGCTCCTCCCGAACTGCTCAGCACACACCCGGCTGATACGACTCGCATCCGCTACATCGAGGAAATGCTGCCCGAAGCGATGCAGTATTATCGTGCAAGATAGCCCGGCAAGCTATTCCATAAACTCCAGCGGCTGGCCGTTGAGGATGCTGTCCAATTCTTCAGGGTTTGTAAATGCGCTGACGTATTTGGAAGGGCCGGTGTGCTTGGACAGCAGCTTGATCGCCGACAAAAAGTTTTTGTCGGGCGGTGCGACAAATGTTTGGTAGCCCGTGTTTTCGTCCCCTCCAACCGGAAGTGCCAATTGATAAGCGTGCAGTGTCAGACGGCTGATCAGGGCCGGTTCCTCCCGATCCTGTTTAGGACGGTAATCCCGCTTAAACGCCGACAGCATCAGGGGGGCCGTTTCACCATACATCGGATCAATGACCAGCGGCATTCCCCGATGGGCAAAATGGATGCGGATTTGATGTGTACGTCCTGTTACCGGCTGGACGGCCAGCAGGGCAGGTCCGCCGAAATCCGCCAAACGTCTCCACAGGGTATGGGCAGGCTTGCCCAGTCGCGGGTGGATATGCATTGCGCGGGGATTGCGTTTGCTGCGGGCAATAGGGTCTTTGATCGACCCGGCCGCTTTAAGCACCGGGCCTTTGACGATTGCCAGATACAGCTTTTTAACCAAACGTTTTGCAAACAGCCGTGAATACCGGCTCTGCGCATCGCGATGTTTGGCGATCAGCAGGATGCCGGAGGTTTCTTTGTCCAGCCGATGTACCAGCCGCAGCGGTTCTGACGGATGCAATTGTTCATTCAAAAGCTGCAATACATCAGCATCGCCGGAGCGGTCTACTGTCACCGACACGCCGGTCGGTTTGTTGACCACTACAATGTCTTCGTTCTCATACAGGATGGAAAAATCGTCTTTGCTCATTATCGCCTTGCGTCAGTGTGAGTTTTTTTCAAAACAATACAGTTTTTCCGCCGTTCGCAGATACAGACGGCCATCGGCGGCGGAGATTGTCGATTGTACAGGAGACTGGCGGAAAGAGGTTGACGACAGCACACGAAATTCCTTCGGATCTGCGGCGACAACGGTAATCCCGCCATTTTCATTGACCGTATAAAGTTTGTCATCGGCGGCCGTTACGGCAGAAAAATACATTCCGGATTTATCCAACTGGCCCTTCCAGCGAACGGCGCCGTTTGAAGCATCTACGCATACCAGCATCTTGCTGCGGTCCTCAATCATATAAAAATGTCCTTTGTACAGCGCCGGCGAGGCGGCGTCCGGGCCGGCGGCGTCAGTCGTCCACAGCAGCGGCTTATCCGGTTTGGAAAGATCGAACGCGGCGCCGGTCGTTCCCCGCGGCATTGCACAATAGAGCATATGTCCGTCTGCAATGGGGGAAGGGATATTTCTGGCCCGTTCATTTTTTGAATCATCATACAGGTAACGCATCAGCTCCCGGCCGGTCTTCGGGTCATGTGAGGTGATGTAATCGGCGCCGAACAAAACAATTTGCGTTTGCCCATTGATCGTTGCCGTAACCGGAGTGATGTAGGAGTTGGTCGTTTCATCGACGGCATCTGACGGGCGTTCCTGATGAAAAACAGTTTTTCCGGTTTCAATATCGACAGCCAGCAGATACGAGGTCATAGACTTATCACTGGCTGGTCCGCGATATATTGTCTGACGGCGGAGTACCGGCACATACAGCGTTTTATCCAGCAGCAGGGGACTGGAGCCGTACCCGAACAGATACGCAAAGGGTCCGTACTCGGCGACCAGGTTGCGCCGCCAGACTTCTTTGCCGTCGTGTTCTGTACATACGAATTCCCCGTTGCCGAATAAAAAGCAGACAAATTTGTCATTTACCACCGGCGACGGAGAGGCCGGGGTGTTCCGCGAAAAACGTTCATTGCTTGTCGAGAGCGTTTTTTGCCATACCACGGAACCGTCCGCTGCCTTTATGCAAAGTGCTGTCAGTGCTTCGGACTCTTTTTCCGTTGAGGTCAAAAAAACATTTCCTTTATAAATAATCGGAGTAGATGCCGCCGGCCCCGGCATGTCAAGTGACCAAACCGCAGTGTCAGGAGATAAGGTGTCCGGCAGATCGGTCGTGTCGGAAGAACCGTTAAAGAATGGCCCGCGCCAGTTAGTCCAGTCTGACCCCGTCGCGCAGAAGCTTGATTGTGTAAAGACCGCCAGGATGCTTAGAATGAAGACAATTTGCTTTTTCATAGTTTGGATCCTTATTAACATTGTTTGCGGTCGTTTTAAAACGGCCACCACGAGTAGATCGCCGGCATATAATAACGGTGTCCCCACAGATTGTACCAGGCTGCCCATGCGGAGACAAAACTGGTCAATCCGAGGATGTAACCTGCAATTCGTCGCCAATAGACCGCTACAATCAGGCCCGCCGCTGCTTTGCCAAATGCCCCGATCAACGGTCCCAATATCGGTCCAAACCATTGGGAAACCAGGCTGACCATTGGATGCATTTCCGCGTCTACACCTTCATGCTGCATAAAATAGATCGTACTGAGGGCGTCGGCCAATAAAGCGGCACAAAAAACCAGTACGACAATTTTCCACTGGCTCAGAAAACCATCCCAATTTCGTATAAATCGGTCTTGAATCTGTTTCATGGTCACACGCCTTATTGGTCCACCCCGGCTTTAACGCACGGGCGTTATCATACCGTATTTGGCTTTCAAAGAAAACCCCCCGTCCGGAATATTTCTTTCGTTTTGAAATTGACAAATTTTTGGCCGTTTGCTACATTCACCTGACTTTAATGACATAATAGGAAGGAGATACAACTTGACAATACAATCACATTCACCCGACATTGAAAAGTGGATTTCCCTAATTCGTGCAGACGGCGTCGGTCCGGTTAACTTTCGCAAACTTCTTAACAAACTTGGCTCTATTGAAAATGTCCTCGGCGCCTCGGTCGCTCAGCTTACCCGGGTAGAGGGCATAGGAGATAAAACAGCAGAGCGAGTAGTACGTACTCGCGGGCAGTTTGATGTTACCAAAGAGCTGGATTTGGCGGATAAGCATGGCGTTTGGATTATTTGCCTTGAGGATGAACATTATCCGGTGGCTCTCAAGCAGATTTATGATCCGCCGCCGGTGCTGTATGTGAAAGGGACTCTGTCCCGTCAGGATAGTTTGGCTGTAGCGGTGGTCGGCAGTCGGCGATGCAGTCAATATGGATTGGAGCAAGCGGCGCGATTTTCACATTTTCTGGCGAGTACGGGATTTACTGTGGTCAGCGGACTGGCACGCGGGATTGACTCGGCGGCCCATCGCGGGGCACTATCCGCAAAAGGACGCACACTGGCTGTTCAGGGATGCGGTCTGGCACATGTTTTTCCGCCGGAGAATAAGGCATTGTTTACGCAGATCGCTGAAAATGGGGCCGTGGTCAGTGAATTGCCGATGACCTATGAGCCGCTATCGGAGAACTTTCCCGGCCGGAATCGTATTATTGCAGGGCTGTCGATGGGGACGCTTGTCATTGAAGCCAGTCTCAAGAGCGGCGCCTTGATTACGGCACAAGCCAGCCTTGAAAATAATCGCGAAGTCATGGCCGTCCCCGGCCCGATTGATAATCCCTCCTGTGCCGGTTCGCATAAATTGCTCAAGCAGGGAGCAAGACTGATTGACAGCATAGAAGAATTGATGGATGCGCTGGGGTGTATCGGGCAGGATTTGAAAGGACATGCCGTACAGTCGGTACACTCTGCTGAAGAATCAGCCCAAAAATCACTGTTTGATGTGACGGATTTGAAACTGTCTGATGCTGAACGGAAAGTTATTGAATGCTTTGATGGAAAACCATTGCATCTGGAAGAGCTGATTGCCAAAACCGATTTGCCGGCCGGAACTATTTATGCCGCGACGGTCAGCTTACAGCTTAAGGGACTGCTCAAACAGCTTGCGGGGAATATGTTCAGCCGCCGCTGACCTCGGGTCAATAAAGAACGGAACACTTTTCCTGAATACAGGCCAGAACTTTATTCATATTTCCGGGTTCCGTGACAACGCCGCCGAAGCCTTTTTTGGTCAGTGATTCCACTTCTGTCGGTGATAATCCTCCGGCCAAAGCAATCACGCAGCAGTCTTTCAGCTCTTCGCTTTCCTTCACATAATTGCACAAGTCGTGGGCATCGATTTCCGGACTCATTAAGTCGATCAATATGATGGTCGGGCGCAATTTCTGAGCCATCAATCCGGCATCAAAACTATTGTGGGCAATCTGCACATCAAAACTGCCTTTACTTTGCAGTTCCTGGGCATACTGTCGGGATAACTCAACCCGACTATCGATAAGAAGTATCCGTATATGCCCTTTCTCGAGTTCATCGGTCGGCATATTATGAGCCTTCATAAAGCGAATCAATTCAGAAGCCGGGATTCTACGGTCCCGCGAGCCGGGGATACGATAGCCTTTGAGCTGTCCGGAATCGAACCATTTTGTTACTGTGCGCGGTGCCACATGGCAGATTTGGGCGACTTCGCCTGTCGTGAGCACATCTTTCCGTTTAATCATCTGAAACCCTTGGCGGCCATCGGGCCGTTTGTATTTAAAAAAACTGCGGTCATTTGGGGCATTTTCCCTACCCGACGCCTGTCCGTAAATCCGGCATTGATATCGTCTCAAATCAGGCCGAATATAACGATTAGATGGAAAAAACAGGCTTATTTTGGTAAAAGGATGCTTTGTTTTGGTGCAATTTGTCCGATAATAGACATAGGTATTGGGAACGTAAAGGAGTTCTTAAGACCGAATGGATTTTGCTTGACCTATCAGGTAAATTGTGTATCATAATCAATTAAGTTCAAACAATAGCGAAATCGTTAAAAAGTGGATAGCCGATGCAGGTGTTTTAGTAGCACCTGTCGGAAAACACGATTTGCCGATGGCAGGTTGTAAGCAGAGCTTCAAGAACATCGATTTGGATCGGTGGGGCGAAAGGCGGATAGAGCAAAAGAATGTCCGCCAAGTCCGGAATCCGGATGAATCGGTGAGTATGGCCAAGTGAAACACAGGACGATAAAAGTGTAGTGTGACCGAAGAGTAAGCCTTATAGCGAACTGAGGTCAAAAAGCGGAGTGTTTATGGTTCAATGTCGCAAGTTGCCTGATTATATGTATTTACGGCCGGAACAGGGGAAGTTGTCTTCCGGCCTGAGGGCGATTGTGCGCTGCCTGATCCTCTGATTTGTCCGGATTTCACCCATTTCTTGTTCATCTGCTTTTAACCTTTCTAAAGCCGGATCGGCAAACTTATATCATTGACTTGCAGTTTGCAAAGAAGGGAAGGTTAAAAAAATATGGAGATCATCGCTCAAATTGATGGTCCGATGGCCGCCGCCTGGGTCATTCTTGGATTGGTTGTGGGGGGCGTTGCGGTGGTTGTCGTCCAGCAGATCATCACCAAATCCCGCTCTAAAGCATTTGAAGAGGAGCTTAATGCCCGCGTAGAAACGGCAAAAAAACAAGCCGAAACTATCATCAAGGAAGCCCGTCTGGATGCTGCGGCTGAGATGATGAAGAAACGTGAGCAGTTTTCTGCGGAGACGTCGGCCAAAGAAAAAGAGCTGCGTTCTCAGGAATCTCAACTTTCAAAACGGGAAGATGCTCTGGATCGACGAAATGATCAGCTTACACATCGTGAACGCAAGTTAAATGAGAATGAAAAAGAAGTAAGCCGTCAGATTCAAAGTTATGAAGACCGCAATCGCGAGTTGACCTCTCTGATTACTCAGCAAAAGAATCAACTGCTGAAAATCACCTCTCTAAATATTGAGCAGGCCCGTGAATTGCTGCTTCAACGTTTGGAAGATGAATGCGATCGGGAGATGAGTCAACTCATCCAGCGTAAAGTCGCCCAAGCAGAAGAACAGGCCGAAGAAAAGTCGAAGGAAATTATCAATCTGGCCATTCAGCGGTATGCCGCCGAGCAAACCTGCGAGGTTAGTGTCTCGATGGTGGATATTCCGAATGACGACATGAAGGGTCGTATAATTGGCCGTGAGGGACGTAATATCCGGGCATTTGAAAAGGCGACCGGTGTGGACGTAATCGTTGATGATACGCCGGGCATTATAGTTGTCAGCGGTTTTAATCCAATACGTCGGGAAGTTGCCCGCCTTAGTATGGAGCGGCTGATCCAGGACGGCCGGATACACCCGACCCGAATCGAAGAAGTGGTGAACCTTACTAAAAAAGACGTTCACAATCGTGTTACTCAGATCGGGAAGGAAGCGGCTGAAGAGGTCGATGTTCGCGGCTTGAACAACAAAATCATCGGTATGCTCGGGGCACTGCACTATCGTACCAGTTATGGCCAGAATGTCCTGCGGCATAGTGTTGAAGTGGCATTTCTGGCTCAGGTTATGGCTGATGAACTTGGATTGGACGGTTCGGTTGCTAAACGGGCCGGTCTTCTGCATGATATCGGCAAGGCAATGGACCGCGAGATTGAAGGCGGTCATCCGGCGATCGGCGCCAATTTCCTGCGCCGGTTCAAGGAAGCTCCGATCATTCTCAATGCGGTTGAGGCTCATCACGGCGACATTCCGGCGGATAATCCCTATACTCCGCTGATCGCTGCGGCAGACGCCATCAGTGCATCCCGCCCCGGTGCTCGACGTGAAACCCTGGAACGCTATATCAAGCGGCTGGAAAAACTGGAAGAGATCGCCAGCGGTTTTGAAGGTGTAGAGGGCAGCTTTGCCATTCAGGCGGGACGTGAGATTCGCGTGATTGTTGATGCTCAGAAGATCAATGATGACTCGGCGGTCAAGACGGCACGCGATATTGCCAAGAAGATTGAAGAAGAAATGACTTATCCGGGCGAAATCAAAGTAACGCTGCTGCGTGAGGTACGCTGCATCGAATATGCCCGTTGATAGCGGTTTTATAAAAGAATGAAATGGTAGGCCGATGAAGGTAAATGTCCTCTGTATAGGCGACATCGTCGGGCGTCCAGGGCGGCGCGTTCTGGCACAGAAACTGCACCATCTGATCTATGAACAGGAGATCGATTGTGTCATTGCCAATGCCGAGAATGCTGCAGGGGGGTCCGGCCTGACGCCGCAGATCTATGACAAGCTGTGCAAATACGGGGTGAATGTTATTACCCTCGGCGATCATTGCTACCGCAAGCGAGATATTATTCCAATCCTCGAAAACAAGAATAATATCATCCGCCCGGCCAATCTGTCGGCGTATTCAGCGGGAAAAGATGCGGTTATTTATCAGACAGCGCGAGGAGCGACGGTCGGTGTTGTGACCCTGATCGGTCGTATCTATATGAAACCGGCGGATTGCCCCTATGCGAAAATCGATTCCCTTCTGCCGCGGCTTCGGAATGAGGCAGATATCTTGTTTGTTGAAATGCATGCCGAAGCAACCAGCGAAAAAGTCGCAATGGGGTATTACCTGGACGGAAAAGTAAGCTGTGTTTTCGGCACCCATACTCATGTGATGACCGCTGATGAGCGGATACTTCCGAAGGGAACGGCTTGCATTACCGACATTGGAATGACGGGATCGCACGATTCGGTGCTGGGCCGTAACCCTGAAAGTGTTATTAAGGCGTTTCGGACGCAGATGCCGTTTCCTTTTGATATCGCCGCAGGTGATGTCCGCATCAATGCTATTCTTGTCACGGTGGATTCACATACCAAGAAAGCCAAGCGTATTGAGCGACTGGTAATTACCGAAGATGCTGACGGCGACATACTGGCGTATGACAGCGATGACGGCCGTCCCGACATCTGTACCGATATTTAATGATCTACATATCCCGATCCACAGCCATCGCGATGCGTTTGAGCCGTCCCATCAAGTCATTAAGAGTCTGCGGAGTAATCGACTGAGCGCCGTCAGACGTGGCGTGTTCGGGGTCGGGATGACATTCGAGAATCACACCGTCGGCTCCCGCGGCCACTGCGGCCAATGACATAGGCACGACCATATGGGCATGGCCTGTGCCATGTGAAGGATCAATTACGATTGGCAGATGTGTCCGTTCACGTAAAGCGGGGATAATCGCCAGGGGCAGGGTGTTGCGGACATATGTTTCAAATGTTCGGATGCCGCGTTCGCACAATATGACGTTCGGATTGCCGGCGTTGATGATATATTCAGCAGCCAGCAGAAATTCTTCGAGGGTTGCACTCATTCCGCGTTTGAGCATAACAGGTTTATTGACTTTGCCGACGGCTTCAAGCAGGGGATAATGCTGCATATTCCGTGCACCGATTTGAAGGACATCGGCATATTCGGCACAGACCTGGAGCTGTTCAAGCCCAATGACTTCTGTGACTACAGCAAGGCCGGTTTCCTGTCTGGCTTCGGCCAGCAATTCAAGCCCTTTTGTGCCCATGCCCTGAAAGGTGTAGGGGCTTGTACGGGGTTTGAATGCACCACCGCGAAGTCCGATACCGCCGGCGGCTTTTACAGCCAGAGCGGTCTGAATGATCTGGTCACGGCTTTCGACCGCACAAGGGCCGGCGATGACTCCGATTTTGACTCCTCCCATTTCGAAGGCCTGCGGACCGATAGCGATTTTTGATTTATCGTGTTTGACCTCCAGAGAGGCCATTTTGTACGGTGCCAGGATGGGAACGACTTTCTCGACCATCGGAGCATTTTCGATGGCATCTTTTTCGACGGTACGTTTGTCGCCGATACAGGCAATGACAGTCCGGTCTGTGCCGTATATTACGTGTTCTTTTAATCCGAATTCCCGAACAAGATTTACCACGTGTTTGACGTGTTCTTTCCCGGCGCCGGGCTTCATCACAACAATCATTATTCACCTCACTGGTTCTACCAAGTCTCTACCTGCTGCGTAAAAACGCAAATTATAACGGTGTGAGCGAATTTGTCCACTGTAATTGAGAATTGACGGAGGAAGGCATGGGGATTAGAATATGGAGGACATAACTTGTGAAAAAAGGGTGCAGCAGCGTGAAAATCGTGGTTTTAGCAGATATACATGGGAGTCTTGAGCCGCTTGTTCGGCTGGAAAAGCCATTGTCCGAGGCGGATGTGATTCTTGTGGCGGGGGATATTACCAATTTCGGGGGAGTTGTGCAAGCCCGGGCGGTATTGGGTCAGCTTAAGCGTTGGAATACATCTGTGCTGGCGGTGGCGGGTAATTGCGATCCGCCAGCGGTGGATGCCTGTCTGGTTGAGGCCGGGGTTAGTCTTCAGGGGCGTGCGGTATGTGTGAATTCGTGGTGGTTTGCGGGGGTTGGGGGTGCGCTACCGGATTTGGGAAAATTGCCCAACGAGGGAGGGGAGCGACTTTTTTTGGAGACGCTCGAAAAAGCCTATGCGCAATGCGGTGACCCGGCGCGGCTGGTTGTGGTGACACATCAGCCGGCCTGGAATACGGCGATGGATGCCGTTTCACCGGGTCGTCATGTCGGAAATCGGGCAATACGGGCGTTTATTGACAAGGCACGACCGCGACTGGCGGTCAGTGGTCATATCCACGAGATCATTGGAAGCGAACGGCTTGGCCCGACCACCTTGGTCAATCCCGGTCCGGCCAAAAACGGCCGTTATGCCGAGATCGACTTGGACAACAATATTCATGTTCGATTTTTTTAAGCAATTTTCGGCCCAAAACTGAACGAAACGCCATGGTAAATACCGATATTTAGACAGAAAATAACATTTTCTGTAGAGCATATACTTGAGATAGTACTCGAGAGGGAAGATTGTGTTGTTGCGCGTTAAAAAAGACAACGTAAGAGCTTTTTCGGAGTGTTCATTTTGCGTCGATGACATATACGTAAAATGCACAATTATGAGAGTTTTTTAAAAAAGTATCACAAAAGAGATTGTTTCTAAAAAGCGCGGAATCAGGGCTTTACATATCTTCAGAATAGTTGGCACGATTGTTGCTTATTCTCTAATGAACGTGCCTTTTTGATAGACTATTAGATCGCACCGAGAACACCTCGCATGATCACCGAAGCAACGGCGGAAGCGCCAATATCTTCAACTTCGATTGAAACTGAAACATCTTTGGGCAACTGCTAAAAGAAGACGGAAAATGAAAAAAGAACAATGTTTACTTAGACAAACCAATTAACGTGGAAAATTAATCAAAACAGGATTTGGACAAATGACACTAAAAACAAATCAATCCCGTAAGGTAACAATCCCGTGGATGGGAAATGAATATTTAAAGCTGCTTGCCCGGTCGTTGACCACTCTCGGCATACACGTTCAACTGCCGCCGTTAACGACAGACAAGACCATTCAAATCGGTGTCCGCCATACCGCGGAAATGGTTTGTTTTCCTTTGAAGCCGACGCTGGGGAATTTTGTCGAGGCATTGGATAACGGAGCCGATACGCTGTTGATGTATGATACCCGAGGGCAATGCAGGTTCAGGCACTATTGGAAAATCCAAGAGTTTGCATTGCGAGGTATGGGCTATAATTTCGAGATGTATCCTGTGAATTTCAGCAATGCGCTGAGTGTGTTAAAAAAGCTGGGCGGAGCCTCGTATCTGACGATAGTGAAGGAACTGTTACGATTTTACGGCCGGATTAAGAAATTCGATGAAGCGAAGGAAGCCTGGGCCGATGATAAGCCCAATATCGGGATCATCGGTGAAATCTATACATGCTGTGACGAGCGGATCAATTACGGGATTGAAAGCAAAATCTATAAACTCGGGGCCAAACCCGTCAATACGGTGACGCTGTCTTCTTTTATCCGGGAAACTTTTTTGGAGAAGATACATTTTCCGTCAAAAAAGAGGCGACAATACGACAGGGAAGCTGAAAAATATTTGAATGGCGTCTTGGGTGGACACGGCAAAGAGAATATTTCGCATTTGCTGGAGCTGGTTGAGAAAAACATTGGCGGCGTGATCCATCTTCTGCCCATGAGCTGTATGCCGGAGACAACAATCGAGCCTTTTGTAACGTCGATCTGCCGGGAACACAATACGCCGCTGCTTCGCATTCCGATCGATGAGAATACCGCAGAGGCGAATCTTGAGACGCGGTTGGAAACCTTTATTGAACTGATTAAGATAAGAGCAAAAAAATGAAAACCTATATCGGATTTGACGTTGGCAGTGTGTCCGTCAAACTTGCACGTATTGATGAACATGAGAACCTGATCAATTCTATCTATCTGCGAAATTGCGGCTTGATCGAGACGGTTAAGAAGGGGCTGGAGTTGATCGATGACGATTCAGACGTGGCCGGAGTGGGTGTGACCGGAAGCGGACGGAAATTTGTCGGGATGTTTGTGGGGGCCGATCTGGTCAAGACGGAAATCCTGGCTCATAGCGTGGGAACGCTTTCTTATTATCCTGACGTTCGAACGCTCATGGATATCGGCGGGGAGGATTCAAAGCTGATGACACTGAATAACGGTGTTCTTGAAAGTTTCCAGTTGAATTCGATTTGTTCGGCAGGGACGGGCAGCTTTCTGGAATCCATTGCGGGACGGATGGGGATACGGATCGAGGATGTCGGTGATATTGCGTTGAGGAGCAGGCAGAAACTGGACTTTCCTTCCAAGTGCGGGGTGTTTACCCAATCGGCAGTTGTTTCGAAGAAAAATTCCGGGGCGAGCAAGGAAGATATTTTGATGGGCGTTTGCCGGTCCTTGGTTTGTAATTATCTGACTATGGCAAAGGGGATCAGCTTGTCGCCGCCTTATGTGTTCCAGGGAGCTACGGCCAGGAACCGGGCAATTGTAACCGCCTTTGAAGAAGAGTTAGGGCATGAAGTTATAGTTCCTGAATATTGCGATATAATGGGAGCAATCGGGATTGCCATGATGGTCAGACGAGCCGATCCGACGGATACGAATTTTAAGGGATACAGCCTGTTCGAAAAGGAATACCAGACACGAACACGAATTGCCAATGGGTGTGCCAATCATTGTGAATTAACGATGCTTTTTGAGAATGGTCTATATGCCGGATGCATCGGGAATAAATGCGGCAAATGCGTGGGGCGTATAGAATTGAAAAATCACATGATGAGCCAGTGTACCTGAAACAAACAGATTGAAAAAAAACAATGTATGATGAACGGAAACAAGATATTGAAGTGTGCATGGGATAAGTTCTGCTCTTTTTTAGAGAAGTCAATAACACCGTAACAAACCTCATTAAATATTTATACACGGTTTTGAAAGGTGTGATACAATAAAGAATTATGGCCGTCAGAAAAAGGCCATTGGAAAGGAGATACTTATGCTGCGAAAAATGTCACTCCTGCGATTCTGTATGCATTCTGTCTTTTGTCTCTGTTTGCCGGCGATCTGCTATGCGGCTCAGGCATCGATACCGCCAAAGACGATCGGGTATTTGGATTCTCAAGATGCTCTTGTCTTTGAAGGGAACAAAACCTACTCCACAGAGCAGATTTGCAAAGCATTGTATCGGGATAAGGATATCATCGTGTCGATTTCTCCAACTGCTTCTTTGAAAAATCACCTGAAAATGCTAAAATATAAGATTCAGATGGGATACCTTAACGCCGGTTTCTTCGATCCCCGTGTCGAAGTCATTTACCACAGCGAACCGGAGCATATCCTCGTTTCAATAGTCGAAGGGCCGCGCTATACGAAGGGACCACTGGTGATTCACGGGGCGTCTGAATCACTCGAAAATGACCTGATCCAGTGTCTTAACAAGATTGACCCTCGGGTTAGTGACGCGATGGGAATATCTGAGGTTATGCAATCCATCTCACGGGGTGATATGAATGCCGCACTGACCAAGGATGTCTATATGGCGTTGTTATGGGGCAGTTGCGAGCCGCCATCATTTGCCCCCTCGTTTATCACAACCTCTACACAGTATCTTAATAACCTGCTCAGGATATTAGGATATTATAATTCCGAATTTACTCTGAATCTGGTGCCTGATCACTCCGCACAAACAGTCCGGCTTGAAATTACGTTTCAGACTGAGGGAGCACGCCCGCACATCGGTACAATTAATCTTTATGGAAATACAATCAACTCCGATGAGCAGATTCTGGATTACCTGGGCCTGAAGACAGGTCAACCGCTCAATGACATCGTGGTTCAGACCGTGCAAAGTAAACTCATAAGCTCCGGTCGTTTCAGGTTCATCGAAGTCAAATCGGAGGTGAACACCGACGATCCGCCGCAATCAACGCTGAATATTACGCTTCAAGAGACCCTGCCCGCTACGCCGCTGGGTCAAACACTCACTGACAAGGAAGCCCTGATGCAGAAGGTCGGCCAATTCATGGACCGCTACCAGTCGTGGGAAAAGGATGTTTGTATTTATGTGGATTTAACGAAAATTGAAGGTTTAGATGACCGGCTTAAAAGTTATGGTAGTTCAATTTCCGCTATTGAAGTTGTTTATTCATCGCGAAAGGGAGTCGTTTTGAGTGAACTTATTGACGAAACACAGACATTGAATACAATTGTTCTGGCCCCTGAGCATATCTCCTATTTGTGCCCGCCCTTAAACCAGTATGTAGTTGGGAGCAATGTAGAAGGGGAAGCTGTCGTTCATCTTAGCGTGATGCCGAATGCACAAAAAGAGAACGGATGGGGTGTGGTTACGGGAATTGGCTTGACCGGCAATGCCGCAGATACTAAGAAGAAAACTTTCTCCTATCGGCAGGTTGTATATTTTCATCCTGCATTTTGGTTTTCTTTTGCCAATGATCCAGAAAACGAGATTATCTACATTAATGATGAGCGAGCGTTGGTCAAGCCCCACGATGTCGAACTCGAAGTGAATCGGCAAAGTGGAGAGATCATTGATATCCGAAAAGAAGGATATATTATTAAGTTTCAGAAGGGGGCTTTTGAAGAGGCCCTCCAAAAAATCAAGGCAGATATAAACGAACACCATTATACTTCGACAACCCTGCATACCCGCGGAGGTATGCTGTTGAACCTTGCACTGTCACTGTACCTGACGCATGTGCCCAATGACCGTTTCACACAGGAGCAGAAAATACAAGCTGTTAATGCGTGGCGTCACATCGTTTCGGGTTTTGTCGAATGCGAAACGTTCACAGATAAAACTCAAACGATCCAAGAGGATGTATTCCCGCTGCCAATCGAAGATCAATTGGCCTCCGGCGGGATGATGCCGATGCTGCTGTCCATGGTTTATCAGGGCTGTCACGACAACCTGCCCCGGGACTCTTGGGTACGTACGCTGTCGCATGCGAGTGTGCTGATGGTGTCCGGTCATGCCCAATGCGCAAGCGTATCGGAGGAATTAAAGCAGCTTTACAACTCCGACCAAATAGGGCCTGTCGGATATTTACTCACGGCGCAGTTTCTCAAACAGCTCGGCTATCCAGCCTTTGATGCCTTCGCCCAGCGAGGGCTGCAGACGATGACGGCAGATGATTTCCGCAAAGACTGGAAGCTGCTGCTGACAAAGGATTCCAAGATCAAGGATGCCATCCACTGCTATCTGGAAAAATTTCAAACCTATAGTTCTGAAGACATTCAAATGGCTTTATCCATCTTTCCCCCTGAAGTTGCGGCACTGTTGAAGACGGCCGTACAGCGACTCAAAGAAATCGATACTGAACAACTCCATGAATCACTCGATCCGCTCCTGACGGAATTTTGGGAAAAATACCTTAAAGAAAAAACACGTCGAGACCTGAATGAATTGAGCGACCCGCAAAAATAATCCGGAAGAAATCAAAATCTTCTAACACAGAAGATATCCTCCATTGTTATTTTGTACTCTCCAGCCACTCGCTGGCGAAGATAGCCAAATCGAGAAGGTCAACCTTTCCATCGCCGTTAAGGTCTGAAATGAGCAAATCAGCTCCTGCGTACTGCCATTCATCTTCGAAGTTGATGCCGCCGTCTTCATAAATCCATTCAATCTCGCGATAGACAAATGTTATATGTTCCCTTTCTTTGTGCTGCATATTTTCGGGGTACTTGTTGTTCAGCATTTCCTGTCGGATGCTGACGATTTGAGCGTCATACAACAAGATGGTGTAAAACTGCACTTCTTTTCCGGTCGCGGAGGGTTCCCAGAAACGCAGTTCAAAGTGTGTTATTTTTTCGCCGTTGGACCAAGCTCTTATCAACTTGGGGGTCGATTTGTCGATTTCCTTGGTAATACGAAGCGGAGCGTGCTGACGTTTGTCTGTCGGCAGACCGCTGGCGGCGTCACGCGGTGAAACCAGCTCGTGATTGTAAGCGATGACCATAATGGAATCTTCCCGGCCGGCCTGGGTTACGCTGCCTTTAATTTCACCTTGATCTTCGCCGACCATCCGCATATAGGCATTCAGAGCGCCGGAGGAAAGAGCATTCAGGGATAGGACTATAATCAAGACAAAAAAATATTCTTTTCTCATTTTTAAACCTTTTTAAAAAAGAAATAAACATTATGGCCCGGTTCTACTCTTTTTTCGGCAAAAGGGGACTTCGATGTTTATCAAATTATCCATTCGGCGATGATTTCGCTTGATAAGAGAGAGAAAGAAAAGGATCGTCGGCTGCGGGATTTTGCTCTCTCCTGAGTATGGCGGTTGACGGAAGTCTATTGCATGGCTTTCAAGGTCTTGGGTGGAATTTTTTATGAATGGCTTTAAGGCGGTCCTGATCGACGTGGGTATAGATTTGTGTGGTTCTGACGTCGGCGTGGCCGAGCATTTCCTGCAGGCTGCGGAGGTCGGCGCCGCCTGACAGCAGGTGGGTGGCAAAACAGTGACGCAGGGTGTGGACTGTCATTTTATGGGGCATTCCGGCGCGGAGGGCGTATTTTTTGACAATACGCCAGAGGTTTGTGCGATCCAGACCCTGGCCGGTACGTGACAGAAAGAGAGTGTCGGGGCTGTGGGGTTTAAGCAGGGCGGGCCGCTGTTCGGTCAGGTAGGTTTTCAGGCAGCCGGCGGCAGTTTTACCGAGCGGAACAATGCGTTCCTTTCGGCCTTTACCAAAGCAGCGGACGTATCCGACATCGATGTTGGCATCTTTGACTTTCATCCCGACGACTTCGCCGGCGCGGGCACCGGTGGCATAGAGCAAATAGAGGATGGCCTTGTCGCGGGCGTAATAGGGGTCTTCGTGCTGAGGAGTATCCAGCAGGCGAAAGATCTGATCGCGACTGCAGACGCCGGGCAGTCTTTTCCAGAGCTTAGGGCCTTCGAGGGAGTCGGTGAAGTCATCTTTGGCTGAGCCGGTCATCAGGGCGAACCGAAGCAGCATTTTAATGGCGACCAGGCAGCGACTGAGAGAATTTTCGCGCAGGCCTGTTTGAGCAAGCTGCTGGAGATAGCCATATACGGTAACGGGGGTGATGGCGGCCAGATCGGGGATGCGTTTTTGTCTGCAATAGTCGCAAAATCCCGTCAAATCGCGGCCATAGCCGAGAAGCGTGTTGGGTGAGAGGCCTGCCTCGACTGACATATAATCCAGAAAATGGATTACCGATTTGCCCAGCGGGTAGTCGGCCAGCTTTTCTTTGAGAAGTTTTACTTGGTTATTCAGCATACAATGTCGGTTATCTGGTATTCTTGCATTGTCATTATCGGCTGTTTGCGGGATGATTGTTGATTTGATTTGCTTCGAATTTGGTGAGAAATTCATAGACAGAGGCTTGAGAACGGCCTGAAATCAGGATATAATTCCCAGAATACCAGAGTAAAGGAAACCTGAATATGACGCTTGGAAAAATGTTATTTTTGACTGTCTTGTCGACAGTTTGTCTGGCCGGGTGCGGCGGTTCTGTAAAAACTTCATCAGCCGAGACTGCGGTGCTGGCCGGACCGAATGCGGAAATGCTGATGGCGGCGGCTCAGGAGACGCTGGGGCAGATGCGATTTGTCCTGGATAAATACGATATTGAGGCAGGGTATCTTAGAACGCGTCCTCAGCGAGCATCGCAATTTTTTGAACCGTGGCGACAGGATAACGCATCGGGTAAGGCATTTGCGCAGGCCAATATCGACAGCCTCAGACGCAACGTTGAGGTTTTTGTAGAATCGCAGCAGGACGGCACGGCGTTATTGCGATGTGTGGTCAATATGGAGAAATTATATATTCCCCCGCAGCCGATACGGAGTATGTCGCGGATGGCAGGGATGTACACCGACAGCACTCGACGTCAGCAAACCCTGACGCTTGAGGATCAACAGCTTGGACAGGTAGAATGGGTCGCGCTTGGGCAGGATCACGCCCTGGAACAGCGTATTCTCAAACAGATACGGCGTCAAACGAATAAAGGATAGATACAATGCGGGTATTGGTGTGCGGCGGGGCCGGTTACATCGGCAGCAATATGACGGCGACGTTAGCCAAATTCGGCCATGAGCCGATTGTTCTTGATAATTTGAGTAAGGGGCATCGAGCGGCAACACGCAATGCGAGATTTGTGCTGGGCGACTTCGGCGATTACGATTTTACGGTCGATATATTGCGCAAATACGGGATCGAGGCCGTGATGCATTTTGCGGCGTTTATTGAAGTCGGTGAATCCGTTTCTCAGCCGCTGCGCTATTATGATAATAATGTCAGCAAAACCCGCACGCTGCTGGCGGCGATGGAAACAGCAGGGGTGCAGAAATTTGTTTTCAGCAGTACGGCGGCGGTATATGGAATGCCTGAGCGGATTCCGATCACCGAAGATGTGCCCAAGCAGCCGATCAATCCTTACGGCGAGACCAAATGGGCAGTAGAGCGGATGTGCCATTTCCAAAGTGAGACAGGCAAGCTGCGGTATGCGGCGCTGCGGTATTTTAATGCCTGTGGAGCAGGTTTTGGGGCAACACTGGGTGAAGACCACCATCCTGAATCACATTTGATTCCTCTGATTATTCAGGCGGCGTTGGGAAAACGCGATAGCATCAAGATTTTCGGGACGGACTATCCGACCGATGACGGCACGTGTATCCGGGATTACATTCATGTAGAAGACTTGTGCAAGGCGCATCTGTTGGCGCTGGACAAGCTTAGCCATAATGCCGAGCTGGCTTATAACCTCGGCAACGGGACAGGCTATTCAGTGCGGCAGGTGATTGATATGGTTCGCAAGGTATCCGGCAAAGATTTTAAGGTTGTGGAAGAAGACCGCCGTCCAGGGGATCCACCGGTTCTGACTGCGGATGCGAGCAAGGCCAGGAAAGAATTGGGGTGGAAGACGGATTATCCATCGCTGGAAAAAATAGTTGAGAGCGCCTGGACATTCCACACCAATCATCCCAACGGGTATGGGGATTAACGGTGTGGGGGAAGGGACTTAGTCAAAAGGGTGTTTGACGTGCAGGTACTTTGCACCGGAACTGCTGCATATCGGCGGTATCTGAAGAGTTTGATTTGTTTTAGTCGTTTTACACAGCGGCAAATCGTTGAAGTGTGACTCTATAACAGGGAGACATCAGGATGAATAAGGTTCAGCGTGAAGCGATTCGTTTTTTAAAACAATACCAGATGGATCCCTCCGATGTGGATTTCGATCAGACTATGGATGCGTTTTTGTCGCAGATGCAGCGGGGGCTGGCCGGGCAGAAGAGCAGTCTTGAGATGATTCCGACCTATCTGGGGGTAGAGCATGACGTTCCCGGCAACAAACGTGTGATCGTGGCGGATGCAGGGGGGACGAATTTTCGTGTGGCGACGGTGTATTTTGATGATATGAAGAACCCCGTCATCGAGAACCTTCAGTTGTTCAAGATGCCGGGTGTTGAGCGGGAAATGAGCAAGCCGGAGTTTTTCAATACGATGGCGGGCTATTTCCGGAATGTTGCTTCGGCAGCCAATGAAGTCGGTTTTTGTTTTTCGTATCCCGTTGATGTTCTGCCCAACAAAGACGGGCGTCTGATTCGATTTTCCAAGGAGATCAAGGCCGGTGCCGTGGTGGGACAGCTTATCGGAGAAGAACTAAATCATGCGATGTCAGCGATGGGACTGTCAGCCAACAAGCATATTGTACTGCTGAATGATACTGTGGCGACGCTGCTGGCCGGGTGCGGGTATAAGAACAGGAACTTCAGCAGTCTGGTCGGGTTTATTCTAGGGACGGGAACCAATTGTTGTTATATTGAGAGCAATGCGAATATCAAGAAGAAAAAAGATATCGATCCTGCTCGTTGTCAAATTATTAATACCGAATCCGGCGGAATGGGGCAGGGGTATCGCGGGAAATTGGACATTCGTTTTGATAAGACCACCGTCAATCCCGGCGTGAACAAATTTGAGAAGATGATTTCCGGGGCATACCTTGGACCCTTGTGTCTGTATGTTCTTCAAAAGGCCTGCGATGACGGCTTATTCAGTGCCGCGGTTACTGCATCACTGAAACAACTGTCCGCACTTGAGACAAAAGAGATGAATGCTTTTATGCTGTATCCATATGGAGACAATCCGCTGGCGTCGGCGTGCAAACAGGGGGATGCCAAGGATGTATTGATGCTGTATGCGATAGCCGACCGGCTGACAGAACGGGCCGCCAAGCTGACAGCGATTGATTTGTCGGCAATGGCAATCAAGAGCGGGCAGGGTACCGATCCGACACGACCTGTCTGTATTGTGGCCGAGGGAACGACGTTCTATGTGATGAAGACGCTTAAATCCCGCGTTGAATATTATGTGAAACAGTACCTCGAAAATAAAAAAGGAGTGTATACCGAGATTGTTTCGGTGGAGAACGCCACGCTGATCGGTGCGGCGATCGCGGGACTGACCAATTGATTTTCCGTGGCACCGTCCTTGCGGCGTTTTTTTCCTGGGCTGGCAAGCCCGTGCTACAGAATTTTTTACTTTTCCGTAAGGGCTTCATTCATTGCGCCGGAGCGAAAGCCCTGTAAGTCCAGAGTGATGAAAGTAAAGCCGAGCGTTTTGAGATCGGCAACAATACGGTGGCGAATCGGGGCAGTCATCAGTCGGGAAAAGTCTTCAGGGCACACTTCGATACGGGCAAGGGGACCGTGGTGACGGACACGAAATTCCACAAATCCGAGGGAGCGCAAAAGGTCTTCGGCTGTTTCTACTTGTCTGAGTTTTTCTTCGGTGATTTTTTCCCCGTAAGCAATACGGCTGGCAAGACAGGGGGATGCGGGAATCTCGGCGGTAGGCAGGTTGAATGTTCGACTTAGCTGACGAATCTCCATTTTGGTCAGTTCGGCATCCAACAGCGGGGCGGCGATGCCCAATGCTTCAACGGCCCGATTGCCCGGCCGATAGTCCTCTTTGTCATCAAAATTAGTGCCGCAAAGAATATGAAAAAAACCGCGATTTCGGGCAACCTCTTGAATGGTTCTAAACTGGCAGGTTTTACAGTGAAAACACCGGTCGGCCTTATTGGCCTGATATTCAGGGTTTCCGAGTTCTTCCAGTTTGATCTCAACTAATTCTACTCCGATTAACTTTGCGACCTGTCGGGCTTGGGTAAGCTGATGTTGTGACAAAGAAGGGGAGATACCGATGCAGGCCAGAACATTTTCCCGCCCCAGAGTCTCAGCGGCGGCTTTGAGCAGGAAGGCACTGTCAACGCCTCCGGAAAATGCCACGGCGACGCGAATCATTGGTCTTAGTATGCCCTGAAGACGATAATATTTATCCTGTGACACCGCATTTCCCCTGAAAGCTGAAAAGCCCCGCTTTTCGGGGCTTTAACAGCCGAAGATGGGATTTGAACCCACAACCCCGGCTTTACGAAAGCCGTGCTCTACCGTTGAGCTACCTCGGCACAAGAACTGCTATAATACCTGTCAGGTCGGGATTTGTAAAGGAGTTTTTTCTTGCTGTGTTCGTCTATTCAGTTCTCTTGGTGCGGTTTTTGTGACTTTTTATGCATAAAAGCGACAATAAAGGGACAAAAACCTTTACAAAGTGACCGATACCGGATATAAACAATACAGATGGATTCGGACCTTAGACTAAAACGGGTAGGAATTACCCGTGAGCCAAGCACGAGGAAGCGATGAGTCTGGACCCTTTCTTTAATCCTCAATCGGTTGCAATTGTCGGGGCCTCCTGCCAGAGCGGCAAGGTAGGTTATGAGATATTGGCCGGATTGATCCGAGACGGCTACAGAGGTTCCATTTTTCCTGTCAATCCCACTCATTCGGAAGTCCAAGGGCTTAAGGCTTATCCTGATCTTAAATCCATAGGTGTTACGCCCGATTTGGTGGTTATCGTTGTTTCTGCCAAACATGTTCCCAAGGTGATTCAGGATTGTGCGGATTTAGGGGTAAAAGGAGCTTTGATTATTTCATCCGGATTCAAGGAATCCGGTCCTGCAGGCGCTGAGCTTGAACAATCGATATTGCGTATCGCCAAGCCTGCCGGAATTCGCATCATAGGCCCTAATTGCATTGGGGTTATGGTTCCTGCAAACAATTTTAATGCAAGCTTCGGAGGTACGCTTCCTCAGGCAGGGGGGATCGGCTTTTTCTCGCAGTCCGGTTCGCTGTTGGCAGCGATTGTGGATATGGCCCGGGAGACAGGATTGGGTTTCAGTAAGCTGGTCAGCATCGGCAACAAGGCTGATACAGATGAGCTGACTTTGATCCGAGCAATGGGAGAAGACGAAGATACCAAAGTTATTGCCGGATATCTTGAAACGATATCGGATGGGGATGCATTTATTCGTCAGGCCGAACGTATCAGTCTGCAAAAACCGATTCTGCTGATGAAAGCGGGATTTACGGTAGCCGGCGCACGGGCGGCTTCATCGCATACGGGCCGATTGGCGGAGATGGAGAGCGCTTTTGAATGTGTTTTCGAGCGGGCCGGAGTAATACGATGCGAATCAATCAAGGATCAATTTGATTATGCACGGGCATTTGCCTATCAGCCGCTGCCGGCGGGATCTCGCGTGGCGGTGATCGCGAATGCGGGCGGAGCGGGTATTATGGCGACCGACGCCATAGAACGCGAAGGGCTGGAGCTGGCTCAGTTTACCCCGCAGACGCAAAGCCGATTGGCATTGTCGGAAGAATTATCACGGGCGGCCAGTATCAACAATCCAATCGATCTGCTGGGGGACGCGCTGGCTGATCGGTATGAGTTTGCGCTGCGTATTGTGCTGGGGGATCCTAATGTGGATACGGTGCTGGTGCTGCTTAGCCCCCATGCAATGACCGAATGTGCCGAGACAGCGCATTCGGTAGTACGAGTGGTTGAGGAGACCGGGCATAAAAAGCCGGTACTGGCGTGTTTTCTCGGAGCCGGACGGGTGGCTGAAGCGGTTAAGATATTACGGCAGGGCCATGTTCCGCCCTATGATTCGCCGGAAAGCGCTGTTAAAACGATCAAGGTGATGTCGCGGTATTCGCGATGGCGGTCGCGGCCCAAGCGTGTTGTCAAGCTGTTTAATGTGAATCGGCGTAAAGTGGAATTAATCATCGAACGCCATTTGCGGATGAATCAGCTTGAGGTCGGCGAAATGGAGGCCAAAGAGATACTCGAAGCCTATGGTTTTGTGATCCCTCAGGGCGGCGTAGCCACTACACCTGAACAGGCCGCTAATATTGCCAATCATATCGGTTATCCTGTAGTGCTGAAAATCTGGTCGCCGGATATTCTGCACAAGACTGAGGTAGGGGGCGTCAAGACGAACGTCAACAGTGAGCAGGATGTGAAAGATGTATTCGATCTGATGATGTATCGTATTCCCAAGCGGGCACCCGGCGCCAATATCCTGGGTATCTGTGTCGAGCAGATGTGTATCAGCGGACGGGAAGTGATTTTGGGGATGAACCGGGATCCGCGATTCGGACCGCTGATGATGTTCGGGATGGGCGGGAAACTAGTCGAGGTGCTGGAGGATGTCGTTTTTTACCCGGCACCGCTGACGGCTGACGAGGCTCGTGAGATGCTGCTTCGTACACGGACGTATAATATTCTCAAGGGGACACGCGGCGAGGAAGGCGTTGATATCGGGGCTATCGCAGAATCTCTTCAGCGGCTCAGCCAGCTTGTGACCGAATTTCCGCAGATCAAGGAAATGGATATCAATCCTTTTGTGGTCGGGCGTGAAGGGGCGACGCCGATTGCCGTCGATGCAATGATAACGCTGGAGAAGCGGTAAACTCAGAAAACAGCAGGCAGAAATCAAGAGAATTTCTCATCTTCAGATTCTGCACGGGAGTGTGGTTACTATGGAGAACTTTGACTGGAAAGAGCGATACAGCCACTTGATACAATCGTCCCGCGAGGCGATGGGACAGATCAAGTCGGGCGATTCGATCTTTATCGGTACCGGGTGCGGTCAGCCGCAGCATTTGGTACAGGCGCTGATCGAGCACGGGGGACATATCTACGACGCTCATATTATTCATCTTTTGACGATGGGTGATGCGCCGTATGCCAATGAGAAGTTCCGCGAAAAATTCAAGATGAACAGTTTTTTTATTGCCGACAATGTACGCGGTGCATTCGAGCAGGGTATCGGAGACTATACGCCGATATTTTTGTCGGATATTCCGCGTCAGTTTGAAAGCGGTCGAATTCCGCTGGATGTGGCGCTGATCTCGGTGACCCCGCCGGACGTCAACGGGCTGTGCAGCCTGGGCGTTTCCGTCGATATCGTCAAATCAGCGGCCGCAAATGCACGCCGCGTCATTGCACAGGTCAACCAGAATATGCCGCGGACGCTTGGCAACAGCTTTATTCACGTCAATGCTATCGATGCGATGGTGCCGTGGGATGAGCCGATCATAGCGGTTGAACCGCAGGCGTCTACGGATGTGCTGCGGCGCATCGGACGGAACCTGGGCCGGCTGATCGAAGACGGCAGCACTATCGAATGCGGGATCGGACGCATACCGCAGGCGATGGCGGAATTTCTGCATGATAAAAAAGATCTGGGGATCCATACGGAGATGTTCGGCGACTGGATCATCGAACTGGTTGAGTGCGGGGCGGTTACCTGTACCAAAAAGACCATCAACCACGGTAAAGTCGTCGCCAGTTTCTGTATGGGGTCTCAGCGTCTGTATGATTATATCAACAATAATCCCTTCTTTGAATTTCATCCGACCGAATATGTAAACGACCCGTTTGTAATCGCTCAGCACGATAAAATGGTCGGTATCAACGTCGGTTTGGAAATCGATCTGACCGGACAGGTATGTGCGGATTCTCTGGGATATCGTTTTTACAGCGGCATCGGCGGACAGGTGGATTTTATTCGCGGATGTGCCCGGTCGCGCGGCGGCAAACCTATCATTGCGATGCCCTCGACGGCCAAAGATGAGACGGTTTCGCGTATCGTCGCCAAATTGACCGATGGAGCGGGTGTGGTAACCACCCGCGGGGATGTGCATTATGTGGTGACCGAATACGGCATTGCCTATCTGCACGGCAAATCCATTCGTGAACGCGTGCTGTCGCTGGTCAATATTGCTCATCCGAAATTTCGGAAAGAACTGATTCAGGCCGCCAAGGCCCAACGCTATATTCCGCAGGACCTGATTGAATTGGAATGGGAAAAGGTGCGATATCCGGCTGAATTGGAGCATTACGATACGCTGCGTGACGGCACGGAGATATTCTTTCGTCCCGTTAAGCCTACCGATGATTCGGCTCTGGCTGATATGCTGTATTCACTGTCGGCCATTTCAGTTAAACGCCGATATTTTACTCATACACGTACCTTCCCCCAAAAAGATGTACAGAAGATGACCACGGTTGATTATGAGCAGAATCTGGCGATTGTCGGAGTTGTGCCCGGCCCGGAAGGGGAGGAGGAGATTGTTGCCATTGCACAGTATTTTCTTGATCCGAAGACCCAGATTGCCGAAGTAGCTTTTATCGTGCAGGATGAGTGGCAGGACAAGGGGATGGGGTCGTTGCTGCTGGAGTATCTTACCAAGATCGCCAAGGAACGCGGAGTTAAGTCTTTCTATGCTACCGTACTGCCGATCAATAAAGCCATGCTCACGATTTTTTATAACTCCGGCTATAAGGTCAACACTGAATTTGACGGGGATTCATACTTGATTACGTATGAACTCTTGAAATAGACAAGCGACCATTATGCGTTACGTATGGAGTGAACTTCTGTGTAGACGTAAACAGCGATCCCTGTCAACAGGGCGGCCAGCAAAACCATCAAACTGATTTGTTTATAGGACAGCGCGTAAGAAATTGAATTGTAAATCAGGAATCCGCAGACAGTACTGAATAAAAGCGGAGTGAAGGGGTATCCGATGACCCGGTAGGGACGTTCGATGTGCGGCTGTTTGTAGCGGAGAACAATGACCGAGAGTGAAGTGGCCATATAAAAGGCATATACCGCTGCGGCGGTATAAAGAATCGCATCAATGTAACCGCCAAATACCAGAATCAGGCACAACGCAATCAGCCCTTGTACTGTCAGTGCGGGTACAGGGGTACCGGTGTGCTTATGCCAACTGCCCAGAAACCGGAACATCCGGTATTCGCTGCCGAGGGCATACGAAATCCGAGCCCCTGTCAATATCAGGCCGTTGACGGCTCCCAAAGCTGAAACACAAACCAAAGCGCTGACAACTCTTGATCCTATAGCCGGAAATACCCGTGTCACACTGTCACTGGCGGGGGCTTTGGAGCAGGCCAGACCTTCAAAGCCGAGCGTATAGAGAAAGGCTCCATTGACCAAAAGGTACAGTATCATTACAACAGCCATTCCAGCAGCCAGAGCACGGGGAATATTTTGGTGTGGATTCTTGACCTCAGCGGCCACATAAGCCATCTCATTCCACCCGCCGTAAGTGAACAGCACAAAGATCAAGGCTAACCCTATTGGTATCGGTTCAAAAACCGCGGACGCTTGAATATCTCCAGGGGCCGCGATGGCAGCTGTGACAATGACCAGAAGTCCGAATGCCTTGGCCGTTGTCAGAAGGTTCTGGGTCCACTTGCCCTGTCTGACACCGATGATGTTAATGATGGTCAAGACCACTACAGCGGCTGAGGCAAAAAGCCTCTGGCTGATTTGGGGATGTACGATCAAGGGGTCATAAATCGTTCGTCCATAAGTTGCAAAAGCGAAGGCCATCACCGCGATGTCCCCGGGGCGTATGATGACCAGTTGTGCCCATCCGAACAGAAAGCCTGCACCGCGACCGTAAGCTTTTGTCAAATAGACATAATCGCCGCCTTCTTCATCGGAAAAAGCGGCGGCCAGTTCGGCATAACTCAACGCGCCGCAAAATGAAAGCAGACCTCCGATGATCCACAGCCCGAGGACTTGCCGCCATGAACCGGCGCCTCTGGCGATGTCCGGCGCCATTTGATAGATTCCTGCACCGATGATGATACCTACAATAATGCAGATAGAATCGTACAATGATAAAGTCCTTTGGGGGAGCCCTCGTGTCATTTGCTTTTCCAGTTTTTTGGCCGGATTATCATCAAATCCCGATATTGGCTCGGGAATTATTTTTTCTTGAGGGTCAGACCAACTCCTGATCGGACAATGGTCTCCAACTCAGGATTGGTTGTTATGGCCTCGACATAACGGGGATCAGCACTTCCCGGCGTGATATTGTGGGCAATGATAAGGCCGCCGGGGCGAACCAACGGCAGCAGTTTGTTGAAATAATCGATATAGCCTTCTTTGTCTGCGTCCAGGAACAGGATATCAATCGGCTCTTTAAGCTGGAGGACTTTTTCGTGAGCGTCACCCTCTACAAGTGTAATGATATCGGCCAAACCGGCTCGCTTAAAATTGGCACGTGCTGCCGATGCTCGCTGAGCATCAATTTCGAAAGTTGTTAATGTGCCCTTGGTTTTTTGCAGTGCCATCCCGAACCAGATGGCGGAATAGCCGGTAGAAGTGCCGATTTCGATGACATTTTTAGCATTCATGGATTCTGTCAGCAAACGCAAAAGACGTCCATCATTCGGGGGGACATTCAGGACCCGTTGATTTTCGTAGATGTCATTGAGGATATTCAGAATATGCTTTTCATTGTCATCTTTAGGGACAGGATCTTTTTGAAATGCTAAATCACTTTGCACGCTGTTCATTCCTCGTCCGCCGTCACGCTGTCTTGGCGGTGGAGGTCCTCCGGCTCCCGGCATACTGGTTTGACCGTGGTCCTGCTGAGGCTCTGCGGCCAAAACCAGACATACCAAGCTTAATAATACAAGGACACCGATTGCATACAATACCGTTTTCATACCGTCTCCTTTCGTCTTACGCACAGAATTCTGATTGCTTTTTGACTATGTAAAGACAGGTGTATCTGGATGCAAACACTCTTGATGGTAAACCGTTGAATTAAAGAGCTATTTTACTGCGGAAATAGTGTACCAAAAAATTATCAAGAACGCTATCTCTTTCTCATTATGAAGGTTTTAAAAATCTGCGAGATTCTTGTATACAGTGATTAAGAGTGATATAATAAAGTTAGGGTTCAATTCATGAGAATACGACAGCTCAATTTGAACTTTTTTTTCACTGGCTGGATAGCCGGCATGGTTTGCTGCTTAACAGCCTGTAAGGAACATCCCGTCAACCCTGCTCCATCTCAAAATGTTCAGGGCTCACTTGAAGACCGGGGAAAAAAAGAATTATTCGATCCTAATCAATCCTCGGGTTGGATTCGTCCCCGCTCGAATGATCGTATTCAGGAACGCAAGCAGATGGTTGACCATATACGTCAGTACTACGGCCTGGGGGAATCCAAGATTCTGGAGGTTATGCAGAATGTTCCGAGACACTGGTTTGTGCCGTCCAATCAACAGGCGTATGCCTATGATGATTCGCCACTGCCTATCGGCGAGGGACAAACGATTTCCCAGCCCTTTATCGTAGCTTATATGACCCACATCCTAATGCTTGATCCCAATGATCGTGTCCTGGAAATCGGCACAGGCTCCGGGTATCAGGCGGCTGTGCTCAATGAATTTACACCCTCTGTGTACACAGTTGAAATTATCAGGTCTCTTGGAGAAAGGGCGATCGATCTCTTCTCATCGCATCGCTATAACACTATTTCCGTCAAAATCGGTGACGGCTACAAAGGCTGGCCTGAGTATGCTCCCTTTGATGCGATTATCGTCACCTGCGCCCCGGAGAATATCCCGCCGCCCCTTCTTGAACAGCTCAAACCCAGCGGCAAGATGATTATTCCTGTCGGGGGCAGATGGGGGATTCAGGAATTGGTCCTGGTCGAAAAAGATATGAGCAATAAGACTACGCGGCGTTCTGTGATGCCCGTCCGTTTTGTTCCTCTGATTCGACAGGAGGAATGATCCGAATCATTGAAAATGCATTGTCATTGTCGTTTCAAACTGAGTTAATATGTCGGCAATTGCATTACTCATAGCTTTAACGACAGCTTCGGCTGAAGGCTTTGGCGGCAGGGGAACGGAGGATTCCAGTGTTTTGTCCAATACGATAGTGCTGCATCGGCAGGAACGGTCCACTTGTGTCAACACAAATCGCATCCTGACCAATGCTGCGGATGCCGGGGGTGTTTGAAAATCGGCATAAAGAGCTTCCAGGTGCGGTTCAAGTATCAGCCGCTTGTCTCCGCTGTCCATTCCACCGGCACACAGGACGACGCCTGTGGAGCGCAGCCAAAGAGGCAACAGATCGTTAAGCTGTTGGTCGGGGGCCGTAAGAAACTGGTTATAATAGTCTTTTTGATAGGTCAATGCCCCGGTGCGATAAATCAGGGCAGTGCCTGAAAACGGCGATTGCACCGACACGGTTCGAAGATGCAGACAGCACGGCAGTGTCGGCAGCGGATTCTGGGCCTTGGTTTCAATGTTCAGCAGAAACTGCGATTTGGACGGGGCGGGCTGCTGCGGGATGCTGCAGCCTGCGACGGTAATCAGCAGTATAAAAAGGGCAAAAAGGTTCGATGCTTTCATTCTATAGTCTCCGATTTTTCAGGCGGTGCGGCGAACAAAATACGGGCAGGGTTATCTTTGATGCTGTCAGATATCTGCCGCAGATTTTGCGTCAATATTTTAAGATGTGCCATGATTGCGTCAATATCAATTTCATGCCGTCCAAGCAGTTCATCGACTCGTGCCAGGGTTTTGCTGAATTCCTGCAAGGCGGTTCTGAGATTGCCGGGAACAGGCTGATCGGTCTCTTTGAGCAAAAGCTGGATTTCATCGTTGGTCTTTTTGAAGTCGTCCATCATTGCTACGGCCGAGCTGCGGATTGCTCCGACATCGGCATCACGGATCATGGTTTGAATATCCACAAGCGTTTTATTGAATTGATCGACCAATTCCTGAAAAGGGATTTTTTCAAGCCGCTGAAATACACTTTCAAGGGCTTGTGTAAAGCTGGTAAATAAACTTGGAGACGAAGGGATATAGATGTTTTTGGGAACCCAGGTGATCTGAAGTTCCGGATAGCGGGCGGGATCGCTGACGTAATCAGCCTCCAGGAACGATAATCCGGTAATGCCCTGATAGCTCAATTTGAATCTCAAGCCCATTGCCACTTGATTGCGCAGCAGTCCGGTTATCATCGCCGGATCATTTTTCAGTCCCGGAAAACTGCGGGGATCCAATGCCATTACCACCAGTACATAGCGGCCGAAACGTTCGAATTCTTTGCTGGTCGGGTCCATCGGGTATTCTGCCTGTACGAATGTGATCTGCTCGACACGTCCAATGTTGACGCCGCGATGCAGAACTGCCGAGCCTACACTGAGACCTTGAACCGATTCGTCGATATATGTTTCCACGCGAATTACTTCGCCGCGCAGCGTGTCGGCGCTGACATACAACAAGCCCGCGATCAGCGCTGCGCCGCAGAGCAGTACAAACAGCCCCACTTTAAAATAGGACGATCTCTGTCTCATAGTCTTCCTGTCTAAAAAAGCTATACCTCTTTGAGGCTTCGATTAAAGAATCTCCATGCCGCCGGATTGGAGCGGTCGTTTTTAAGGTCTTCGGCCCGTCCCTCGGCTATAATTCCTTTGGCTTGCTTATCCAGCATAATTACACGTCCGTTCAATGTAAAGACGCTGGCCAGTTCATGGGTAACGATTACGAATGTAATACCGAGGATCTCCGAGAGATGCACGATCAGTTCATCCAGTTGTGCCGCGGTGATCGGGTCCAGCCCGGCGGACGGTTCATCGAGAAAAAGGATTTTCGGGTCCATCGCCATTGCCCGCGCCAAAGCGGCACGCTTTTGCATTCCGCCGGAAAGCTGGGAGGGCAGATGGAAACCGTAACCGTCCAGTCCTACCAGTCGTAATTTGGATTGTGCGATCCATTGAATTGCAGGCTTGGGCAAAGCGGTAAACTCTTCCAGCGGCAAAGCGACATTTTCAAGGACCGTCATCGACCCGAATAATGCACCGCCCTGAAATGCCACCCCGATGCCGGACAAAATCGATTCACGCTGTTTTTGTGCGGTATTGGTCAGTTCCCGGCCATCAATGAAAATACGGCCGTCCATCGGCTCCTGAAGACCGATCAGATGCCGCAGCAGAGTACTTTTACCGCAGCCGGAACCGCCGAGAATGATAAAAATCTCGCCATAGGAGACAGAAAATGAGAGGTCTTTGAGAATAGGGATTCCGTCAAAGCCCATCGTCAGGTTTTCAGTTTTTATTATCGTATCCGGCATTATAACTTTCAGCTTAAATATCCAGATAATACAGCACAACCGAAAATAGACCCTCGAGCATAATCAGCAGGATGATCGCTGTTACGACGGCCCGTGTTGTGGCAATGCCTACGGCCCCGGGACCGCTTTGAGCCTGAAGGCCGCGCAGGCATCCCACGATTCCGATCATTCCGCCGAAGACCAGCGACTTGACCAGGCCGACGCCCACATCGGAGATATCAATAATATTCTGAACGTGCAGGGAGTAAGTGATAAGCGGATAACCCAAAGTCATGATCACCAGTCCCGATCCGACAAGGCCGGCGATATTCGTTACGACTGCCAGCAGAGGAGTCATCAAGAGCGTTGCTGCAACCCGAGGCAGAACGAGAAATATTGCCGGGTCAAGATTCATAACATCCAGAGCGTCCAATTCATTATTGATCTTCATCGTGCCGATTTCGGCGGCAAAGGCCGACCCGGTGCGCCCGGCTACGATAATGGCCGTGATAAACGGTCCCAGCACCCGTACCAGCGCGATTGCAACCAGATCCGATACATACACCTCGACGCCGAATTGTTTGAGCGGCATTGCGGAACTGAATGCCATAATCAGTCCGAACAAAAAGCCCAGTAAGCCAATGATGCCAATCGCATTGGCCCCCGCCAGTTCGCAGGCATAAAAAAAGTCACCCCATCGAAATCGTTTCGGCTGTAAAAGTGTTTTCAAGACCGCCAGAGTTAACTGACCCAGGAAGGCGATCTGCCGGCATACATCCTCTGCCAGGTCTGAGGTCAACAGGCCTAAGCGTTCAACCGGATTCAAAGGCGGCGGCGGGACAGCAGGCTCGATGCTTGGTTGTTCGAGGTACCGGGTCAGCAGCGAGGCGAGCGGGGGTGAAAGATGGTCGATTTCAACAGGGCTGTCGTTTTTTCGTCCAAATTCTTTGAAGTAGGCCAACATCGCGATTCCGCTGCCGTCTGCATACTCCAATTCGCTGGCGTCGATGCGGATCGGTGTTCGGCGGCGACGTTCCACGATACGCAGGGTCTGCCGCCATGCGGGGCCGGAGGTACTGTGATCCAGGTATCCTGCCAATTGAATGGCAATGCCATCCTTCTTACGGACAACCTTCATAGACGCCGTAGTGGAGTGGCTATTTTTTCTTGTAGGCTTCTTTGGGGTCATAGACCTTCTCAGCGATGCACACAAGGTCTTTGCTTGATCCTTTTTTCACCTCGCGATAAAAGCAGGACTGGTATCCGACGTGACATTGTCCCTGATCGACCGCCACTTTCAGAATAAGACAGTCCTGATCGCAGTCTACAAGAATCTGTCGTACTTTCTGGACATGTCCGGATTCTTCACCTTTTTTCCACAGTTTTTTGCGTGAACGGCTGTAAAAAACAGCATTTCCTGTCTCAAGGGTCAGCCGCAGCGCGTCGTCGTTCATATAAGCGACCATTAGAATTTGACCTGTTTCGACGTCCTGAGAAATGGCGGTAATCAGTCCATTGCTGTCAAATTTCGGCAAAAACTCCAAACCTTCCTCAATGTGTTGATTGGCACTCACAAAAAACTCCTGTTTTATTCCTGAATTTACGGTAAACTATAAACCTCTGTCTTGAATGAGAACTTTGTACACGCTATGCTCTTAAAAAACAAGTTTTTTCGTGGAAAAGATAAGGTGACCCAAGTTACTCCAAAGACCGGCTGGAAACAATGGTCGCTTCCGATACGTATCGGAGTTGCAGGGGGGGCCTGTCTGCTTATCGGTAAAGATTTATCTTGGACAGAGTTAAAAGGAGCCTTTGCTGAACTACAGCTGTGGACTATATTTGTCGGGATAATTGTTTTTTCAGTAGGGCAGTGTCTCGTTGGATTTCGGTGGTGGCTTCTTCTACGGGCACAGAAGATTTCGGTTTCTTTGGGGATGGCAGAGAAACTTACTTTTTTGGGGCTTTTTTTCAGTAATTTCCTCCCCAGTTCTGTCGGTGGTGACTTGGTGCGGGCATGGTATGTCTCGCGATATAGCAGTCGTAAACTCCAGGCCGCACTGGGAGTTCTGGTCGATCGTATCATGGGGCTTCTTTCTACGCTGATTTTAGCATTTGTAAGTAGTTATATTTTTATGCGTGATGTGCATCTGTTTGCACTCCAACAAACCAAAGGACTTATAACTCATCTTAAAATACTCTCAGGCCCTCATCTTATGCTCTTGTGTATTCTGCTCATTGGAGCGGTATTGGTGTTGAGAAAACCATTCGGCTCGATAGGAAAACGTATTTTGCGTCATATTGCCCATATATTACATCAACTACATCAAGTCATTTGTGTCTATTGCCGCCATCCTTTAGTGCTTTTGTGGGGATTGTTGCTTACCCTTTTTTTACAAAGCATTGTGATTATTGCATACTGGCTGATCGGGCAGGATTTAAATATTGAGGCGTCATTATATCACTACTTCGTTTTTTTTCCCCTTGTCTGGGTTGTTGGTTCGATTCCGGTAAGTATTGCGGGGATTGGTATTCTTGAAGGGGGGCTGGTTTTCCTGTTTGTACATTACTGCGGTGCCAGCAATGAAGCGGCAGCGGCACTGGCGTTATGTCAGCGATTGACATGGCTGGGGGCATCATTGCCCGGGATGTATTTTCATTTAACCGGCTCACACAGGAAAGTCCGATACGAATTGACAAATTCCTGAAATCCGTTGCCAGCCGATACGGATTCGGGTACACTGCACCGCTTTGAAAGCCTACGAAGCAGGAACTGAATGCGAAGATGATAGATAAGAAGCATGACGAATCGGAATTGGTCAGCATGAGTCTGGGCGACCATCTTGAGGAATTGCGATCCCGCTTGATTTTGGCGATCATGGGGCTGGCAGCGGCGTTTTTGATTTCGCTGGTTGCCGGGAAGTGGTTTTTGGCCCTGATCCTGTCGCCGTATCAAACAGCTATGAAAGATGTCGGTGTCGATGTCAAGCTTCAAGCCATCGAAGTCGCCGAACCTTTTATGGTGTATCTGAAAGCGGTCTTGGTACTGGCATTACTGATCAGTTCGCCGTGGCTGTTTTATCAGCTTTGGGCTTTTGTATCGGCAGGTTTATATAAACATGAACGCCGTTTTGTCCGTGTTGTAGCTCCGGCCAGCGCTTTGTTGTTTGTTACGGGAGTGCTGTTCTTTCTGCTGGCAATTGCGCCGCTGGTCTTCAAATTTTTTGTGCGGTTTAATCCCGGTATCGATTATTTTTCTTATCAGCCGTGGATGAGTAAAACGGTGAACTTTATCCTCATGCTGGCGTTGGTATTCGGGGGCGCATTCCAGACACCGATTGCTATCGTATTTGCCGAGCGGATGGGGCTGGTGACGGTGGAAACACTTTGTCGGGTCAGGAAATATGTGTTTCTGGTGGCATTTGTTGTTGCGGCCGTTGCGACGCCGCCTGATGTCATCTCGCAAGTTGCCTTGGCCGTACCGCTGTATGTTCTTTATGAAGCAAGTATCATTGTCTGCCGTGTCTGGCGTCGTAAACGTTCCGTTAATTAATACGGTGCAATGGCGACAAAGACGATCTCGCTTTCATTTCCGGTTCGGTCAACTGCCGATACGCCGACACGGCAGGGTGGTTCTGAAGGAACTGTAAAGTTGCGTGCATTTCGATTTAAAAGATGGTACTGCCATTTTTCCCCCTTGTTGACATAGATGACCCAGCGAAAAACATCATTGCTGTCGGGATGCCAAAAGCGAATGTAGTTTTTCCCGGTCAGCTCCGCCTGCGGCCGGGCAGGGGCTTTGTTGTCCAACCACGGAGAAGCCGGCGGCAGAGCCTCTGTGGTGTATGGGCCGTCCTGAAGCGCTTTGGCCAATTGACCGTCTTCTTTTTCGAGAATACCGACGTGCCAATGGACAACGCCGGGATTGTTGGTCTGCATGCCCCGCGTAATCATAATCTGATTGATGCACTCTGTTGGGCCATGGCTAACGCGGATACCCGGCCAAAGATGGCGTTGCCGATAGTTTTGCGTTGACCACCAACCCAGTAAGACCGGAAAACTTTGGGGAATCTTCTCAATAGGCCAATACAATTGGGGGGTATAATAATCGACCCAGCCCTTGTTCAGCCAGAGCTTGGCATCCGCATAGAGGACATTATACTGATCCAGCCCCGAGATGGATTCAGGATAACCCGGACGCCAGATGCCGAACGGGCTTACTCCGAATTTGACATAGGGTTTTTCCTTCTTGATCCCTGTATAAATGCGTTTGATAAATGTATCGACGGAATGGCGTCGCCAATCGTTGCGGCTCAGACGGCCTCCGCTGAGTTGGTAGGCCTGCCAACTGTCATCATCGGGAAAATCCTTGTCATCGTTATAGCTGGGATAAGGATAGAAGTAGTCATCGAAATGAATTCCATCCACATCATATCGTCGCACCACATCCATCACTACGTTCCAGGAATAATCCTGTGTTTGCTTTAGGCTTGGATCAAGCCAATAGAGACCGTTTGCCAAACGTTTTGTCAGTTCAGGGTGTGTCTTAACCACTGACTTTTCGGAGGGTTCTTCTTTGCCTGTATGAGCGCGATAAGGATTAAACCAGGCATGCAATTCCAGACCGCGGTCGTGCGCCTGCTCTATCCAGAACTTCAGTGGATCGTAGAAAGGTTCCGGTGGTTGACCTTGTTTTCCAGTCAGGAATTGTGACCAGGGTTCCAGTGTGCTGGGATATAGAGCATCGCATTGAGGACGCACCTGCAGGATAACGGCATTGAAACGACAGGCATGCAATGTATCCAAAATTGAAATGGCATGCTGTTTTTGTTCCTCTCCAGACAGGCCCGGCTTGCGTGGCCAATTGATATTGCTGACAGTTGCTACCCAAGCCGCCCGAAATTCCCGCTGCGGTCGTGGAATCTCGATACTAGGATCGTGTTTGTGGGACGAAAACTCTGTACAGCCGCCGAAAATAAAAATCCAAAATGTACAGAAGAAAGATGCCGAAGCCGCACTTGGAATACGAGAAATACCAAGACGATATCCCTTTTTCGGACGTGCTGTCACATAGTCCTCCTGTTTGTATATGGAACGTGACCGGTTGTCTTCGGACCTTGAAGACTATCCAGAATTAGGACTGATTATTTGGAGTGGAATTCTCCTTTTTTGTTTGTTCATCGGCGATCTTATCGGATTCGTCTATGGCTTTATGGAGATCATTTTCTGTGTCTTTAATGCCTTTTTTGAATTCCGTAATGCTCTTGCCCAAACCGCGTGCGATTTCGGGCAATCTGCGTCCAAAGATTAGAACAGCAATAACAAGTATAATAATCAGCTCGGTTGTCCCGGGCATCCCGATTGCCAGCATCGTATTTATCATTCGAGAAATCCTTTCTGTGTAGTTATACGCCGCAAAATCATTATTTTACTGAAATGCCCGGCTTGCGTCAATTATAAAAACCCTGTGACTCTCGAATAGAAGCCCCTCTTATGAAAGGATGTAAAAACATAATGGAATACATTTGTAGAGCAATACAAACGTTTTTTTTACAGCGTTGTATGCAAAATCAGAACATCATCCAATCGGCGGCAACGAACAACAAATCTGCAATATCAACTGTTCCGCTGTTGTCTATGTCCGCCCGTCCGCACCCGGAGGGACAATCCTGCTTTTGCCAATTCCGTGCCACTTCCGAATAATCCATCAAATCGACCCCATGTGCGCCTGCAATATCGCCCGGATAGATCGGTTGCCAGGCCAATCGCGGATAATCTTCTCCTTCGCGCAGCATCATCCAGTCCGCAGGATTGCCGTCTGAATCTGTAAAATCCCACCCTGCCGTGATAAAGGTCTCTTGGGTCATCATCGTTGCGGTGTCTTTTCCTTTTCCCCCGATGCTGTTCTCTTGGCCGCTGATCTGAATATCCCAATAGCAAGCGATGATTGTGCCGGAATAATCATATCCTGCCAGTCCGCCGATCCAGTCCCCCGTTCCGGCGACCGAACAGGCGGCATAGCAATGCGTAATAACCCCCCAATAATCCCGTCCCAATAATCCGCCAACCAGGTTTATTCCGTTGACTGCGCCGGTCGCGTAGGAACTGTTAATCGAGCCGGAATAATTATATCCTGCCAATCCGCCAACAACGGTGTTTCCAGTAACCGATACGTCCGCATAGCAGTTTGCCACTGTTCCCCAATTCACTCCTGTCAATCCGCCTACATTACGATTTCCACGGACCGAACCTCTTGCATAGCAGGCGGTCAATGTACCTTGCTCGTTAAACCCGGCCAATCCTCCTGCAAAGCTGCCTTGGGATGAAATCGAAATATTCTGAAGACCCAGATTTTGTATAGAGGCACCGAGGATATAGCCGAATAGCCCGACATAATGAACAGATTCCGTAGTTGTGTAAGTCAGATTTCGAATGCAGAAATTGTTGCCGTCAAAAGCGCCCGTAAACGGATTTTCCCGGACAGTGCCTATGATTTTATACTGTGTGCCGGTATAAATGGACATATCAATGTCGGACATCAGCTTGAAATGCTTTCCCCAGTCTGAGGGGTTGGCTCCGATGGTATTCAGATGCTCAGGGGTGCGGATTTGGTACGGATCGGCTTGTGTTCCGCCGCCTCCGCCGTATGCGGCGGCGTATATGAACGGGGAGCGGAAAAAGACCAGAGCAAACAAGGCTGCGAAAAATAGCTTAACCATAAACCCTCCTGTAAGCAATTAACACTGCCATTAGACCCTAAAATTCTTTTTCAATAAAAAGACCACTATATTATAGGACGAAGACGGGGTATGTCAATAGTTTTGACGGTTTTATAACTATTCTTTTGAATTCCGGAGCTTTTTTGAACAAATGTCTTGAACAAAACCGGAGAAATTAGAGAATATTGTATAGTATTGGTGATAATCCTAAATCCGCACAGGAGATATAGAATGAAGAGTAACATTTGGGCCGTGACAGCGTTGATTGCATTAGTGGCAATAACGGGATGTTCGAAGAAGCCCGGCCAAGAAGCGGCAGGTTCACAAGCGCAATCGGGCACGTCTGCAAGCGGCACAGAAGTGTCTGCAGAATGGATCACGGATTTTGAAGCGGCCAAGCAAAAAGCTGCGGCTGAGGGAAAGGATTTACTCATTGATTTTTCCGGTTCAGACTGGTGTTACTGGTGCAAGAAGTTGGACGGCGAGGTCTTCTCAAAAGCGGAATTCATTAATGAAGCCGGCAGGCATTATGTGTTTGTTATGATTGATTTTCCCAGAGACAAATCCGGCCAGTCCAGCCAGTTGCAGGCTCAAAATAAACAATTGGCCGAGCAATTTAAAATTCAGGGATACCCGACTGTGATCTTAGCTAAGGCGGATGGCACGCAGTATGCTCAAACCGGCTATCAGGAAGGCGGTCCGGAAGCCTATTTGGCACATCTCAAAGAACTCAGGGAGAAACAATAGGGGGTTCAAATGACGATTGGTGTGGGGGTCTTGCTGGTTATTCAAGTTGCGGTTGCGGGGTTAACCGTGGCCGAACCGGTGGTGTTTTACGGTGCAAGCGATGCTTCCGCAGCGGTTGCGCTGGATGCAAGACATTTTGTGGTTGCAGATGACGAAAATAACAACTTGCGTATTTATCGCATCGATCAGCATTCAGCCCCGGTCAAGCAAATAGACCTGACGTCCTTTTTAAGCGTCGATGATAAATTCCCCGAGTCGGATATTGAAGGGTCGGCACGCGTGGGCGACCGCATTTACTGGATCACTTCGCATGGTCGCAACAAGGACGGCAAAGAACGCCCAAATCGTTATACATTTTTTGCAACCGATGTTGTCAAAACAGAGGATGAAGATATTACATTGCGGCCGGTCGGCAGGCCCTATCGGCGGCTGGCCTATGATTTGATGTACGATCCTGTGTTGCAGGGGTTAAAGCTGGGTGAGGCTATCGGGCTGGATCGATCGCTGAGTAAAAAGCAGATGGAATCGCTGGCGCCCAAAGACAAAGGGCTTAACATTGAAGGGCTTGCGGTCGGACCGGATGGAACGATGCTGATCGGTCTTCGCAATCCTGTACATAAAGACCCTGTCAGTAAAAAAGATAAGGCGATCCTGCTGGTGCTCAAAAATCCTGAGGCGATGGTGATAAACTCAGAAGAGGCACAATTCGCCAGCCCGATTCTTTTGGATATTGAGGGGCTTGGAATTCGCAGCATTGAGCAAGTAGTTACGGATGCCAAGGTACACCATATCATTGCGGCCGGAACAGCCAACGGAAAAAACCGGTTTGGATTTTATGATTGGGCCGGACACGATGCCGCTTTACAAAAGCTGTCTATGGACTTGCCGGATGAATTTACACCCGAGGCAATGTTTCAGCTTCCCGGCACGGAAACCATTTGGATTCTTAGTGATGACGGTACAATTGAAAAGACCGTCAGCTGTGAACAGGAATGTCTGCCCGGGGAATTACTCAAGAATGGCAAATGCCCCAACAAATTTCTTGTTGATCCCGGACGTCGGACATTTAGGGCAATACAAATGCACCCGGACAAGAATCAGTAGAATTTTAGTTTGATTATTTCAGGGATTAAATTTCTTTCATCCACTGGTTGGCAAAGACGACAAAGTCCGCTAAGTCAACGTTATCGGAATTGTCTAAGTCAGTCCCTTGGCATTGGTTGAAGGCCGAACAATCGTCCGTGAGCCACTGTGCCGCAAAATACTGCAAATCTTCGACTGAAATCCCGTCCGGACAGGTAAAGTCGCCTAAGGGTATTTGCCATTGCAGACGCGGATAATTGGTCTGCTCGCAAATCGACCATACGGTGTCAAAATCCCATGGAAAAGTCGAAAGAGTCTTCATCTGGGCTGTGGTTTTGCCGGTTACACCTGAGGAATTTCCGCCGCCTACCCCGACGGTCAGATGACATGTTTCTGTATCCCAGAACAAATCGCTCACATAACCTGAACCGGGAGTATTATACCCCAGCAGGGCACCTGCATTGGAAGGGCAAAAAACATCGCCTGTCGAGTAGGATTGCTGAATAAATCCGGATTGGAGACGCCCGACCAATCCTCCGGCTTGCGTTGTTGTTGCCGTTACAGTTCCTGTTGCGTAAGATTCACTGATATAGGAATTCCAATCTTCCTCAATGCCCGCCAGTCCGCCGACAATGGACGTACCGTTGACCTCTGCGGCGGCAGAACAGGCGTTTATAGTCCCATTGTTATGATGGTATCCCACCAGTCCGCCGACCCAGTTGGTACCATTGACGGTTCCTTTTGCCGAGCATTTTGAAATGGAGCCGCCATTACCATCGCCGACCAGTCCGCCGCAATGCCAATAGCTGCCATTGACGGTTCCATGGGTCCGGCAATGGACAATAGTGCCGGTATAATTTTCCCCGGCCAGTGCTCCCACAGACAGGCGGCCGGTTACGCTGATGTTTTCAAGATTGAGATTCTCAACTCGTCCCTCAACACCGATAGAGCCGAACAGCCCCACAAAATCATGGTCGGGCTGATAGATAACCGCATTATGCAAGGTGTGTCCCTGGCCATTCAGAGAGCCGGTAAACCGGGTTCCTTCAAACTGATAATCCGTCGATGCAATTGTATCCGGCGCAACAGGTGTTAACGCATTGACGCCTGTAAAATCCAAATCTGCCGTCAGGATAAAATGTTTGTCCCAGTCATTCGGGATGGCAGTAATTGTCTGCCAATCATTCGTGCGGCTGATTTGAAATGGATCGGCTTGTGTTCCGGTTCCGCCTGAATAGCGACGTTCGGAATTCAGCCGCGGATAAGCATTGCAGGGTATTATCCAGGTATTCGTAAAATCCCACCCGGCAGTTGTAAATGTCGAAAGAGTCATCATCTCTTCTGTCGTTTTTCCCGCTCCGGCAGGGCTGTTCAATTGTCCGCTTGTCTCTATATCCCAGAAGCACGAAGAGACGGTACTGCCGTTTTCATATCCGAACAGGCCGCCTGTGGAATAGCTGCCCATGACCGACCCGACGGAATAACTGTCAGTGATTGAATTTGAAAAACTCAGCCCCGCCAGTCCGCCGATATACCGGTCTCCGCTGACAGAGCATCTGGAATAGCAGGCGGTGATTGTTCCGGAGTTGCTGTAACCGGCTATCCCGCCCGCTTGATTATAGCCGTAAACCTGTCCTGTGGTAGAACAGAAACTGATCGTTCCGCCGTTATTATTTCCCACCAACCCGCCGACACCGTACTCTCCTGTAGCTGAGATGTTTTCGACTCCCAATCGGGAAATACCACCTTGGGAACCGACCTGGCCGAATAGACCGATATTGCTCTGACCTGCCTGACCGACTGTCGCGTTGGAAATTCTGTAGCCGTTTCCGTCAAAGTTCCCCTCAAAAAACAGAGCTTCCAGATTACCTTCTCCATCGTCATAGGTGCCGCCTATCGGCATCAAAGCGATTCCCTGCAAATCCAGATGACATTCAAGCCGTGTATAAACGCCGCCGGCCCAATATGTTGCGGCATTGGCTTTATTGGCAAATTGCAAAAAATCATCCACAGAGGATATCAGGTAAGGACTTATTTCCGTACCCTGTCCATTTATGTTGCTAAAGACTTCCCATTGCAAATGCGGGTAGTCGTTGGGCAGCATCTTCCAGTCGGCCGCATCCCCGTCATTCTCGTCAAAATCCCACCCCGCATCCGTAAACGTCGAGTCGATCTTCATCTCCGCTGTCGTCTTGCCCATTACGCCGGCAGGATCAGGATCGACATTTCCCACCCCATAGTTTGTGCCGCTGGTATCGATATCCCAAAAACATGCTGCCGTCGTATGGGATGCCTTCCAACTCCACCCCGCCAACCCGCCGATTTCCATATACCCACTGACTTGGCCGGCAGCAAAACAGTCTGCAATCGAACTGTCATAATCTCCGCCCACCAGTCCGCCGACGGTGCTGTCGCCGGCAACATCAGCTTTGGCATAGCAGGCCGAAAGCCGCCCGAAATTGCTGTACCCCACCAGCCCGCCGACAAGACTATAACCGTTGACGGTTCCTGTCGCATAGCAGCCCGTAATAATACCGTCGTAGGTATATCCCGCCAGCCCGCCGACATAATCATTCCCTGTCACGGTGATATTGTCCACACCGAGATTGGAAATGGTTCCGTAGGAACTGATCCTTCCAAATAGACCGACATAGTTATCACCGGGTTGATGGATTACAGCATTGGCGATTCTGTGGCCGGCGCCGTCAAATACGCCGTAAAACGCACGGTCTGAATTTCCCACCGGCGTAACAGGTATTCCCGTCAGATCGATATCGTTTGTCAGGACAAAATAATCTCCCCAGTTATCCGGCGTTGCCATCAGTTCCTGCCAATCGCCAATAGAACTGATCTGGTAGGGAAACCAGTCTGACCCTTCGCCGTCAGAATACCCCAGAAGATGACCATTGATACAGAGCATTAACGCGGGAATTACAAACCATAACTGTTTACGTTTCATAGCACCCTACTCATCTATAAGTCGTTGTCTGAACTACAATCACCCTGCATATCAGGCAGACAGATATCCCCCTTGATTCAGTGGAATAAAAGTCCATCCTTTAGAAACGAATGTCAAATCTTACAAAACCGATATTATACTGGAAAACTTCTGGATAAGCAAGAAAAAAAAGACAAAAGCGGTACTATATCCAATATGTGTACAGATAAGCTCCTCAATGGTCTCGAAATAGCTGGAAAAGCATAAGTAAATGGTGCGAATATATGTCTATCACCAACATTCATTCTATTGAAACAGTGAATATCTGCTATAATGATTTTGCTTGGTATACCGTTCCGTCCAGTGTTATACGGGGATAGTAATATGCCAAAAAAAGGGTTCACATTAATTGAACTTTTAGTGGTTATCGCCATCATTGCATTGTTGCTTTTGATTGTAATTCCTGCCTTAAAATCCGCCCGAATTCAAGCACAGGGAGTAGTCTGTGTATCGAATATAAATAGCCTGTTGAAAGCGTATCTCGCTTATGCCTCCGTGAATGATGAAAAGCTTGTCAACGGCAATGTCCCCCGGTATTTAACGCAGGGAGCGGACATCTCTGCAAGCTCAAAAGAATACTGGGTGCAGCCTCCTCAAAATGAACAGTGGCAATACACCGGCGAACCCTCCGGCCCTCCTGTACTTCGGGAAAAACAGCTTGGTATCATGCGGGGAGCGCTCTTCAGTTATGTAGGTGATGTTAAAACCTATCATTGTCCCGGCGATTTAAGCCGTAAATTCGTCCCTAACAAGGATAATCTGTTTCCGGATAATTATGCCTATCGTAGTTATTCAGTATCGGATTTTCTGAATGGCTGGGTTAATGATCGTCGTGCCGTCAAGAAAATCACTGAGATCGTCAGTCCCGGCATAAAATATGTTTTTTTGGGGACTACCGATAAACGCGGCTGGAATATGGGCAGTTGGAACTTTGATTTGGATAGTAAGCCGCCTCGAAGTGACACGGTGGCTGTCTGGCATCGTGACCGCAGCGGTTTTGGATTTGCCGATGGACATGGTGTACTCCATAAATGGGAAGACGAATATGTCATTCAGGCTGCTGACGATCCGGCAGTGAACTGGTTTGAGTATAAAGATCCGTTTTCTAAAGATTTGGAATTTCTAAGGGTGGGATATGTTCCGGGCTTGCGGAAAAATTGAAAACAGCTGGACGAACGTGGGGGAAAAGCAAAATACAGATCGAATTTGGTTTGACAGGCCTTGGGATCGAAGATAGCATTACAATAATATTTTACCAAATAACCATGCAGTAAATCACAATCCGTCGGGATGTGTTTTGTAAAGAGTAATCGCGCGCCAGAGAAGAAAGTGTAATGGGTGCTTCTTTTGTGTTTTTGCAAAACGGGGATACATCGGTATTATCAGGAGTTTGAATGATGTACGTTTCAACAAGGGTTACCATCTTATTATATTGCATTTTCCTGGTAGTATCGAAGGGTTCCGTGTATGGTGATTTACGCTATATCGTTTTTATGCGCGCTCCGGAGGCCGTTTTGAATCAGACGGACCCGAACACAATTAACACAACAGCTTTTCTGGAAATTGCCGATTCCTTTGAGTCTATTCGGCAGGGCGATAAGAGCGTTGGAATGGGATTTATCTTTTCCTACTTCAAAACCGATGAGAAAAGCGTTGTTGAATCGCTCAGGAAGTTCTTGTCGCTTTCCCGCCAGACCGATATTCCCGTCCTGATTAAGCTGGATGGAGAGCAATGGTGGCAGGGGCGTCCAGATCTGTGGAATTGGTGGGATGTAAGTATCCCGGGGTACGATCCCGAAAATCGGATGAATGTGGAATGGACAGGGTGGGATCCGAACAATGCTGTCAAAATCGCCTGGCGCAACTGGGGACGGCAGATTCGTGTGCTGCCGCCGCCGAATCTAATGAGTCCGCGTTATCGAAAGGCTTGTCATGAACAAATGGCTGTCTTGATTCCTATTATACTCGACTGGTACAAGACCCTTCCACAGTCTCAAAAGCATCTGTTTATCGGAATCAATGTCGGCTGGGAATCATCCATTGGCGTAAATTCCTTTTATTATCCTAACGGCAATACGTTGCTGGATAAACCGTCTCATCAGGACCCTGTCTCCGGAATAAATGCTGAAGAGGTATTGACCCGCGGAGTTGCGCAAATCGGATTTGCGGCCGTCAAAACCGGCGGCTTTCGTTCGGAGGGCAAGATTACAGAAGAAGACCTCTATCGTGTCGTGGCATATCATCTTGAGGATTTATCCCGGACGGCAGCCGAACTGGGGGTGCCCCGTGAAAAGCTCTTTACCCACGGCGCCGGCTGGAAGGACGGTGAACGAATCTATGATGCTGCCGTGAATACGTATTCCTGCCCTGGCTGGAGCTTTTATAAATATGCAGCAAATCCGCTCGACGACCTTGCGGTACAGCGCGGACTTAGAAAGAGTGACGCCCCTTATTGGGCAGCGGTCGAATGGATGCTTAGTCCGTTCCAGGCCTCTGCCTGGAAAACCGCCATTGAAGATGCGATTGATTCAGATCGATGCAAATTCATATGCATATATAACTGGGAAAGCCTCCGCAGCAGTGCCCCGGCCAAAGAGGCGATTCGACAGGTTTTGGCCGGTAAAAAATTGAGTTCGTGTTATAATTAAGCTGATTGTTTTGCCGGATAAATACGGGCAATCAGCAGCGGCCACAGCATCAGCACAAACACTGGCACCGTAAAAGCCAGCACTCCGAAAATAAAAATTGGCCGTGTCCAGACCATAGTTGTAATGGCCATACATACCGAGCCGACCAGGAATTGATAGAATACAATAAATGACGAAGCCGAGCCGATATCGGTCTTGACCTGCTCAAGGATCAGATGGTTGCTTAACGGCCGGCTCATTCCCAGACAAAAAGAGATGCCTGCCATGAATACCGCAAACAGAAGAAAATGAACATGCCCCCAAAGCATCATTCCCAACCCGCAAAGTGCATACACGAAAAGCGAACATGTGATCAGCCGGATATCTGAAAAATAGCGGGTGATTCGGGTACAGGTGAATGCTCCCAGCATTGAAATCATTGCGTTGATCCCGAACAGGATGCTGAAAGTCTGCTCGGACTGACGAAACAGGCTGATATACACGATTGAAGAAAACGCAAGATAGCCGTAAAACGGGCCGGCAAGAATCCCCATCGCATTGTTGCACAACAGGTAGTTGGTATTCCGCAGAAGATTGATATATCTGCCCATCAATTTGAAAACCTGATCTGTCAAAGGCATTTGGAGTGTCTCACGGTAGGACAGTGAAATAATAAACGTCCCTACGGTCAATACTCCCTGGACGATGAAAATCGCTCTCCAATGGACATATTTCAGCAGCATCGCACCGATCATCGGGGCGATCATCGGTGTAATCGAAAGAATGATGCTGATATACGCCAATACATGCTTTCGTTGCTCGCCTTCATAACGATCTCGGCAGATGGCCATGCACATCGATGCAGGAGCGGCGGCGCTGGCCCCTTGCAGCATACGAAACAAGATCAATTGAACGATGTTGCCTGCCGACGAGCATAAAAAGCTGGACACTGTAAAAAATGATAATCCCGTCAGCAGCACAGGACGCCGGCCGTATTTATCGGAAAGCGGCCCGCATACCAACAGCATAATGCTGAAACTGACAAACCACAGCACCATAGATTGCCCGACACGGCTTTCCGAAATACCCCATTGCGAGGCAATCAAAGGCATTGCTGCCAGGTACATATCGGTTGACAATGCCGGCACTGCCGCAATCAATCCCAAAAAACAAATATACAATCTTCCACGTAACACGTGTCTTCCTTTTCGTCATAGAAAAATTATTTATTGTGCACCGGCGAAGAATACCAAAAAAAGCCAAAACCACCACTCGATTTTCAGTTACAATTCATTTTTTGAGAATTTATTGACTATAATCAGCTTGAATAACACCGGTTTTGAATGAAAATAGGATTTGGGGTATCAGGGAGTATGGGTGAAAAAGCCTGTTGTATTAAAGGAAAATAAGGTATAATGGGCCGTTTGGATAATGAATATTATTGATTTATTATTGGGGAAATAAAGTGGTCGATAAACGCATAACAATTTGTGACCTGCTGGAATTTAAACGCGCCGGGCGAAAGTTCGCAGCCGTGAGCTGTTATGACTATACAACAGCCAAACGTGTTGCAGCGGCGGGAGTGGAGATGATTCTTGTAGGGGATTCGGCCGCACAAGTGCTGCTTGGATATGATTCCACGCTGCCGGTGACAATGGATTTTATGGTAACATTGACGGCAGGGGTACGGCGAGCAGCACCGAATGTATGTCTTGTGGCCGATATGCCGTTCTTATCCTATCAGACCTCCATTGCAGATGCCGTGCGAAATGCCGGGCGGTTCGTTCAGGAAGCGGGTGCGCAGGTCATCAAAATCGAAGTAACAGCAAGCCACCTGGACGTCATTCGGGCGGTCAGCGATGCAGGAATGGCAGTAATGGCACATATTGGTATTCGTCCGCAAAGCATTACCAAACTCGGACGTCTCAAGGCGGAAGGAACCACCGCGGATCTGGCATGGGAACTGGTGGAGCTGGGGCAAAAGATGGTCCAGGCCGGAGCGTCCTTATTGTTATTGGAGGGCACAGCAAGGGAGGTTTCTAAGATTGTGACCGCCGAAAGCCCGGTTCCGGTAGTCAGTTGCGGTTCTGGACCGGATTGTGATGGGCAAATCCTGATAATTTCAGACATTCTTGGACTCAGCGAGGGAACGATGCCGAAGTTTTCACAGGCCTTTGGCCAATTATCTGAGCCGATGACGGCGGCGGTCGCTGCCTATGCCGAGCAGGTGAGAGCCGGTACATTCCCGGATGATGCGCATAGTTACCATATTCGTCCCGGCGAATTGGAAAAGCTCGATGGCATTTTAAAATCGACACGGTTGCAGGCATAAACGTAAGGCATGATCCATGGCGGATGGCGGGTTACAAAACGGCAATGAGTCCGGGCCGGTCGTACGGCCGGTGCTGGTAGTCGATGCGCCGGTCTATCGCAGCTATGCGGTTTATCTTCGCCGGATTCTGGTTGGCATGGCGGACTCCGCTCATGCAACGGCTGTGGTTTGTCCCGGGGATATCGATACGTCTGCAATAGATTGTCCGACCGTCGAACTGATTGATTATCCGGCGCTTCGGCTGTGGCTTTTTGCGGCAACCAATCGACGTATTCTGCTGGAGCGTTTGGGACGTTTCAAACCGACCGTGATCCATGTTTTTTCTCCGGGGCAGGTGGAACTGGGAGCTTTGTTATCTGAGGTTTTGGAGGTTCCTTTTGTTATTTCTTACCATGGCCGTTCCGGGCGATGGAACAGCCATACCAAAGCCTTTCATCGGGCGTCCTATATCCTGGCTCCGTCAACGATTCTGGCGGAGCGTGCCTCCGCTGCGTATCCGGCCCTGAAAGAGCGGATAGAACTTGTTCCCATCGGCAGTTATGTCGAAGATACCTGCGTGTGTTTTTCACGGGGCAATCGTCCCGCTTGTCTGATTGCCGCACATCCGTTCGATGATGACAAACTCTTTGAGCCGGTACTGGGGGCAGTCCGGCATCTGGTGCTGGACGGATATGAATTAATGCTTGTCCTGATGGGAACAGGCAAAGCCGAACGGGCGATTCGCCGCCAGATTCGCGTTCTGGGCCTGGCACCCTTGGTGACGCTTATTCCCCCGATGCGGCCCTTGCGGACGGTGCTGTCCGGAGCGGACGTTTTTTTGCATTTAAAAGACCGTGAGTTGTTCAATGCCCAGATGCTGGAGGCAATGGGGGTCGGGTTGGCGGTTGCCGGAGCACCTGATCAAACCAACGGCTTGATGAAAGACGGACAAACCGCGGCAATTTGGGACAGCAGTGATGAACTGAGTATTTACGGTTGCCTCAAACGCCTCTTGGGACAGCGCGATACAGCCCGGCAGCTTGCAATGAACGCTCAGACCTTTCTGCAGCAGCAGTGCGGCGTAAGCTGTATGATTGATAAAATATTATCGGTATACCGGACGGCTCAGCAGCAATATAAACCCCCGTCCGTGCAAACCGTCGGATAAATATTATCCGACGGATAGGCTGTACTGTCGCCGGACGAAGATCGTTTAATGAAGCAGGCCGTAGTCGGTCAAACACTTCTTGAGTTTTGTTTTTTCCGCATCATTCAGCGGCGTCATCGGCAGACGTAATTCTTCAGGGGCCATATTCAGCATAGCCATCGCCGCTTTGAGCGGGATCGGATTGCTGGCCAGCCCAAGCATATTCTTTGCCAGTGCAAAAAGCTTTTGATGCCATTTGCGGGCCGATACAAAATCACCTTCAAGAATCAGATCGGTCATTGCCTTGACATCGGTCGGTACGATATTGGCCACCACGCTGATAACTCCCTTGCCGCCGACGGAGGCGATGGGTAATGTCAGTGAATCGTCGCCGCTAAGCAGCGTCAGATCGGTACGCAGGGCAATTTCGCTGGCCATGTCCAGACTGCCGGTTGCTTCCTTGACCGCCACAATGTTTTCGATCTGGGCCAGCCGTTCGATGGTATCAACCGACAAACCGGTGCCGCCGCATCGCCCCGGGATATTGTACAGCACCAGCGGAATATCAACTTCTTCGGCAATCGCCTTAAAGTGCTGGTAAAAACCTTCCTGCGTGGGTTTGTTGTAGTAAGGGCACACCTGAAGCGAACCGTCGGCTCCGATTTTGCGGGCATGGGTCGTCAGCTCGATGGCCTCGGCTGTGCTGTTGGAGCCGGTACCTGCAATCACGGGAATCTGACCGTCCACGATGCTGACAACCCGCTCGATAACCGCTTTATGTTCTTCGTAGCTCAGGGTGGGCGATTCGCCGGTGGTGCCGACCGGAACGATGCCGTCAGTGCCGCTGTTCAGATGAAACTCAACCAGCTCGTCAAGAGTTTCGTAATCAACCTGGCCGTCGCTGAAGGGGGTAATCAAGGCTACGAGTGAACCGGTAAACATTTTTTTTTCTCCAGTAATGCAGGGTTAAAACGGATGATGGATCAGTGTATTCATTTCTTCCACAGCCTGACGCATCCCGACCAGTACCGCTCGGGCAACGATGCTGTGGCCGATGTTGAATTCGCACAGGTTCTCGATTCTCGCTACCGGTCGGATGTTGCGATAGGTCAACCCATGGCCGGCGTGAACGACCAGCCCGGCGGCTAATGCAATATCGCGGGCGTCGCGCAGTTCGTTCAGACGCATTTCGATCTGGCCGTCGGTAACGGCGTTGGCGTATTGGCCGGTGTGAAGCTCAATGGCATCGCATCCGCTCTCGGCGGAGGCAAGGATTTGTTTTTCGTCCGGCACGATGAACGCACTGACGAGAATTCCTTTTTTATGCATGCGCTTGACTACATCGGTCAGACGTTTAAATTGGCCGACACAGTCCAAACCTCCTTCGGTGGTCAGTTCGGCGCGGTTTTCGGGCACAAGGGTAACCTGATTGGGCCGTACCTGCTCGGCGATCTTGACGATCTCGGCATCCATACCCATCTCAAGATTGAATTTGCACGCAACCGTCTCCTTCAGCAGACGCACGTCGCGGTCATTGATATGCCGGCGGTCCTTGCGTAGATGCACGGTAATACCGTTGCCCCCGGCCAGTTCACACTGTACTGCCGCCCACACCGGATCCGGCTCATCGGCCCGGCGGGCCTGTCGAATTGTAGCAACATGGTCGATATTGATATTCAGTAAAGCCATTTTGAACTCCGTAAAAGCTGTTTAACGGCGTAATTATAGCTGTTTAAATCCAACCTTCAAGTAAATTTGAAACTTTCCCGAAAAGTCACTGTTCATCTGCGAAACTTATTGAATTGATATATATTGTTTACGAATATGAATCTGTTATGATGATAAGATGGAAATTCAAGATCTAACAGCAGTTATCACCGGATCAACGGGTCGTCTGGGCGAAGCGATAGCCCTCGGGCTGGCCGAACGGGGGATGGATTGTGTCTGCCATTATCGTGTTAATTCTCAAAAGGCTCAAACACTTGTCGAAAAAATAGCTGCCCTTGGACAACGGGCGGTTGCGGTGCAGGCAGATTTGACCTGTGAGAAAGATATCGAACGGCTGTTTCAGACCGCCGGATCGCTGGGCAAGGTGCGGGTGCTGGTCAATTCTGCCGCGGTCTTTGAACGGCAGCCTTTGGCGGGATTGACGGCCGAAATCATCCGGCAGACCCTTTCGGTCAATTTGGCCGCTCCAATGCTTACCGGTCGTTTTTTTACGGAATTGCTGGAGGCAGAAGGACTGAAACATAAAATGGACTCTGAACCGTTTGCCAAAATCATTAACTTGGTCGATGTAGCAGGGCAAAAGCCATGGGCCGAGTATGCCGCCTATTGTGCCTCAAAAGCGGGTCTGATCGGTCTGACCAAGGCTCTGGCCAAAGAGTTGGCCCCCGGTATAACGGTCAATGCGGTTGCCCCCGGAATCATCGCTGCATCTGCATACTTAGACGCCGACGAAGAGAAAAAACAGCTCACACGAATCCCCGCAGGCCGTTTTGGACAGCCGGAAGAGGTCGTCAGAGCCATCGTTTTCTTGCTGAAAAATGACTATATTTCCGGTCAAGTACTTGCCATTGATGGTGGCCGCTCGATTTGAATCCGCCCCGAGGAAAAAAGTCTCTTTTTTCGGACGTTCGGCGGATGCAACTTTTGTTTACTTTTACGGGTGAATCCTGTATAGTAGTCGCTTCTCTATATTAAATGCTAAGATTAAACCTGAAATGGAATTATTATAGATGGCTCAGTTCAGTCAGATACCGGAAGTCCTCGAGGATTTACGGCAGGGTAAAATGATTGTTCTTGTGGACGACGAAGACCGCGAGAACGAGGGTGATCTTGTCGCTGCGGCGGAATTAATCACGCCGGAAACGATCAATTTTATGGCAATGCACGGCCGCGGAATGATTTGTATGCCCCTGACGGAAGAACGCTGCGATCAGTTGGGTTTGTTTCCGCAGACCCTGCACAATACCGCCCGTCTGGGCACGGCCTTTACCGTAACAATCGATGCCCGCGAGGGCATTTCCACTGGCATCAGCGCCGCCGACCGGGCACACACGATTCGTGTTGCGGTCGATGACATCTGCAAGCCGGCGGATCTGGCACGCCCGGGGCATATTTTCCCGCTGCGAGCACGCGATGGCGGCGTACTTGTTCGAGCCGGACAGACGGAAGGCGCGGTGGATTTAATGCGTCTGGCAGGGCTTAAACCCGCCGGCGTAATTTGCGAGATTATGAACGATGACGGTACGATGGCCCGTGTCCCGCAACTTCTAAAGTATTGCACAAAATTCAATCTCAAAATTACATCGGTCGCCAAACTCATTGAGTATCGTCTCCAGCGGGAGCGTCAGATTACCCGAATCCAGGAAATTCAATTGCCGACCGACTACGGCGAATTCAAAATGATTGGTTATGAAAGTCCCGGCACCACCGAGCCGCATCTGGCTCTGTGCAAAGGCGGAGTGGGCGAACTGGACGCTGCCGGGAAACCCATCGAACACCCGGAACCGGTACTTATTCGCGTCCATTCGGAATGTATGACTGGGGATCTGTTCCATTCTCAGCGGTGTGAATGCGGCTACCAGCTTATCACAGCTATGCAAATGATCGAAAAAGAGGGCAAAGGCGCATTGATTTATCTGCGTCAGGAAGGACGCGGCATCGGACTGGCCAATAAACTGCGGGCCTATAAGCTGCAGGAGCAGGGCCGCGATACCGTAGATGCCAACATTGAACTTGGCTTTTCCCCCGACAAACGCGACTATGGCATTGGTGCACAAATCTGCCGTGACTTGGGATTGAGTCGTGTTCGGATATTGACCAATAATCCAAAAAAAGTTTCTCGGCTTCAGGTCTATGGTATTGAGATCGTCGAGCAGCTTTCACTGTGGGCAAAGCCGTTGGAGCATAATCGAAAATATCTGAAAACCAAAAAAGACCGGTTTGGGCATTTACTGGATGAGGATTTATAGCTGTGATGTGTCGTGGGATTATAATTGCATCTGTGATACTGTTGGCTGGTTGCGGTCAGATGAGTGAAATGTCGCTGTTCAATACGGCTTCACCCGGCGTACATTTATTGGATATGACAGGTTTTGCCCCGGCCGCCTCAGGCGAAGGAACAGTTCTCAGGGTATTTGTTCAGCCGGATAAAATCGAGCAGGACTTGTGCTTCCGGTTTGAATTGTATGTCTATATCCCGCGTTCGTCCAATCCTCGCGGAAAACGTATCGTTCTGTGGCCGGATATGGAAGTGAAGGCGAATGCCTCGTCAAATTCCCAATGGCGGGAGCATCTGAAAGCATACGAATTTGTATTGCCCATGGAGACCCAAAGAGTGATTCCCCCCGCAGTAGTGCTTGAAGTGACTGCGATGGGACAGGACGGTGTATGGTCTGATATGCTCAAATTACCAACGAAGGTACGATAAAGGGAAAGATCGCTTATTTAGGAGCTGTGTGAACTGGAAACCCAAACATCTTCGACTGGATGATGAATCTCTTGTCAGGCAGTGCCAGCGGGGGGATTCCGAGGCGATGGCCTTCTTGATACATAAATATCAGGACAGGGTATATAATACAATCCTAAAAATCTGCAATAATTCTGATGATGCCGCGGAACTTACACAGGACACGTTTGTCAAAGTTATGGAGAACATTTGCAGTTTTCGCGGAAAAAGCGCCTTTTATACTTGGCTGTTCCGGATTGCGGTCAATGAGGCGATTAATTTCTGCCGGCGGCGCTTTCGCGTACCGGTTCAGTCGTTGGATAATGGGATCGCCGCAGCGATCCTGGCGGATACCTCGGCGGTTGACCCTGTACGCATGGCTCAGCAAAAAGAGATTATTGAACTGCTTAAGCTGGCGATTAGTCGGCTGGATGAAGACCATCGTGTTGTGATTGTGCTTCGGGATATTGAACAAATGTCATACAGCCAGATCAGCGAAGTGCTCGAGCTTGAACAGGGGACGGTCAAAAGTCGTCTTAGCCGCGCACGGGCACAGTTGCGTGAAATTCTTGAAACGGTTTTGACATGAACGAAAACTCAAAAACAGAGATCGAAGAACTGCTCAGCGGAAGTCTTGATGATGCTCTCTCGCAGCGTCAGCAGACCGAGCTGAAACGTCTTTTGCACAATCATCCGGAAATGGCTGAACAGCTCCGGATGATGGAACGCCAACGGCAGTTGCTTTGTTCGCTGCCGGTTGAAACAGCTCCGGCCTCACTGGTCGAGGATGTTAAAGCCCGGCTGGAACGTAATCTCATTCTGGAAGATGCCGCGAGGATGCGCACCGTCCGCAGTCGTGCAAATCTGATGCACCGTCGGTTTACCGCCGCAGCCGCGATGTTGTTTTTACCTCTTGCCCTGCTCGGTTATGTGGTCTATCGGATTGTCACTCCTGTTCCCGATGATGCATTAGAGCGGCAGACCGCCGATACCCTTTTAAAGGACGAAGTGCTTGTCGCCGTTCCCAAAGAGATTCGTCCCCCGGTTTTAGCGCCGCTGCCGTTTAACGGTTCGCTGATATTAACCTCAGAACGGCCGATGCTTGTTGCTCAATCTATTGAAAAACAGATATTTCTTAAATCGCTGGAGCATCAGACTATTCCCAACCGTACCGCAGAGGTCACGGCCTTTCAAATCGAATGTCCGGCAGAGGTCATAGCGGATTTTTTGGAATCACTGTCACCTTTATGGAATCAAATTGCTGATAGTCGGCTGACTCTGGCTGAAGCCGATTCCCCGGAGCATACAATTACAATTGATCATGTCAGGCCCGAACAGATTCAGATGCTGGCACGGCAAACCGATAAAATGCCGATGTTGGCGGCCGCTCGTCAATATGCTTCGGTAAATGCCCGACAGCGCCCCGATGCAGAATCCCCATCAGGTCAGGATGTGATAATACCCCAACTGCCTGAAATACCGCGTCCCATTCTTGCCTGGCCGCAGCAGGAATCTTTGGAAAAGCCTGCTGCGATGCCCTGTGTGCGGCTGATAATCGAAGTCCGACGACCCTGATCACTCTCGATAAGTACCAGCAATGTATGATATTGAATATAAAGGATGTCGATGATGCTTACGGATAAGCAAACATGTCTGGTACTGATAGATGTGCAGGATAAACTGGTTCGTGTAATGCATGAACCGGATAAAGTGGTTGCCAATTGTGCGATCCTGCTTCAAATGGCTCGGATGTTAAACATTCCGATTGTATGGTGTCAGCAATCACCCCAGGCACTGGGACCGACGGTCCAGACACTTCAGCCGCACCTTGACGGAATAAGTCCCATAGACAAGCTCAGCTTCAGTTGCTGCGGCCAGCCCGAGTTTACAGCAAGGCTTGAACAACTGGGTACCCGGACGGCGATCTTGTGCGGTATTGAAAGTCATGTCTGTGTCTTTCAGACGGCCTCGGATTTGCTTGAGAAAAGCTTGGCGGTTCACATCATAGCGGATGCAGTGACCTCACGAACTCCCGAAAACAAGCAGGTTGGTCTTGGGCGAATGGCAGCAGAGGGAGCCGTAATCAGTTCCACGGAAATGGCGCTTTTTGAATTGCTCGGCAGCGCTCGGCATGACTCTTTCAGATCGCTCACCAAACTCATCCGGTAGTATTAATGGTGTAGGCAGAATACACCGTGGAAGCAGTGAAAATCCTCTCTGTTTTTCTTGACGGTACGCCGTTTTTGAGCTATTGTTATCGCAAAGCAAATACACACTTTTCATGGGAGATGATGACGATGGCGACTGAATTTTCAAAAGCGCGTATCCTCCAAACAGTCGCAGCAGCCGTAGGATTTGCGGTATGCTGTGCCGGATGTTCAACGGTTTCGGATTCACTGTCCAGCCCCGATGGAAAATTGACCGTTCAAGTTGAGTTAAACGAGCAGGGGTGTCCTGAGTATGCGGTTTTTCTCGGCGATAAACAGGTCATTCGTCCCTCTGCGTTGGGACTGGTTCGCGATGATCAGTCCTTTGCTGAAAAGATGACGCTCAAAAAGGTTTCCCCTCCTC
>CAZYQN010000011.1:62570-72706 GCA_964649955.1 uncultured Pirellulales bacterium
TGGGAAAAAACGCAGCCGTCGTATGAAGAACATTACGTTGTTGATACAGTCGGTAAACCTTCACCTCATGGCGTTGGGTGGTGTTTCCCGGCCTTGTTTAAGACGGCGGATGAAAACTGGGTTTTGATTTGCGATACGGATGTGGACGGCTCTTACTGTGGGGCACGTCTGGCCCACGAATCGACCGGCGGTGTCTATCAGATCGCCTTTCCGCATCCTCAGGAACATCGCGGTCCCGAAGATTCGGTTTACCCGCAAATTACGCTGCCGTTCCGCTCTCCGTGGCGGATGCTGATAGTCGGCGATACGCTGAAACCTCTTGTGGAATCGACGTTGATAACCGATGTCGCGGCCCCGAACCAACTGCCCGATACGGATTTCATAAAGCCCGGGCGGGCATCATGGCACTGGCTGCGGTATAGTGATGACAGTTCCACACTCGAAACGATTGAGCGATTTCTGGATTTTTCTGCTGCGATGAAGTGGGAATATATCCTGGTAGACTGCAATTGGGACAGAAACATCGGGTATGAAAAAATGGCGGAGTTTGTTCAAAAGGCCCGCCGGAAAAATGTTGACGTCATTCTTTGGTACAACTCCAACGGCGACTGGAACACTGCCCCGATGACACCTAAAAATAGAATGCACAACCGGCAGGTGCGTCGCGAGGAGTTTGCCCGTCTTCAGCGGATGGGGGTCAAAGGGGTCAAGGTGGATTTCTTCGGCGGCGATAAACAGGCGACGATGCAGTTCTATATCGACCTGTTCAAAGATGCCGCCGATTTCGGCATTGTTGTCAATGTTCACGGCGCCACACTGCCGCGCGGCTGGCAGCGAACGTATCCCAACCTGATGTCAGCGGAGGCTGTCAAGGGGATGGAATATGTTACGTTCGACCAGCGCAACACCGATCTTCAGGCACAGCACTGTTCGATTCTTCCGTTTACGCGAAATGTCGTCAGTTCAATGGACTTTACACCGGTGGTGTTTGATCCTCGAATTCGCGGTGTACGGCTGAAAACCACTCCGGCCTTTGAATTGGCTCTGTCGGTAGTGTTTGAATCCGGCATACAGCACTTCGGACTGGTTCCGGATGAACAGCAGCTAATGCCTGATTTTATAGTGGACTTTTTGCAGCATGTCCCGACAGTCTGGGATACGACACGGTTTATCGACGGCTACCCCGGACAGTTTACCGTTCTGGCTCGCAAGCATGGAAATGGTTGGTATGTCGCCGGTATTAACGGCGCGGATCTGCCGAGGACGCTGTCGATCGATCTGTCCTTTCTCGGTTCCGGCAATTGGAAGGGCAGTTTGATCACTGATGGTCCCAATCGAACTTTTGAAAAGTCTGGAGTGGAAGATGCCGTCTTAAAACCGTGTCGTGTTACACTGCCCGCTCGCGGCGGTTTTGTTATGGTTCTGAAAAAATAGCGTTTCAATCCGGCGTTGTTTCTTGACCTGAGGATAGTGGAATGTTGTCAAAAACAGCAAATTGTATTATTACGGTGTGGGTGGGAATAGGGCTGTGCATTTTTCCGATGGAAGTCTTCGGTGACATAACGCCGATGGATATTCAGTTCACCCGGCAGGCGGTACGGCGGATGGTGTTTGATCCGGCGCAGGAGATTTTACTCTGGTCGCTCAGGCCGGAAGAGATTGTCGGTTTGGAGGCAATGTATCCTTCGGTTACACTGGGCGATAGTGACCCGGCTCGGTACGTCCTTGAAAAACGACTGCTCACTGTCAAGGCGGATAAACCTTCTCGAAGTACCCTGTGGATGGGGGGAATGAATCCGTTTGCAGGCTATGTTCTCGACATTGACTCGCTTGGCGGTCAGGGCATGATGGGCTTTGATTTTGCAGCTCCGGAGGGAACAGATTGTCTTTCTGTGATGCTGATGTTCAAAGATGCAAAACCTGTTTCAATTTCAGGTATCATACGTCGGCAGGGCAAAGAGGTTCTTCGTCAAGTGATTTACACGGCGGGAGAGTCTGCCCCGTCGCTGCCGTTTCAATTCCGGCTTCAGATGCTTGGTGCCGGGCTGACGGCGTTTATTCAAAAAGACGGGGATTTGCCGGTTGCCGTCGGACACCTGGATTTCAACGCCCATCTTGACCTGCGGCGCAAAGAGGCTTTTCATACATTTCAAACCCGTCTGTTGACTGACCTTAATGCCGGCAGTGAGGTTTCTATTCGTCAGGCCCGCAGTGTCATAGACACCGGCATCGGACTTGCCGATATGCGGGCCATTACTCTTCGCGATGGGCGGCCGTATCTGGACAAAGACCGCCTGTGGTTTACCATGTCGATTCGCGGGCGTGCGTTGCCGCACCATATTCAGGGTGTTCTGAGTGTGAACCCTTCGGTCTTTGATTTAAAACTTGAAGGCATTATTCTTTTTGATCGCGGTGACGGCCTGCTGCGAAACGAGATTGCCTCGCATATCTTTTATGACGAACAGGAAAAGCAGTGGCATGGTGTGACGACCGGCTTTTCGGCGTTTGCAAACCCTCAGGAAAAAAAGGAACTGTGGGCGGTGCAAAGCCGAAAAGATCCGCGGTTCGGTATTTCGATTATGCAGGCCGCTCCGATGAACCTGGTCGGAGATTATGAGGATGCCCATATACTGTTCGATGCTGCGATGAAAAAATGGCGGATGCTCGTCTGTGAAAATCACGGCGGGTACAAGGCCGTCCTGCGTCAGTCCGACAGGTGGGATGGGGGATACGAGCGTATTAGCGGTCCGGTGGAGGTCGATTCAACGGGAACAATGATCCAGAAGATCGGCGGCAAACGCTATTGTTTATTCGGCAGTGCCGCTCGACAACTGTTTGTCTATAGCTACCCCGAACTGATCCCGTTGGGGCAGTTGAAGATGGATTTGCCGCCGTGGTCAACAACATCGGGCACGCGCATCTGGGCCAACCTGGTTCCGCTGCCCGAAGGCTACCCGAGCCGTTATCTGCTGCTGACAATGGATCGGTTTAACTTCCCGGGGATCAAAGGACCCAACTGGTCCTATGGCGCCTTGTACCTGTACCACGGCTATGCCCCGGATGGCGACGTGTGCCCCTATGAATATGATAATGCTCAATAGGCACAGGGGTGCAGAGATGACAAATGCCCAACAGATGCATCAGAGGGTATGCATCCATTGGGCATTGCGGCCTTCCGAAAAAGGCACTGCCGTCTCCTCGAACTTTTCGATGCTGTATGCAGAGCCGGTATTATATCAAATCGCTTCTGTCGGCTTTTAATGCTGTAATGGATAGTTCGCTTAACTGCGTTTTTTACGGAGAAGAGTCATTCCGCCCAGTCCCAGAAGGATCATCGTGGCAGGTTCCGGAATGGGATGAATGCTCAGATTGGTTCTGCCGGTAAAATCAGATGAAAAATCCTGCACAGGACCGGGAATCAGTTGGAACGTGATTGTTACAACATCACCGGAACCGGCTCCTGACGGCAGATAGCTTTTCAGTGTCCCGTCATCCAGAGTCACCGATCCGTAACCCCCCAGCAAATACCCGCCGGCCGTTCCCGTCAGAAGCAGTTCTTCGACCTGGCCGGAAAGAAGAAGGGTATTGGTACTGTCAAAAATCGAGTAGCTGCCGTTGCCGAACATACCGCTGGCAACACCCCCGGCGCTGTTGTCGGAGATAAGGTCTGCGGAAAATTGAATGTGAGAATCCACAAAAGAATATTGTGTGCCGTTATCGTACTGCACTACCATAGCGATGGTGTCATTGATAGACAGTGTTCCCGATGTGAAACTTGTGATAATATCGCTGCCGTTGACAGAAGTGATTAACGCTCCCTGGGCCGGCCCCATCACCGCCAAAAGGGCCATTGAAAACAATACGCTGAGTTTCTTCATCACTTTTCTCCTACAAAATTCCCTGTTATGTTTGAATGTTTTTTCTATGAGGAAATTATCGGTCGTATTTCCCCGTCCCCATTAAAACTAAGTAACCGCAGGATACCACAAAAGAATCCATAAAGTCAAGTCGTGAAGGATAAAACTGAAATGTGTATTTTGTAAGACTTCTGAAACAAGAGGGTTATAGGGTTTTAAAAAAGCGTTTAAGGCAATTTTTTTTTAGCAGTGTTTTATTAAAGAAGGTGCTGCAAAAAACAGTGTGGAAGATGTTTGAATATTATAGGCCCAACGTCAGTAATGTTTCAGCCGCCTCCGCAAATGCGGTTTGACTCTCAAGTGTTTTGTTCCGGAGATCGACTCGGGCTTGTAAAACAGCGTTTGCACTTTCAATTTGCATAAACTTATCCATTCCCTCAATTGCCCGGCTATGTTGCCCGCTGTTAAGACAAACCTCATCCGGTGAATGATGATGCTGTTGAGGATGATCCCCCGCCGGACCGGCGGGGGCGATTAGTGAATGAACAAATTGTGTTGCATCTATCTGCATTTCGTTGATCCGGGTTCTTTGTTGTATTGACTACTAAAATTGTCGCGGGAAATGCAGAAAGCTTAACATAAATATGGAAAAATAAGGAAAATCCTAAAGCCCTGATTTAATTGTGTCGATACAGGATTTTTTCTATCTTCGGTATCATAGGGACCAGCGAAGTTTTTATAGGAGTATCACCGTATTAAATATAAAAATTCAGTCCTCTCTGGGTATCATTAAAATTGTTGTAAGCATTTTTTCCCGGTACGGCGCCGGCAATATCGGAGTCTTCATTGAAGGGTGCCGGCGTGTCGTTCTGTGAGGTGCCTTCGCCGTAATAACGGTGCATTTCCTGATGGGTTGCAGCATCGAATTCCTGTCCGGAGGAATCGTTTCGTGATGATTGGTTATTAGCGGACCATGGGACGACTTCAATGCGGCGTACCTGCACGCCTGCGGATTCCATGGCTGCGGCCAGCTGGCCGACAGAGTGTTCCAATTCTCTGCGCGTTTCAGATCTTTGTACCTCGAGCATACCGACGATTTCTCCCTCGATCTGCCGGAAGGTGATGCGGATAGCGCCCAATTCCTCAGGAGCCAGCATCATTCGAACCTGGGAATCAGCACCGAAAGTTCGAAGCTGGAGCGTCTGGATGATTTGATCGACAGGGCGCTCTGTGGGAATCTCGGACATTCCTCTGACGGTTTCCACTTGTGTTGTTATCGGAGCAGCCGTTGAGGATACGGTAGTTGCTTGCGGTGTTGAAGCGATTGCCGCCGAACGCATTATTTTTGCCTGGACTTCCGGCGATGTCTGTACCGATTCAGTGCTGTCAAGTACGACCGATGCTTTTGCGGGGATTGAAGCTTGTTCGCCGGCAGTTTCCTTTGCAGTTTCAGAGGCACCTTTTTTCAGGGGCAAGATAGAAAATTTTTTCAAAACGGCATCTGTTGCGGTGATTGTGCTCGAATCTTCGCCTGAAGTATGAGATTGAAGTGGTTTGTCTAAAACAGGTGACTGGATTTCTTTATTGGCGGTTGAAAGAGGGTATTTCATTTCGTTTTGTGATTCGGAAGCAGCGAAAGCAGTTTTGGCTGTTGCTGACTCAGTTGCTTTTTGCGGGGATGCCGTATAGCCTTCTGCTGATTTTTGTACTGCAGCGTTAATACTTTCGGTGTTGATTGCACCTGCAGTTGATTGCGAACCGGCCTGATTAACACCTTGTTTTTGATTACCCGGACGATTTATTGACGGTTGCATAAACGGATTGGAATCAGATGGCGAGGGCGCTCCTTTCTGCAAAACCGTGCCGTAAGTCTGTTTATGCAAGGGGGACTGTTCGCCGCTGACCGACTTTATCATAATGGGCGTTGTGGGCTGTGCCTGGAAGATTACTGCGGGTATAGCCGCTTGCTGATTTATATCGATAGTAGAATCCGATCCTTCTGCGTGAGTCTCATCAGGTTTGGTATCTTTTTTTTCAATGTGTTTCTGAAGGGTTCTCTCAAAACTCTCATGGTGTGTGGAAGTTTTACTTTGCTCTGTGGGTGTGCTTTCAGGATCAGCCTGCTGGCAGCTTTGCCTCTCTGTTGGATCCATCGGCTGACGATCTGTGTTTTTAACCGGTTCCGTATTCTGGGCGGACGAACGATCAGTGTCGGCCGAATCTTGTTTTCGGGTCGTTGGTATTCTACCGGACAGCGGCGCTGCAATATCGGTCATCATACGGCAATCTACTCCTTGGGTAGAAAATAGTCATCTGTCAACATTACTCCATATATTCATATTGCAAATTGTATGCCAATGCTTTTGGGGCTGGACTAAAAATATCATAAGTTGTTTTATTACATATAGATAGATAATAGTGACGCGGACTTTAATAAGGTCGGAAAAGTGTTGTTGCGCGTAAAAATTGAATGCAAAGCGGAAAAAACTGCTTATCCCCCGTGATTGTGCCGTTATGTTATTAGTAATGGTGTCGGGAAAAAAGGGAAATCCAGCGTCCTTTTTGTATTTCAATATTGCCCAACTGACCAAAAACCACCAACAGCGGGAAGTATAAAAATAATGAAGACTGGAAGATACTGATATTGGCATTATCCGCTCCCCATCGCCATGCCAACAGGCTGTATTGCAGCAGAAATACCACCGATAGATAGTAAACAAGATATTGTGTACGATGCTCAATACGTTCTTTTGCATCCGGATTGAATTCGGACTGGTTGAGGCCGTTTTTTATGATTTTGCTGAGCGTATCCATACACAAAACCAGAATTACCAGCGACATAAATTTAAATTTCGGGGGCAGTGTCTCGGCAAGCAGCCAGAAATCATACAGGCCGTGGAGCATACAGGCCGTGGCAAATGACAATGCAAAATACACCCATCGGGCTTTATTCCGGTTTGTGTATTTGGCGTAGAAAAGTCCGTAGGCGGCGATCACTGTCAGTGAGATGTGCATCGGAACTGAACTGAATGTCCGGCCGACAATGCTTTTAAGCCCGGGGTCCTGAAAATACAGCAGGTTTTCCATAAATGCAAAGCCGAGGGCCGATACGCCTGCGTAGATGATATAGTCCATTGATTCGTTGACCTGTTTTGAAAACCGCACCATCAGCAGGAAGGGGATGATCTTGACGGTTTCTTCAATCAGGCCGATGCCGGCGATACAATACCACAAATCCGTCCAAAGGCCGCCGCCGGGTCTTAGGCCAATGAAGAAATCGTACATATCATAAAGGATGCAGCACAGCATTGACAATACCATCCCCATCGCCAGTGTCAACAGCAGTGCCGATAACGGTTCCGGCTCAAAGACATCCAGGCCCCGCAGATATCCAAACCATAAGGCTAACACTGCGGCGGAGGCCAATAGTCCGCACAGGGTAATATGGTCCATCCGCAGGGAATCGGTCAGATAGTCAGCGATACGGCAGGTTTTTAGCATTGTAATGCGTGCAATGCGGTGGGGCAGATGCGGCCGGGCAGCAGGGTTGTCCAAAAGATGCTCCAAGGCTGCAAAATCTTTTTCCTGATACAGCAGGTGGGCCAAGTTATCGTAAGCGCCAGTAAGAAAGCCGTTCAGGTCAATCTCCCGCTGAAGTGAAGTTTTAGCTCGCGGGTGGTCGTTAAGCTGGAGGTATACATACCCGATGGAGTTGTTCAGGTAGGGCAGGTCGCGGTTCTGTACTTTGGTAAATGCTTCCAGAGCGGTCGGATAGTCGTTGCGCAGTGAGGCAAGGTATCCCAGGCCGTACCAGCCAATATCGGCAGCAGTTAGGTCGCCGGACCAGGTGAAGGTTTGATATTCCCGTTGGAGTGCTGTCAGGAGTGCGGCGGCGGCGGAACCGGAACGCTGTGCCAATGTAAGGCGGCAACGAATCAGACCGCGATGATAGTCGATGCGGGAAAAGTCCAGCTGGAGCAATGATTGATAGACCGACAAGGCAGCCTGCTGATTGCCGGAGAGGAGGGCTTTGTTGAGTTTGTTTTGCAGGGTATCTTCCTGAATATGGCCGAGCAGATTGATGGTTATGATGATTACCACGGCCGGGATGGCGACGCGAAACAGAAACACAGCCAGAGGGCCGGGTTTTGGAATTTCGACCCGGTAGGGCGGGGTCTGCTGCTGAAAGTCCGGCTCCAGTGTTGTCATTGAGAAGAATCCCTGTTAAAACAATTCAAAATCGACAATGATTGCAGGATATTCTAATTTGTATACTTCAGGAATCAACAAAAAAGGTGAGGGGGTCGGCGGTTATATGTGGATATATAGGGTCTACTATATTTTGTGGTATTGTTTGAGTTTTCAAAAATCGGTTAAAAGTTTGTTTTTGGCTTAATAATGAGGTTTTCGGTGTTTGTTAGTGGCGACAAACAGCGCGCAACTGAGCGCAACATGACACAACTGGTATGCTACTGAACACTACTGTATCGCTACTTGACACAACTTGCATCAAACTGTGCACAAGACGCTGAGAAACAAGGGTTTAACCACTGAAAAACACAGAATGACACGGAGATTAGTCGTAGTCGGAGGTGTTTCCTTCTTTTGTTGTCAAATAGCCCTGCTTCTGGAAGCTTTTTCGCTTCGGGGTGTATTATACCACGTTGTTAGATAAAAAGCAAACAGAAAAGAATAAGAACCCAAGAACCCAAGAACCCAAGGACTCAAGAATGGAGGAACTTTGCTGATTTAAACGGAGATTCACCACGAAAAATACGGAGAGCACGAAGGGGAGAATGAGTTTATGAATTGAGGGACAGAAGATAAGGGTGGAAATGTAGACATGAGGACACAAGAACCCAAGGACTCAAGAATGGTGGAATTTTGCCGGTTTAAATAGACCCCTCACTGCGTTTCGGGGTGACGGGGGAAAAAGATTGTTGATAATTTCGGGCGGGTGCGCTGGTTTTATGGTAGACGAGGAACAACCACCCCGTCCGCTTCGCGTCCACCCCTCCTTTAGGATAAGGAGGGGAGCCTTTTTTGCGGAAACGGCTGTGTTGCGGTTTGTTTTTATGGCTACCCTGTCCGCTTTGCGTCCACTCCTTTTTTTTGGGGAATGCGGTTGATTTTGGGGTGGAAGTTTGTAGAGTATAGGGACTATGGCGAAGAAAAAGACAGAAAAGGCGGAAAAGAATGCGGCGGTAAAAGGCAGGCCGTCGGCGGTGGTGGATACGCGGGTGATTTACTGCGGGGATAATCTGGAACAGCTTAAAAAGCTGCCGGATGGGTGCGTGGATTTGATTTATATTGACCCGCCGTTTAACAGCAACCGCAATTATGAGGTGTTCTGGGGGGAGACCAAGGAAAAACGTGCGTTTGAAGACCGGCACGCCTCGACGCAGGCGTATATTGAGTTTATGCGGCCGCGATGTGTGGAACTGCACCGGGTACTGAAAAAGACCGGCTCATTTTATTTTCACTGCGACTGGCACGCCTCGCACTATGTCAAGGTGATGCTCGACCAGATTTTCGGGGAAAATCAGTTTCAAAATGAAATTGTTTGGAAAAGAAGCAGTGCTCATAACGACCCTAAAAAATACGGTAATATCAATGACTCAATTTTCTTTTATAGCAAGGGCAATCGTTGGACATGGAATACCGTTTATCAGGCATATTCAGAAGAATTTATTAAACGATTCAGTCGTACCGATCCAGACGGTCGCAAGTGGTACGATTCGGATATCACAGGGTCAGGAGAGACAAAGAACGATTATGAATGGAACGGTAAGTGTCCCCCGAAAGGGCGTCATTGGGGATATGACAAAGAAACAATGGAGCGTTTTGAGAAAGAAGGGCGAATATTATACACTAAGAGCGGAATGCCGAGACTGAAAAGATATTTGGATGAAGCGCCTGGAGTTCCACTTCAGACCATTTGGATAGATATAGATCCGGTCAACTCACAAGCTGCCGAGCGGTTAGGTTATCCGACACAGAAGCCCTTAGCATTATTGGATAGGATTATCAAAGCGTCAAGTAATCCGAATGATATTGTATTGGATGCGTTTTGCGGGTGCGGGACGGCTCTGGTTGCGGCGGAGAATCTGGGGCGGCAGTGGATCGGGATTGACGTTTCGCCGACGGCGTGCCGGGTGATGGCCAAGCGGCTGCGGGATGTGTGCGGTGTTAAAGAGGATGAGAAGCTGTGGCGGGTGGGGCGCGGGTTTGTGGTGCGCGACCTGCCGTGGAGCGAAAAGAAACTCCGCGAACTACCGC
>CAZYQN010000012.1:0-58611 GCA_964649955.1 uncultured Pirellulales bacterium
GCGTTTAAATTTCAGTGTCTTTCCGTGTTTTCAGTGGTAAAAACAGCGATATTGTGTTCAAGAAGCAACAAGTTGCGTCAAGTTCCATCACACTTGCGCTCAGTTGCATACCAGTTGCGCCAAGTTGTGTTCAGTTGCGCGCGGTTGCGCTTAGTTTCAGCCCCCTGAAAAACACAAAAAACCTCATTATTAAATCAAAAACGCCACTTTAACCGGATTTTTAAAATGCGTAAAAACCACCAAAACATAGTAGACCCAGATATACATGAATATGAACTGTTTCTATTCACTTACGCAGTTGCGCTATGTTTTAATACAGTAGTAACCCGGTTGCGTACAGGTCAGAAAACGGCCATGAATGACAAAACTATGTTTCTGGCTGCATGCGGCGATTGCTTTATCGCGATAGATGCGTATAATTAGCGGCTCGTTTAGGCGATGTAGTAATACTAAATATATAGGGATATAGGGAAACAAGATTTATGCCTCCGCAATTTGTGTTTGAAATGAGTCGTGTCAGCAAACGTTACGGCGACAAAGAAGTCCTTAAAGATATTTCACTGTCATTTTTTTACGGGGCCAAGATTGGTGTGGTGGGCGAAAATGGCTCCGGCAAAACTACACTCCTTCGTATTATGGCCGGGCTGGACAAAGATTTTCACGGCGACACCAAACTTTCTCCGAACATGAAGTTAGGATATGTAGCACAGGAGCCGGTACTGGACTTGGATAAGACGGTTCGAGACCACCTGCGAATGGCCATTAAGCCGACACTGGATATGGTGGAACGATTCAATGCCATCTCGGAACGGCTTGGGGATTTGGGGCCGGACGATGATATGGATAAGCTTTTGGCGGAAATGGGAGCCTTGCAGGATAAAATTGATGCCTGTGACGGCTGGGAAACGGACCGGCTGATAGACATCGTATCGGATGCAATGGTGCTGCCGCCGGACGATGCGCCGATCAGACGGCTGTCCGGAGGCGAAAGAAGGCGTGTGGCATTGTGTATGGCGCTGCTTGAAAAACCCGACTTGCTTCTGTTGGATGAACCGACCAACCACCTTGATGCGGAAACGGTACAATGGCTGGAAACGGCGTTGCGCGAATATCACGGCACAGTCATCATTGTTACACACGACCGATATTTCCTGGATAACATTACACGCTGGATTCTGGAACTGGAAGACGGCAGGGGGTTGCCTTTTGAGGGCAACTATTCGTCATGGTTACAGCAGAAATCCGAAATATTGCGGATTACAGAAAAAAAAGAATCCCAGCGGCAAAAAGTACTGGCGCGTGAATTGGAATGGATTAACACCTCGGTCCGAGCGCGCAATCAAAAAAATCAGGCTCGTATCAAAGCCTATGAGCAGATGGCTGCTCAGTCTGTTGACGACATGCGGTCCGATGTATTTATCCGGATTCCTGCCGGCCAGCGGCTTGGAGATAAGGTATTATCATTTGAAGAGGTCAGTAAGGGCTACAACGGCAATCTGCTGATAGATCGCTGTTCCTTCGAATTGCCCCCCAATGCGATTGTCGGAGTCATTGGGCCAAATGGCATTGGTAAAACGACTTTGTTTAAGATGATTACAGGACAGGAAAAGCAGGATAGCGGCAGTATCGAGATTGGCCCGACGGTATCGATTGGGTATGTCGATCAGCATCGTGATGCATTACACGCTGATCGTACAATTTTTGAGGAAATTACAGAGGGCAAAGATTCGATTGATGTTGGGGGAATTTCTGTTCCGTCACGTGCGTATGTGGCCAAGTTTAATTTCCGCGGTACGCAGCAGCAGAAAAAAGTGTCGGAATGTTCCGGCGGAGAGCGAAATCGAATTCATCTGGCAACAATGCTGCGCCGCGGCGGCAACTTGCTTTTGCTGGATGAGCCGACGAATGACTTGGATGTCGATACGATGCGTGTGCTGGAGCAGGCGATTATCGACTTTCCGGGCTGTGCAATGGTTATCAGCCACGACCGATTCTTTCTTGATCGCATCTGTACGCATCTGCTGATATTTGAAGGAAACGGCAAGACCCAGTGGTTTGTTGGTAACTTCGCAGCCTACGAGGAAAAAGTACAAGCGGAAAATCCCGAACGTCTGGCGCATCGCCGCAGCAAATACAAACAACTCAAGTTGCGATAGCAGACTTATTGTTTGCCGTTGGGTTGGCCTACCAGATAAAGACGATTTTTGCCGCTGCGTTTGGCTTCGAGCATAGCATTGTCAGCCTTTTCGAAGAGTTCTTCCGGCGTAGTGCCGTCGGTCGGGAAGGTAGCCAGTCCGCCGCTGATAGTCAGGTTCCCTTTGCCTTTGGGGCCGATGAACTCAAATGCGGCTTGACTTAATTCGCGGCAAAAACGTTCAGTCATAAAGATCGGCTCACGAGGATGATCCAGTCCGGCAATGCGTCGATCTCCCTGCGATTGCTGGTCTGATAGGCCGGAAATTTTTCCAGATGGCAAATCCCAAAATATGACGGCGAATTCATCGCCTCCCAATCGGGCAACAACATCGTGACTCCTGCAGCATCGTTGAATCATACGACCGGCCTGCTGCAGAACATTGTCGCCGACCGCATGACCGTAAGCATCATTATAATGCTTAAAATCGTCAATGTCGAAGATAAGAAGAGTAACGTGCAGATTGTGCTGGCCGGCAAGACTGAGAACCTGCGGCAGAAACTGACGCAGATAGCGGCGGTTTTTTAGCCCGGTCAGGTCGTCTTGAACAATCAGTTTTTCAAGTTCCTCAATACGCCTGTCTTTGTCTGTGTCGGATACAATGGAAGGGTTTTCCGCGAATCGTTCCGGCATAAGCTGTTCAATGCGGACTGGACAGATCAGATAATCATCAAAAAGATGCTGTCCGGAACGCTGATGCATCAGTTCAATAACAAAGGGTTCTTCACTCATTTGGGCCAGCAGAATGATCCGGCGGTTTCTTAAGGCCTGACGCAGGCCGGAAAGTGATTGTTCAAAATGATTTCGAATAGCCGATACGGAAACTAAAACACTGTCAAACTGAGCTTTGCGAATAGCGGCAATGCCCTCAGCGGCAGACCCCGAACGAACAATCTGGATAGCGTTATCGACTGTTTTCGTTAGCGGTATATGTGTAGGATCACCGATGAGCAATATCTTTTCCGGTGCAATAGTTGTTTGTTGGCAGAGGTTCATAAATCAACTCCCAGTAATGCATCCAATTCCTCATCACTGAGCGGTTCAGCACGAAACTCGGCACGGTTACGACAGGAAGACGGTGATTTTCCCGACAATATTTTTTCCGCCGGCAGCGCAGGTTTAATGGTGTTAAGAAGGATGTCAAGCTGAATTAAGTTTTCAACACAATGCAGCTTGCCGGGTCGCAAATGATGATATGCTGCGGCAAACCTCTCTTCTTTGCCAAGCCATACAACAAAATGGGTATTTTCATTGCCCGACAATGTTTCAAATGCAGTCATACCTTCCGATGTTAATTCTTCCGGTCGCAGTACGATGAAAGTTATGTGGGCGTTTTCGATCATCGGCATTCGGCTCAGCGCATCAAACAAGTGGTCATAGTAAATTACACCATAACCTTTGCAGAAGGTATAATCCTGCAAGACTTCCCGTAACGGGTCAGCGGCCCTGAAGATCGCCAAAATCGTTGTATTGTTTTTCTCGTTTTTTACCATTATCACCCGGTCTCCGATTTATTAAGTTTAACAAAACTACAATAAAAAGTCAATGGAAAGCCCGAGCTTTGATGATAAAAAAGAAGATGTAAACCGGCCGATACACCCCGTTTTTCTTGATTTTTCCCTGTTTTTCCGTTTAGAGCAGATTTTTACGGTACCATTGTATGGCTTTTTCAAGTCCCTCACGGAAACCTACCACCGGGGTAAATCCTATCAATGATTTTGCTTTAGTAATGTCTGCCAGTGAATGTTTTACATCTCCCGGCCGTGTGGGGGCATAAATCGGAGCGACAGATTTTCCAGTGATTTCATTGATCATCGCAATAATCGCGTTGACGGTGATTTTGTCACCGCAGGCGACATTGATAACTTGCCCTTCAGTTTTTGGGGCACGGGCCGCCAGTAGGTTGGCATGAACGACATTGTCAATGTATGTAAAATCGCGGCTTTGTTCTCCGTCGCCATAGACGGTAGGAGATTGGCCGCGAAGAATGGAGGTTACAAATGCCGGAATGGCCGCTGCATATTGGCTGGTTGGATCCTGATAGGGGCCAAAGACATTGAAATACCGCAGCGAAATAGTATCCAGTCCATAGACTTGTGCAAATACGCTGCAATAGTACTCTCCAAACAGCTTTGCCGCAGCATAAGGAGATTTGGGATTGGTCAGCATGGTTTCGACTTTGGGCATAGTCGGACTGTCTCCATACGCTGATGAACTGGCGGCATAGACAAATCGCTTTACTTTGCGGTCGCGCGCCGCCAGCAACAAGGTGAAGGTTGCATTCACACAATGCTGATGAGTCGTGGCCGGGTCGTCAACGCTCCGCGGGACTGAAGGTACTGCCCCTTGATGCAGCACAACATCAATGTCTTTCATTGCAGCAATGGCAGCATCTTGGTTGCCCATATCCGCCTTGATAAAATCGATTTTGTCGAGAATACCTTCCAAGTTGCTCATTCTACCGGTAATCAAATTGTCGATCACACGGACGAAACATCCTTCGCTGATGAGCCGACGGCAGATATTAGAGCCAATAAAACCCGCGCCGCCGGTTACAAGAAATTTTTGTGCCATTGCGTCATTCCATTCAGTAAAAAAAGTTAGACCGTTTGCTGCATCGGGACACGTTGATATTCCTGATACAATCGATATGTTTCGCGGAAGTATCCGCCCTTGCGCGTGCGAACGCCCATCAGTACAGTGCCGATTGTGTTGGCATGAATATCTCGCAATTCACGCAGAATACGCATGGCCGCACCGCGGTGAGTTGTGGCGGCATTAAATACAACAATCGTACCATCCACTTGAGATGCCAGCGTTTTGGCGTCACTGACGAGCATAGCGGGACCATCAATAATAACGTAATCATATTGTTCCCTGCAATGTTCCAGCAACGTTCTCATTTTACTGTTACTGAGCAGTTCAGCCGGATTAGCGGGCAAAGGCCCACTGTCAATGATATACAATCCATCGATACCGCTGGGCCGTATAATCTGTTTTTCATCGTTGCACTGGCCCATAAGGTAATTGCTCAATCCGTAATCGGCCTGCCGGGCAGAAGACTCATTGGCTTCGTTTCGCGGAAATAAACGGCCGGACATCGGGCGTCTGAAGTTCGTATCAATCAGCAGTACCTTCTTATCTTCCGAAAGCAGGGTGCTGGTTATATTAACAGCCATTGCGGTTTTTCCGTCGCCTGCGGAGCAACTGGTTATCAATATCGTTCGATGGGGCAGTCCGTTCGGTCCGGACAATCTTAGATTAGTTCGCAACTGCCGGTAGCATTCGCTGGTGATCGAATAGGGTGCCTGCCGGACGATATGATAAAGATCAATATCTTCGATATCCCGGTCGTCGTCCACATGGCAGATCATTCCCATCAGCGGAGATTTTACATGACGCATTACATCACTGGGAGTCCTCAGAAGATCATTGAGCATTTCAATTGCAAATGCCAAGACAAGACCGGCCAGAAGTCCCAGCAGAAATCCTCCAGGGAGAAACAGCTGCCATTGAGGAAAGCTGACTTCAAGAGGTTCCGCTGCCTGTCCCATTGAACGCAGCTTGTGAATCACCGGGTCGCTGTATAATGCGTTGAGTTTTTCGATCAGGGTATTCATTTCTTCAAGCAACCGCTGTTGTTCCTGCTTTTTTATATCATATGCAGCATACTCAGCACGCTTGATATCGATCTGTTTATATTCGGCCTGAGCATCCTTCAATTGTCGGGTTACAGAATCCAATTGCTGGGTCAGAGCCGTCATTGTATCTTGAGCATTCCGATAGTCAGACCGACGGTAAATCTCTGCGATTTCGTTTTGTCGGAATGCAAGATCCGCCCGCATTTGATCCAAAGCAGCGCGAGTTTCTTTAACGACACGATGTTCCTGTCCAAAACGTGCCAACTGCCGTTCCAGTACCGGTTCCATTGCAGCAATGTTGGCCCGCATTTGCCGTGCGATCGGGTCTTGCTCGATCTGTTCACGAACCACATCATCATATTCCAATGACTCAACACGGTCTTTCAATGTTGCCAAAACACTCTCAAGCCGGCCTTTTTCAGTTTCATACTGGCTATACCGATTTTCGATGTCTGCCATTTTTTCATCCATATAATCACGGAATGTAGAGGCAGACGTGACATTCAGTCGTGCGAATTGTGTTCCGGAAGCAATCGCATCCAGGCTTTGCTGGAACTGGTTAAGTGTTCGCTGAATGGCATCCCGCTGAATTCTTCTTTCGGCCAGTTCCGTGCTTATACTGCTGCGGGCCAGTTCCCGTTGACTGCTGAGGAACAGAGTAATGGCCGTATCAACAATTTTCTTGGCTTCCTGGGGGCTGGCGCTTCTCATTGAAACGACAATAAAATTATAATCGCGAGGAGCGGTTACAGTGTAGTTTTTTTTAAGATTATCAATGGCTTTTCGGAATGCGTCAGCCTCTGAGATCGTTTGGCCGGAGGGGTCTACTTTTGCAAACTGTTTATACCAGTTCGTTTCACGCACGGCAGGATGACGGAGCAACTCCTGCAGCATATTCTGCTGGGTCATCAATGCCGCTTTGGTAAAACGGAATTGATAATAAATATCTTTTTGAGGTTGGGCAGCACTGATTTCTGTGGGGTCTTGTTGTATCGGCGGCAAGACTTCGATCTGAGCGATTGCAGTGTAACGCGGCATATATCGATTGAGCAGAAACCACGATGCCGTGCCGATCCCTGTTCCCAGAATCGTTAAACCCAAGATCAGCACCATGTGCCGCCTGAGAATCCCCATGATTTCCTTTGGAGTCATTGCTATGGCCGATACACCGGGCATCACCGCCCCTGACGGCACCATCGCACGTGTTCCTGTCGATGCTGCTATTGGATTGATTCCCTGTTGTATTGGTTTATCCATAATTTCATTCTCCTGATCAGAAAAGTCTATATTCCTGTATTTGCCTGCTGTTTGAGCTTGTTGATGCGTTCTTCTATCAATATACGTTCATTTTCCGGGATTTCGGAAGATGCATCCAGAGCTTTGCGGTAAGTGTCCAAGGCTTTGGCGGTATCGCCAAGTGCTTCCTGGACCTGGCCGAGGTGATTGTATAAATCCCAAGGAATCGGTTCCCGGCCGACTTCATAAAGCTGGATGGCCCTGAGCAGACTCTGAACCGCACGCTCAGTTTGTCCGTTTTTAAATTGTGCATAGCCATACGTGTCCAGATAGACCGGATTGCCAGGCTCTTTCTGGTGCGCCTGACGGGCGTATTGCAGGGCCTGGTCAAGCTGCTGATTATTGACCGTGAGCAGATACGCCATATTGTTCAGAATCGAAGGGTTGTCCGGATACCGTTCAAGTATCTGCCGGAACACATCAATCGCCTTGTTCATATACCCTTTATCTGCAGTTTTAATATATGCCTGGACGAGAACATTTGACTTTTTGAGGGCCAAATTACCCCATTCGGGACTCTCCGGACTGACGGCTGCAAGACATTTGTCAATCAGCTCAATACCGCGATTAAATTGCTGGTTAGTCACAGCAAGTCTGTACGCCAGCAGCAGATTCGGCAGGGCATTAGGATTACGTTCGATCCAGCGGGCAACAAATTCCTGTCCGACTGTTTTGAGAATTACCGACAACGTATTGTCCTGGAACATATCGACAGCGCCGGATTTTTCAAGAGCGGAGCTGAACAGGGATTCCGCTTTGTCTTTTTGCCCCAGGTGAAATTGAGCCTGAGCCATATGAGTATAAGCAATGGAGGCTAACGGGCTATCCATCATTTCCGTCGCGACAGTGATCGCATCATTATATTGGTGATTCAGAATCAACGCTTCAAGGTACATATTCAAAGCCGAAGGATCCATGGCCTGCTGGCGACGGATGGCCTCCCACGTTATCTTAAGATAGAATACCGCTTTGGCGGCATCGTTTTGAGAAAGGTAATAATGGCCGGCACGAAGCGTCCAGAATGGGGCATTCTGGAACTTTTCCAGTGTTTGTGTATAAAACTGTTCAAGATCGGCCGTTCGTTTATTCCGTTGATAGAGCGTTTCGAGCAAGACCCTCATCTGCAGAGGCGCCTGAGGATTTTGCAGGCCGTTGACCAACTCGCCGATAGCGGTATCCATTTGTCCCATCTCGGAGTACAGGGTGGCCAGCTCCATGCTTACGGCAGGATTGGGATTGAGACTTTTGCTGCGCTGCAGATCGTCGACCGCTTTCAACGGCTCGTTGGCGAGTCTGAAAAGCCGCCCCCGCAAACGCCAGGCACCGGCGTTCTCCGAATCGGACTCGAGATATCGATTTGTTAATATCATCGCTTCTTCCTGAAGACCCTGAGACATTTTGGCCCAGGCTTCAAGCAGTAAAACAAGCTTTTCATCGGGGTATTGCTTTTTAAACTCTTCCAGTCGCTTCTGAGCCTGTTCAGGATAACCGGTTTCAAGATACTTCTGAATCGTCCATAATTCGTTATCCTTAGTGAGAGACAATTCCGCCATGAGATCAAGATATTTTTTCTGATCGGGACGATTGCCCAAGCCTTCTGCGGTCAATATCAGCCCGCGCAGCACTGAGACGTCCCTGGCGTCGGCCTGAAAGAGAGGAATGAGCGTTTCTTGAGCCTTATCAAACTGGCCGTTCTGTAAATAATACCGCCAAAGCAGATTTTTATCACCGCCCAAAAATTCTTCAGCTTCCTTGCTCTGGGAAGTCTGATGCAGATAATCTGCATAAGCGGATTTGGCACCTTCATTCTGAGGTTCTATCTGGAGGGCTTGCTTGAATGCCTTGCCTGACAGTTCGATAAGCCCCGTTTTTTTGGGGGCATTTGTTTCCGCCTGAGCCATCCGGAGGGCCATTCTGCCGAGCATTATTGCATTGTTTGCAGAGGGATACATCTGCAATAGCTGCTGACGAATAGCCAATGCACGGTCCGGCGTCTGATCGCTGATGACTTCCGCGTAGACGCTTTGAAGCTGCAGGTCGTTCGGATTTAAGAACATCGCCGTTGTAATCGCCTGAATCAATTCACTCCGCTGATCCGGCGTAATACGTGTTCCAAGTGCCGTGTTGCGGGCAAAAAGGACGGAGGCCAGATGCCGTGCAAAAAGACTATTGAGCGGATCCATTTGAACCGAACGACGGATATTCTGGGCGGCCGCATCGAGATTTTCCATTTGCTGGTAGATACGGGACTTCAGGTAGTAGGCAGAACTGGAAAGCGGTTTGATAGCCAGGGCTTCATCTGCACGACGGAGCGCAAGTGCGTAATTTTTCCTGAGTAATTCCAGTTGGGAGGATGCCAGATTGCCTTCACAACCATCCAGATTTCTTGAACGAAATATCCCCAATAATTTTTCGGCCAAGTTAATGTCTTGCTTTTCGATTGCTATTTGGAATTGCTCCTCAACAACATCCGCATCATTGGCTTTGTCGGCTTCTGCGGCCAGAGACAATAGCTCGAGCGATTTTTCAAAATCCCCTTTGGCACGTAAAACACCGGCTTTGGCCATGGCCTTTTGTTTGGGATCCGTCAGGCTCTCGATAGCTTCCATCTGGATGGCCATGAAACGTTCTGAGGGAATTGTCAGAGGGTCAGGTTCATTGGCCTGCAACCGGAGTATTTTCAGGGGCAGTGTTTGCGGGATACGGGTCAGATAGGAGTCCAACAGTTTGATCGCCTGATCTTTCTCGTTGTTCTGAAGGTAATGGACAGCGACTGACCGCATAAGCTGTACATCAATCCGGTCGGGAACAGTCTCAATAAGCTCGCTGAGGAGCAGCTTTTGACGTGTCAGGAAATTATCCAGCTTTTTCAGTGTCTCCTGGCTTGGCTGCTGTTGTTCATTTTTGAGCTGTGCTATCTGGCGCTGGGTCAGTGTGACCTGTGATGAGACAAACTTCAATTCGAGCAGTTTCTGTTCAGGGCTGTTGTCCGGCAGGGCGGCAATGGCCTGCATAATTTTTTCGGTATCGCCAAGAATCAGGGCCGCATCGGTGAGTATTTTTTGTGTACGGTCATTATCGCCGTAACGCTGTTGATATGAGGTTACATAAGGGATCGCCTGATTCCACGCCTGAAACATTGTCATCAGCTCTGCATAGTCAAGAATCAGTGACGGCTTATCAAGCAGGATGCGAGTGCGATTCGACAGGGCTTTTTCAAGAAATTCACGCTGCATTCCAAGCTGGTTTTCTTCCTTTGCGACACGCGCCAATACGGAACACAGAACAGGATCAATTGTGGAAAGCTGATTGGAACTGTCCAGTGCTTTGGCCTGTTCATACGATCGCATCATCAGGCGAATACCGATGTCCCGTTTTCCTTTTGCCAGAGCCAGTATTCCTTCCCATTGCTGGACGACCATGTGTTCGCTGCTGCCGTAATACTGGGATATCTGGGCAACCAGGGGATCCGCTTTTTCAGTCCATGTTTGAGCTTCATCCGGATTATCGAGAGCGTTTCCAAGGTAGCATTTGGCCAGGAAGATATTCAACGCATTTCGGTATGCCATATTTCGAGCCTGTTGGGGGCCGGGAATGTCCTGCGTTTGTGGCATACTCTTCATTTCTTCGGCCAGCGTGAGCGCATCGTCGATAGCCGCCGCATCACCGAAAGCCGAACCTTTTCGATACATCAGTACAGCCAGACGATAACTATGTTCAAATGCATCGGGTGCTGCAAGTTTGGCTTGCTGAGCGGTTTCGATGGCCCGATTCAACTCGGCCTTTGCATCCATCCTGCCGGGCATTTCGTATGCCTGCGACAAGATAGTAAAAAGTCGGGCGTTGGGAGAAGCGGTTTTGACGGCAGCTTCCAGTTCGGCCCGGAAAGAGTCGACTTTGTTTGGATCGTTGGTAATAAAACGGAGATCATATGAGTAACGATTCGCCAATGCTTCACTTTTATTTTCGGCTGTCAGGATGGCCTGGTCCAGCTGTTCTTTGGCGGCGTTGCGGGCCTTTTCTGCGGCATTCATAATGCCGGCTTGTTCATTGATTTCGCCCTGGAGCAGAAGAGCATCGGCTAAATAAGAGTAATGTGAAGCTTTTTTGGGTTCACTCTGAATCAGGTCTTCAAAAGTACTGATGGCTTCATTAAGGTAATCACTTCGATTGACAGTACCGCTAAGCTGAGCAATGGACATCGCTGCCCGTCCGAGTTTTTCCAGCCATTGAGTTTCTAATTCGGTTCCCTTTTCCCGGGCAATTGACATCAGCTCGGTTGTGTTGTCATATACATTTTTCCATGCCATAGACGAACCGCTGTCGGCCATGTCAAAGAAGTATTGCACCATCAGCTGACGTGCTTTGAGATTTTTGGGGTCGATATTGATCACGGTATTCCAGCATCGTAACGCTTTGGGCCAATTCGCCTCATGCTGATCATTATGGATGAGATGGAACTCCGCCATTTCAAACAGGCGTTCGATCTTGAAGGCGTCCGTTTTTCCATATTTAAAAGCTTTGCTGAAAAGACTTTCGGCGCGTTTGTATTCCCCGTCGGCCAATGCCTGTCGAGCGTTTTCCAGGGCACGATCCGGATTGCTCTGGTAAACCTGTCTGAATATGACCGCTGTGCCGCCGACAACAATCACTGCAAGGGCAATAATTCCAGCGACGGCGACTTTCTTATTCAACTTCTTTGCCATAGATTTACGATCTCCAGAAAACCTCTCGAGCATTCGACATCACGATTCGGCCACAGACCAATGCGCTGCCTGAACAGTCGAGTAATTATTTCCATGTTTCGGTTAGTTAAATCTTTATTTTATTTTATTTTATTTTAAGTTCCGATTTGCGGCATCCCAATCCGGCCAATGATTCCGTTCAAGTACCGGCAGCAATATCTGCAGCAGCTTTTCAGAAGCCTGAACCACCTGCTGTCGATCGGGATAAATATGACCAAAGGCGTCGATGCCGTAAAATTTCCATTCAACTTTTGAAAAGTAGGAATATTTGCTAAAAAAGTTTTGTCCGAGAATTTTCCGTGTTTCCGTTCTGCTTCCGCTGTATTTTCCATTCGCATGGAACAGATAAGAAACATAATATTGAATGTCTGACGCTAAAATCGGATCGTTATTGCCGAACAGAATATTTTGGTACTCTATCTTTTGCTGTGTTTGACCATTGTCCAGACGCAGAACCGCTGAGTCGACATATCCCGCCATGCGTGTATTTCCGCCGCCGGCATAACATTCATCGGGAACGTGGGGCACCATATCCGGATTGCCGGTGTAATAGGTGACAAAGATCGAGCAATATCGGACAGGACTATCCGGAGCGGCATCCGTATCTACGATAATCCATTGCATATAGTCTTCCGTGCCGAGTGTCTCAATGATGTCGGGGTTATCGATTTTTAATTTTTTGTGAACGCTGTAGGAAGAGAGAGCTTTTTCGTCTATCTCATTGAGATTTTGTTTCAGATCAAGCGGGAATTTAACCAACTGCACTCCCAAAAAGCGAATTACCAGCGACTTGGTTGCGGCACTGGTCAGCAGGAGCAAGACGCAGACCAAAAACGCCGGCTGAAGATATGGCCTTAAGTGTTTACTCATCGCTGCTCTCCGGAAACATTCCTGTCGGTACGCCGTACTATAATCACCTCTTCCGACTGCTGGTTTTCATCCACAAAGAGATTGCTCATCAGCCAAGCCAAAAGACCATAGAAGAGAAAGGCCAGCGGCAGCATTGCCATGCCGAGTAAATCATGATAAATCCCCTGAGCGTATTGACGGTCCCAGAAAATATAGATCATTGCCGTGATGAGTACGCGGATGACGTTGCAGAGGATCGCGATCGGAACCGTACTGAGAAGCAGTACCGCCCGCTGCCAAACAGGTCTCCAGTGCAAATAGGCCATTGCGACGCCCAGTGCGACGAATGCCATCAGTAAACGCATTCCGCTGCAGGCTTCCGCTACCTGCAGGCTTGGTTCCAGCGGCTGGCCACGATAGAGAACATCTATAACGACGCCTCGCAGGGTTGCTTCAAGTTCAGGAATGGTATTGAGTACGACTGCTGCGGTCTGAGCGGCCAATCTCTGCATAGGCTGCGTTATTTGTGTATAAAGCCGGCCCGGCAGGGGGATTGCGAAAAAGAGATACGCAATCGGCAGCCAGGTTTGTTTGAGTATTGCCCAGCCGCCGACAAACAAGACTATGGCTCCGATGAACGCCAGCAAAATCAAATCTTCTCCATATGCAATTTTAAACTGCACCGTATTTAGAAAATTAAGGACTAACAAGAACAGCATTGCTCCCAGCCCGCAAAACCAGCTCGGGCGGGGTGTCAGTTCAAATATCTTATGGCGGTTTTGATGCAGAAAGTAGATGCTGAATACCGGAATCAAAAATCCATGCGACCAGCTTGAATCAAATATCCAGCGATGTACGGTTTTGTTGATTTCAATATGAAAAAACCACCCGGCCAACGCAGCGAGAATTGCTATTTTGATAAAGGCAGGTCCTCCCATATCCTTCCATCGCTGCGGACGGACCGAGTCGAAGCCGAGCTGCTTGTTGTCTGATTGAGGTGTCTGGTTCATGGTATTCTGAACTGCCGGGATCATCCCTTAAAAATGAAACGAATCGGGGATCGTCTGGTAATAATGCCGATCCGCAAAATTACGGTCGTAGATAAATCCGAATCCATAGGTGGCCCGGAATGCATTACGCAGAACGGCCTGCCAGCGACTTGTTCCGTGAGTGCCGACATTGATTAAGTCATTAGGCTTGATAAAGAAGTCCGGCTGCTGGCCCCGAGCGATTTTCTGCAGATCCACCAGAACGGTTTCTTCCTGCATCAAGCCGGCGTTGTTGCGTCCGATACGACGAACAACTTCAACCTTTTTCGGCCATGCCAGTGCCCCCAGTCCGCCTGCGGTGGCTATGGCCTGCTTGAGCGTGATGGGACGACCTGTGATCGCAATGGCGCCCTGGGCGTTAACATTGCCCATGACCCAGAATTCCCCGATCAAATCAACCGGAACGGAGATACGGTCACCGGGCCGAATAATGATATTATAGTTGGGGTTACCCGAAAGCAGTTTATCCACGGGTATTTTAATGACGCGTGTCAGTGCACCGGCCTGCCCGACATCCCCGAACCCGAAGCCGGAGGGCGCCGGAGAGGTTTGTCGAGGTCCACTTGATTGAACATCACGACGGGTGATCTGAGAGGGGGCATCCTGGCGGCTCGGTTTGACCCCTTCGATAGTTCTGGGCTGCCATTTGCCGTCTTCAAAAACCCATTCAATCTGAGCAGGACTCTGGGAGGACGGCAAGAGAGCCTGACTTGCCCCGGGTTGGGTGGGATCAGAAGGCTCGAGTCTTCCCAACTCATCCGGAGTTGCCAGTGTTTCCAATTCGCTGCGTTTGGACATTTCTGCAGAAGCTATTAATAGCCCATTGGGTTGTTTAACCACACTGGGGGCGATGATATCAAGCATTTCCTCTTCGGGAGAAATTGCCGGTGTCTGCGGGATAGCGGGGATTTGTTCTGTAGCGGTTTGCGGACGGGTAGGAGACGATTGGGTTCGTGTATCGGCGGGTTGGAATGCCGCAGTGTTCTGGCCGGGGATATCACGATTGACATAGATATAACTGACATTAAATTCCGCGACCCCGCCGGCCAACGCAATTGCATCCAACAAGCGGAATGTATATCGGGGAATATTGAAACGGGCCGCTTGCCCGACGCCTTGTCCGACGATCGAAAATACTCGGGATTGTGACTGCAACAGGGTAACGGTGACAGAGGGATTTTTCAGGATGGTCGGAGACAGAATGTTGCGCACTTCCTGCTCCAACTCCGGTTCGGTCAGACCGGCAGCACGTACCAAGCCCACATCGGGAATAGAGATACGTCCAGTTTCTGTAACGATGTAATCATTTACGTACGCCTGGCCTTCCTGGTACAATTCAAAGATGCTGATGCGAATGATATCGCCTGATCCGAAGACATAATCGGTTTCGAATTCCAGTATGTCTTCAGGTCTTGGATCTTCAGCGCCTTCGTAAACCGGTGCCGGTTCATCGGCAACACCCAAGGTATCCAAAATGACATTTACCGCAGGCGACGGATTAAACCGCCCGATCTGTGTTGGATCCAGCGGATCATTGTAGCACCCTGCAAGAACACAGATACCGAGAAAAGCCAATCCTGTCCGTATACTTCTTTTTCCCATAGTTCCTATACCTATAATTGATGTCCCCGCTTCCTTGTTCATCGTTTATCCCGATCAAAATGTCAGTGTTTTTTTTGGACCTGCCAGATTGCGAATAAAAGCCCTTACATCATAGAGTTATAAAACTTTTTTTGCAACCATTAAAACACCAAAAAACAAGTCTGTTTTATATCGGCGTTCAGCGTTTGGCGGTTAATCTTGTTTCCTGTACAAAAGCAACCGCTGAGTTTCTTTGTGAATCATAGATTCTCTTCGTTGAAGCCGTTTATGTATAAAAACAGACGAATCTTTAAGAAGTATGTGATTCCCAGACGGTCTTGTCGGGCTTGTTCCGATAATAATGGATTCTCAAACATCAATAAATGACTTTAGTGTTCCAGATACTGCGTTATCCATTGAACCGGATGCTTGATCAGGAGAAACCCTGTCGCTAACTGTTAATTTAAAGAGGCGGTTAAGCATTTTTGCAGCCTGTTTTCGAAGAAGGTTGTCATTCATGGTCACGGCATCATTTAGCCGCTTTTCCAGAGATAAATCAGGGTCATCTTTAAGTACATTGTATAGGCGACACAGTATGGCATCAATTTTTTTGCTTACCGCCGGTACTGAGCATCCCAACGCTTTGACAAGGGATTGTGCCGCTTCCGGAATGGTCAGGCCATTATGAAGAATAGTATTGGGCAGTTCATGGTCTGGGACATTGGCCATATCGACCGCCAAACGTACGGCATCAATATGGGGGGGCATTTCAGTGCCGGACATTAAACGATATGTTTGTATATAGTCCCGCAACAATCTCAACCAGCGATGATCTGTAGTAAAGGCGTTATAGGACAGTTCAGTATATCGCAGCCGCCGCGGCCGTCCATTTTTATCGACATATCTCAACCGCCGGCCGTGATAATATATCTCAACGGCATCCAATAGGGCATCCAACAGTGCTTCGCCGGTAAATCCACTGAATTTAATTCCATTAGGAGGGGACTCTTTGTCACCGAAATCCCGATCAGAAACCGTCCGCTGCAGGCCGTCCTGATGATGGGCGATGACCGGGGTACCGCCAGCGTGAGCTTCCTGCTGACTGATGCCGCAGGGTTCGCCTACTTCGCCGCCGGACGGCATGACGAAATACTGGCTGCCAACATACACATTACGATAGAGTGACGGCGACAGCGAACCCTCGGGATAATAGGCAAACCGCCCCCGGAACTCGGGTTGCGAGATAATTCTTTTAAAGTGCATATCAAAACGCCGCCCGTCGAAACTGTCTTCAACCCGGCCACAGATGACATATTGAATACGCGGATCACGGGACAGAAAATATTCCAGTACCGTCTGTCCCATCATCTTCCATGGTTCATAGGTTACCCATCGGCGCCCGCCATCTTCATAGACTTTCCAGTCCACCAGCAGTTCAAAACCTTTCTGCTTACAGACACGATGCAGCATTGAGAAAATCACATGGTGTGTGTGTTCGTCATCAGGTCTGAGCCGGATGTTCGGGTCGTTCTGAAGCGCCGCTTTTGCCAGCTTTTTGGCATGGGTGTATTTGGCGAAAAGTCGTCTTTTGGCAGATTTGTCATACATTTCGAGAATACTTTTTTTGGATCGGAACCAGAAACGCTGACGTGCTCCCATGTGGAAGCCATTGCGGCGTCCGAAGAATCTGCCCTGTGCTTCAAGCTGGGCAAAGAGCGAGGCATGCCGGAAAACATTCGGCTCTGCCAAAATACGTCGCTTCATTGCCTTACTGACCGTTCCGATATAATCGGAGGTTTTAAGCATAATCGACATCATATCGATCTGACGACCGCCGGGGCTTTCGGCATCCAGGCAGATGTCGGCATGGCCGACAGCATCCAGCCCAATAATAAGGCAATAATAATAGCGTTTAAATGGATTGGCCTCGTCCATTACGATACTGTATGAGGGGTGGGGATTGTGCAGCATACTGCCGACATGTGTTTTGGCAAAATGAGGATCGCCGTGGTATTCGGGCCATCTTTTCAGATACGCCGGCAACAGCCATGTCGGCCATTCATTGGTTTGAATAATCGATGGGTAATAATTATAGGCACGCAAGGCTTCCAGTGCTCCCTGGGACAAAATCCGCGCGCGTCGCAGTTTGTCTTCGCACGTCAGGCCGCCATAGGGCACATCGAGATATTTTGAATTTTCCAGATAAAGAACTTCCACGCGGGAGCGTTTTCCGTGTTTAAGCCGCAGGAGATTGCTTCGCAGAATATTGACCACATCGGGTGTTGTATTGCGGCGTATCCCCTGTGTACCGTCGTCAAATTCAGGAAACTGGACGGTAAAGCTATGGCCATCATAGCGAGGGGCGTAATTTTTAATGATGCGGTCGCGACTGGACTCATACAGAGGTGTAATGACAACGATGTGAAAGCCCAATTCACTGAGAACATCGGCGATGTCAGTGGTGTAAATTCCAACGCCTCCGGCGTGTCCGCTGAATTGTGATTCCGGCGAGACCAGCGCAATTGTCCCAAGATTCATTCCATGCAGAATATCTGCGGCCGAACGACAAATGAATGCTTCGTAGCGATCTTTTTCATTGACTGCGATGCGCATCAATGATTCGATGATGGTCTGGCGGCGAACGCCTTCATTTTCGCTGATCTCGGCCAGCAGTGTTGCCAGGCCGGCATATCCGGTTTGATTCTTTTTACAAATCCATGTTGCCAGCGATACAAAATGTTCGCTGAACTGCTCAAAGCTGTCGTTACCCGGTTCTGTTGCCGCCAGGAATGCCTGTGCTGCAAATGAATGCCGTATGCGGTCCTGTTTACCATATCGCTGATACCGCAGAAAAGAATCCAGGAGAAGTTGTTGACGGCCGACGGTATCATTTTTATCAATAAATTCATAGACATGGGACGAAACCGGTTCAAGGACGCCGCCGAATCCCAGATGCAGTAATTCGTGTCCTGACCAACACTCACGATATCCCCGCCGTGTACGGCCTTCGGCATTATTGTATCGCTCGACCATCTCATAGATACCGTCCGGCTTGATGACCGAATGGTCCATAAGAAAGTTATAGTCGCGTGCCACCGCTTGCTGGCCTTCGTGGTATGGATTCGGGAAATTGAATACACACAGGAATATCTGCTCTTTATGGATACGTAAAAAAGCAGCAATTCGCCCATTCCCGGTTTTGAGAGGAATCGGCATGCCCCGTATAAATGCCGGATTATCGTTGGCAAATTGATAGAGGCCTCGCAGATATTTGCCGAATCCCTGAAGAATCGGGTAATGCGCCAGAATCTGCTGACGCATCCGGGCTTCTTCATGCCAGGGATGGCGGAAGCGATTATTGACCCAGTGCTTCCAGCATTCTGTATAAGCGATATCAAATCGCTCGGACATTGTTCCGGCGTTTGGTCCGGGCAGACGGCTGATGTGATACATGATGGGGCCGTAGCTGCTGAGCACCAGGAACGCTGATGCCGGCCAAATCATATTCTGGTAATTGCTGGCCGGGGATTCTTCGTCGTGGCTGTTGAACAGCGACATGGTTTGACCGCCGCCTGTCTGGTAGATAGTGGACAAATAAACCAGGTTGTCATTGAGGCCAAGCGGGGCATCCGGGGTTTGGCCGCTGCGAATCGATTCGAGGTTTTTTATCACCGAATTATACGGGATTGTGCCGGACTTGAGCATTCGGGTTTCGTTGCCATGCCATTGCTCCGAATAGACCAGCAGGGCATTGGGCACAGTTTTCTGGATTTTATAACACATATATAAAAGCGGTATATTCGGCTCTTCGGTTTTACGCAGGTCTACCGGCTCAAAACCTCCGGTGGTCACTTCACCGAATAATTTGGCAGCGCCATGCTGCCGCTGGTCAATCGGGAAGACGGTATCAAAACCATGTCCCACGTCGATACGCAGGCCAAAGCCGAGTTTTGTCAGTTGAATCCCGATTTCCGCCAAGGTTTCAATATTATCAAAATTGCGCATATTGACCATAAAACTATCGAGCCATTCGCTCCATTCGCCGTCCCATCCGGCACGGCGGGTCAATACGCCCTTGTTGTTGAGGATATAAGCGGGGAAATGATAATCGTAGTCCGCGTTGGCACGGGAAAAATGCGACAGCATACAGAGCAGGATTTTCATTCCCAGTGCATCGGCTTTTTCGCGCAATCGAAGCAGTGCCTCAAGACCGCCCAAATCCCGGCGTACGGTTGTGCCGTCCAGTACCGAAAAAACCGACGGGTCCGGTCCGGCTTCTCCGGCCCAGCCCAGCTCCAGTGCACCCAGCGGGTACAGACGGGTGTAGCCTTCTTTTTTAAAATCTTCAAGCTGGGCGGCAATATCATCAAAAGTACCGTAGACAAACAAACCGTTTTGATCTTTGACCGGCGTCATATCAGCGTTCAGCTTCAGGTTCAATGTGTCGGCGTAAAAGCTCAGTACCCGCTGGCCGCGTTCATCAGCGGTGGATTTAATCAATCCGCTGGCCTGCTGATCGAACTCTTCCCATTGCCAGGTTTTGCCGTTATCCAAGGAGAACTGCACGGCATAATGGCACCAGCCGTTTCGGACCGGCAGAACGGCCGTAAACCGGACAGCCCCTGTTATTGCTTCTGTATGCGACGGTGTCATTATCACCGGTTTTTTGCGATATCCATTAACCGACCAGAGGATACGGGCCTTGATTAAATCTTTCCGGATCGTTCGCGGCTTTGGGATATCTGCTGTTACTGTCCGCGGTTCAAGTCTGAGCACTGTACGGTTTACGCGAGAGGGGGGAAATGAAAAGGGGCGATCAGTCAGTAAATCTTCGAGTAAAGCGCTGGCTTCCAGGGCTACTGAACGGCAAATTCCTTTGTCCGGATTATTCCAATAATATAAGGCGGTATAAAGCAGGCGTCTGGCTTCTTTGAGGTGTTCTTTACGGCGAATCTTATTTTGGAGCTGTTTGACGGCATTGTTGACCTTATGCAAATCGTCAGAGAGCAGCATTTCTTCAAGAGCCGCGAAGGTCGGTTCTTTTGCGTAGAAGCTTATCCGGTCGACCCATTTGCGTATCCATTGACCATGGTCATGGAAGATATCGGTGCGGAGGTTGCGGAAGCGAATGGATTCACAGGCCGAGTGGGCGGACATTGCATCAATGGTATCAATTGTACAAATACGCACGGCTTTAAGCAAGTTGCCGGGCAGTTGGTAAAGAATAACAAGGCTGTTTTGATCCTGAAACAGCGATTTGAATCCTATGAGCAACCGTTCAACTTGTCCGCTTTTTACAGAAAAAGAGGGGCTTAGTTTTTCGACGGCGTCAAGCAAGACAGCGTTAATCTTGGGCCGCAACCGTAACTTGGAGCCTTTTGATGCCAAAAACAGGGCGACGACGGCATCTGTTTTGGCCAGCCAATGCCAGAATTCGTCCAATAAGATGAGGTTGTCGGCTTGCTTTAGGGTGTCATACCAGTCGGGTTCGTCAAATGTCGGTGATGTTGCTTTGAGTTCAGACAGAGTGCCGGCCAGTATTTCCTTGTTGGATTGAATAAAGCGCAGGCTGTGCAGACGGACTTCGGTAATGTGTAATTCAGGATAACAGAGGTGGTAGAATACGCGTTCCAAGACCCCTACCAAGAGGTAATGACGTTGCATCAAGCGACGTTTTTCAGGCTTTAAGAGGGCACTATTGAGTATGATATCGTGCGGCAGGAGCTTAGCAGTGCCTGTTATATCATCGCAGAGGCGAAGTTGTATCCTCCGCTGTGTCAGACGCTTGTATGTCGAGTGTGAATATTTTTTTATCAGTGAAGCTGTTTCCAGAAGAGCCGTCTCAAGAATCAACTTCTGGCCTTTGTCAAGTCGTTCAACATCAGTGTCCGGGCTGATGAAATGAACTCTGCACGACGCATCAAAATGGAACACCAATGTTGTGTCCATCAATTCCCAGCGAATCTAAATCCATTGTTTATGTTTATGAGAGCCGTTAAGCTTTTGTCCATCAAAGCTCTTTATCTTTATCTATATTATACGTTTAGATAGTAGGATTCAAGCGTATTCTGGTAGGGGAGAGCAGAATAATACAGGCAATACAATATCCATAGAGTCTATATATGGGCTTGACAGGTGAATTCGTATCCTTTAATAATAATCGCAGGAAAAAGTTTTGCCTGCCATAGGCATTCGTGATATAGTCTTAGTCTTCTTTGTGCTTGACGACGGCGAGGTTCTGCGCAGCGTAGGATTTTGCGGTCAGGAATGACGTTTATCTTTTATGGAGTTGTGTTTATGAAACGGAAAATGGTAACAATCGATGGTAACGCGGCCGTGGCGCATGTTGCGCATGCGACCAATGAAGTGATTGCAATTTATCCGATTACTCCCAGCTCACCTATGGGGGAGATTTCGGATGCCAAGACGGCGGCAGGAAAGCCCAATATCTGGGGGACAATCCCCTCGGTGACGGAAATGCAGTCGGAAGGCGGAGCGGCGGGAGCGGTTCACGGATCGCTGTCGGCGGGGGCTTTGACGACGACATTTACTGCGTCCCAAGGTCTTTTGCTGATGATCCCTAATATGTACAAAATCGCCGGTGAATTGCTGCCGACGGTATTCCATGTTTCGGCGCGTTCGCTGGCCTGTCAGGCACTGAGTATTTTCGGCGACCACTCAGACGTGATGGCTTGCCGTCAGACGGGGTATGCGATGCTGACATCAGCGAATGTGCAGGAAGCTATGGATATGGCTTTGATTGCTCAACAGGCAACGCTTGCCAGCCGGGTTCCATTTTTGCATTTCTTTGACGGTTTCCGCACCAGCCACGAAGTGCAGAAGGTTGAAGAGTTGACGTATGAAGATATGCAGGCGGTGATCGACAATTCACTTGTCGCCGCCCATAAGGCCCGTGCGTTGACTCCCGATAATCCGACGATGGGCGGGACTGCTCAAAATCCCGATGTTTATTTCCAGGGCCGTGAAACGGTCAATAAATTTTATCTGACTACCCCGAAGATTGTTCAGGATACGATGAACAAGTTTGCTAAGGTCGTGGGCCGTCAGTACCATCTGTTCGATTATATCGGCGCTCCGGATGCGGAGAAAGTCATTATAACTATGTGTTCAGGAGCGGAAACGGTTCATGAGACAGTGGATTATCTGGTTGGCAAGGGTGAGAAAGTCGGCGTGCTGATCGTGCGGTTGTATCGGCCATTTAGTGTAAGCGACTTTATCAAGGCGATGCCCAAGACGGCTAAGAAGATTGCTGTACTGGACCGCACAAAGGAACCCGGCTCCATCGGCGAGCCGCTGTATCTGGATGTTCGCACTGCGATTGGCGAGGCGATGGCTGATGGAACAGCTCCGTTTAAAGAGTATCCTCTGACCGTGGGGGGACGATACGGTCTTGGATCCAAGGAATTTACTCCTGCGATGGTTAAAGCGGTCTTTGACAACCTCGATGCCAAATCACCGAAAAATCATTTTACGGTTGGTATCGTCGATGACGTTTGCGGAACCAGCCTCGATGTGGACGAGTCCTTTGATACCGGCACCAAGGTGTATACTGCGATGTTCTACGGCTTGGGTTCTGACGGTACAGTAGGCGCCAACAAAAACAGCATTAAAATTATCGGTGAAGAGACTGAAAACTATTGTCAGGGCTACTTTGTGTACGACTCCAAGAAGGCCGGCTCGATCACCGTTTCGCATTTGCGGTTTGGGAAAGAACCTATCCGCAGCCCCTATCTGATCAAACGGGCTGATTTTGTGGCTTGCCATAATCCAAGCTTTTTGGAAAAATATGACCTGCTTTCGGGAGCCAAAACAGGCGGTATTTTCCTCTTGACCAGCATTCATTCGCCGGAGGAGGTATGGGATACACTGCCAGCGGAAGTCCAAAAGCAGCTAATCGATAAGAAGATGAAGTTCTATGTTATCGATGCGATTCAGATTGCCGAGGAGCTTGGTCTCGGTGCCCGCATTAATGTTATCATGCAGACGGCATTCTTTAAGATCAGCCAGGTAATTGATGTTAATATTGCGATTAATTCCATCAAGGATGCAATTAAGAAGAGTTACGGCAAGAAGGGCGACAAGGTTGTTGCCATGAACAACGCCGCAGTTGATGCCGCTCTCGATAAAATCTATGAAGTAAAAGTCCCTGCCAAGGTCACCAGCAAAACGCATATTGCCTCAGCGGTTCCGGATGACGCTCCGCAGTTTGTTAAAGATGTGACGGCGGAAATTCTGGCCGGTCGCGGCGATATGCTGCCGGTCAGCAAGATGCCGGTGGACGGTCGGTTTCCGACGGCTACAACCAAATACGAAAAGCGCAATATCGCAGTGCATATTCCTGTCTGGGAACCGGACGTCTGCATCCAGTGCGGACAGTGTTCATTGGTATGCCCGCATGCGGCGATTCGCATCAAGGCCTATGATCCCGAGCACCTCAAGAATGCCCCGGCAACTTTCAAGAGTGCGGATGCCAAGGGCAAAGAGTTTGCGGGCATGAAATTTACCGTTCAGGTGGCTCCGGAAGACTGCACAGGCTGTACAGCGTGTGTTGTAAACTGCCCGGGTAAAGATAAGAACAATCCGGAACGCAAAGCGATCAATATGTCGCTTCAAGAGCCGCTTCGTATGGCAGAACGTGATAATTTCAATTACTTCCTGTCCATTCCGGACACTGATCCGAGTAAGTTTAAGGTGGCCAGCATCAAGGGCAGCCAATTGGTGCCGCCGTTGTTTGAGTTCAGCGGTGCTTGCGCCGGATGCGGGGAAACCGCCAATGTCAAGCTGCTGACTCAGTTGTTTGGTGATCGGGCCTATATTGCCAACGCGACCGGTTGCTCGTCCATCTACGGCGGTAACCTGCCGACAACCCCCTATGCTAAACGATTTGACGGCCGCGGTCCAGCGTGGTCGAACAGTCTCTTTGAAGACAATGCCGAATACGGCCTTGGAATGCGGCTGGCTATCAATAAATTTAAAGTCTATGCTGTTGAATTGGTCTCCAAGGTATCAGACAAGGGATGCATTGACAAGACTCTCGCCGACGCAGTTCTGGCGGGAATGAAGACACAAAAAACTCAGGCCGGCATCGAAGAACAGCGGGCACGAGTAGCGACATTGAAGGCTTCTCTGAAGAAAGGTTCCTGTGCTGAATGCGATCAACTTGCCAGCGTAGCGGACTTTTTGGTCGAGAAGAGTGTCTGGATCGTTGGCGGTGATGGCTGGGCTTACGACATTGGATATGGTGGTCTGGATCACGTGCTAGCCAGCGGCGAGAATGTTAATGTTCTCGTTCTGGATACTGAAGTTTACTCGAATACCGGTGGTCAAATGTCAAAATCGACCCCGCGTGCAGCAGTTGCTCAGTTTGCCGCCGGCGGTAAGCGTATGCCCAAGAAAGATATGGGGCTGATTGCGATGAGCTATGGCGGAATCTATGTGGCTTCTATTGCTATCGGGGCCAATCCGAACCAAGCGGTTAAGGCGTTTGCCGAGGCCGAAAGCTATGACGGTCCATCGCTGATTTTATCTTATACTCATTGCATTGCTCATGGTATCGATATGGCCAAAGGCTATGAGACACAGAAGCAGGCTGTAACCAGCGGACATTGGCCGCTGTATCGGTTTGATCCGCGGCTGTGTGCAGAGGGCAAGAATCCGCTCCAATTGGATTCGAAAGCTCCGTCATCAGACTTTGTCGAGTATGCCTATGGGCAGAACCGCTACCGCACACTCAAGCAGTCCAAGCCGGATGTGGCGGCAGCCCTGATGGAACAAGCCCAAAAGGATACGGCTCGAAAGTACTCACTGCTGGAAAAGCTTGCGCAGCTTGAGTGTTGATCAGACGAAATGTTGGCCCGGCTCTTGAGAAGGAGTCGGGCCTTTTTCTGTATCACATGAGAACCTATGGATGCTTGACTGTAAAAAGGGAAATCGTATGAGATATGGAATGATTGCGGCAATTGTAGTCATGGTTGGCTTAGTCGGCTGCGAGAGAACCGGACAAATTTCTTCGGATGCTTCGAGGCGGACTTGTCTAGAAGGATTTATTAAAACCCGATGCGTGGTTTCATACCAGCAGGGCGATACGCCGTATTGGACCGACCAGCAACAGCATTTTTGTCCGACGGTTGTTGTATTCGAGGCTTGGGGAACTGAGCCGGAGGGAACATGGCGGACCATTTTTGAGAAGGGTACCTTTACAGCCAAGGGCTTGGAAGGTGTGTATACGAAGTCATTGCCCGCGGGCCTGATGAGTGCTTTGCTGGCAGAACTTGTGTATTATAGTTTCACTGCAGGGGCGGGTTTTGAGCCTACGGGAATGATACCATCCGAGCCGGTTCGTATTGAAGGTCAGCGTTATGAGGTATTCCAGGCTCCAAAATCAGTGTCGGGCAAGTCTCTAACTTTATTTAAAAACGCTGATACCGGTTTTATGGAACTGGCACAAATTTCTGACAGTAAGGGAATTCAGTGGATGGCTCGTTCTTATAATGCTCGCTACAATGAGCGATTCAAACGTATGATCCCCCGTATGATTGATATTTTTGATATACAACAGGGAATCTCTGCGAAGAAATTACTGATACAATTTGACTATATTGACGTCCAGTAAGCATTACAGCCCGCTCTAAGCGGGCTTTTTTTTGGGGTGTCCTGTTGGTTTTCCTCCGAAGAAGGGGGTGTGATTTTACTCAGCACTACGAATTTTAAAAAATCAAGTGAATTTATTTTGACAAAGTGATTGTCTTTCTGTAAAAGAAATATTCAAATAAAAATAACATTATCCATATATGAACAAATATTCAATACCAAATTTGGGTAAAGCAATAGCGGTTCTGAAGCTACTGGCTTCTGCCGGCCAGGGAATATCTGCGGTTCAGATTGAAGAGATGCTTTCTATCCCGCGAACAACTGCTTTTCGCATCCTGAAAACCCTAATGCATGAGGGAATGGTTGAAAAGAAAGGAATCCTGTTTTATGCCGGCCCGGGGTTGCTTGAAATCGGCTTGATGGCTTTGCAGAAATCCCAGTTACGTGAATTGGCAGTGCCGGTTTTGCAGGGATTGACTGCTCAGACCGGGCTGACTTCTCACCTGGCGGTTCCCAGCGGCTGGCATTCGTTAATTCTTGAAGTCTGCGACAGTTCCGGCCCGATTCGCGTTGCTTCACGGCCGGGAACATTGGCGGATCTGCATTGCTCAGCAACCGGCAAACTTTTTCTGGCATCGTTCTATTCGGACCGCCTTAACGAATATTGTCAACTGATGCGACCTCAGGCACGCACGGCAAATACAAAAACGACGCCGGAGGAGCTATCAGCGGTTGTCAAACAGGTGCAGCAGGCCGGGTATGCGGTGGATGAACAGGAATACCATCCTAACGTGCGATGTCTTGCGGCTCCAATCAGGGATTTACGCAAAGATGTGGTGGCGGCTGTCGGAGTAACCGGCCCGACAAATATGTTTACCCGGGAACGTTTGGACGAAATCTGCACAGCGGTAATGAGTTCGGCCGCAACACTGTCGGCAAAAATCGGACATTCGGAATAAACTGAAAATTTTTAAACCAGGGAGTTGGACTATGACGGTACGAATTGGATTTATGTTGGGATTGCTGGGACTGTTAAGTGGTTGTACGACTGCACAACAGACGGTTCAATTGCCTGATGAAGCTCAGCCTGCCGCGATTAAGACGGTGATGGCAAAGGTTGCAGACTGGCAGCTTGCCAATCCGAGCCGACACCCCCTGTGGGACTGGACGCACGGTGCACTGTTTGCCGGGATGGCGAAATGGGCGCAGATGGCGGACGATGAAACCTACTATAAGGCGCTGAAGGCGTACGGGGAAAAAACCAACTGGCAACTCGGACCCAAGCTATACCATGCGGACGATCACGCGGTGGGGCAGATGTATATCGAGTTGTATAAACATTACAAGGATCCGAAGATAATCGAGGGGACGAAGCGGCAATTTGACCGAATTCTGGCCGATCCTTCGACGGTGTCGCTGCATATTCGGGAGCAGAAGGGACGAGACCGGTACTGGTGGTGTGATTCGCTGTTTATGGCTCCGCCGGTGTGGGCCAAGCTGGCACGGGTGACGGGAGACCAGAGGTATCTTGAGTTCATGGACCGGGAATGGCAGTATGCGACGGACTACCTGTACGATACAGAGGAGCACCTGTATTTCCGGGATGAAAACTATTTCAATAAGCGGGAAGCGAATGGGGAGAAGATTTTCTGGTCGCGCGGCAACGGCTGGGTATTTGGCGGGCTGGTGCGGGTGCTGGAGGAGATGCCGGAGAACTATCCAAATCGGGTAAAGTATGAGACGCTGTACCGGGAAATGGCGGCTAAGCTGATGGCGATTCTGCCGGAGGATGGTCTGTGGCATCCGAGTCTGCTGGACCCCGTAACCTACTCGATAAAGGAAACGAGCGGATCAGGGTTCTATATCTACGGATTGGCATGGGGAATCAATCACGGGTATTTGGATGATAAGGCGCTGCCGCTGGTGCTGGGAGCATGGAAGAAACTGACGGAGTGTGTGCAGCCGGACGGAAAGCTGGGATATGTGCAGCCCATCGGCGGTGATCCGCAGCATGTAAAGCCCGAACAGACGGAGATTTATGGGGTCGGAGCGTTTCTGCTGGCTGGCAGCGAGATATACAAGATTGCAGTACGCAGTGGGGCTGCGGTTCAAAATATTGCTGTTTCCAATCCGCTTGTCAGTTTTCGGGATAGTGAAACGGTCAGTCTGAATTGGAAAGAGCTGAACAAAGCGGTGTCGGGGTTGACGAGTGACAATGCGGCGGTGTTTGATTTTTCATCCAATCGTCTGCTTGTAACGCAGATTGTCGAGGACGACAATAAGGCAGAGCTGCTTTTTCAGACTAATTTAGCTCCCGGCCAAACAAAAATATTTTGGGTGATGAAGCAGCCGGCAGGTTTTGAAAAGCCCTATACTGAAGCAAAGACCTATTGCCGTTTTGCTCCGGATCGAAAAGACGACTTTCTTTGGGAAAACGATAAAGCGGCTTACCGTGTGTACGGCCCTGCACTGGAGTATGAAACCATTACCAGCGGGATTGACGCCTGGGGCAAGAGTGTTCCGTATCCGGTGGTGGATAAATTCCTGGAAGCTTATAATAAGCGTAAAGTACCTTATCATGATGATCATGGTGAAGGAGGAGATTTTTATAAGGTCGGCAACACTCTGGGCTGCGGCGGGTTGGCACCATTTGTCGGTAATAAGGTGATTTTGCCAAGAAATTTTGTAACATGGAAAGTACTGGCCAATGGTCCGATTCGTTCGACATTTGAATTAACGTATAAGCCGTGGGAGGTCGGATCGGGGATGGTCAGTGAGACAAAGCGTTATTCGATCGATCTGGGCAGCAACCTAAGCCGAATCGAATGCCGGTATGCCAGTGCAACGATGAATGCAGTCCCGTTGGCGGCAGGCATTATTCTCCGTGAAACCAGCGATAAGACGTGGGCCGATGAACAGACTATTGCATATTGGCTGCCTTCAGATCCTGACGGAAAATACGGCTGGATGGGATGCGGTGTTATCGTAGGGCCGGACAACAAGGCAAGTGTGGTTAACGCGGATAATCACATACTGCTGACATTTACACAGAATATTCGTAAGCCGGTGGTTTACTATTCAGGTTCTTGCTGGGATAAGAACAAGGAATTTGACAGTTTTGAGAAGTGGCAGAACTATCTTGGGCAGTTTAGAGAGCGGCTTAATCATCCGCTTGTTGTAACTTATAAAAAGTAAGAGGACAATTAAAGGGATAATTATGGAAGTCAGATATTCACCTGATGCGGTTCGATTTTCACGAATGACCACGCAGGAAGTACGTGATTGTTTTCTCATTGAGACACTTTTCGGACCGAATGAGATTCGAATGGTTTATTGTGATGTGGATCGGGCGATTGCAGGCTCAGCGGTTCCCGTTAGACAGCCGTTGACACTGGGTAGTGCGCCTCAGCTGCGGGCGGAGTACTTTTGTCAGCGGCGGGAATTGGGTGTGTTGAATATCGGACAGGCCGGGACAATTACGGTTGACGGAAAAGTTTTCAACGTGGGTAATCTGGACGCTCTTTATATCGGGCGGGGAGCGAAAGAAATTGTTTTTCAGAGCACCGATGCAAGTGCCCTGGCGAAATATTATCTGCTCAGCTATCCGGCTCATGCAACTTATCCGACGGCGCACATTTCCAACAGTCAGGCCAGTCCGGTGCATTTAGGTTCCGAGGAACAGGCCAATAAGCGGACCATTTTTAAGTATATTCATCCTGATGGTGTAAAGAGCTGTCAATTAGTGATGGGTTTTACACAGCTTGCACAGGGGTCGGTCTGGAACACGATGCCTCCGCATACGCACGACCGACGGATGGAAGTGTATCTGTATTTTAACATTGCTCCGGAAGCCTGCGTGTTTCATTTGATGGGTAAACCGGATGAAACCCGGCATATTGTCGTTGCTGATGGGCAGGTGGTTATCTCGCCAAGCTGGTCGCTGCACTCCGGGGTTGGCACACAGGCCTATGCATTCTGCTGGGGGATGGGTGGCGAAAATCAGGCGTTTGACGATATGGATCATTTAAAGATCAGTGAATTGAAATAACCGGGAGAAAATGATGATTCTTGATAAATTTAAACTGGATGGCAAGGTGGCCGTTGTGACCGGCGGGGCGAGGGGGCTTGGGCAGGCAATGGCTCTTGGGCTTGCCGAGGCGGGGGCTGATATTGCCTTAGTTGATATTTTGGATATGGCGGAGGCCAAAGCAAAGATTGAAAAACTCGGCCGTCGCTGCATTGCGATTACTGCTGATCTTAGCAAGAAAGACTGTGTTGACGGCATCGTTAATACGACCGTTGAAAAGCTGGGAGGTCTGGATATTCTGATTAATAATGCCGGGATCATTCGTCGTGCCCCGTTACTGGAATTTACGGAAAAGGACTGGGATGATGTGATGAACATCAATCTGCGAACACTTTTTTTCCTCAGTCAGGCTGCGGTGCGAGTGATGGTCAAGCAGGGCCGAGGCGGCAGGATCATCAATACCGCTTCGATGCTTAGCTTTCAAGGCGGCATTCTGGTCCCGTCCTATACAGCTTCCAAGAGCGCTGTAATGGGCCTTACGCGTCTTTTGGCCAATGAAATAGCACCTCACAAAATCAATGTCAATGCTATTGCCCCCGGCTATATGGCGACAGACAATACAGCTCCTCTCCGGGCGGATGCGGCCCGCAATAAAGCGATTCTCGACAGAATTCCTGCCGCTCGCTGGGGGGAACCGGATGACCTCAAAGGAATTGTTGTGTTTTTGGCCTCACCGGCGTCGGAGTATATAAACGGTTATACCATTGCGGTTGACGGCGGATGGCTGGCGAGATAGTTTCTGTATGCAGATAGCAGGCAGCGAAAACAAAATTGTAGTATCAACATCAGAGAGAGAAAAAAATGAAAACAAGATTTATACTCATTGGACTGATCATAGCGGCGGGCCTATGCCGGGCGGATACCAAGCTGGACGGGATTGTGGGAACGGATGAAAAAACCGTCGGGCGTCTGGTGGTTGATAACCTGCTGAAACGCGATTATATGCTTTATCGGGAACGCGGGCTGCACTATGCAGAAGCCTGTACGGCAGTCGGGGCCCTGCGGTATGCGAACAACATCGGGGACAAGGGATTGATTGCGAAGATCGTCAGCCGATATGAAAGTATGCTTGGGCCGGAAGAGGATAATAAGCTCATTACGCGGCACTCGCACGTCGACCATAACGTGATGGGGATCGTGCCGCTGCAGATATATCTGGTTACCGGTGACGAACGCTATAAGACGTTCGGGCTGACATTTGCGGATCATCAATGGGACGAAACGATTGAAGACGGTCTGACAAGCCAGACGCGCTGGTGGATCGACGATATGTATATGGTGGGGATGCTGCAGATACAGGCGTACCGCGCCACCAAAGATGTCAAGTATGCCGATCGCGCGGCTGCCCAGCTCGCCGCCTATCTGCGGAAGCTGCAGCAGGACAACGGCCTGTTCTATCACGGGCCGGACTTCCATTATCACTGGGGACGAGGTAACGGCTGGGTGGCGGTGTCGATGGCGGAAGTCCTAAAGGATTTGCCGGCTGGCCACAAGCTGCGATCGGAAATCATGGCCAGCTATAAGAAAATGATGGAGTCACTGCTGAAATACCAGGCAGAAAACGGCACATGGCGTCAGTTAATCGATTACGAATACTCGTGGGCGGAAAGTTCTTGTACCGCGATGTTCGCGTACGCGATGACCGTCGGGGTGAACGAAGGCTGGCTGGAAAAGAGCGACTATACAGCGGCAGTTGAAAAGGCCTGGAAGGCTTCGTGTGCTCACGTGGACCGCAACGGGGCGGTTGGTGAAGTGTGCATCGGCACCGGCCAGCAGGATGATATTGAGTTTTATATGAAGCGGCCCCGCACACGAGGCGATTTTCACGGGCAGGCGCCGTTTCTGTGGCTGGCCAGTCAGCGGCTGAAAAAATAAAACAGGAGAGATGTATGTCTGTGCTTAATTTGCGGTCAGCCTCAGAATGCAAGTATGATATCCTGTCGCTGGGCGAGATCATGATCCGTCTGGATCCGGGCGATGAGCGGATTCATACGACACGGCACTTCAAGGTCTGGGAAGGCGGCGGTGAGTACAATGTCGCACGCGGTCTGAAACGCTGTTTCGGGAAACGTGCCGCAGTGGCGACCGCAATAGTTGACAATCCAGTGGGACGACTGCTCGAGGATTTGATCTTCCAGGGTGGTGTCAATATGGAGTATATCAACTGGTTCCCTTTTGATGGAATCGGTCGATCTGTGCGCGTTGGATTGAACTTTACAGAGCGGGGTTTTGGTGTGCGTGCGGCGGTCGGATGTTCGGATCGAGGCCATAGTGCCGCAGCGCAGATCAAGAAAGGGGATTTTAACTGGGAGAAAATTTTCGGTCAGGACGGTGTACGATGGTTTCATACCGGCGGTATTTTTGCGGGGCTTTCCACGACTACGCCGGATACAGTAATTGAAGCGGCGACAATCGCAAAAAAATACGGCACGGTTGTGTCGTATGATCTCAATTATCGAGCTTCTCTCTGGAAGGATATCGGGGGACAGGAAAAAGCCCGACAAGTCAATCGTGCCGTTGCACCGCTGGTGGATGTTATGATCGGTAATGAGGAGGATTTTTCTGCGTCTTTGGGTTTTGACGTTGAAGGACTGGATGAACATTGTTCAAAGCTTGACCCGGCCAACTTCAAGAAAATGATTCAGGAAGCAGTACGAACGTTTCCCAACTTTTCTGCAGTGGCCACTACGCTCCGTAACGCCAAGACGGCTTCTGTGAATGATTGGGGGGCAATTCTGTATTATGACGGACAATTTTATGAGGCGGATTTGCGGGAAAATCTGGAGATATTTGACCGAGTCGGTGGCGGCGACAGCTTTGCCTCAGGCCTGATATATGGTCTTATGGAACAGAAAGGGGCGCAGGCGGCGGTCAATTACGGAGCAGCACACGGTGCCCTGGCGATGACCACTCCGGGAGATACAACGACGGTTTCTCTTAAAGAAGTTGAACGAGTTATGAAAGGCGGTGCTGCTCGTATCAGCCGCTAAGACAGGGATTAGAGAGAAGTCAGATACCAGACAACAATGGCCAATACGCCCAATACGGTTGTCAGCAGCATAAACAGTTTAATTAATGTCGGTAAAACCCGATTTTGATCTCTTTGAAAAGTACAAATATTTCCTGTTGTTGTAGTCGGCCGGAGTGCCGCTGTGCATTCAGGTGCGGTGGTACGAATCATACGATATACCAGCCGGATTACCCAATACGTCAGCATTGAACCGAGCCAGCCAGCTCCCCAAAGGGCACCATAACCTATAGCAGCTCCGGTCAAAGCAGCACCTCCGCAAATGCCCCACAGTCCCCATTGGGGCAATCCAATCAGGAAGCTCTTTTCTGATGATTGGGGACATTCTTGATCAGTCTGAAACTCGGGCTGAACCTGGCCGATGGCGGCTTGGGCAACGGAGGCTTCCTGAGCAGTCAAATTACTGCTGAGCTTGACCAGCGAACTATGGGTTTCGAGGGCAGCTGTTTCGGCATTCATCCGTATGTGCGCTTGCTTGTTAAAATGCAATACAAGAAAGCCTCCGACAAGGGCGCCGAACAGCATCCCTAACAGAGATAGATTATGAATTATTTCTTTATCTTCGCGTCGTATCGTTGACATAATGGCCTCATAGTCCTTATCCATTCTAAGAAAACTTAATAAATAAAAAACAGAAAGGCAACTGAAAGGTGTAATTTGAATTAGAAAGAGGTTGTTTATTCAATTTTTTAATTGATTTAATATCTCAGGGTGTGTAGTATTAAAAACCGCAAAGTAAGTGGTTGTTGTATGTCGCCAATAAAGAAGCAGCAATGTGATTGGGAGTTGCAGTATGATAAATAGAAGTATCTCTTTTTTTCTTGTCGGATTGATTACAGGATTGATAATAGCAATTGGCGGGTTTACGCTGTATGTTCGCAGTCATGGTTTGTCGGGCAGCAATGCGATTGTATTAAAATTAGCTCACGGACTAGACCCTTCTCATCCTGTCCATAAAGGCATGCTGTATATGGCCGAGCGACTTAAAGAGAAGTCCGGCGGGAGTGCAACTCTCCATATTATTGCCGGGGGGGTACTGGGATCTGAAAAGGATAATCTTGAGCAGCTGGGAGAGGGAGCACTGGCGATGACCAAGGTCTCGGCAGCGGCAATGGAAAGTTTTCTGCCGGAGATGGCGGTGTTTGGACTACCGTATGTGTTCAGGGATGAAATGCACTATTGGAATGTATTAAATTCGTCATTGGGGCGGGAACTGCTGACCTTGGGGGATGCATCGGGCAAACGCGGGTTGTGTTATTATGATTCCGGGAGTCGAAATTTCTATACGGTCTCAAAACCGATATTGACGCCGGATGACCTGAAAGGTCAAAAAATTCGTGTTATGGAAAGCCGTACCGCGATGGATATGATTCAAGTCCTGGGCGGATCACCCACACCGATCTCTTGGGGTGAGCTTTATACTTCTCTTCAGCAGGGTGTTGTCGATGGGGCCGAGAATAATCCACCGAGTTTTTCCACCAGTCGCCATTATGAGGTCTGCAAGTTTTTCTCCATGGATGAGCATACCAGAATCCCTGACGTTCTTCTGATCAATGCATCGATCTGGGATTCATTGCCGCTTGAGGTGCAGAAATGGCTCCAGGAAGCTGCAGATGAATCGAGTGTTTACCAGCGTGAGTTGTGGCGTATTGAGACAGAGAAATCGCTTCAGCTTGTTAAAGAGAAGGGTGTCCAGATATTTTATCCTGACAAATTGCCGTTTGTAGAAAAGGTCCGCCCGCTGATAGAACGTTATAATGGTACACGAATTGGAGAACTGGTTAAGAAAATCCAGGATATTCAATAATGATGCAATCTCTGCTTTATCTCAAAAAGGGGATGGTCAAACTGCTGGAATGGGCAGTGATCATTTTATTTGCGATCTTGACGATCGATGTGTTGTGGGGAGTTATTTCCCGGGCCAGCGGAGGCCTGGTCGTGAAGTTACTGGAAAGAGGATATGAACCATGGGCCTTTCTGCCGCGAGGTCAAACCCAATGGACCGAAGAAGTTGCAATCTATATGATGATGTGGGTTTCTCTGTTGGGCAGCGCGGTCGCCTATGGAGCCAAGGCACATCTGGGAGTTGACTATTTTGTCGGGAAACTTCATCCGCAGGCGCAACGGTTGACAGAGGTGGTTGTCAATCTTGTAGTGGGTCTCTTTTCGATCATGGTGTTAATCGGAGGGGGCTACATGCTGGTGAGTCAGACTTTTTCCGCCAATCAGCTTTCTCCGGCCTTGAAACTGCCTGTCGGTTACTATTACCTGGCGGTCCCTATCAGTGGTGTTTTTATCCTGCTATTCTGTATTGAAAATATTATTGAAATCTTTTCAGGAAAAACATCGTTGCCGCAGGCACCTGAGACAGGAGATTAATGACGTGGAAACCCAGGTTTTAATTCTTGTCAGCAGTTTTGTTTTGTTGCTGCTGATTAATGTCCCCATCGCGGTTTGTATTGGCGTATCAACGCTGTTGACCTTTTTGTCACTGGGGGATATTCCGAGCAGTTACACCGTTGCACAGCGGCTTTCCAATGGAATAGCCAGCTTCCCGCTTCTGGCAATTCCCTTTTTCATTCTCTCGGGGATTTTAATGGGAGAAGGCGGCATGGCCCGGCGATTGATCAATTTTGCCGGGTCACTGGTCGGTTGGGCAACGGGAGGGCTAAGTTATGTTAATGTTCTAACGTGTATGATGTTTGGTTCGATTTCCGGCTCTGCGGCGGCGGCGGTTTCTTCTGTGGGCGGTTTTATGATTCCGGAAATGAACAAGCAGGGCTATTCGAAAGCTTTTAATGTAGCGGTTACCACGACGGCGGCTACCACGGGCCTTCTGATCCCCCCCAGCAATGTAATGATTGTCTATGCTGTTGTAGCGAGCAATGTCTCAGTTGCAGCAATGTTTATGGCCGGTGTTCTGCCGGGGATTGTTGTAGGACTGGCACTCTTGGCGGTGTGTGTTATCATCAGTTACATGAGAGGATACGGTGTTCCTGAAAAAACGTCACTGTTACGCATCGGCAAGTCATTTATTGATGCGCTGCCCAGTCTGCTTTTGGTATTGATTGTAATGGTGGGGATACTGGGTATTCCTCCGTTTCTGCCGGCATTCTTTTCCCCGACGGAAGCGTCTGCAATTGCGGTGGCCTATGCGTTCATCCTTGCTGTCTTTTTCTATAAAGAAGTCAAACTCAGTGCAATTCCAAGAATTTTGCTTCAGGCGGGTATTACGACCTCAGTGGTGATGCTGTTGGTTGGATGCAGTACTGCAATGAGCTGGATACTGGCCTATGAGAACATTCCTCAGTCAGTCAGTGCGGCAATGCTCGGTATTTCATCCAATCCAATTGTAATCATGGTAATAATCAATTTATTGCTTCTGATTGTCGGGACCTTTATGGATATGACGCCGGCCGTGCTGATCTTTACGCCGATCTTTTTGCCGGTGGTGGTGAAGTTGGGAATGCATCCGATTCATTTCGGGATTATGCTGATTGCCAACCTGTGTATCGGGTTGTGTACACCGCCGGTCGGAACCTGTCTGTTTATAGGGTGCGGCATAGGAAAAATCAGTATTGCCAAGGTTCTTCCTTCAATGATTCCGTTTTTTCTGGCAATGTTTGCGGCATTGATGCTGATTACATATTGGCCTTTTCTATCATTATGGCTTCCGAATTTACTGCAATTGATTGAACAATAGAAAAACGCATTCCCATTTAGCTGGAGACGAATAAATATGGCAAGACATTTGCGTCTTGAAACATTGAATCGTATGAAACAGGTCGGTCTGATACCGGTGTTTTATCAGGCGGATGCGGAGACAGCGATTCAGATTGCCTCCGCCTGTTGCGCGGGCGGAGCGACAGTTCTGGAGTTTACCAATCGCGGCGACCGGGCGGTAGATGTGTTCCGCCAGATCGCCGTATTTCGCGATACACAACAGCCGGAGCTTGTGCTGGGGGTCGGGTCGATTGTCGATGCCCCCACCGCGGCGCTGTATATCGCGGCCGGGGCCGATTTTGTTGTCGGGCCGGTGCTGGATGAGGACGTGGCCAGGATGTGCAACGCCCGAAAGATTCCTTACTGTCCCGGCTGCGGCTCGGCGACGGAAATCCATCGGGCGCATCTGTTGGGTGTTGAGATATGCAAAGTCTTTCCCGGCGGCTGTGTTGGCGGGGCCTCCTTTGTCAAGTCTGTCAAAGGCCCGATGCCGTGGAGTGAGATAATGCCCACAGGCGGTGTGTCGCCGACCGAAGAGAACCTGACCGAATGGCTGGCCGCAGGGGTAGCCTGCATCGGTATGGGCAGCAAGTTGGTGACCAAAGAATTGGTGCAGCAGAAAAATTTCCAGCAGCTTACAAAAAATGTGCGTGAAACACTTGACCGTATCATACGCATCCGTGCATCTTTAAAAAAATAGGGAACCATGATTACCAAAACCACCATTGTAGCGACGCTCGGCCCGGCAACGGCTTCCGAAGCAATGATTAAGGCTCTGATAGATTGCCGTGTGACAGTCTTTCGGCTTAATTTCTCGCACGGCACATTTGAGTCGCATCAGGCGACACTCGATACCATTCGCCGTGTCAGCCGGAGTGTTCCCTGGGCGGTGTGTGTGATGGGTGATTTGTGCGGACCGAAGATTCGCGCCGCCGTGATCGAGCCTGAGGGGCAACTTAAAAGTGGCGATGACGTTATTCTTCGGGCTGACAGTGATTCCGGTACACCGCATTGTTTTGGTATTACAACGCCTCAATTGGTGCAGGATGTTTGTGTCGGCCAGCGTATTCTGATTGACGATGGCTCAATTCGCCTCCAGGTGGTCGGCAAAGAGCCGCAGCGTCTGATCTGCAAAGTGCAGGTTGGCGGCAAAATCTCCAGCGGCAAGGGCATCAATCTTCCCGATTCTCAATTGCGTATCCCTGCCATTACGGAACGCGACTGGACGTATGTAGAGTGGGCAATAAAGAATGATCTGGATTATCTGGCCTTGAGCTTTGTACAGACTGCTGATGAGATACATACTTTAAGACAGCGGCTGGCCGAAAAAAATAGTCCAATTCGAATTGTCGCCAAGATCGAAAAGCCGTTGGCGGTGGCTAATCTTGAGTCCATTCTGAACGCGTCTGACGCACTGCTGGTGGCGCGCGGGGATATGGGCGTTGAGATGGATTTGGCCCAGGTTCCGCCGACGCAGAAAAAGATGACAGCCATGTGTCGACGTTTTGGAAAGCCTGTAATTGTAGCTACTCAGGTCTTGCAGTCGATGATTCAGAATCCTGTGCCGACGCGGGCGGAGGCCTCGGATGTGGCCAATGCTGTAATGGATTACGCCGATGCGATTATGTTGTCCGGCGAAACGGCGATAGGGGCCTGGCCGGTTCAGGCGGTAGAATTTTTGGGTCACGCCTGCCGTGTGACGGAACGTTATCTGGAACAGGCCGATGAGGCACGTCAGCCTATTGAAATGCTGCCGGAGCTGCATGAGCGAGAGGCGTTAACTCGCTCGGTGGCGATGATGCTGGACCGTATGAAGGTCAGATTGATTGTTGCGTGGACGGAGTCTGGAATGACGGCTCGTCTGTTGAGCAAGGCTCGCCCTGATGTACCGGTGCTGGCGTTGTGTCCTGATGCCCGCACCGCTCGCCAATTGGCGTTTTATTACGGCGTACTTAGTATTTATGTAAACCGGTCGGAAAACCTTAAGACGTGGTTAAAACAGGTTGAGATGCTTTGTCTGGACAACCAATGGGCGCAGAAAGGTGATTCTCTATTACTGTTGCCGCCGGAAGAACTGCTTTCGCCGCAAAACCGATGGTCAGTGATTATGCATACCATTGCCGGATAGTTTAATTTATTACTGAGCCAACCATCGCATTAAAAATGCCTCGAAATCATTAAAATCGATGTTGCTGTCAATATATATGTCGCAGACAGGATTGTATGCTGGATCCGGCGATTGACTCATCCATGCGGCGGCAAAGATTGCAAAATCGGCTAAATCCACACGTCCGCTGAAATCGAAATCTGCATTACCGAAAGCTACAGGGTCCGATACCTGCAGGAAACTGCTGCCAGTTAGTGAGGGTTGGAAGATGATATTGCGATTCCAGAAAAAATTCATCCCCAGTACACCGTCGATGGGTTGACCGTCCGGTGAGCCGATATCGACAATGACAAAGGGGGCGTTTGAAAATTCCATGGCGCCGCCCAGTGCATTGATTTTAATATAGTCGATTTTATAAACGGGAATGTTTGTTGATAACCCCCCGACGCCGCAAATGTCCACTACAAAATCAGGCTCAAGCGGAAGGCTCAATTGAGCGGCCATTGCAGGGGTCATTATTGAGCTTTGTGCTCCCGTATCTACTAGTACACGCATCGGTTGAAGTGGATTGGTGGGACCCGGTGTTCCCTCTGTAACATAGATTGTGGCGAAAAAGGCACCCCCAAAGGGGATGGAAAGCGGCATGCCGAGCATTGTGGGGAACATTGGGGTCTCAAGATCTTCAAAGTCTGGATAGAACGTGGCGCTGGTGGACAGCGTCAATCCGCCGAATTCCATAGCTACTTTTTTTGTATATGTTGGAATTAATGGACTTGTGGGACTTAGAATCTGAACTTCCGGACTACTGTAAAATTGGTTATTTTTTTGAACATTCTGTGAGAGGTCGTTACGAATTACCGCGGTATAAAAACTTAAAAAAGGAGTGCCGACTACACCAGTGACGGCCTCACCGTTATTACAGGAAATTTCAGGTGCGATTACGGCTGAGACATTGGAATGGCCTTTAACCTTTGTTAAATCCAGCGTTCCGTTTGGATCAATGGCTCCCAGTCCGGAAGCAAAAATTCCGATAGGCTGTGAGAGCAGGGCGTCCACTGTTCCGCTGACACCGCCAATTGGAAAAACACTGTCGGTCAAATACGGTCCGACGATCCCGAGGGTATCAGCACTGCTTCCGGCGATCAGATCCACCACGGCGCCGCTGTCATAGATTCCAATGATATAATTTTGTGACGCTGAGCCGATCAGAGGGGAACCGGAATAAATGGATTCAAGGTCGTGTTCATAGTCCATGTCAGCCCAATTTCGTTTATTGGAGGTGGTGATGGCCACCAACGGCGAAAAACCTGCCAGAGGCGGTTCAGGATAGAGGGCGGCCGCTTGATACTCTGTTTCCGTTGAGGCTGCGGCATAAACCTCTTGTGAATGCGGTCTTGATATTCGAGTGATTTTCATATTGCTGCTCATACGGAGGTCGGCGTTGGCTTCGACAAGTCCGATAGAAAGCACTATGGAAGCGACAATAACAGGGAAAGCATAAGTTTTTTGCAGCAGTTTTTTCATATTCATAACCCAGCCTTTATGTTGCCACCCCAATTCAAAACAATTCGATATTATACCAATCGATACTTATTATAACAAATTTTTTAGAAATAAGCAAGACCAGGGGCAAGTAAATGACAATGTTATATAGAATAAATAACAAGAATATATCTTTTATGTAAGCAGAATTCAAATTTTTTGCTTAATCATCGCATCTGCCGGGTCGATAGAGGAATCAGTAATAGTGTGATCCAATATTCAGGAGATTTGTATGGGTATTCAAAACTGGTCCGAACGTGTGATTCTTGTAAATTTGGCTCCGGAACCGTATATGGGTGAAGAGTTGAGTACAGCTATTGCAATGGCTGCTGAACATCCTGATAAAGATGTTGTGGTGGATTTTGCAGATGTTCAGATTGTTACGTCTTCAAGCATTGCCAAGCTTCTCAAATTACGTAAGACATTATTTGACAATGGACGCCGGCTGGCCTTATCTTCGGTACAGCCAAAAACCCAAACGATATTCAGCTTGACAGGGCTGGATAATGTATTTGAGTTTCTGGATGACCAGGTAGTGGCGCTTGCATCGTTGCAGTTTTCAAATTGACGCCGGATAAAAAAGAATAAATCAACGGTATTGTATCTTGACACACTGAAGAAGGTGAATACACTATAGTCATTTAACAAATGAAACCGCAAGGCGTATTTCGAGTGTCGCCCTGAATCGGCGCCGTTCGAAATCTGCCTGCATAGCAGGAAATCAATGACAATGGACGCCGAATATCTGCGGCAGATGGAAGAAGTGCTGGAGTATAAGTTTACAAATCCTTCTATACTGGAGGAGGCTTTTACCCATTCCTCTTTGGCGGATGATCGTCTTAAAAGCAATGAACGCCTTGAATTCATGGGCGATTGTGTACTCGGACTGGTGATCTGTCGTGCTCTCTATAACCGATTTCCCAATTATCAGGAAGGCGATCTGACTAAAATCAAGAGTATGCTGGTCTCTCGCAAGACATGTGCACAGATTGCCAATGAATTGGGATTGACGACATTTTTACGTGTCGGCAAAGGTACCGACCGAACGCGGGCGATCGGCGGTTCTATCGCGGCAGCGTGCCTGGAAGCAGTGATTGCGGCCATCTATTTTGACGGTGGAATGGAAGTGGCCGAAGCCTTTATTTTACGCAGATTCGAGTCGCTTATTGATCAGGCGGATGCCGAGCAGCATCAGAATAATTTCAAATCCGTTCTTCAGCAATATTGCCAGCGTGTCTTTAATCGTACACCCTATTATGAACTGCTGGATGAAAAAGGCCCGGATCACAACAAATGCTTTGAGGTTGGTGTTGTGGTGGACCATCAGCGGTTTCCCGGAGCCTGGGGAGTAACCAAAAAAGATGCTGAGCAGATGGCAGCGAGGAATGCACTGATTGAATTAAAGATCATTGAGCCTGATAATCTGTAATTAATCAATTACCCGTGTCTTTGTTTTTCAATTTGTTCCAATTGAGATGCAAAACGGGTCAACTGTTTGTGTCCTTCGTCGTATTGTCCCTGAGCGTTGCGCAGATGCTTTCCAAGAACATCCCAGTTGTTGACAAAAGCTCCAAAATGTCCGGCCAATTCCTGAAGCCGTACACGGATAGCAGCGGCTTCCTGTTCGATTTGAAGGCCATGCAGTCCCATGACGATCGTCATCAGATAAGCATACAGAAGATTCGGCGAAACAGGGATAACTTTTTTAGCCAGTGCATGCTCAAGAATGTCTGTGCGATCACTGTCATATCGTACTACGGTTTCATAATATACATTTTCAGCCGGAATGTACATTAAAGCAAAATCCAGAGTTCCTTCTTCCGGACGGATATAATCAGAGGCAATTTTGTCGATATGGCGAGTGACATCATTCTGGAATTGACGCCGCAGACGCTGTTGCTCTTCATTGTTTTGAGCAAGAGCCATTTTTTCAAAGCTGGGCAAGGGAAATTTTGCATCCACCGAAACGCTGAAATCCGGCAGTTTGATCAAAGCGTCAACAATTCTGCCGTTTCGAAAGGAGTGTTGCAGCACAAAGCTATTTGCCGGCAGCAGTGTCTCAAGCAGGTTCCCCAGTGAGTGTTCACCCAACTGACCGCGAAGTTTCGGGGCCGTAAGGATGTGCTGAAGACTCCGAACATCCGCCCCAAGCTGGAGCAGCCGTTCGCTGTCACTTTTAAGTTTGCCGATCTGCTCTTTCAATTCGCCCAGCGTGCGTCCGCTGTCAGACAAATAGCGGCTGATATGGTCCTGCCCTGTACGCAGGTTGGTTTCAAGCGTTTGATTGAGACCATCCTGGCGGGTACGTACCTGTTCAAGCTGACGAGTGAGTTCTGTAACAACACCGTTCTGAGATGCAGCTTCCCGGCGCGCAGCATTCACAGAGTGGAATATATATCCTGTCAGAAAAAGAATCCCCAATAGCATGATAAGGGCTATTAATATTGGAATATCAAGCATTTATATAATCCTAAACAAACAGAATTTAATGTGGACATTATAATCCCAAATAAGCGTTCGTCAAGAATTCTGATAGTCCAGATGCAGTGTCAATTATAGACAAGAAGATGCCGTAATGTAATGAACCGAAGAATTCTTTAGTCGATAGGTCTTTACTTGAATTTATCACTATTTTTGACAAAAAACAGTTGTTTATTTTTTTTATTGAGATATTATATGACGAAGGAGAGAAAGATAACTGTTCCGTGATAACATTTCTTTGTTTTCCGGACAGGGGAGACATAAACATGGATGGAATAAAAAAAACAAATAAAAGCCCGCCGGCTTTTCAACTCATTTTCTAATGCATACGGTGTTTCTCAAGCCCCTAATGTTTTTTAATGGAGATGTCTTATGAAAAAGGTACTATGTTTATTACTCTGTGTTTCGGCCGCTTTACTGTGGACGGGCTGTGCATGCATGAAAGCTGAACCCGCTCCGCAGGCGGTTGTTCAACCCGCACCCAAACCTGCTCCTGCGCCTGCTCCGGTTGCTGCTCCAAAAATCGGGACTTGCGGCAACTATACAGTTGCGCAGAATTATCTGGCATCTGGCGCGATTCAGATTGAGAAGGCAATGCCGGCAACCGTTCAGGTTAATACTCCGTTTGAGTATGCAATTACGGCGACCAATACAACCGATCTTATGCTTAGCGATGTGGTCATCAAGGATCGTCTGCAAGACAACCTCAAGTATATCGGCTCAACCCCTGAAGGTGCACTTGCCGGCAACGTCGTAACCTGGAAAATGGATGCATTAGGCCCCAAAGCGTCTCAAAAAATTCTGGTCAAAGTGTCAGCCGGCCAAGTCGGGTGCGTGCAGACTTGTGCAGATGCTACCTACGTGGTTTTGGCCTGTGCCAAGACAGAAGTGGTTCAGCCTGCTCTTGAGGTCGTCAAGAAGGCTCCCGACAAAGTGTTGATCTGCGATAATATTCCGTTCCAGTTTACTGTGACCAACAAAGGTACGGGTACAGCAACCAATGTTAAGCTGGCCGATACTCTTCCGGCAGGTCTGACAACGCAAGACGGCAAGTCCAGCATCGATATGGCTCTGGGCAATTTGGCTCCCGGCCAATCAGTTTCCAGGACGGTTGTTACCAAAGCATCCAAAACCGGCACCTATAAGAACCAGGCTACAGCCACTGCTGACGGCAACCTGAAAGCTCAATCCGGAGAGACTTCAACAGTTGTGTCCCAGCCGGTACTGGCAATCGAAAAGACCGGACCCAAGAAGGTCTATCTTGGTCGTTCAATGCAGTATGACATCATTGTTACCAACAAGAGTGATACACCTGCAAACCAGACTGTGCTGACGGATACTGTTCCTGCCGGCGTAACGGGTGTCAAGGCCAGCGATAATGGAACTGTAGCGGGCACTCAGATTACCTGGAACATTGGTACTTTGGCTCCGAATGCCAGCAAGAAAGTCACGGTTGAATACTCAGCGACAAACGGCGGCGAGTTCTGCAACACCGCCAAGGCCACCGCAGTCTGTGCTGAACCGGTCAGTGCTAAGGCCTGCACTTCAGTGGAAGGCATCCCGGCTGTTCTGCTTGAAGTAATTGACGTAAGCGACCCGATCGAAGTCGGCAAGAATGAGACGTATATTATTACAGTTACCAACCAGGGAACAGCGCTTGATACCAACATCAAGATCAAAGTCTACCTTGAAGATTCGATGGAATACGTTTCGAACAGCGGCGCAACGCGAGGCGCATTTGCAGACGGTGCGGTTACATTTGACGCTCTGCCAAGCCTGGCTCCCAAAGCCAAGGCAACATGGCAGGTTGTGGTCAAAGCGGTTAAGCCCGGCGATGTTCGTCTCCGTGTAGTAATGAATACCGATGAGCTGCAGCGTGAAGTGATGGAAACTGAGGCGACACGGTTCTTTGAGTAATTGAGTTTTAATATAAATACAACAGGCCGTCGATACGATAGAGTATCGGCGGCCTGTTTTTTTGGCAACAAGCATTGACACTGCAATGCAAGAGTTTATGATACCTTAAAACGATCATAGAATATTACGTCAATGCGGAGAAAGACGATGCAGGAACCTATTCTTGGAATTATCGGAGGGACAGGGCTGGGAGATGTCCTGGCTCACCATATTCAAAAACCTTCCTCGCAAGAAATCCAGACACCTTTTGGGAAACCCAGCGGTCCGATTTTACTTGGCACGATTGGGAAGCATCGGATTGCTTTTCTCAATCGCCATGGGGCAGGGCACGGTTTTAATCCGAGTTACGTTCCTTATGCGGCAAATATTTTTGCCCTCAAATCGCTTGGTGTAACTACACTAATTGCCAGTGGAGCGGTAGGTTCTCTGCGTGAAACCATTCATCCCGGCCATCTTGTACTGGCTGACCAGTTTATTGATAAAACATTCCGTCGGCAAAATTCTTTTTTCGATGCATTGGGTGCTGTTCATGTCGAATTTGCCTATCCCTGCTGCAGTCGTTTACGGGAACGGCTGATGCTTGCAGCGGAACAGGTTAACACGATTACACATGCTGACGGAACCTATGTATGCATGGAAGGACCTCAATTTTCAACAAGGGCTGAATCTCTGATGCATCGGGCGTGGGGCGGCGACCTGATCGGGATGACGGCGATGCCTGAAGCAAAATTGGCGCGCGAGGCACAAATGTGTTATGCATTAGTGGCTTTGGCAAGCGATTACGATTGCTGGCGTGAGCATGATCCGTCGACGAACAAACAAAGCCTGCTTCAAGAGATAATAGGCAATCTTAACCTTGCAACACAAAACGCTGTGTTATTGATTGAAAAAACGCTGGAATTAGACCACATTCTTTGTGATGAACAGTGTACTTGTCGTAAAAGCCTCGAACTGGCCGTATGGACACAACCTGAAATGATCAATTTTGACACGCGTGTCCGTTTGGCTCCTTTATTTCAATAATAAGCAGCATATAGACTTTTGAAATGCAGAATTATCTGCTGAAGAGTTACATTCGCATATAGAGGCCGCCATTGACCGCTAGATATTCTCCGTTAATAAAGCCGGAGGCTTCAGTACTGGCCAAAAACACAATAGCTTTAGCGACATCATCTGCGGTTCCATTGCGTCCAACAGGGGTTTCTTGTGCTATTTTGTGTTTTCGTTCTGGGGTCGAAAATTGTTCATGAAAGCGTGTCTCGATTAGTCCCGGCACAACACAGTTGGCGCGGATGCTGTATTTGCCGAATTCTTTGGCCATTGCAATCGTAAGCGTGTGCACAGCTGCTTTTGCTGCTGCATAGACCCCGGAACCCCCGCCGCCCCCTTGATGGCCTGCGACAGAGCCGATATTGATGATGCATCCTTTTGAGACTTTCAGGTATGGAAGGGCCTCTCGTGTTGTCAGGAAAACACTTCGCACATTGGTTGCAAAAACATCCTCATAAAAAGTCAGATACATCCCCTCTATATCGACTCGACCAAGCATTGTTCCTGCATTGTTGACCAGAATGTCGATGCCGCCAGCCTGCCGTGCAAAGGTTTCTACCATTGCCTGTACTTGTGCCTCATCCCGTATATCAGCTCTCACAAGACAGCCGTTTGAGTGCGTTAGCACTTTTGCCAGCGTTTGCTCGGCCCCATCGACGGTACGAAAATAATGTACACCTACATAGGCGCCCTGAATGGCAAAAAGTTCTGCTGTCGCTGCACCGATTCCGCTGCTGGCACCGGTAACGAGAACTTTTTTATCACGTAAATCCTCATAGTGCATACGGCATTTTTCCGGATTATATTATTGTTTTATTCGGGCCTTTAGCTGTTCATATCCCAAGTAGGCAATAAGATTATCAAGGATGACCATTGCGGTATAATTTTCCGCCACCGGCCAGATGCGCCCGACGATCGTGGGATCCCGTCGGGTGATTGCAGCCAGATTGGTATTTTCGAGAGTATATTTATCGATGGTATGCTGTTGCTTATCAATTGTCGGTGTGGGCTTGACAGCCAGTCGCACGATGATATCCTGTCCGCTTGATAATCCGCCGGTAATACCGCCGGCGTTATTTGAATCAAATATAACCTTGCCGTTTTTGGTGTGCATTCTGTCGTTGCTTTGGTAGCCTGTCATATCTTTGACGGCAAAGCCGGCGCCAACTTCGACCCCCTTGACCGCACCGATACCAAGCATCCTTCCCAACTCCGCATCCAGCTTGCAGAATACAGGTTCGCCAACACCGGTTGGCATCCCTGTTACAATGACTTCGACGACTCCGCCGGAGGAATCGCCGGTTTTAGTGATGGAATTGCAGGCCTTTAGCATTTCTTCCGCCGCATCCGCATCAGGACAATTAATCACAGGATGGACATTATAAGTCTTGCGTATCTGAGCAGCAGTGATCTTCGGAGCTTTGGCGCGAATATCGTCGATTTCCTTTTCAATTTGGGCAAAGACAGCCATTTTTTCAAGAAAACGCATTTCCGATGTTATACGGCCATTGACATAGATATGCTGATAGAACGGATCGGTATCATGACGCATTTTTTTATAACGTTCCGTTGCGTTAAAGATCGTGGTCGAATCCATATCGCCGCATCGTATGCCCGCTGCTTCTCGAATGTATGAAAAGACATTGATTCCAAGGTATTTTAGAACTTTTTTCGCAATGTAGCCGGCGGCAACGATCGTCGATGTGTATCGGCCGCTGAAAATACCGGCGCCAATAGCGTCATCGTCCGGACCGTATTTAACAAAGGAAGCCCACGATGCATGCCCCGGCCGGGGGGTACGGTTGGTATCCTGATATTGCTTGATGTGTATAAAATGCCGGTCCAGGTTTGGGATCAGAATAGTAATCGGAGTGCCATTGGTATGATTGGCATTGCCGGCCCCCTCAATGGTTTCTGCGGCATTAAGACCTGTATAAAGTACCGGTAAATCAGGTTCCTTACGGGGGCTGGATAGTTCATCGGTGCCGGGTTTTCGCAACAATAGGTCGCCGTAAATTTCTTGTTCTGTAAAGGTTAATCCCGGCGGCGTTCCTTGAACGACCGCAGTTAGGCCCTCTTGGTACGACCCTCCGGCAATGCTGACCTGAAACAAACGTCCAATATGACAACCGAACATAGATGGCCTCCAATATACACAATATGGTTATGTTTCTATTTATAAAAGCGCACTATTGTATAAAAAACCTGTAGTTTTGCAACGGTTAGATTTGCATAAATATAAAGGAAAAGTTCTCATAAGAATTCAAGACTATGAGATGTGCGGAAGGATCACTGCAAAAATATATTTACGAACAGTGATTGTGGTAATAAAATGAAAAAAAATCTAAAGGAGTCTCAAATGGATAGGTTAAGCAAAATATTCAGCGTTTTTTTGGCAGTTCTTTTTCAATCTCCTCTTTCTGTCTATGCGCAGACAGAGGTTAAAACATGGGATGTCTTTACCCTCGACATGATCAGCCGCAAGCCCCTAAATAACCCCTATGCAGATGGTTTGCCGGAAGGTAAAACTGGATTGGTACGTGTGACTTTTTCCGGACAATCCGAAGATGCTCAAGGTATGTCGCTGACCGTTACCGGTTTTTGGGATAGAGGCGATAATTGGAAAGTTCGTTTTGCACCCCCGGCAGCAGGTTTGTGGACTTATCGCAGCGAATCAGAAGATCCGGGTCTGAATGGTCTCACGGGAGAATTATATTGCACCAAGTGGAGCCAAGAGCAAAGAATGGAAAATCCCACACGACATGGATTCGTAAAGGTATGTCAAAAAGGGGATCGGGCGGGCCGATATTTTGAATATGCTGATGGAACCCCGTTTTTGTGGATTGGCGATACTTGGTGGAACTGGACCCGACGGGGAATCAAACTGGAAAGTTTCCAAAAACTGGCTGATGACCGTGCCGCCAAAGGTTTCAGTGTGGGGCAATTGTTTTTTGCCGGCCGGGGTTGGGGTCAGGAAGCATCACTGCTGGATACCAACTCAGATAATCCTGATATTGAACATATTCGCCATATCGAACAATATATCCAATACGCCAATTCCAAAGGAATTACCGTCTGGATTCATGGCTGGTGGACCAGTCAAAATATGGATCATACGATAGGCGCTGAAAAGATGCGACGCTGGTGGCGATATATTGTTCATCGGTTGGGGGCCTATAATGTAATCTGGGTGCTGGCGGGTGAATATAATATGTATAACTATGGCAGCCTTGGCCTGCAATTTTGGAAGGACTTGGGCACATTGATTGATGAGGAAGATCCTTATGAAAGAATTATCGGTACTCATCCGACGCCTCCGGGCTGGGACGGCGGGGCCGATGCCCCCCAGTGGTCAACCTCTGATGTCTTGCACAATGAATCCTGGATGGATTATAACCAATCTCAAGTTGGACATGGCAAATGGCGGAACGAAATGATTCCTTACGTTGTGACCGCAGCATACACTCAACGGCCTGCCAAGCCTATCGTAGTTACCGAACCCTGGTATGAATTCATCAATGACAGTGCAAGTGCTGCGGATATTCGATTTGGAGCATGGTCAGCAATCCTATCAGGAGCGGCCGGCCACAGCTATGCCGGGGGACAGATATGGAAAGCCCATGTTCCAGAAGCACCGCTCGGGAAGGATATTTGGCCTATGGAATTGGGTTTTGACACCAATACTCTTGATTATCCCGGCGCGGTATCACTGGCGTTTATGGCTCGTTTTCTCCGTGGCATTGATTGGTGGCGTTTGTCACCACAACCGGAACTGATACTGGAAAATCCCTCACCGTTCTGCGGAGCAGTACCCGGCCGGGAATATGTGATTTATTTGCGATATGGCGGGGCGGTGAAAGTAAACCTTAAAGACACCAAGCCGCAGGATGTATTTCGCTGTATATGGTATGATCTGACGGAATCAACGTCCAAAAAAAATGAAACTATCTCAGGGGGAGGCACGCCAACCCTATTGCCGCCGGAGGATTACCCCGGTGTATTGGGGTCTAAAGATTGGCTGGTCCACTTGGTACGTCAATAATACTCCATACCACCAATGAGGCCGCTATTGAGTGTTTGTTCAAATAAAAGAAGAATAGGTTGTTTAAATCGTTATTGACCGAAAACGAGCCATTCTTCTGCCAGCAATGATAGATCCCTTATACGAATCATGCCGTCTTTATCCAAATCGACTCCATTGCACCAGTCCGGCTCGGAACAGCCCTCCAGCCACATCAAGGCCATCACAGACAGATCGAGGCTATCGACCTTAAAATCAAAAGTAAAGTCGGATCTATACGTTACTGCCAGCCGGATCTGACGCTGTGCCTCCGAAAGGCTGCAACCTCCTGCTATTGATAAGGTTAAATCACAATTATATAAACCAATATCCAGAGAAGCGGCAGCTTCGTTCACTATGACCGTAATTTCTGTATTGGCCCCAGCTTCCAGAGAGCCGGAAAAGGTTTCTATATCCAACCACTCTGCTGTCGGATCTTTTGATATCATCCAGTCCAGTGCAGCGGTTCCTGTATTGGAAAGGACAAATGTGTATTCTTTGGGTTCCAATACCCCGCCTTTTTTCATGAGTGTAATGACCGGTTCATCGGGCCATATATTCCAGTTTACACTGCCAGCAGGAGGAGTAATTATCGAAACGGCTTCGTCCAAAACGGCCTTTGCAGCCGTACCGCATTCAGGAGTGACTTCAAGATTCCACAATCCTGTCGCAGCACCGGTGACATCAACCTGGCAGGTAATCGTATTTTCGTTTTCGACGACCACATTTGTCGCATTGATGCGGATTACGTCGTCACGCAGTACAATCAGTTCGGCATCGCCATTAATCAGCCGCGGATCGCCGCCGACGGAGTTTGTCTGGAAAAATTCGATTTCTTCACCGCCGCCATTTTCAAAGAAGTCCAGCACCATATAATAATTTCCCTCCGCAGGGAAATCGTACCACATCGTTCCGCTGGTAACATTTGTTACATCCGTCGTCGCGGGGGCTCTGGGATCCGGGCACTCGCCGACAAGCTGTCCTTCGATGGTTAACCGAAAACCGTCATCGCTGTTGACCCCGAAGTATCGTCTTCCGGCGAAGGGGGCATAGATATAGCCGGTAAAGCGGACGGCAAAATTACCGGGATCTCCCGTGTTAAAGGGAGGCGCAAAAGCGGCGCTTGGGGAAAAGATACCTTCCGAGCCGGTTTGAAAGAGATTTATTACGTCATGTACCCAATACACCTCATCTCCGATACCCCCGGAAGGATTGTCCAGCAGTACCGTTGCGGCATCAATACGGTCAAAAGAAGTACTGCTCTGGACGTACAATGCATTAAACCCGATTTCCTTAGAGCGGTTTTGCAAAGAAATCCTACTGGCAGAGTCTGGAAAGAATCCCGTTCCATAAATCCGGATTTCCGCTGTTGAGCTGTTGTTACAGAGCTTGGGTGGGAATACCGAACTGACTATTATAGGTTCTACACGAAGAACCGTGATCGAATCGGTTGCGCCGGGCACGGCATTTCCAATATTATCAAGCCCCTTCAGATGGAGTTCGTTAGAGCCGATTACAAGAGGGATATCGACAGAAAATGCATTGGTTCCGGAAAAAGTTGACGGTACTATTGTTCCATTCACTTCAATCTGTGCCACTTGTATAGGAGCAACCCCTGTGATCGATACTGTAGATTCCGATGTGCAGAAGTCATCTCCGTTATTGCTGGTGATCATGAAAGTCAGTGATGGCAGTTGGCTTGCAATATAGGTCTGCCGATTGCGGACGAATTCCTTGATGGCATCACGTCGACCATCCCCGGCTCCGTCAGCGACGAGGGCATTGGCATTTTCATCCAAATAACGATCAAACTCTGTCGGTGGATTAGCGGTTCCGTATGATGTTTGCCATGGACCGCCGATCAGTTCGGCAAATGCCTGCAGGTACATTCGGCGATATTTTGGATAGTTCAGGAAGTTGTTGACTTCCGGGAACTGGTCGGCGTTGACCAGGAATAGATTTGTTGTCGGTCCGTGTCCGCTTCCAAGTGTGAAATCGATATCCCATGGCAGCAGATACCATTTGTTCTCGGGGAAGGCATAATAGTAATAATTATTCTTTCCGCGAGTGTATCCATAGCTGTCCCAGTCACCCAGGGCATGGCGGATGGCCAATACACGGGCGAAGTGTTCGGGATGGATCATTGACTCGATGGCCGTTTCATAAGCGGGCCCGTCCTGTAGAGATGTATTCATTGCAACGGCAAAATTGAAAAGGTGATCCCATGTGTCATTTTCCCGATTAGAACGCTTTTCAAAGCCCCACCGGTACGTTTCCTTCAACAGGGGATGGTTTGCATCGTACTTAAGGCCTTCATCATAATTGCTGAATCCGGTTCCATCTGCTGTATATTCGAAGTAATCATCAATTTTGTGAATATAGCCATCATTGTCGTTCGGGAACCAGGCGTCAATATAATCTCCGTCAATTTTCTGAACATCTTCATAGACGGTGTGTGCATTGCCGTTGATGATCGGGCGTATATATTCCTGCGTTGAATACTGCAAACCCATTTTACGGTAGAACCAGTAAGAGGCTCTTTCCTGCAGGGGGCCCCGGTCGCCGCCCTCTGTGTTATCCAGATTAATTTCCTCCTTACCTCTGAATTTCCGATCGGGATTAAAGTCGAGCCGGAATGCATAGCGATCTGCAGGATTACGTCCAAAACCGCTGCGAATGAACGGACTACCCCGGAAACGAATCTTGGCATTATAGAACACTTCTGTATCATCATACACAAATGTGCAGTCCATCAGCTCATTTGAAAGATTCGGGCGAGACAGAAAAATATTGACTACATCATTTGACATCCAGATGCGGTATTTTGCGAACTGAGAATTGACCACTGCATCGCCGACCCTCACCAAACACGTGCGATCCGGAACCTGAGCCGATGCAGGCAGCCGGGCTGGAAAACGCGTTGTAGCCGAACCGTCTGACGCCGAAATATAGAATGCACGCATTGTGTTTGCGGCTGCCCCCGGGATCGTTCCTGTATAGATACTGTCGCCGGCAATTGCATCGCCGCCTGTACCGTTATCCCGCATGGATACCGTTGTAAACGATTCACCCTCAGAGCGGTAGTACAGGGTGACCGAGTCTACGCCGTTATTATCGGTGATGACTGCCGTGACAATGATCGGCTCACCATCCATAGGCAAAGCCGGCTTATGACTGACATGAAGAATATCCGGCCCGCGATTGGATAAATACCGGCTGTTTTGCTGGCCGGGAGTTCCCAGATTCATAGGCATATTGAGCTGGAAGGAATGCGCAGGGCGGGGAGGCTGTACCGGCGCGTTTTCCTGGCTGGTGCGAAGAAGCATAAACTGTGTTCCCTTTAACCATCGTGCCCATCCCCGGAAGGTTACCGTGCCGCCGGTTACCGTCGAAAATGTCTGATTTATCCGATTGGCTCCCGGGTCGCCGTGTCCCGTCGAAACAACATGCAGGCATCTTGTTCCCGACACCTTGTCTTCAGTCGTTGCGAAGGATTGAACATGATTGCCCAGATACCGCCAGCCGGTCATACCGTTTTCAAATCCGGTGTTTGCAAGACGGTTTGTTCCGTTGATCAGCAGTTCCACATTGTCGAGAAGCACTTCACCGCGGTTGAGCATTATCAGATCAAACACACTGACAGAATCGTGTGTATACTGCGGATCATTACTGTTGATTGTAAACGAAAACTGTTCCCAGGGAGCTTTATGTGATTCGTCGCTGTCTGCCCATGCATCCGGGGCGTTATTATTGCTCTCTGGATCAATCAGTTCCATGCTTGAACCCTGACCGTCTGCCCACGTCGGCCACCGTCCTCCGTCATAATACGTAATTTCATCTGCAGTTACCATCAAAACACTTGTTTTTCCTGTATCGGGATCAACGTAATCAATGGGATAGGCCAAGCGAATTCGTTCAGAATGATTGTCCAGTTTTCCGGCGTAGGGACCAATAAGATTGGAACCGGTTGTAAGATGATTGTAGGTCGCAGCAAGTAATCCCGGATCGGCGGCAAGCACAAGGTATTTCCCCGAGTCAATAGAAGCTCCCTCCGGGAACACATAATCAATGCCATCGGTAAAACGCCATCCCGTAAGAGATACGGTGGATGTCCCCTTGTTATACAGCTCGATATATTCGTAACGAGCATCGTCTGAGCCATGATGATACATAATCTCGTTGATAACAATGTCATTGTAAAAAGGTCTGGCATTGGCAGTCCCGAAAGTCGGGGAAGATAATGCTTCAATATTGTCCGAACCGTCAGGATACCGACCAAAGGTGCTATCCGGAGACAGAGGACCAAACTGAACAGCATCAAGAACTCGGATGGGATTCGGCATTGTGTCATTGGTGGCCATCGTCAAAAAGACGGTCTCACCGGCTGTACTCAGGCCGAATGGAAATCCATCCGGTGCCGTGCCCTGTGTAACTGACCAGAACTGGCCAGGCTGTAAAATAGTGCCATTCGGTATTTTATAGTAAAGAAGATCAAGGCGTTTGTCACTTAGGTAGGCATGACTCAGATCCACTGGAATCGGACCCGGATTGTATAATTCCAGCCAATCAGGCTCTCCGGCCGTATGGCTGTTTGTGAGCAGTTCATTAATAACGACTCGTGCGTGAATCTCAGGCCCGGTTGCCATGACTGCCCGGAGTTCCACTGCACCAAAGCAGTCACTGCTGCCCATGAGACTTGAATTATGCACCTGAAATGAAAGGATATTTACACCGGGAACCAATAGACCAAGCCTGCTTGCCAAATCAATATTTTCTTCCAAGGGATCCCAACCGGTTGAAGCTCCGGGAGAGTCATAGGGAGGTGGAGTTGCCGTCAGATAGGACGAGGCAGCTACACGCGTGCCGTTGAGATAAAGTACAAATCCGTCATCATAGTGCATTACTGCGTGTAATTGCGTGAATGCATTGATCTGTTCCTGTGTCAGGATAAAAGGAATGCGTGCATACACAGACCAATAGTTTCCATTCATGTCATTCAGGGGTGTGCTGATATACTGGAGTTCATCTTGTGAATTACTGTATCCATATCCATTGGCTCCTGTTGCCCACTCGGGGGCAGCAGGATTAAAATCAATATTACTCCATACAGTTAACGGGTTTCCATTAAGATCGGGCGAGGGTTCCTTGATTCCTTTGAAATAATAACCACTGGTTCCGATGTCCACCAGTGTTACAAGGGTAGGGTCGTGCGACATCTGGCTTTGGTCTGGGCCGCCTGGAGTACCCCCGATCAATGTACTGGGGGACCATGCTGAAGCATCGGCAGGATCTAAGCCGGGTCTGGCAAGAAACAGCGAATGGCCTGTTCCGTCCGGAGAAATAGGCCAGGGATGTGTATCCTTGTAATTAAAGGACAGGATAATTTCTCCCCCTGCATTTGTCAGAGTGATTTGTTCACCGCTGTTGTCGAGTTTTCCCGTAAAAGGACCGGCCACCGTATCAATACCGTATGCTGCCTTAACCGCATCCGGATAACGTGCGACCACAAGATATTCCTTTGCTCCCAGAATCGTATTCGGTGCGAACTCGAATGAAATTCCTTTTGTAAATGTATATCCCGAAATATCCTCGGATACGGCCTGATTGTTATACAGTTCAATGAACTCTAACAGCTCTTCCCCATCGGATGTGCCGCCTTCTTCAACCGGATGGTACATGATCTCGGTAATTTGAACGGCCATTGCTGGCGACCAGATAAAGAAGCTGATCAGGGATAATGCCGAAATGAGCATATAGCGATAGTGTGGACGATGGTTCATAAGTGCTCTACCCTTTCTCCGGAATATATACCAATTCAGGACTCATCCAGTGAAGAATTCAATATACTACAATATTATTATATCCACAATCGCATTTTAATTCAAGGTTCAACAAAAAGTTGAGTATCTTTATGGTTCTAAAATAGTTAGGATATAGACTTATATTATGAATTATACCTGTTGATCTGATATGGAAAGCGCAGAGGCTTTAAAAAAATCAATGATATATTCAAATAACCGCTCAGAGCAAGCATTTCCGAAATTGCAGTCCGGTCAAATTCTGGTACATCTGAGGCACTGATTGCTTATTGCCAGACTGCCCAAAAGCCGGTTGTAGAAATTTGACCTGATTAATTTATTGATATGGATGAGGATGTTGATGTAAACATGAAAAAAATTAGCGAAAAAGTGAAAGTTGCGCCTTAGCTTTATGGTAATAATAATGTTTGTGCAGGGTTTATAACGAATGTCATTATGACGCAGAAACAGTACAATATGGACAAAAAAAGCCTGCATCCTGAGTTTTTGGAATTATTGACACCCAATTATTATAAAATCCACAGCTTTATTCTTATGTTGGTCCCGAATAAAGCGGATTCGGAAGATGTCTTGCAATCTGCGATTACTTACATGTGGGAGCATTTTCAAGATTTCAGGCCGGGAACAAATTTTCTTTCCTGGGCCTTTACCATATCGAAATATCAAGTAATGACATACCGTAAGAAAAAGCAACGATCAATGATTCATTTCAGTGACGAAGCCTTTCAACTCATAGAGCAGGAAAATCAAAAATTATCACATCAGATAGAGGATCGATATGAGGCTTTGAATGAGTGTATGAAAAAACTCCATCATAAGGATTTGGACTTTTTAAAGAAGCGTTATATGAAAAAGTTATCAATCAGAGATCTGGCTACTGAATTCGGGATAACAGTCAATATTACTTATAAACGTCTTGCAATGATAAAAACCCTTTTACATAACTGCATTCATAGAACCATGACATCTGGAGATATGTCATGAATTCGTTCAGAAGAGATTTTAATGAAGTGAATTATTTAATCGAGTTGGCTATAGAGGGTTCGATTTCACTGGAACAAAGCCGGCTGCTGAATCAATGGATTGTAAACGACCCGGCTATTCGCCGCTATTATTGTGAGTATATTCAATTGACCGTGTGCATTGAACAATTGAGTGCCAATATCTCCAAGGATGATTTGCTCGATTATGACATGATATTTGACCAGGAGTGGTGGAATCAACTCGCTCGTGAAGAGAAAACCGCACCGGAACTCGAGGTACCGCTTGATCAATCGCGACACGAGTTAATACAAAAGGTTATCTATCCTCCGAGAGAAAAACGAAAACTGAGCAAGTTCAGTATTTTTATGCTTTTGAATACGGCTGCTATTGTCCTGTTGTTTATATTATTGAGGTTTACACCGCCTAAAGAGGGTTTTGAAGTTGCAACGTTGACTGACAGCCTTAACGCAAAATGGGCAAATGTTTCCATCCCGATGCAAAAGGGGGCAAGGATAACAACCGGAAATGAACAATTGCTGCTGTGCGAAGGCTATGTGGAATTACTCTTTGATAATCATGCGAGGGTTACTGTCGAAGGCCCTGCTGAATTTCAGATTCTTGCTGAGGATCGGATCGGGATTAACTATGGTAAAGTATATTCGTCGGTTCCCAAAGATGCGATTGGTTTTTCCGTGTATACGCAAAATGCAAAAATTATTGATATGGGAACCGAATTTGGCGTGCTGGCCGAAGTCGGCGGAAATACCCAGTTGCATGTCCTCAAGGGCAAAACGATTCTTATGGCCAAAGGATCCGGCAAAGTCAATGTGGAAGTCAATGAGGGAGCAGCAAAAAAAGTTTCCGGTGATACCGGAGAGATTTCAGATATGGGATGCCGAACCGATTATTTTGTTCGAACGATTAATTCTGAATCCAATTTAATCTGGAAGGGGCAGAATACAATTAACTTGGCGGACATAGTGGGCGGCGGCAGCGGTTTCGGAACAGGAACGCTCGACAGGGCCATTGATCCGGTTTCGGGAAAAGCCGCCAACGGGGAGTTCTATGGGAGATATCTGCCTACCCTCAATGATTATCGTCCATCCGCACTAAGCCCCTATATTGACGGCACTTTTATTCCGAACGGCCAAACACCCCAGGTGGTCAGTTCCCAAGGGCATCTGTTTAGGGAGTGCCCGGTAACAGACGGTTCATACAGTCAGAGCATCAGGGCCTTCACCAACTATGATTGCATGGTCCTTGAAAATGTCAGCGATAACAACGCCCAAACGCCTTTTTTATACCTGCACGCCAATATGGGCATTACGTTTGATCTGGAGGCCATTCGCCGCAGTTTGCCCGGTGTGAAGATTGCCCGCTTCCAGTCCCAATGCGGCATTCGAAAATATGCAGGGCGGCCCAGCGCCAGTAATGCGGATTTCTGGGTCCTGGTGGATGGAACGGTGCGGTTTAAGCAGCAGCAGGTCAAAACGGGCGGGCTTTATCCGATTGAGATCGAACTTTCGGAAAACGATCGTTTCCTGACGCTTGTGGAAACCGATGGCGGCGACCCGGAAGGCCGGATTTTGGAGGGTGAAGTTTTACCCGCCAATGACAGCGACTGGGGAGTGTTCGTCGATCCCGTTTTGGTATTGGAATCGAGGTAGAGAATTTGGTATGAATCAATAGGTTCGATACGTTCAGGAAAGGAGGTTGATGAAGAACAAAAAGTGCGATGTGTGGAGTGTATATGAAGGCGAGTGTATTAGGGGAAGTAAGAGCGAGAAACGGAGTTTTGAGGTGGTCGTAATATACAATCTAACTTTAGGAGATTTAAAATGAGAAGA